>JAETSX010000082.1 GCA_021769425.1 Eubacterium sp.
AGCATTTTTAATGTACCAAATAGGTGAATTTGTAAAATATGAATTATGCACATAGAAACTGCATAATTACTGGTACTGTTAGCATTTACATAATTTGAGTTTCACGGATTCAGGTTGTTTATATAGATGGCGATTAATTATCGCCATCTGCGCCGAGCACGGCCGCTTTACGGCATATATATATTCGTGCGAGTGCGCATCCCCCGGAGGTCTATATATTTGGCAGTTTTTAATCGCCAAATATATAGTAAGATTTTTGTTGAGTAGCTTAATTTTACATCAAAAAGAAATAGGATTCCTTACATTTTAGGCATTTTTTGGAAGTTGTTTATTATAGTGCTGATAAAATCAGGTGGTTGTGGATAAAACTGCGGAAACTCAAGAAAAATATTCATTGACGAATTAAAATCCCCTGTATTATAATAAATCCGATATATTAGCAGGATATCGGAAGACGGACAGTCCCCAAGTTTTTCACAGGAAATTAGCCCAATACGAGGCTTTCAGATTTCCGGAGTATGCCGGGGCTGTTCCGAAGAATGGAGGAAACAATGAGTATTCAGGAATTTAAACCAGTAAAAGAAGGAAAAGTGCGTGAAGTCTATGACAATGGAGACAACCTTATTATTGTTGCCACAGACAGAATTTCGGCTTTTGACGTTATTTTAAAAAACAAAATCACCCAAAAAGGTGCTATTTTGACACAGATGTCCAAATTTTGGTTTGACTTTACCAAGGATATCGTACCCAATCATATGCTTTCTACCAATGTGGAAGACATGCCGGAATTTTTCCGCAATGAGAATTTTGACGGAAACAGCATGAAGTGCAGGAAGCTGGATATGCTGCCGGTGGAATGCATTGTCCGTGGGTATATTACCGGAAGCGGATGGGAGAGCTATCAGAAGGACGGGACAGTCTGCGGAATCAAGCTGCCGGAGGGGCTGAAGGAGTCGGACAAGCTGCCGGAGCCTATTTATACCCCTACCACCAAGGCAGAGCTGGGGCTTCATGATGAACATATCACCTTTGAGGATAGTGTGGAGATCTTGGAAAAGCTTCATCCCGGCAAAGGCGCAGATTATGCGAAGCAGATTCAGGAATGTACCATTAATTTATATAAGAAATGTGCGGAGTATGCATTAAGCAAAGGAATTATCATTGCAGACACCAAATTTGAATTTGGCCTGGACGAAAATGGAACTGTGGTTCTGGGTGATGAAATGCTGACCCCGGACAGCTCTAGATTCTGGCCTTTGGAAGGATATGAGCCTGGAAAATCACAGCCTTCCTTTGACAAGCAGTTTGTCAGAGACTGGCTGAAGCAGAATCCGGACAGCGATTATCTGCTGCCTGAGGAAGTGGTTACAAAGACTGTGGATAAATACAAAGAAGCTTATGAGCTTCTGACCGGAGAGAAATTTGCTTAAGAGAGACGGTCTCAGAGATTTGGCTGAAAGGAATTTCAGCAAATCAAAAATAGAATTACTGAAAGGAATTTCAGCAAATCAAAAATAAAATTACTGAAAGGAATTTCAGCAAATCAAGTATAGAATCACTGACAGGAAGAACGTTGCGTACAATTGACTGGAGAACAGATATGGATAGTAAAATGGCATTAAGTATGGATTCCGACAGGCTGCATGAAGAATGCGGTGTATTTGGCATCTATGATTTTGACGGAAATGATGTGGCGTCCACCATTTATTATGGGTTGTTTGCCTTACAGCACAGAGGACAGGAAAGCTGCGGAATTGCAGTCAGCGACACCAAAGGACCCAAGGGCAAAGTGGTTTCCCAGAAAGGCATGGGCCTGGTCAACGAGGTTTTTACCCAGGAATCTTTCGAGGGCATGAAAGGAGACATCGGCGTCGGCCATGTACGTTATTCCACGGCGGGAGCTTCCACCCGGGAAAACGCCCAGCCCCTGGTGCTGAACTATGTGAAGGGAACGCTGGGGCTTGCCCACAACGGGAATTTAATCAACGCTAATGAACTGCGTGAGGATTTAGCGTATACCGGAGCGATTTTTCAGACCACCATTGATTCCGAAGTGATTGCCTACCACATTGCCAGAGAGCGGCTGAATACCCATAACGTGGAGGATGCGGTGTGCCGGGCGGCAAAGAAGCTGAAGGGGGCGTTTTCTCTGGTGGTGATGAGTCCGCGGAAATTAATCGGAGCCAGAGATCCTTTTGGATTTAAGCCCCTTTGCATTGGAAAACGGGAGAATGCTTATATCCTTGCTTCTGAGACCTGCGCCCTGGAGACCATTGGGGCGGAATTTGTACGGGATGTCCTTCCGGGAGAAGTGGTGACAATTACGCCGGAAGGAATGAAGTCGGATACCAGCCTTTGTCTGCCAAGGGAGCAGGAGGCAAGATGCATCTTTGAATATATTTATTTTGCAAGGCCCGACAGCCGAATTGACGGGGTAAGCGTTTATGCCGCAAGAATCCGGGCAGGGCAGTTTCTTGCTATGGACTCCCCGGTGGAGGCGGATCTTGTGGTGGGCGTGCCGGAATCCGGCAACGCGGCGGCTTTGGGATATGCTATGGAATCCGGCATTCCCTACGGCAATGCATTTGTGAAGAATGGTTACGTGGGCCGCACCTTTATCAAGCCGAAGCAGAGCAGCCGGGAATCCAGTGTGCGCATAAAGCTGAATGTGCTGTCGGAAGCAGTCAGGGGGAAACGGGTGATTATGATTGACGATTCCATTGTGCGGGGAACTACTTCCGGCCGGATTGTGCGGATGCTTCGGGAATCCGGCGCCGCCCAGGTGCACGTGCGCATTTCTTCTCCGCCGTTTCTGTGGCCCTGCTATTTCGGGACGGATATTCCGGAGCGGAAGCAGTTAATTGCCTGCAGCCGTTCTGTAGAAGAAATCCGTCAGATCATCGGAGCCGATACCCTGGGGTATTTAAAGATTGACCGGCTGAACGAAATGTCTGAGGGTCTGCCTATTTGTAAGGGATGTTTCACCGGGAAATACCCCATGGAACCGCCGGCAGAAGACATCCGCGGAGATTTTGAGAGATAACAATTGAGGAAGGAGAACATCAATGGCGACAGACAGATACAACAGCCCATTGTCAGAGCGTTATGCAAGCAAGGAGATGCAGTATATTTTTTCTCCGGATATGAAGTTTTGCACCTGGAGAAAATTATGGATTGCCCTTGCGGAAACAGAGATGGAGCTGGGATTAAGCGAGAATGGCAAGCCTGTCATTACACAGGAACAGATCGAGGAATTGAAAGCCCATGCCGAGGACATCAACTATGAAGTGGCAAAGGAACGGGAAAAGCTGGTGAGGCATGATGTGATGAGCCATGTGTACGCTTACGGCCAGCAGTGCCCCAAAGCAGCCGGAATTATCCATTTAGGCGCAACCTCCTGCTATGTGGGAGATAATACCGATATCATTGTCATGGACAAAGCCCTGAAGCTGGTACAGAAGAAACTGGTAAATGTCATTGCAGAACTGGCTAAGTTTGCAGATGCTTACAAAGAGCTGCCCACCCTTGCATTTACCCATTTTCAGCCGGCGCAGCCCACTACGGTAGGAAAACGCGCCACCTTATGGCTGCAGGAATTTCTGATGGATCTGGAGGATTTGGAGTATGTGATGGGAAGCCTGAAGCTGTTAGGCTCCAAAGGAACTACAGGCACTCAGGCAAGCTTCCAGGAGTTGTTTGCAGGAGATCAGGAAACCATTGATAAAATTGATCCCATGATCGCCGAAAAAATGGGATTCAAAGAATGTTATGCAGTTTCCGGGCAAACCTATTCCAGAAAAGTGGACACAAGAGTATTGAACATTTTAGCAGGAATTGCAGCCAGCGCCCATAAAATGTCCAATGACATCCGGCTTTTGCAGCATTTAAAAGAAGTGGAAGAGCCCTTTGAGAAAAATCAGATTGGCTCCTCTGCCATGGCCTATAAGCGCAACCCCATGCGCAGTGAGCGGATTGCGTCTCTGGCCCGCTATGTGATGGTGGACGCATTGAATCCGGCCATTACCTCTGCCACCCAGTGGTTTGAGCGGACGCTGGATGATTCCGCGAACAAGCGTCTGTCGGTGCCGGAAGGATTCCTTGCCGTTGACGGCATTCTGGATTTGTGCCTGAATGTGGTGGACGGTCTTGTAGTATATGAGAAAGTGATCCGCAAACATATGATGGCGGAGCTGCCCTTTATGGCAACGGAAAACATTATGATGGATGCTGTGAAAAACGGCGGCAACCGTCAGGAAATGCATGAAAAAATCCGTCAGCTTTCCATGGAAGCAGGCAGAAATGTCAAAGAAGAAGGAAAGGATAACAACCTTCTGGAACTGATTGCGGCCGATCCGGCCTTTAATCTGACGCTGGAAGAGCTGGAACGCTCCATGGAGCCTTCCAAGTATGTGGGACGGGCGCCCTTACAGGTAGAGAAATTCCTGGAACAAGCGGTGCGGCCTGTGCTGGAGGAGCGCAAGGAAATGTTGGGCGTGACGGCTGAGATTCATGTGTAGCACAAAGATAAATGCGTTGTAATTCTATCTCGTTGCTTTCATAGGAAACCCCCATCATGCTTAGCCTGTCGTGCGACGGGCCGCATGGCCATCCATGCTGTGAAAGTCGAAGACTTTCATAGGAAACCCCATCATGCTCAGCCTGCCGTCCGGCAAATCATTTGGCTCACGGGTATAGATTTTATCGGGGCTGTCGGAAAATGAAATTTACACATAAGCTATAGTTGTGAAATCTCAGAAATTACAACTATAGCTTGTGGTAAATTGCCATTTTCCGACAGTCCCTTTTTCCTGTCTGGCGGAATTGACAGGCTGTGATAATAGAAACATAATAAAATTCGTTCATTCTGCATCTTGCTGTATGATTGCTCCGGGACTTGCATTATTCAGTATCATTTCGATTGAATCTATGGTAAAATCATCTATGATAGATAATGGAAAGGTGTATAGATACATGGAAAGAAAGGAATATAGCGCTGGAGCAGTCAAGCATTCTTTTTGGTTTATGGAATTTCGCAACGAGGTAAAGCTGTTGTCTGAGGGAAAGAGTTTTGAAGATATTAAAGAGTTGTGCAGAAATGAAAATATATTTGCAGCATCTACGCCAGATAGAGCAGCACAGATTTTCAATACGGTATCGTCAAGAATCAAAGGGATGGGGAACAGTTTTTATCCGGTGTTTTTAAAGGGAGATATAGCGGCACAGAAAATTTTTAATCTTGCTGCAGTTATGGCAAATGACACGCTATTTTTTGATTTTGTGTATGAGGTAATACGGGAGAAAATGATCATTGGAAGCAATGAGTATAAGCCAGGGGATTTAAGTCTGTTTTTTAAGGACAAGCAGCTGCAAAGTGAAAAAGTAGCTGGATGGACAGACGCCACTATTGCAAAATTGGGGAGGAATTATAAAACATTTTTATTTGAGGCTGGTATGACAGATAAGGGGAAGGATGTAAGAAAAATCTTCAAACCGATTTTAGAACCGGATATGGAAAGATGGCTTGCAGACAATGATATGGAGCCGATGGTAAAGGCTCTCTCGGGGGTAAGATGATGACAAATATTGAAGAACGGTTAGAGCAGATGGAATTGATGATAAAGAAACCATCTTTCAGACAGACAAAGGGAAAGGCAAATGAGGTCAACTATTGGGTGTTTGATTATGCGCCGGAAGATGAGCTGACGGTAAGAAATAAAATTTCCTCTTTGAAAAGTAAAAATCTCAAAGGAACAGATGGTTTTGAACTGATGGTATATGATTTATATGATCTGATCATAGACCACTTGCAAAGCAAGAACTTTATGGAAAAATGTTACGCGCAGGAAGAAAAGCGCGGCATAAAGAAGCTGCAGGATGCTATCCAGCATACGCTAAAAATTACGGATAAGGAGAACCTGCTGGTAAAATATATTGCAGAGCATACGCCGAAGAATGCAGTAGTGTTTTTGACTGGGGTAGGAAAGTGTTTCCCGCTGCTGCAGGCTCCGGAAGTGTTTAACAAAATTCTCTACAATATGCCTCAGACTTTTGCAAGTGTACCTATGGTTTTATTCTATCCGGGCACTTACACCGAACAGGAGCTAATCATTTTTAATGAATATCCGGAAGACAATTATTATCGGGCATTCCGCCTAGTTCGATAGGCTGAAAAAGCAAAATGCAGGTCAGTAATGGAAGGATGAAAAGGAATTATTTCTTAGGAGGGTACAGCAAATGATAATGAAAGAAATGTTTGAAAAAGAGATAGACCGTGACATACAGGGCGTAATCATTGTAGGCCAGAGTAAAGCAGAAAATGTGGCGCAGGAATTGGAAGAGTATGTAGTGACAAAGGAATTACAGAAACATTTTGCAAATTTCTTTTCCGCGTATAAAAAGGGGATTGTCGGCGCTACTCCGAAAATGGGCGTATGGATTTCCGGTTTTTTCGGAAGCGGTAAATCTCATTTTTTAAAGATCCTTTCTTATTTGCTGGAAAATAAATCCGTGGGCGATAGAAAAGCCATTGATTATTTTACAGAGGATAAAAAGATTGAAGACAGAGAAGTGCTTGCAGATATGAAGCTTGCAGCCGATACGGATACGGATGTTGTGCTTTTTAATATAGACTCTAAAAGCGACGGAGGCAGCAAACAGAATAAGGATGCAATCGTTCAGGTCTTCTTAAAAGTATTTCATGAAATGCAGGGTTTTTGTGGAGCAATCCCTTTTTTGGCAGACTTGGAAAGGAAGCTGACAGAGGAAGGCCGGTATGATGAGTTTAAGCAGAAATTTAAAGAAATTTACAAAGAGGCATGGGAAGATTCCAGACAGGACTTTGATTTTATTCAGGATGATGTTGTGGAAGTTCTTACCGAAATGGAATTTATGAGTGAGGCGGCTGCACGTAACTGGTGTGAAAAGGCAGCGGAACCATATCAGATTAGTATAGAGGATTTTGCAAAACGTGTGAAAGCGTATATTGACCGCAAGGGGAATCATCACCATGTAGTTTTCCTGGTAGATGAAATTGGTCAGTATATCGGAGAAGACTCAAAGCTGATGTTAAACCTACAGACCGTAACAGAAGAGCTTGGCAAGGAATGTATGGGTAAGGCATGGGTAATTGTAACCAGTCAGCAGGATATTGATTCCGTGACAAAGGTAAAGGGCAATGATTTTTCAAAAATACAGGGGCGTTTTGATACCAGGTTATCTCTTTCATCTGCAAATGTAGATGAAGTCATTAAGAAAAGAATCTTGGAAAAGAAAGAGACTCCTGCACAGACTTTACGTTTATTATATGGTCAGAAATCCACGATCATTAAGAACCTGATTACATTTCATGATGGTGTGGAAAAGAAATTGTATGCAGATGAAAATGATTTTGTGTGTGTATATCCATTTGTGCCTTATCAATTCAATCTGCTTGCAAGTGTATTGGCATCCATTCGTACCCACGGTGCATCCGGAAAGCATCTGTCAGAAGGAGAACGTTCCATGCTGGCAATGTTTAAAGAGTCAGCAATGGAATATAAGGAAAATGAAGTAGGAACAATTATTCCATTCCATGCTTTTTATGATGCGCTGGAAAATTTCTTAGATCACAGCCACCGTGGAGTCATTATCCGGGCATATGAGAATGATAGGATCAACCCGGAACACAAAGAAAAAGTATTTGCAGTGGATGTCCTTAAAGTGCTTTTCATGATTAAGTACGTTGAAAAGGTTGTGATAGCAAATATTGACAATATTACAAGTCTCATGGCGTCCAATATTGATGATGACAGAATTGGGCTGAAGGAAAAAGTAGAAGACGCATTGAAAGTGTTGATACGTCAGAACCTTGTACAGAAAAATGGGGATATTTATGTATTCCTTACAGACGAAGAACAGGAAATCAACAGAGAAATTGAAAGCCAGAGCGTAGAGATGGCGGAGATTATCAATAAAGTATCTGAAATGATTTATGAGGATATTTTTAAAGATAAGAAATATAAATATCCTGCGTTAGGCGGCAGGTATTCCTTTTCTTTCAATCAGAGTGTGGATGACAGACCTTATAAGTCCACACAGAATTTTGACATTGGGGTGCGTGTTCTTACTCCGGCCTCTGATTATAGCACAGATGAAACAACCCTTAGAATGGTATCCGGACAGGGGAGGGAAGTGCTGGCAGTTCTTCCGGATGACCGTGTGTTTCTGGATGAGATACAAAGATATTTAAAGATTGAAAAATTTTTGCGATTAAATACCTCTTCTGCATTATCCAAGTATGAGAGCATCAAGGAAGCAAAAAGACTGGAAATGAGTGAGCGTAACAGTAATGCCAAGCTGTTCCTGACAGAATCCTTAAAGGATGCAGTTATTTATGTGAATGGGGATCGGGCGCAGATCAGTGTAAAAGATGTGTCGGCAAGAATCGGTGAAGCTTTGAACAGATTAGTAAAGACCGTATATCACAAACTGGATTATATTGACGCTGCCATGGGAGAGGATGACATTAGAAAACTCTTGAAAAACAGCAATCAGATTACCCTTAATCTGGAAGGCGGTACAGAGCCCAATGTCCATGCACTTGATGATGTATTACAGTATGTTGCAGGAAACAGCCGGATGCACGTAAAGACATCCATGAAATCCATAAAGGATAGATTTATGAAAGCTCCTTATGGATTTGTAGAAAGTGACGTTCAGTGGCTTGTTGCAAAACTGTTCAAGAGAGGAGATGTATCTTTTTCTGTGAATGGCGCAAGTGTTACCATGATGAATAAGGAAGCAGAGGAAATCATCAATTATATCACAAAGAAAGCTTTTGCAGAAAAGCTGATGTTAGAGGAGCGTGTCCGTGTAGCTGATAAAGATAAAAAAGCAGTTCGCAATGTCTTAAAAGAACTGTTCCATACCAGCAATCCCTCTGAGGATGAAGATGCAGTCATGAATTTCTTTCTTTCATTTGCAAATAAACTTATGACAGAACTTCGGGTTGTGAAAAAGGATTATGACAGGGCTAAGTATCCGGGATTAAAAGTAGTGGAAGAGGGTATCAGAACCATGTCGGATATTGTGCAGATTCAGTCTCCGGCAGAATTTTTCCAGACAATATCCAAAAAGCAGGATGACTTGCTTGATTTTGCAGAAGACTATGAACCAATTAAGGCATTTTTCGCAGGAGAACAGAAAAGCATTTTTGACAAGGCATTATTATATTTGGAAAAATATGATGACAGTAAAACTTATATTGTAGATGCTGAACTGGAGAATGTTGCGGAGGCAATCCGGACAATTGTAAAGAAGGAGAAACCATTTGGAGATATTCCAAAGCTTCCGGAACTGTTGAAACAGTTTACAGATGCATATACGAAAGTGTTGGATGAACAGCTTGAACCTGTCCTGGATTCCGTGTCAGAATCCGGGAAAAGAGTGTTTGAAGTGTTAAATACAAAGGAATATAAAGAAAGTAAGCAGAACAGGTATATTGAATTGTTCCGTGAAATTGAGAACGGGGCAAAGGGCTGCACGAATGTATCTACATTGAGAGGGTATGCTGACAGGGCAGAAACTTTAAAAATCCGTCTTTTGAATGAAATGGATCAGCTGGATCAGGAAATTGCTATAAAAAAGGCGGAAGAAATTAGAAAGAAACTTGAGGCAGAGGCAAAAGAAAAGGGACGGTATGATACAGATTTGATAGAGCAGCAGGTAAGTAAAGTTGCAGAAGAAAATGGATATCAGTGTAAACGGGTAAAAAATATCTCATTCAAGAAAATAGCAAAAACTTCATCATGGCACATCGAAAATAAAGAAGATGTAGAACGTTATATAGAGGAACTTCGGTTGAAGCTAATGAGTGAGCTGGATGCAGATACAATTGTAAATATTGAATTTTAGGAGTGTTGGTATGGATAAGACAGCCATAAAGAATTTTTCTATCTGGGCGAGAAATAAACTGATTGCAGATATTACATATAAAGCAGGACTGTTAGGTATCACAGAGGAAGGGATCAAAGACGCCCTGCCTCAGTCTACACAGGATGCAGAATTTTATGATATTGGAACCAAAGAGCCCTACGCGATTCAGAAGGAGGAAATGAAGCAGCGCAGGGAACTGGTAAGCATAATCCGGAAAAAGGCGTCACAGTCAGAGTATAAAAGCGCATACAGAAATGTGATAGAGGAAGTGGCTTATACATGGTTTAATCGCCTGATTGCAATCCGATTTATGGAGGTCAATGACTATATGCCGGCGCATATCCGGGTATTATCTTCCGAAAGAGGGAAGCTGGAACCAGATTTGGTAACAATGCCGTTTGATGCTGAAATCGAGTTCACGGAGCAAGAAACGGAACATATTTTGCAGCTGAAAAATGACAATCAGGTGGATGCGCTTTTTCGCTTCCTTTTTATCAAACAATGTAATGCGTTGAATCCGTATTTGCCGAAACTGTTCGAAAAGACATCTGATTATACAGAACTTTTATTAAATGTTTCTGTTACAGATCAGGATGGCATTGTGTATCATCTGATACATGACATTGCAGAAAGTGACTTCAATATCAGCAATATTGGAGCGGATGGAAAGCCAACCGGGCAGGTGGAAATTATTGGCTGGATGTATCAGTATTATAATACAGAGCCGAAAGATGAAGCGTTTGCGTTATTGAAAGAGAATGTAAAAATTACGAAAGAACGTATTCCGGCAGCCACCCAGCTTTTTACGCCCGACTGGATTGTGCGCTACATGGTGGAGAACAGCATCGGCAGATTGTGGTTAGAAGGGCATGAAGAGGAAGAATTGGAAAAACAATGGATCTATTATCTGGATGAGGCAGAGCAGGAAGCGGAAGTGGAGGCGCAGCTGAAAGGAATCCGGGAAGAATATAAAAATATCAAGCCGGAAGAAATCAAGGTTATTGATCCATGTATGGGGAGCGGCCACATTCTTGTGTATGCCTTTGATGTCTTAATGCAGATATATGAAAGCTATGGGTATGGTCAAAGGGATGCGGCTAAGAGTATTGTAGAGAATAACATTTATGGTCTTGATATTGATGATCGCGCGTTCCAGCTTGCGTACTTTGCAATCATGATGAAAGCCCGTTCTTATAACAGAAGATTCTTGGCTCTTGGGATAGAGCCTAATTTGTGTGCAATACAGGAAAGTAACGGCATACAGTATGACAAAGATATGGGAGATTTCCTGCTCCGGGAAGAACATAGGGAAGCGTTGCAGTATTTATTACATACGTTTGTGGACGCTAAGGAATATGGTTCGATTCTGACTGTGGAAAAGAGGGATTACGACGGATTTTTGCAGGCATGGGAGTTGGCAGCAGAAGCGACGCTTGAAAATATTATTATGATCGGTTGGTATAATGAATGCAATCAGGTAGTTCCAACATTGGCAACACAGGCAAAAATTTTATCACAGAAGTATGATATTGTAGTGACGAATCCGCCTTATATGGCTAGTAGTGGAATGGGGAAGAAATTGTCCTCATATGCACAAAATAAATATGAAGATTTTAAAAATGATATGTACACAGTGTTTATTAGTAGATGTAATCAATTTTTATGCGCACATGGCTTTTGCTCAATGATTACTCAACATTCGTGGATGTTTTTGGTTTCCTTTGAAAAAACAAGAAATCAGTTTTTGTCTTATAATTTGATAAATATGGTACACTTAGGTTCTCATGCATTTGAGGAAATAAGTGGTGAGGTTGTTCAAACTGTAGCGTATTGTTTTGGAAAAAATAGTATTCGTAATTATGTTAGTAAATTTTGTAGATTAGTAGATATACAAACTTCTGAATTAAAAGAAAAAGCACTAATATCTCAAGAAAATATTTTTTGTAAGTGTATAGAACAATTTAGAGTTATTAGAGGCTTTCCTATTTTATACTGGGCGAATGATAATTTGCTTAAATTATTTTTAGAAAAAAAACTGGTTGATTTATTTGATATAAAGTCAGGGCTTTCTACAGGAGACAATGAAAAATTTGTTAGAAATTGGTATGAAATATCTAAACCTGAATTATTCACGGTACAACAGCATCAACCGCTGAGCCCCGGACAGTTACTGTATTTTAATTGAATATTGTCTTTCACTTATTTGGTGAATAGAAAAAGACCTCTAT
>JAETSX010000204.1 GCA_021769425.1 Eubacterium sp.
TAGATAGAGGTCTTTTTCTATTCACCAAATAAGTGAAAGACAATATTCAATTAAAATACAGTAACTGTCCGGGGCTCAGCGGTTGATGCTGTTGTACCGTGAATAATTCAGGATAATTCCTGTATTCTTCCAGATTTTCCTTTGTAATATATTTTTTCATTTCTGCTCCTCCTGACACTTGCCCGACTTTTGCTATTACTCCGGCGGTTAAATATCGCAGCATATTACGCAGAACAAATCTTCATATGCAAGGCGGAAGATTGAGCTGTAGCGAGCGCTGCAGCGATTGATGACAACGCAGCAGATGGAGGTTTGGGCAAGTAAGATGCTGTGATATTTAACCGCCGGAGTAATATCATATTACAATATGATATTGTTATTTTCATCTATCAAGTGACAGAAAAAGAGCGTTCGGCAAGCCCCCTGACTGCTAAATGAAAAATTCCCGGTCTGAGCGGTTCAAAGGTTATGCAGCACTCCGGGCAGACGGGTCATTTCCCATCGCCGCATCCGCCATTTAATCTTTTTTACACTTTCCAAACCTTTTTCCGGCAAAGATACAAGCAAAAGGCAACGCTTTTTAAGCTGTTCTCCGCCGCTAATTCCAAGCTGGAATGGCAATTATAAAAAGAATAATTCTACATTTTTTTTCGTATAATATTTTTCATTACTATTTATGCCTAATTGAAACGAACGGAATGAGTGATTTTTATGTATCATATCAGTAAAGACAAAAGAGCTATACAGTCATCGGAACTTATCTATAACAGTCCTTTGAAATGTACAAAGAAAAGGCCTTTTGATCAGATCACAGTAAGTGATTTGCAAAAGGCTTCAGAAGTGGTGCGGACAACATCTTATCGGGCGTTTGACAACCTTTCGGATGTGCTGAAGTTAGAAGCGCGGCACCTGTTCTTATGAAGTTTTAGAAAACTACCATCTCAAGCTGTTTCAGGGCAAATCGGATTTTGCCCGCCATTATTTTCAGTATTGGATGAACCACAGTGATATTTTAGAACTGTTGATACAAATAAACCTCGGCCTGTTCCAGCACCATATTTCCCACGTCAGCGCTGACGTAGAAGCCATTCTGCCGCACTTTAGACAGCAGCGGCCGGATCTCACTTATTATGCCCTGGCGTTTCGCTTTTAAAAGTACGCCAAGCGTCCCGGTAACCGTAAGCCCAAGGTATTTAGCCGTTTTCTTGGCTGCATTGTCATCCAGGCTGACCAGATCAGCTCCCTGCTCCTGCGCAAGGATCATAACTTCAATCCCGCCGTCATGCAACTTCCCCCTATTCACCACCTTATTTTTAATATATACTCACGAGCAATAAAATTTGCCAAAATAGATGAATTACTCCCGAAAGATATGCTATAATTAAGAACATATCTTTTGGGAGGGAAAAGCCATGGAAAATATTAATAACTCAAACTTCCCACATCCCAAAGCGGGTAAAAACCTTTAATTTTCTGACTTTGAATGCCAAAATATTTATTCCTTGACAACAAAAAGCACCTGGTCTTTGGTATAATAAG
>JAETSX010000083.1 GCA_021769425.1 Eubacterium sp.
CTGAGGCGATTAAGATCACAAATGCAGTAAAAACGCAACTGATCAACTGGTTTGTGTCTCAGCCTGCATTTATTAAGGCTTTATTTCCTGAATCAGTGTGGGAAGTTTGAGTAATTATCTTTTGATAAAGGGCGCTTTTTATCATCCTCAACATTATGATTGCCTGACAGGGAAATAAATGCTATACTCTTTTTATGGGAAACCATAGAGCCAAAGGCGGCTTTACCCCTCTTGTTTTTTCGGAGGGTATGACAGCCCTCCAGACGAAAGAAAGGAGGGCGATACAATGGTTACATATCAGGATTTCTTTTTATTCTGTACGTTCATTGTTGCCCTTATCAGCCTGCTTTATCAGGTTTTTAAGGACAAAAGAAAATAGCCGCCACTACTTCCACTAGCGACGGCTGACTTCATATGAGGTAGTAACTGAAACTTTTAAGGGGTAGAGCCGCTTCTATGGCTTTCCCTTTTTCTATCTATAATATAGCATATCTGGCAGTGGAGCGCAAGTGAAAAATATACGGGTTCATATGTGTTAATTTCTCATTGAAATAAACACAATCTTAAGAAACGGCTTTTGAGCCAGCCGGAAAACAGGCTCTTTTTTGATGTCAAAAAGCCAACCATATAGAAAGGAGTATGAGAACCTATGAGCAAAGCTGAATTTATAAGCATTTTTGAACTGACGCTTGTATCCGTAAACCTCGACATTATCAGTTTATCCCTTATTGATGATGACCATGTATTGATTACCTTTAAAGGCAATGGGATAAGGAAAGTCAACATTGAGGGAGACAGTTTCGGGGCAATCATCCAAGATACAATGAAGTATGTGTTTTGAAGGCGGATTCGGCATTTTTACAGGCAAGAAAAGAGGGATACCCACAGAACCGGGCATCCCATTTTTATCGGAATTATTCAAGTCCGAGACTTTTCCGTACGTCCATATATTTGTCGCCTAAATCCTTAGGCGTGATATTGTTAGACTGGCAGTATGAACTGCAAGGAGAATAATATCCTTGATACAGTTCGCTTAAACAGCTATACTATTCACAGTATAATAACGGAGATGGAATTTATTCTTTAATTTCATACCATGTAAAAGTCCTTTTACATGAATTTCCCCTTTTGTAAAAGACATTTGATAGACAGATATACAGCAATTTTGTAAACTCATAAATGAAGGAGGACACACAATGAGGATAGCGGATAGAATTAAAAATGCTCGCATACAAAAAAAATATACACAGGAACAAGCAGCAGAGAATCTTCTGGTCTCAAGACAGACTATCTCTAATTGGGAGAATGGAAAATCATTACCTGATATTATAAGTATTATTAGGATGAGCGAGCTATATGAATTAAGTCTTGATGAATTGATGAAAGGAGATAAAGCATTGTTGAAGAAAATAGAAAAAGATGCCAGGGTTGTTGAGGCGGAGAAAAAAATCATAAAATTTGCATGGATATCTATTGTAATAGGAACTATTTTAATTATTGTTGGAGAAATATTTGAAGGGAATCCATTTATTGATTTTATAAACGGAGCATTCCCCTGGGTTCTTCTTGGTTTGATGTTTTTATTAGCTATATTATATCTTAATAAAGAAAAAAGGAATAAAGAGTAATGAACTGAATTTATGTATGCTGCTATGGATAATGCCATAGCGGCGGTTTTCTGTGCTATTTAAGTGACGATTTAAAACATAAAGTTGAAAAAATCCAGTGTTTATGCATCTTTGGCTGCTGTTTTTATAGCACGTTTTTAGTGCGCCATATCATACTATGCAGCACGGTAAACGCAAGCTTTTATGTATTTCCAAGTTTTAAATTTTCTGTTATATTGAATTTAGTAAAAAACAATCTTTACACATTCGTGTATAATTATTTCAAAACTCACGATTGAAGCGATTGTTCACTCCGTTTCACTTGGAATGGGGATATCGCTGCTTCCATATTCAACTATTTCAAACAGAGAAGAAATAGCTGTTTTTAAGCCGCACAATATGAAGAGTCTGAATATCAATATGGTTATACACAATGGTCGGCAAACTAAAAATGTTTATAATTTTCTAAAAATAATCTCTGACTTTAATCCTTCGGAATAATGGAGGCTGTCAATTAATTATCGTGTTACTTTACCGCACATGAGTATTGACTCCGGGATTGTCATTGTCATAATATTCCGGAAGGCTGATGATGTTCTATGCTTTGCCAAATCGTTTGAAAAATCTTTTTTATATGAGGTTTGTGTTTTTAGCCTTATTTATCTCGCTTGAAAATTTCTAAAAATATGATATAATATATTAAAATATGTTTTTACATATTCCCAGGAGGATGAATATGGACAATCTAAATATCGGAAAGCGGCTAAAGAAGGCCCGTCAAAATCGTAATATGACTTTAGATGAATTAGCGGAAGTGACAGGTGTCAGCAAACCGATGCTTGGTCAGATTGAGAGAGGACAATCATCTCCAACAGTTACGACACTTTGGAAAATTGCAACTGGTATGAAAATACCGTTTTCGTCCTTTTTGCAAGAGCAAGGAGCGGAATACCTGATCATTGATTTGCAGGAACAGGATGTGCTGTTAGAGGAAAATGGTGCAATGAAAGTATATACGCTTTTTGCATTTGACCCTATCCACAGCTGCGAAGCGTTTTATATTGAATTTGAATCTGGCTGCGAGCATAATTCGGATAAGCATAATGATGGCGTTGAAGAATACATTTTTGTCACTCATGGAAAGTTGGATATGGTTTTGAATGGAACTAAGATTGCATTAAGGGAAAAACAGGCAATCCGGTTTGAAGCTAATATTCCGCATTCGTATGTGAACCCATATAAAGATACTTGCAATATTTATAATTTTATCTTTTATAAAGAATAAGAGAAATTAAAATGTTTGAATTACATGGACTGCCAATGAATTTTGTGCAATATGTTTTATAATCTGGAGGAAGTTATATGTCTATTGAAAAAGTAAGAGAATATTTCAAAACAAAGGGGATTGACGGAAGAATACAGGAATTTGAGATTTCAAGCGCAACAGTCCCCCTTGCTGCTAAGGCTTTACATTGTGAGGAAAGCCGCATTGCGAAAACATTGTCATTCCACATAGGAGAAAAAGTGGCGCTGATTGTTGCTGCAGGCGATACCAGGATTGATAATGCAAAGTATAAAGCCCAGTTCGGAACGAAAGCAAAAATGTTATCTTTCGATGAGGCAGAGCCTTTGATTGGACACGCGGTTGGAGGCGTTTGTCCCTTTGCTGTAAATGAAGATGTGGAAGTTTATTTAGATATATCGCTGAAACGTTTCCAGAGCGTATTTCCTGCGTGCGGCAGTTCCAATAGCGCAATTGAGCTTTCACCCAAAGAATTAGAAGAATATTCTGGTTGTATCAAATGGATTGATGTATGCAAAATATTGTAAAGAAAAGAACAGGCAGGGGAATGATTCCTCTGCCTGTTCTTTTGGCCTAAATACTGAGATTGAAGTTTCATTATGCGTGCCTGTAGTACAGAAAAATAATAACTTTTGAATGGAAATTCTGCTGTTATTGCAAAACCACATCAATTATGCTATCATTCAGATAGTGTAACAGCGTTATTTGCCAGAGGGAAAATCATACGCTAAGAGGGGGCCGCCTACTGGCAAACGGCGCTATTCAAGCAGTAAGACGGAGGTTCGAATCCTTTTAACGACGTCAAAAACTCTGCCGAAGACGTTGATTTTTCAAAGTTTTCGGTAGAGTTTTATTTTATAAAAGAATTCGTACTGTGGATTTTTGGACCGTATAATTAATAACGATAAGAAAAAGTCGAGGTGAGGAATAATGTCTGATGCGTTCAGATTTGAAACTTTTGTGGATGTTCACAGCAATATTTTTAATGAATATCTTGGTTCTGTTATAGCAAAGCTGTCCAGAGAAAACGAGGGATATCGTGCTGTGCGAGCCGAGATTGAAAGCCTTTATGAGAAATTTCCGAAGGTTTTAGGCATTTTTGACACGGAAACGGCAGCAGATCTTACGGAAAAAGAATGTGCTGCACTTATTAAAGTGATAGAATTGAAAAACAGGCTTACAGATATGGAAATGCAGTCGATTTATTTCCGCGGCTGCTATGACTGCGTAGGGTATCTGAAAAAGGCAGAAGTTTTATAGGGGATTGGAGAAGATGAGATGGAAAGAAAATTAAATTTATCAAGTTCGGAAGATGCAGTACGTCAGTAAGCGCGATAAGAAACGGTTAAGAAATTGATTTTATGCATTGCCAAAGATTCCCGATTAAGGAGTGTGACAGTTGATATGAAAGAAAAGGTTTTGATTGTCGATGATGAAGAAGAGATAGCGGATTTAATAGAACTTTATCTGAAAAGTGACGGTTACAATGTGCATAAATTTTATAATGGAATGGATGCATTGAAATGTGTGGAATCAGAAGAGATGGATCTGGCAATCTTAGATGTTATGCTTCCGGATATAGATGGATTCCATATCTGCCAGAAGATCCGGGAACATCATTTCTATCCAATCATTATGCTGACGGCAAAGACAGAAGATATTGATAAGATTAAGGGACTTACTATCGGAGCGGATGATTATATTACAAAACCATTCAATCCATTGGAAGTTACGGCAAGGGTTAAGACGCAGCTTCGACGTTACGTCAATTATAACAATGCCGCAGGCATAGAAAAAGAAAACGTGCCGATTACAGAATATGAATTTAACGGACTTATCATCAATAAAAATACTCATAAATGCACACTGTATGGAAATGAAGTTGCATTAACCCCGATAGAGTTTTCCGTTCTCTGGTATCTGTGCCAAAACAAGGGAAAAGTAGTTTCCTCCGAAGAGTTGTTTGAAAAAGTATGGGGCGAGAAATTTCTTGATCACAATAATACGGTTATGGCCCATATCGGGAGGCTTAGAGAAAAGCTGAATGAACCTGCCAGAAATCCGAAATTTATCAGGACAGTATGGGGAGTGGGATATACCATTAAAGAATAAAAAATTGAGAAGCCTCTAAGATGAAGAGATGATTGTATTTTGTACAGTAAACTTCCATCATGCTTAGACTGCCGTGCGACAGGCCGCATGGCCATCCATGCTGTGAAAGTTGAGGACTTTCATAGTAACCCTCATCATGCTCAGCCTTTCGTGCGACGGGCCGCATGGCCATCCTACTATGGAAGCCAAGGGCTTTCATAGTAACCCTCATCATGCTCAGCCTTTCGTGCGACGGGCCGCATGGCCATCCTACTATGGAAGCCAAGGGCTTTCATAGTAAAATATTCGACATAGCAATCAGAACCAGTTTGGATTTTCGGACATTTTTTTCGTTAGTCGTAGAGAAAAAGATGTAAGTAGCATAAAATTTTTTGGAGCATTCATTACAGTATTCAGATCTTATTTGCTGATAGAAAGGAAAAATTATGAAAGCAGTAATTGCAATTGATTCACTGAAAGGAAGTTTAAGCTCCATAGAAGCAGGAGAAGCTGCGGCAGAAGGGATAAAACGCGCCGTTCCTCAGGCAGAGACAGTGGTAAGGCCGCTGGCAGACGGCGGAGAAGGAACAGTGGAAGCTCTGGTGCAGGGAATGGGCGGCATGCTGCACACAATACGTGTGACAGGCCCTCTGGGAGAACCGGTGGATTGTGCCTATGGCATTATAGAAGGAACAAAAACGGCTGTGCTGGAGGTGTCCGGGGCCGCAGGAATTACTCTTGCGCCGAAAGAGAAGAGAAATCCTTTGTATACTACTACCTATGGAGTAGGAGAAGTAATAAAAGATGCGGTTCAAAAAGGCTGCCGGCGGTTTATTGTGGGCATCGGCGGAAGCGCAACCAATGACGGCGGCGCAGGTATGCTGCAGGCTTTGGGATTTGGTTTTCTTGACAAAGAAGGCAATCAGATTCCTTACGGTGCAGCCGGACTGGAACTTCTTGAGACAATTACAGATGAAAATGTTCTTTCGGGACTTTCAGAATGTGAGTTTCAGATTGCCTGTGATGTGACAAATCCTCTGTGCGGTGAGAAAGGCGCCAGTGCAGTATACGGACCGCAAAAGGGAGCGACGCCGGAGATGGTTCAGAATATGGATACATGGCTTCTGCGTTATGCCGGCCTTGCCAAAGAATATAATAAGAAAGCAGATGAGAATTATCCGGGGACAGGAGCAGCCGGCGGGCTTGGTTTTGCATTTTTAACATTTACCAATGCCGTGCTGGAATCTGGAATCAAAATTGTCCTTAGAGAAACACAGTTTGAAAAGTATATACAGCAAGCAGATATTGTAATTACGGGCGAAGGATGTCTTGACAGACAGACCGCCATGGGCAAAGCACCCGTGGGAGTGGCGGAACTTGCTAAGAAATATGGCCTTCCAGTGATTGCATTTGCAGGAAGCGTCACCAGGGATGCAGAAGAATGCAATAGGAAGGGAATAGATGCGTTTTTCCCGATTTTGCGTGAAATCACTACTTTAGAGGAAGCTATGGAGCCGGAACATGCCAGAAATAATATGATGGATACGGCGGAACAGGTTTTCCGTTTATTAAATATGTAGGATGCGGCTTAGATTTGTATCGTCAAAGCAATATTGGGAGATGTTAGTTACTGTTCACTCTTGGGCCGTGACCACGCTGCACGGTCTCAGGCCAATACACTATTAAAGCCAGAATCCGGCCTCTTGCTGTAAGGCAACTTTAAATAGGCCGGATTTGTTACTGTGAGCGCCGTAAGCGAGAACAGTAACAGATGTTAAATAAATAGTAAAAAATTACGGCAAGAAGATTTGCAAAATTCTGAAATTTGTGATATTATCTTTTTATGTAAAAATTAGTCAAAGAATACTTTGAATTAATCATAGAATAGACACTCTGATATTTTACAAGGTGGAGGAAAGCAGATGGAATATGGTAATTCACAAAAGACGAAAATACAATTTTTCTCAGTAATTTCCATTTTTGTATTTTTAGTCGATATTTATCTTATCGTTAATATGAAGGAGAATTATCCGATACTTGGAGTTGCCGCTATTGCAACCTTAATTTCCATTACTTTAACCATTAGCGCATGGTTGAAATGGAAGGAGTTGGACAGTCAGCGGGCAGAAGAACAATATGTTGACATTATGAAAGCTGAGAAGTCAACCCATTTGGTTTCCCAGAAGAAATTTCAGGATCTGGATGAAAAGTTGAATTTTATCGGTCAGAAAATTATGCCTTTGGAAAAATCCAGTTCTGTAAATCAGAGGAAAATTGCTGATATGTTAGAAAACCTTATGGACGGTCAGAAAAAAGTTGCGAAAGTAACAATCAGCCGGAGTAAAGAAAATGCTAATGCATTAATGAATTCAAACGATCAGCTCTTAAAACAAATGGAAGAATTTCAGCAGTCCATGTTGGAAATGAAAACGGAAGTATTAGAGAAACAAAATGAAATTTATGATAAAAGACTTCAGAAAATGGATAATAACCAGAAAGAAATTATGGAGAAAATACAGGAGTCTTCCAGTTTAATTCAGAATATCATTGAAGTAATACCGGGGAGAATACAGGAATCCACAGATTTAATTCAAAATATTGTTGAAGCGATTCCGGAGAAAGTAGCCCAGAATCCTCCGTCTGTAATTGTGAAAGAGATTCCTGTTGAAAGGGAAAGCTATCAGATGGAACCGTCAAAAGAAGCTGTGTCTGAAATGTCTCCAGAATCAATACCTGAGGTAGTGTCAGAACCGAAACCTGAGGTGATGCCTGAGATAACAGCGGATTATCTTCCGGAAGAAATATCAGAGGTAACGGCTGAATTTGATGTAGAAGAGATCCTGAAAGCGGTTGAGGAACCAGAATCAGAAGAGATTCCGGAATTGGCAGTTGAAACAGAAATCATACCGAAAACAGAAGAGAATCCAGCAGTGGAAGAAGAACCAGAATTGGCAGTGAAAGTGGAGCCGATAATAGGGGCGGAAACGAAAACTCGTCAAGAAGAAGAGTTGGCGTCAGAGGCGAAGAATATACCAGAAACAGTAGAAGTGAAGGAAGAAGAGCCGGAGGAAATCTCAGAAGAGGAGTTGGCGTCAGAAGCTGAAATCATATCGGAGAAAATCTCAGAAGAGGAGTTGGCATCAGAAGCTGAAATCATATCGGAGGCAATAGAAGAAGAACCAGAGGAAATCTTAGAAGAGAAGTTGGCATCAGAAGCTGAAATCGTACCGGTAGCAATAGAAGAAGAACCGGAGGAGATCGTAGAAGAGGAGTTGGTGTCAGAAGCTGAAATTATACCGGAGGCAATGGAAGAAGAACCGGGGGAGATCGTAGAAGAGGAGTTGGTGTCAGAAGCTGAAATTATACCGGTAGCAATGGAAGCAGAATCGAATGAAGTCCCAGAAGAGGAGTTGGCAGCGGAAGCTGAAATTATACCACCGGAAATAATAGAAGAAATACCGGAAGAAATCTCAGAAGCAGAGTTGATAGCAGAGGCTGAGATTATACCGGAAGCAGTAAAAGAGATGGCAGAGGCCGAGATTATACCGGAAGCAGTAGAAGAGATGGCAGAAGCCGAGATTATACCGGAAACAGTAGAAGAGATGGCAGAGGTCGAGATTATACCGGAAGCAGTAAAAGAGATGGCAGAGGCCGAGATTATACCGGAAGCAGTAAAAGAACCGGTAGCAGAACTGGAACTTCCAGAACCAGAATTATTAGAAATGGAACCAGAGCGGACAACGGAGCCAGAAACTCTTTCTGAAACAGAAATACAAACAGGACCGACAGCAGAGCCAGAACCAATGGAGGAACCGAAACCGGAATCAATTCCGGATCCAGTTTCCATAATGGAAACCGGAAGTCAGATAATGAGTCCGGAAGATATTGCAGCACTATTAGCGAGCGTAGAACCGGAACCGGAACCAGAACCGGAGCCAGTGCCAAGGCCAATAATAGAAGATGGAAATCGGATGATGAGTCCGGAAGATATTGCCGCTTTAATAGGGAATACTACCGTAGACGGCCTCCCGGAGACAATCAGTAAAATCGAAGTAGAAGAAAAGCCGTTAATGCCGGATTTGTCTAATCCATCAAAATTAATGAGTCCTGACGATATCGCTGCTTTGATTGCCAATATGTAAATAATATGTTTATTGAAATCCCGCATAAAATTGCGGGATTTTTTATCTTATAGGAAATTCCTTCGGATTTCCTATAAGATAAAAAATAAGGATGCGTACTCGCACGAGAGGTATGATGTCGCTAAAGCGACCGTGCTCGGCGCGCAAAGTGTGCAATCCCCGGGGGATTGAGGGGCAAGGGGAGTTGAGGCGGGCTTGCCCACTTTGGTTTATCACTATATAATTAAGAAACCATTGGCTCGATTTCGTTTGTTAGGAACTGATCAAAAATCTCAAACTTCTATCACATTTTACCGCTAAAATAGAAAAATCTAAAAACAGGATTTACAGGGTGCAAAATGGAAAAGACAACAATACTAGTCATAGAAGATGAAAAAAAATTATTAAAAACACTGAAAGATTTTTTTGAATTAAACCAATATCAGGTATATACTGCAGAAGACGGATTGGAAGGAATTCATCAATTTAAGACCCACAGTAAAGAAATCAGCTGTGTTTTGCTGGATGTTATGCTGCCTTTTGCCGATGGAAATGAAGTGCTGAAGCAAATCCGCTTAATTTCGAATGTTCCGGTGATTATGTTGACAGCGAAAGAAGAAGTAGAGGATCAATTGAAAAGCCTTTCCTATGGGGCAGATAATTATATCACGAAACCTTATTCTCTGGCTGTCGTGAAGATGCATATTGAAGCATTGCTGAAACGATTCCGTCAGGAACAGGATTTTTTGGCTGCAGGAGAGATAAGGATTGAAACAGGTGCGCAGAAAGTATATGTCAGAGGCGAATTTGTGGAAACTACGCCCAAAGAATTTGAACTATTGCATTTTTTTATGAAAAATGAAGGAATTGTTCTTACAAGAGATCAGATTCTGGACAGCATTTGGGGTTATCATTATGTGGGAGACACCAGAACTATTGATACCATTGTAAAGCAGCTTAGGAAAAAACTGGGAGATGGTTCCTGTATCCGTACGGTTTACGGTGTCGGTTATTGTTTTGAAGGAAAATGAAATGGAGAGAAAACTAAGAACGGATATTTTTTTACGGCAGTGTGTGTTTATTTTTGTCATTACGGGGATAAGTACTTTACTCTATATGATCTTTATGCCTGTTTACTATGAATATGTGAAAGATAAACAAATTGTACAGGCTTATCATGATATTGGAGAATTGGACTTGTCTGATTTGGAAGAATTAGATTATGTGATGTTTGCAAATTATGAGAATGAGAATTTAAGCTTTTGCATTGTAGATGAGAATATGAACCCCGTTTACTTAACAGAATCTGGTGAGAATATAGAAAATACAATCCATCGAAGTATTGAAAAAAGGCTGGATTCTTTTTCCAGGGTACCGGAAGTGATCAGAAACAGCGGAAAACTTTTAGAAACAGCCAGATACCGGGGCATCATCAAGCAGGATAAAATCGATTATTATGTTTTAATCAAAGACATTGCTGCAGGACGGAAAAGTATTACCATGGCAGAAAAATTCTATATGGCGCTTTTCTTAGTTCTTATGATTCCGGGCTGCATTTTTATGGCGCTTATGTGGAAATATCTTTTGAAACCTATGGATAAACTTATTTCTGTGTCTAATTCAGTGGCAAATGGAAATTATAAGGATGAATTGCAGGAAGAGGGACGGTATAGGGAGCTGAATCAGCTTGCAAAGAATTTGAATCAAATTTCGCAGCAGATGCAGAGTCAGTCAGAGCAGTTAGAAGAAGATAAAAAGCAAATGCTTCACCATAATGTCCGTCAGGATCAGATTGAAAAGCGGCGAAAGGAGTTTATTGCCAATATCACCCATGAATTGAAAACGCCTCTTGCCGTTATTTCCAGCCAGGCAGAAATGCTTGGATATCTTAAAGAAGATAAGGAATACTATGTGGAATCTATTCAGGAAGAAGTGGCGAAAATGTCTGATATGGTCAGCAGTCTTCTGGAAAACTCTGTGATGGAGCATCAAATGGAAAATATGATTCAGAAAACCATGGATATGAAAGAGGTTATGGATTATATCATTATCAAATACGAAGGGATGGTAAAGAAGAAAAGACTGCATATGGAGACATTTCTGTCAGAACATTGTTATGTCAAAGGAGATCGGGAATATATTGAACAGGTTGTGGATAATTATATCACAAATGCGCTGGAATATACCGGTATCGGCGGAAACATCCGGCTTACCTTGAAGAAGAAGGATGGATTGGTCAGGGTAAGCGTCTATAATGAAGGCAAGCAGATACCAGAAGAAGATTTAGAAAAGATCTGGAGCGGCTATTATCGGAATAAGAAAGAAAAAAGACAGGAAGAAAAGGGATTTGCACATGCAGGTCTGGGATTGTATATTGTACAAAATGTAGTGACTATGCATAACGGAAGTTATGGGGTGGAAAATCTTCCGTCCGGTGTGGAATTTTGGTTTACTTTACCGGAATTTGCGGAATGATATAAGAGATTTGGCATATAATAATCAAAAAAGAGAGCAGATCTGTGAAGCATAAAAAGGATATCAGACAGAAAATGGCTGAAGCCATCTATAAGAAGCCTGCCCTTGGGAAAAAAGTCAGTAATCTGGAAAAATCTCTGAAAGAAGTCAAAAAATTGTTGAATGAGAATAAGTGATGGCATTGTCAGGCAGAGAGTGTAAAATAAAGTGCGCTGCATGCCTTGAGGAAAAAAGACGTGGACGTAAACTTGGCGAGAAACGCCTGCTGACTCCTGCACAGGAAAAGGAGATTTATAATATCCTGGCTGACAAAACACCAGACCAGATGAAATTAGGTTTCATGCTTTGGACACGGGCGGCAGTGTGTCAGATGGTTCAGGAGAAATACGGCATTGCCATTACCCTGCGGAATATGAGCGAAT
>JAETSX010000084.1 GCA_021769425.1 Eubacterium sp.
GATAGAGGTCTTTTTCTATTCACCAAATAAGTGAAAGACAATATTCAATTAAAATACAGTAACTGTCCGGGGCTCAGCGGTTGATGCTGTTGTACCGTGAATAATTCAGGCTTAATATATTTTTCAAGAAGAACCCCCACCCCTTTTGTGGAATAAAAACCCTTATCCATTACAAAGTGCATCTGTCTCAGCTGCAGCTGTTCAAGAAAAGCAACCATACCAATTAAAGCGCTTACATCTTTTACGCTTCCAGGATAAATTCGGGAAAACACGGGAAGACGTGATTCCTCCCCAAAAAGCATTGCCAGATTTACTTGTGGAAGAGCTTCATGGTCACGGTTATATCCGTATTCAACATAATTTATTCAGTTCAGACCATGAAGAGACAGAAGAAATATCAAGCGCCAGGTATTCTTTTTCGCTGCGCCCATTTTTTATAGAACTGCATCCGTCTGTCCTCATCCAGTTCTTTCAGCAGCCTGCTGATGTCCTAGTATAACCCACACTAATTAACCGTACCTTTCAATTGTCTAAATTTCCATCTGCTGCGTTGTGCCCGATAAAGCGGGGCAGACCCTCGTCAATCGACGTAGCCACCGCTACGCCTCATTCCTCCGCCTTGCATATGAAAATTTATCCTGCGTGAAAGGTGGAAAAGCTTCCTTCAGCGCCTGCTTCAGACCGCAGGCAGAAGAAACCTAATCCATGAGATAGATATTCCCGAAATCCACAGACTTCATAATGGAACCATAATGAAGAACCCGGCAGAGGGCATAAAAGCCTTAAAGGAAGTCAATGCAAAGGCGGCAGAAACTTATCACAGGGCATTGACCGAACAGGAGCAAAAGGATTTTATGCAGGAGATGGCAGGTGATTATTATTATGAGTTTGTGGCTTTTCTTCTCTGCACTGGTATGAGGTTCGGAGAAGCCGCCGCCCTTACATGGAGCGACATATACTATAAACAGAATGTGATCCACGTTACTAAAACAGTCACATTCAACGAGGACAACACACGGACTACAGGAACGCCGAAAAGTGAATCCGGCAAAAGGGATATTCCATTGAATGATACGATAAAAGGCATACTGGCAAAGCAGAGGAAGAAACAGAGCATTGTAATTTCGATAGACAAGGAAGAAAACAGGGCATTTGTATCAGTGTATGGGAAGATGGCAGACAACTGTACTGTAAAGGGCGTTGTAATATTGGTTGACATGTTTTGGCCGGGTTCAATGTGAACCGGGCGCCATGGGGGTTAAACCTGTGTTTCTGTACCATGGGTATAAATGAGTTAATGGGTTTTTAATGAGTTCTTAGAAAGTCCGTTCCATTCGATGGGGATATGCTGTATAATAGAGTCTGTTATGAAAGACAATCGATTAGGGAGGCGAAAAAATGATCTGCAAAATAAGAAAATGGGCCCTGGCAGATGCGGCAGATCTGGCGGAGGCTCTTTCCAATAAAAAAGTGCAGGATAATCTCAGGGATGGACTGCCGTACCCTTATACGGAACAGGACGGGGCGGAATTTATTTCTGCTATGCTGTCTGCGGATGAAAATGAAACCTTTGCTTTTGCCATAACAGCAGATGGACGTGTGGTAGGAAGTATCGGTGTTTTCCGTCAGGGAAATATCCACAGGCAGACAGCCGAGCTGGGATATTATATTGCTGAAAGATACTGGGGAAAAGGGATCATGACGGAGGCCGTAAAACAGATTTGTGAATATGTTTTTGATAAAAGCGATATTATCCGTATTTACGCAGAGCCATTTGCGTATAATAAGGCATCCTGTTGTGTGCTGGAAAAGGCAGGTTTTCAGTATGAAGGGACGTTAAGAAATAATGCGGTAAAAAACGGGGAAGTGATCGATATGAAAATGTATTCCTTATTGAAAGAGGAAATATAAGATTCAAAGTGTTTTCTGTATGGATTGATAACGGGCATAATAATTTTGATGATGAGAACACAGTCATTTTATGTGTGGAATTAACAAACGGCCTGTTGCTTTCACATGGGACAAGGCACGAGTTTTAGACTTTAAATTTCCGGGGATTTAGTGTGAAAAAAGATTTTCATTACTATTTGTGCCTAAGTGAAACGAAAGGAATGGGTGATTTTTATGGAATTTCGTAGAACAGATGGTAAGGACAAAGATTTTATAGAGAACTGCAGGCTTCTTGATATGGATCTGGACAGACGTGTTGGGAAAAAGATACAAAGAGACAAATACAAAAAATATAACCAGTTGGATGAAATTCAGGAAGCGATTGTTGTGTACATAGATAACAGGGCAGCTGGCGGCGGAGCTATCAGAAGATATGATGATGAAAATATGGAATTAAAGCGGGTATTTGTACATACGGAATATCAGGGAAGGGGCATAGGGAGCAGGCTTGTGGCCCTGTTAATGGAATGGGCTGTGGAACTGGGATATAAAAGAATGGTTCTTGAAACAGGGGAGTTACTGGCTGAATCCTGCGCTGTATATAAAAAACTGGGTTTTCAGGTGATCCCTAATTATGGACCGTATGAGGATATGCCGGAATCGCTGTGTATGGCAAGGGACTTGAAAGCAGATTCATATTTTGAAAAATCTGCTGGCGGGCAGGGCGGATGGCGCTGAGATTATGAAAGAAGAGGCAGCAAGATGAGGAATATGGATTTTAGTATGCAGTTGAAGCGGGCGGAATGTCCGGTAAAGGTTGCGGAGATTGTGGATAAAACTATAAGGGCCGTCTATCCCCATTATTATCCTTCCGGGGCAGTACAGTTTTTTCTGGATCTGCATAACGAACAGAGGATAAGGGAAGCGCTTGCCAGGGAAGATATTTATTTTGCAGTGGTGCAGGGAGAGATCGTAGGAACCGGGAGTATCCGGGGAAATGAGATCTGCAGGCTGTTTATTTTACCGGAATATCAGGCAAAAGGTTATGGAAACAGGCTGATGGATTTTCTGGAGGATATGGTTTCCCAGAAATATCAGGTGATACATATTGATGCGTCTTTCCCGGCGGAAAGCATGTATTTGAAACGGGGATATCAGATAAAAACTTATGAGAAGATTAAGACAGGGGGCGGGGATTATCTCTGTTACCATACAATGGAAAAGACGGCAGGCGGAAAGGGATAAAGGCATTCAGAAGGAAACGGATAGATAGTTGCTGAAAATAAAAAAGGTAGCTGATTGTCTGTTAAGATAATCGCTACCCAAAAAATTATTCATCGCTGATGCGTTTTAACATATAATTTGCAAATCTTACAGCATCTGCTTGAGTTATTGACATAGTGTTCCCAGTGTTATATTCCTCTAATGCAAAGAGAACCATTTTCTTATATTGTGGGTCGAAAAGGTGGTGCAGCGCCCATTCTCCACCTTCTTGTTTGGATAAAATCAATCTCTCTTTTTTGTAAGCTAACACTCTGCACAAATTAAGAATAATATACATTGTATCATCAATAATATCTTCTTTTGCATTTTTGACATCAATCCATATGCTATCCATATAGGCTTCGTTGCTGACTTCTGAAAAAACGGATTTTATTTCTTTTCCGTAGAGTGTTTTCCCTCGATGATATATAATTGTAAAATGCGCGGCAAGATCTTTATCAGTACCATTCATCTTTTCGATATAATCCTCTGGATTTGATAAATATCGATTCAAATGTGCCACAGAAAAATGTAATTCAAAGGGTGTTGGATATACAAATGGTTTGCACACAGCTTCTTTAACAATGCTAAGTTCGAACCCCTTTGAAGGCGCTTTGTTATTTAATGCAACAACCATGTCCATATATCGTCGTTTAATATCTCTTGAAATATCATTTTTTACAACAACCAGTAAATCAATATCACTTTTCTTTTCATTATAACATCCCATTGCCAAAGAGCCATGAAGATAGATTCCAATAAGGTTATCATATAAAATATTTTTACTGTTCAATATGAAATCATCTAATAATTCTTTTAATTCAGACATCTATATTCCTCCATACAACTTCCGATTTTCGCTCTATGCAACTCTCCGATAACTCGAAAGTTATTGCGTTCTTTTACACAAACAATCAATCCTTTGCTCTCTAAATAGCAATCCACCAACATACACTATATTTATCAATGACAGTAGCGCAATATTTACTCCATGGCAGCTCATGAATTGCTTCAATAACAACTCCACCATCACGCAAAACATCAAATGCACGCTGAACACTCTCTTCGGTTCCCATCTCAAATACATTGAAAGTCATTGTTTCCCACTTAGAAACTGCCTGTCTGGAAACACCTATTTTATCCGCAAGTTCTTCTTGAGATATTTCTTTGGATTTTCGTAGATGTTGTATTCTGTCTGCTATATTCATAAGCAAAGCCTCCTTGTGTTTGATAACAAAATAATAGCCAAAACAAGGGTTGCAAAACCACCATTTTCGCCTTTCAATTCGGCGACCAGTAGTTGTACCTTTGTTTTTCCTTTTCGTTTCAATTTTATCACACAATATTTCTTTTTTCTACAGTCATCATTTTAGGGGTATGGAATAGTTGGGCTGCTGTCCATCATATTACTCCGGCGGTTAAATATCGCAGTTTTTACTTGTCTAAATTTCCATCTGCCACGTTGTGCCCGATAAAGCGGGGCAGACCCTCATCAATCGTTGTAACCCTCGTTACAACTCATTCTTCCGCCTTGCAGATGAAAATTTATCCTACCGTGCATATGTGTATTGTGCAAATTAGCCAAAAAGAATGGCTGGATTTAATTCAATATACACGAAAATTTGTTTTTGATGGCTCGCGTCTTGTAAATCTGTTGTAAAAGTGTTGTTATCTAAATGAAATAAATAGAAAGCGATTTCAAAATATTTCAAAAGAAGAAAAACATTTCAAAAAGGAAACATGAGGAGAAGGATCATGGGAAAGAAGACAAGATTGCTGGCGGTTGCCGGTGCGGTCGTTTTCGCGCTGTCCGGATGCGGAAGCGTTACGGCGGACAGCTCAGAAACGGAGCAGAAAGCACAGATTATACGGGTTGCTTTTAACCAGTCGGAAGAACATCCGGAATATCTGGCAATGAAAGAATTTTGAAGTGGTGGCCGTCTATACATCCGGAATGCGGAATATCTATGCAAATAAGCCGATTGATACGCCGGAAGATATGAAGGGTCTGAAAGTACGGGTCATGGACAGCGATACTTATATTCAGATGGCGAAGCTGATGGGAGGCGTAGGGGTGCCGATGGCGCAGGGAGACGTTTATACGAGGAGAGTAAAAAATGATTTTTGGTAATTTAGAGAATTTGGGAAATATTACGATGTATCCGGAGGCGGTTCAGAAAGCGCTTTCCTATTAAAAAGAACATGACTTTACGGATATGCCGTCCGGCAATTATGAACTGCAGGGAAAAGATCTGTATGCGCAGGTATTTGAAAGAATGACCGTTCCGGCAGAGCAAAGCGAGGCGGGGGGTGCATCGTAAGTATATCGATCTTCAGTATCTTGTACGGGGGAGTGAACAGATTGGCTATGCGCCGGATGTGATGACTTATGAAGTCAAAGAAGATAAATTAAAAGAAAAAGATGTTCTGTTTTATAAGAGCGTGGAGCGGGAGACGTTTTTAGAAATGAAGGAAAAAGATTTTGCAGTATTTTTCCCGAATGATATTCACCGTCCGACCTGCATGTATGAAGAACAGGAACTTGTGAAAAAAGTAGTATTAAAGATCAGTGTGGATTTGATTTAGGAGGAGAAGAGAATGCGGATATCTTATCAGAATATGAAAAATGAATTTCAGAGAATTCTTATGGAAAAAGGGTTTGAGGAGCAGCGCGCAGAGGAAGCCGCGAAAATGTTTGCGGATACTTCGGCAGACGGGGTATATTCCCATGGATATTTACGGTTTCCGCGGGTGATCGAATATATCGAAAAAGGGTATATTAATGTACAGGCAGTTCCGGAGAAGGTCGCTGCATTCGGAGCGGCGGAACGATGGGACGGACATCTGGGAATGGGAAACCTGAATGCAAAAATGGCGATGGACCGCGCGATTGAGCTGGCAAAACAGTTCGGAATCGGAATGGTGGCGATCTGCAATACGAACCACTGGATGCGCGGCGGTACATATGGATGGCAGGTGGCGGATGCGCTAATCGCAGAGACGCTGGAAGATATCCGGTCTTCCGTGCCGGACCACGAGGGCGGACAGGTCCGGTATCCGGGAGAATCTACGGTTAGGAGGAGAAGGGAAAACATGGAACTGGGAATTCCGGTCAAAGAAGAAATCTGGAATTTGATCTGCAGGATGTAGGCGGATACGTAATCTGATACAGTATCAATAGAGCCAGAAAATAAAATATACGGCTTGGAAATAAGAACGCGGCGAAGGGGCTGTCGGGAAATGCATTTTTTTCTATATATGGTGAGTTTGAATTTGAGGTTCATCCATATATAGCAGAAAGATTTCCTGACAGCTCCTTCGAACTGTATCAGGAGAAAATAAATAAGCTGCTGCATACGGAGCATGTTGATATTGCCATAAGGTCTCAGATGGTGTTAAGATAGTAGCAGAACAAATAGAGGTGGTGCAGGTTTTATGACGATATATGATATAGCAAAAGAGGCGGGGTCTCGATTACAACTGTTTCAAGAGTGATCAATCAAAAGCCGGGGCTCAAAGAGGCAACCAGAGTTCGGTTGCGGGAGGTGCTCGATAAGTATCATTATCTTCCAAGCCCTTCCGCAAAGGGGTTGGCGGCGAAAAAGTCGGGAACGATAGCTTTGCTTACAGAGGATGTCAGAGATGTGCATTATTCTCATACCGTTTTTACTATGAAAGCCCTTGGCTTCCATAGTAGGATGGCCATGCGGCCCGCTAAACGGCAGGTTGAGCATGATGGAAGTTTACTGTAGAACAGGAATTGAGAAAAAAGGGATATAACTGTCTCTTAATGAATACAGGGACTGACCGGGAGCGGAGGATAGAGTGCATGGAGCGGGCGATGCAGAATCAGGTGGAAGGGGGGGTAGCGCTGATCGGATCTACATTTGAAGAAAAGTATATCCAGAAGGCGATTACGCGATATCTTCCCAATACACCGGTGGTTATGGCAAATGCATATCTGGATCTGCCGAATGTCTGCGGGATTCTGTGCGACGGAAGAAAAGGAATGGAAGAGGCTGTGACGTATCTTGCCCAAAAGGGCTTAAAAAGATTGCCTATGTAGGAGATAATGACAATGCCAGCGCAAGAGCCAAGAAGCAGGGATATCTGGACGGAATGAAAAAGTGCGGGCTAAAGGACGGTGAAATTGTCTGGAAAGCAAAACGGGCGATGGAGGACGGCAGGATAAGAACCAGAGGGCTGCTGAAGCAGTATCCGGAAACCGAAGCCATTATTTATGAGGAAGATCTGATCGCGCTCGGCGGAATGAACGAAATGATGAAAATGGGCGTGGCAGTTCCCGGTCAGGTGTCGGTTATTGGGTTTGACGATTCTGTTTATGCAAAGATTGCGATCCCGCAGATGAGTTCCATTGATGACAAGCTGGATGTGATGGGAATTAAATGCGCCCAGACAATGACGGATATGCTGGAAGGGACTGCGCTTATTTCACAGATGATGCTGATCCCGGAACTGGTGATCCGGGAATCCTGTATTTGACATTATTCTTGAAACGGAAAAACTTATCCTGCTTTATGAAGGACTGGAAGAATGCGGCAGGCGCCTTATGGAATGTAAGAAATGCTTTGAAATCATGGGGAAATGCTTTGTTCCATATCAGGGGCCTTCATCCATTTTTCTCTGTTCTTCCTGCGAATATATTATTTTGAGCTTTCGACCACAGAGAGGGCATTTTTTCTTATATTCACAATAATTCTGATTGCATATATCACAATAATATTCCATTTGGCGCCTCCAAAACCCATTGTCACATTATTTCTTATAGCAGAGCAGCGAAATGAAATAAGAAATCACCAATGCTATAGCGCTTCCTGCCAAACAAAGAAATGATATATCGTGCTCCAAAATATATTTTAAGATAACATTCGTCTTTTCGACCAAAGAAGAAAGGATAGCAATCCCGAAAACTGCTATAAACGGTAATAAAGAAAGATACCTCCCTTTACTATATCCAACCCTAAAATAGATTGGAAGCTGAACCGCCAAAATAAAAGAAAACACAAATAACGATAAACAAAAAGCGGTAAGTATCTCATATAATCTCATCGCTCGTCCATTATAGGCAAAAAAGCAGAAAGACATTACCACAGAAACAGCAAACCCAATCACAAAATTAAATATTGTAGAGAGATAGCGTCCCAAAACAAATGTTTTCTTTGTAATGGCTAAAGATGAGTATAGACGTTCCAATCCATACTTTTCCTGTATGGAAAATAATGTTGCGTTTACAATTAAAATAAGCCACGCAGCCGTCACTGATACAAGCAGTAAAGACGAATTCATTATGCAGAACATACCGATTACGGCGGGAACGGTTAAGTATACTCCCAATTGGCTTTTTAATGTAAAAAAGTCTAATTTAACCATATTGAGTACAGTTATCATGCTGTTTCCCTCCTTTGCTTATGCAAACCACAATGTCGTCTATGGTTGGCGTATCAAGCACAAATCCTTTATATGAATTGGACTCATTGGCTTTAATCAGTCCGTCAAATCCCATTGATGTTTGACGCAAACCGATAATGCGGTTTTTCAAGTCCCGTGTCAATTCATCGGGAGTTCCCTTAATAAGATAATACTCTTGCAATAGAGCTTCTGTGCTTCCTGTAAAAACCAATTTCCCATGTTCAAGAACCGTAATGTAATCAGCAACCCGTTCCAAGTCAGTCGTAATATGTGTAGAAAACAATACGCTTCTTTCACCATCCTTAATATATTCTTGCAGCATCTCCAACAATCCGTCTCTTGCCAAAGGGTCAAGACCACTGGTAGGCTCGTCTAAAATCAGTAATTTCGCATTATGCGAAAAAGCAACCGCAAGCATGAGCCGCATCTGCATACCACGGGACAAACTCCCGATTTTCATTTTTGATGAAAGCTGAAACTTATCTAACGTATCAGAAAAAGTTTTATGACTCCATTCATCATAAAACGGCGACAAAGCCTTTTCTGTGTCTGAAATTGTCCATTCTTCTACAAAGAAATTAGTATCAAAAACTACTCCGATATTCTGCTTTATTTTACGTTCATTCTTAACATTATCAAACCCCAATACCGAAATATTCCCTTGTTCTTTTTCAAGCATATTCAAAATCAGCTTAATCGTTGTTGTTTTACCCGCTCCATTAGAGCCAACCAGTCCCATAATGTAGCCTTTTGGAAGAACAAAGGAAAGATTATTAAGAGAAAATTTCCGGAGACTTTTTGCAACGCCCCGGACAGTAAGACAATTTTCACTCATAGTTTACCTCCAATAATAATTTTAACAAATCTATCAATTCAGCATCGTTCATAGAAGCTCGGCGAGAAGCAATAATGGCAGAGTTTAGATTACTTTCAACCTCTTTTATAAGTTGTTCACGTAACAAATTGGAACTACTAGACATAACGAAAAAGCCTTTGCCTGGGCGGCTGGTGATATATCCCGCTTCTTCCAATTCGTTGTATGCTCTTGTTGTTGTGAGAACACTTATTCTTAAGTCCTTTGCTAACTGTCGTAGAGAGGGTAACATTTCATCTTCCTTCAAATCTCCTGCCAAAATCTGCTCCTTGATCTGTTCCTTGATTTGTTCATATATAGGCAAGTCTGAGCTGTTTGACAGTACAATGTGCAATTTCATGCCTCCTTTCATCTGTATTTGTTAATACATATACAGTATAAACAGTAAGAACGGATTTGTCAATAGATTAAGGTGTTTTTTCCTAATTGAAAGAATTGATAGAGCGTGAAGCGTTTGTTCCTTTTTCTTGCCCGGATAACTGTTTATCACATAAGACTATGGAATGCAGAACATGCTGAATATGGCAAAGGCGTTATAATTACTGCAGGTCAGATGACTTCACTAAAAATCCCGTCAAGGCTTACGAGATGATACAAATTCACGAGGTAATCAAAACATTATTAAGGTGGATTGCCGGAAGAATGCGTTCTATGCATTGCGCGAAATCGGAAAGAGAGATTCAACTATAACGAAAAGGCGCTGCGATTCGCATGTGAAAAAAACCGATAGGATTAAGATTGGACAAAACCGGGCGCAAAAAGGTGGAGATATAGGTTGCGGTATGTTATAATGTTTTATATGATTTTGTTTCCCTCATTTTTTCACTTATCAGGGTTCGTAATGCCCGTGGGAAGATACCATACAAGGGAAACTTTAAGGGAAAGTTCATCTGCGATAAATTTAATGTTTTTAAGGGTTCGCGTAGATTTTAATAAACAAATATAACAGCTAATATTTCTCCCAAAAATCATCAAATCACAATCAGGATTTGATGATTTTTGGGAGAAATATTATGAATATAAATCGCTTAGAAGCAGATATTGAAGCTGTTATTACAAGTTACAATCAAGGTTCTATGATTTTGGAAGCTGTTCAATCCGTATGCGGTCAAACCTTATTACCCGAAAGAATTATAATTGTAGATGATGGATCGACAGATAAATATTCTCTTGATGTATTAAATAGTATAAAAAATAATTCGGTTTTATCAGTTCCCATAACGGTACATTTTCAAGAAAATGGAGGGGTATATCATGAATGAAACGATGAAATTTGCCAACAGAGAAGAATTTCGCGATTGGCTCCGCGAGCATTGTTTATCAAATGACGGTATTTGGCTTTTGTTTGGTAAGGCTGGTGGGCCCAAACTATAAAGGCAGGAGAAGTCCTGGAAGAAGCGCTTTGTTTTGGCTGGATTGACGGACAGATGGAAAAGATTGACGATAAGACTTATAAGAAGTATTTTTCTCTGCACAGAAAGAATAGCAAATGGTCAGAGAAGAATAAGGCATTGGTGAAAAACCTTGAGGAACGAGGGGTTATGACTGATTTGGGCAGGAGGAAGATTGCCAGTCTGTCCGCACTGTTGGAGGGGTATGAACCCGCCTACACAAATTTTCAGGCCATGTCTCCATCCGTAAAGAAAACTTATACACGGGCATACCTGGATGCGAAGACAGATGCCGGACGAGAAAAGCGAATTGCCTGGATGGTGGACAGGCTCAATAAAAATTTAAAACCGATGTAAAAATTATGCGTGTCTGAGTGGTATAAGATTTATTTAGGAGTAAACTTGCAAATGGCGCTCAGGGAAATTGAGCGTAAACCTGATATGGAAACTCTCACGCTCAAAGAACTAGCTCCAGTATTAGAGATACATAAATAAATCCAGAGACAAATACGCTGATAGTATAGATAGTTATATTAAATTTGTTGACACCTAATATGACACCACTTATAATATAGAATAGGAGGTATTCATGATGTCAAAGTGGGATAAACTATTAACACGTATTTGTGCTTTGCAAAAAGATCTTAGATTCGATGAATTACGTAAGGTATTGGAAGGTTATGGTTATGAGATGAAGACTCCGAAAAGTGGAAGCAGTCATTACACATTCAGAAAATCAGGATGCCAGCCTATAACTATTCCAAAGCATGAGCCAATTAAGAAAGTATATGTGGAGATGGTTAAGCAAATTGTAGAGAGTGAGGCGATAAATGATGAAGACCTTAACTGATTATATGGAAATGTCTTATCGTATGGAGATTGTGGAAGACAAAGATGAAGGTGGCTTTGTGGTTTCTTATCCTGATCTTCCGGGATGTATTACTTGTGGTGAAACAGTGGAATCTGCGGTGGTTAATGCGCTAGACGCAAAACGAGCATGGCTTGAAGCTGCACTTGAAGAGGGAATAAAAATTTATGAGCCAGACAATTTAGATGATTATTCAGGACAATTTAAATTAAGGCTACCTCGAAGTTTGCATAGGCTATTGGCAGAACATTCCAAAAGAGAGGGCATAAGTATGAATCAGTATTGTGTATATTTGCTTTCCAGAAATGATGCTATTTATTCAAAATAAGCGTTATCGTGAGGTCATAGAAAAACAATATGGAAGTGGAAATATTTTAGCAATAAATATTCAGTGAGATAGGACAAATGATATAATTGAACCTGAATTATTCACGGTACAACAGCATCAACCGCTGAGCCCCGGACAGTTACTGTATTTTAATTGAATATTGTCTTTCACTTATTTGGTGAATAGAAAAAGACCTCTATCTATG
>JAETSX010000205.1 GCA_021769425.1 Eubacterium sp.
TACCCTCTCCAAAGTGGAAGCCATGACCGAAGCGGAGTTTGCGGGGCTTCCCATTTACGCCGCTGATGAAGTATGAGCGAGGTCAAGCGGCTGACGCCGCCCCAGAGCCGGAAAGTCAACGCCCTTGTGCGCCGGACGTGCTGCAACTGCGATAATGGAAACTGTATCTTACTGGACGACGGGGACGAGTGCGTATGTCCGCAGCTCATTTCCTATTCGCTTCTCTGCAAGTGGTTTAAGGTTGCGGTGCTTCCCGCTGATAAGCTGCTCTATGCGGAGCTTTACCAAACCGGGGACAGGAAGAAATGTACCGAGTGCGGCACGTCCTTTGCGTCAAGCTCTAACAGCGTCAAATACTGCCCCGACTGCCGGAAGCGTATCACCCGCAGACAGGCCGCCGAGCGCATGAGGAAAAGACGCGCCCCTGTTACGCAGTAGGCGCGGAAAATCCCTTGATTTGCAAGGCTTTCCGGGCGGGAAAATCGGATAGGCGATACTTTATACCTTTTCCCCCGAAAATGGCGTTCTATTGCGTAACATTTACCACAACAGCACCCACAAAAAGACAGGGCGCGGAAGTCATATACTGACTTTCCGCGCCCTGTTCTTTTTATTTCTTTGGCAAACATTTGTATGTATTTGTAATCCAATCATCAAATTTTTGACCCTTTTCAAATTCCATTACATCATACATTTCTGCCGCGATTGTTTTGAACGCTTCCTTGAATAATTGTAAATCTAATTCTTCCATTGATTTTTCACGTTTGATACGTAGAAAAACTTTAGTAAAGTCTTTTGTCTTAAAACCAATATCTTTACGTCCTAAGCGAATAGGATTTCCGCGGTAAGTAATCCCCATAGCTTGTGCTGCTCTAAATGCTTCCTCTTTAACTTTATAAACTTTGTCATGGAGAGCAAGACGAGTAATAACATCTCTTGATTGTTGACAATCATATTGTTTTAGTTCATTCAACGCAGCAAGCCTAATTTTCCATGATGATTTATTGTTTGCGTCTTTGACAAGCTGACTAATATTAGCTGGTGTTCCTTTTGTCATGTACTATCAAATCCTTTCAAAAGTTGTAGATAATTTTATTATACCACATACCGCTTTCTGTTTCTATACGAAAATCATTTTTTGCTTAATCAGTGTTCCATTCCCTTTTCCCGTTCCGGCTGTCTGTCTGCCTGTAAAATGTTGTCAATGTTCTGCTTGATAATGTCATATTCCCGGACTTTCTTTTTCAGCTTCCCATAGTCGGCGTAAAGGGCTTCTTTCTGCGCTTGAAGGGCTTCATACTCCGATTGCAGCGCGGCGAGGTTCGGGAGCTTTGCAATGCCCGTTGCTTTCAATGACCTTGCAGCGGCTTCATGTAAGATAATCGCCTGTTCCTGTCCGGCGCGGTATTTCTCCCTGTTCCTTGCCTTGCGGTATGCGTCATAGACGGGCTTTGTCTTTTGGTAGGTGGAAACATTCTTGATAAGCACCGCCA
>JAETSX010000085.1 GCA_021769425.1 Eubacterium sp.
GTCTACAAATTCTTTTTGCCAATTCTTGCATTCAGCAGTCATTTGGATCGCCCCTTTTTCTTTAGTATAGCATGGAAACACATAAATATCCATGATTACTTGTGGGTCAAGTTAAGCTTCCGTCCCGTCAGGCAGGGGAGAGCCTTACCAGCCGAAAGAGCAGATGATAAAAAAGGCGCAGGAGCAGGCAGGGAAACAGGCGGCGCAGAAGAAAGCCGCAGGGCAGAGAGCCATACAGAGGGCGTCACAGCAAAGAATCTCACAGCGGAAAGCAGAACAGCAGGCGGCGCAAATCCGGGAGCTTCCCAAGCAGACGGTTAAAACCTTAGAGCGGGGAGAAAAGACGGTCAAGACCGCAGGGAAAACGGGGCAGACCGTGAAGAATACCGGGAAAGGGACAATCAAATCTGCCGCCAAATCCGTAAAAACTGCCGGGCAGACCGCAAAGAAAACCGTAAAAACCACAGAGGAGGCGGCAAAGACCGCAAAAGCAGCGGCGAAAGCGTCCGTAAAGACAGCGGAAAAAACAGCAAGGGCAGCAAGGCAGGCGGCAAGGGTAGCGGAACAGGTGGCAAAGGCAACAGCAAAAGCAACGGCAAGAGCAGTAAAAGCCATTATTGCCGGGACAAAGGCACTCATATCCGCCATTGCTGCAGGGGGATGGGCAGCCGTCCTTATTTTGATTATTGTCCTTCTGTTTGGCGGAATCCTCTGCATGGTGGGCGGCGGCAATTCCAGCACGGTAAGCCCGGTCAGTGCGGAGGTAGAAGCCTATGAGCCAGTGATCCGCCTATATGCGAACCAGTACGGTATCGGGGAATATGTGGAGCTGATCAAGGCGGTCATGATGCAGGAGAGCGGCGGTCAGGGCAGCGATCCCATGCAGAGTTCCGAGAGCGGCTATAACACCAGATACCCAAGAGAACCGAACGGAATCACTGATCCGGAGTATTCCATCGAGTGCGGCGCACAGGCAATAAAGGACTGTCTGCAAAGCGCAGGGATGGAGAACCCGGTTGACATGGAGCATATCAGGCTGGCGTTGCAGGGGTACAATTTCGGGAATGGGTATATCTCATGGGCGCAGGGCAATTATGGGGGATACACTGCCGCCAATGCCGCAGAATTTTCGGATAGGATGGCGGAGCGGATGGGCTGGAGCAGTTACGGGGATAAGCAGTACGTCCCCCATGTACTCCGGTATTATGTATTCGGCAGAATCCCGACAGGCGTCGGCAGTCAGGCAATCGTGCAGGTGGCATTGACGCAGGAAGGCAACAGCGGGGACACCTACTGGAGCTGGTATGGGTTTGACAGCCGGGTGGAATGGTGCGCCTGTTTTGTGTCGTGGTGTGCCCAGCAGTGCGGCTATCTGGAAAGCGGCGTGATACCGAAATTCTCCTTATGTTCGGACGGTGTGGACTGGTTCAGTGCCCGTGGGCAGTTTCAGGACGCAAGCTATGTCCCGGCAGCGGGGGACATTATTTTCTTTGATTGGGGGAATGACGGGAGCATAGACCATGTGGGGATTGTGGAAAGCGTGACGAATGGCGTAGTGAATACCATAGAGGGCAACAGTGGGGATGTCTGTGCAAGGCAAAGTTACAGCATGGGCAGTGATTCTATTTATGGGTATGGTGTTCCGGCATATTAAAATTGGGCAAAAGGAAACGAGGTTTTTAAAACAGTTTCCTTTTGCCATTACATATTTTTTTGAAATATCTATGATGGATTTGTTCATCTGCTTATTTTTTAACCCATTTCCAAAATAAAGCAAACCGTTTTTGATTTTCTATTTTGCAGGAGCAGTAATAAGTAGCATGGGCTTCTTCATCCAGTATGGGAACAATCACCCGGTTGTCCGGCGTACCGGCTTTTTTCAAAGCAAGATTAGAAGTAAAGGCTGGTAAGGCGGATGCTTTCACCAATTCAGTAAAAGTAAATTGCTCGTTTTGTAGGAGAAAATGGGTGGACGGCATTTTTTCTTTATGAATTTTGTACCAGAACCCGATCTGTGAAAAAAGTAGCATAGTTTCCCCATTCAAGTCTTTGAAGTGGAGCCCTTTAGAGGAAGAAAGAGCATGTCCCGGAGGAAGGGAGAACATGAGCTGTTCATCTGTATATCTGGCACAATAAATGCCGGGTTCATTGACAGGAAAAGGTGTAACAATAAACTGATACACCTGATCTGCCAGTCCCTGCAACAGTATATCGTCTTCCTTCGTTTCGGAAGAAATTGTCATTTCCGGATACAGCGAGGAAAGCTGAGGAACAATGTCCCACAAGGGAGCCGGAGCGCAGGAACCGACTGCGATGGTATGCTGGCTTCGCTCAAAACTGCGGAGCCGCAGGATCATATCATTCATCTGTCCGATCACTTTTTTTGCATATTCAACGGCCAGTTCACCTGTTGGGCTAAAGGTAATTTTGTTTTTTGAGCGCTCAAACAGTTCCATTTGCAGCTCACTTTCTAATCTTTGCATAGAGCGGCTGAGGGCTGGCTGTGACAGATGAAGTTCCTCGGCAGCCTTTGAAAGATTTCCATGCTTCGCTACGCAGAGCAGTTGTTGCAGTTGGTTTATTTCAGGCATTGAAAGACCTCCTTTTTCAAGAAAAGATGGGTATATTGTAGCATAGAAAACGGACAGATTCAATATTTGCTATGCGTCTAGGTTAGAGCAGACTGCATAATCGGCATTGTACTTTTTGAAACCAGCAGACTATAATGACAGCATAGACCGCAGATACAGGAGGAAGAGCATGGAGCATATGGTTTTGAATCATGGGATTCAGATGCCCATGGAAGGATATGGAGTATTTCAACTCACAGAGGAAAAGCAATGCAGGCAGTGTGTCAGTGATGCTTTGGAAACTGGATATAGGTTGATCGATACCGGAGCCTCATTTGGAAATGAAGAATTTGTTGGAGATGCAGTCCAGACTTCCGGGGTGAAACGGGAAGAATTGTTCATTACATCGAAACTCTGGATTCAGGATGCTGGATATGAGGCCACAAAAAGGGCATTTGACCTATCCCTGAAAAAATTAAAACTGGATTATCTGGACTTATATTTGATTCAGCAGCCATTTGGTGATTATTATGGCTCGTGGAGGGCTATGGAAGAATTACGGACAGAAGGGGCTGTACGGGCTATTGGAGTAAGTAATTTCCCGCCGGAACGTTTGATAGACCTCTGCATGAATAGTCAGACAGCTCCGGCTGTCAATCAGGTGGAAGTCCATCCGTTTTGCCAACAGAAAGAATCTTTGCAGGTTATGCGTGATATGGATGTTGTTCCGCAGGCGTGGGGCTGTTGTCCGAAGGGCAGAAAGATATTTTTCATAATAAAACGTTAATGGCAATCGGAAAAAAACATGGAAAATCAGTGGCGCAGGTTATTTTGCGCTGGCATATCCAAAGAGGAGTAGCAGTAATCCCTAAGACAGTTCACAAGGAGCGCATGAAAGAAAATCTGGATATTTGGGATTTTGAGCTTTCAGAACGGGAAATGGAGCGCATTGCCATGTTGGATATAGGTCACAGCGAAATCATGGATAACCACTGCTGGTGTACAGCAAGACAGCTCAACGGTTTTCGGATACACGCATAAATCAGGAGGCAGCTATGGAATTTTTGAGAAAATGGAGAAAAGCAATTCTCCCATGTGCGGCTCCGCTCCTATGCATCCTTGGTCTGGCCGGATGTAGCAGGGACGCGCCAGAAAGAATAAGGAGCCAGTTATCTATGCCGGAAAATACTACAAAGCAGGAAGAACATCCGGGAGTACAGGTCAGCGCACAGGGAATGATTTATATTCCTTATGCGATGATAGACGCGGTATTTCTGGAATACAGTGACAACGTAATTTTGCCGGAGGATTATGATGAAACAAAAACTTACCCTTTGGTGATGACTCTTCCCGGATATAACGGGATGTGGCTGTCCGACAGTGAGCAGACGCAGGGAGTAAACCTGATTGCAGACAGGGGCGCGGTGGCATGGACACAGCAGGGGGAGGATGTCATTGTCGTAGCTCCGCAGTTTACCGATTGGGGAAATACTGCTGCAAGGCAGGCAATCGCATTGACGGAATATTTTATAGAAAATTATTCTGTAGACCAGAACCGCATTTATGCCGCTGGATTTTCGGCTGGTGGAGAAATCATGTCGCGGGTGATGGGGATGCGGGCGGAGCTGTTTGCCGCATTTTTGCACTATGGTTCCAAGTGGAGCGGCGATTATGATGCGGCAATAAAGAACCGTTTGCCGATTTGCATTTATATGATGGAGGATGATGAGTATTACGGCGCGGAGCAGGCGAGAGAGGCTTACAATGCCTTGTGTTCCCGTTACCGCGAAGCAGGTCTTGCGGAGGAAGAAATTGCAGAACTTGTATCGTTGCACATTCCGGACAGGGAATTTTTAAGCCGGTGGGGGTTCGCAGATTTTTACATGGGCGGTCACATGGGTGGCCAGATGGCAGTAAACGATCAGACCGTTATGGAATGGATCATGAAACAAAGCAAATAAAGAGATCAGGAGGTTATTCATTATGACAAAAAGCATGGAAGAAATCAGAAAAGAGTGTCCGTTCCCGATTGGGGAGGAAAACACAATGTTTGCACAGTATTTCAGCAAAAAGAGCTACACGGCAATTCTGGCTACCGATCCGCTTGGCATCGTGAACGTCACCTTTGAGCCGGACTGCCGCAATAACTGGCATATCCATCACGGAGCCGGACAGATTCTGCTCTGCACTGCCGGTGAAGGTTTGTATCAGGAGTGGGGAAAGGAACCCATTGCACTGAAGCCCGGTGATGTAGTAAACATTCCGGCGGAAGTCAAACATTGGCACGGAGCCACTCCGGGGAGCTGGTTCTCCCATGTGGCTATCGCTGTTCCGGGTAAAGGAAGCAGTTGCGAATGGTTGGAATCTGCCGCAGAAGAAAGCAACTAATATTTTATAACCAATCAATTTTATAATCAGGAGGATAATCATTATGAGTTTTAATTTTGGAATTTCTACAAACGCAATTTTCGGGGAAGGTAAGCTGAACGAGCTGCATACACAGATCAATGCGCCGATGGGGGTTGTGCAGGGTAAAAAGGCACTGGTGGTAATTTCCAACGGGAAATCCACCCGCACCAATGGTTCGTTGGAACGTCTGGAAAATGAATTGAAACAGGCAGGCGTGGAATATGTGATATTTGACAAGGTCGGCTCCAATCCGACGAAGCCGGTAGTGGAAGAAGGCGGCCGCTTTGCGAAAGAAAATGGCTGTGACTTTGTTGTGGCACTGGGCGGAGGAAGTGTGATTGATGCTGGAAAAGCTATCAGCTTGATGGCGGCAAACGGCGGTGCTCTTTGGGACTATGTGCAGTTTGGCACAGGAAAGAAACAGTGGCCGATGCAGCCTGCCCTTCCTATCGTGGCGATTCCGACTACTGCAGGCACCGGTTCGGAAACAGATGCGGGAGGCGTGGTCACGAATCCGGAAACCAACGAAAAAACAGGTGTGTTTGGTATGGGGACTATGCCGGTTCTGGCGGTGATCGACCCGGAGCTGATGATGAGCGTTCCTGCAAAATTTAAGGCATATCAGGGCTTTGACGCACTGTTCCACAGCACCGAGGGCTTCATTTCCAGACAGCGCAATGAGATGAGCAAGATGGTCGCCAGCGAAGCAATCCGCAATGTCAGCCGGAATCTGGCAACCACGATCCGGGAGCCGGAAAATAAAGAAGCCATGACTAAGGTTGCCTTTGGAAGCTATCTATCCGGTATTCAGATGTGTGTTGGCTCTTGTACCGGCGCACACCCGCTGGAACACGCACTTAGCGCGTATCATGGGGAACTTCCGCATGGCGCAGGTCTGATTATGATTTCCAAAGCATATTATGGCTTCTTTGTAAAGAAGCACACCTGCGATGACCGTTTTATTGAAATGGCACAGCTTATGGGTATGGAGAAGGCAGACAAGGCCGAGGATTTTATCACGGCTTTAGAGAATTTGCAAGAAGCCTGCGGTGTGGCTGATTTGAAAATGTCCGACTATGGTATAAATCCAGAGGAATTTGCGGCGATGGTTCGCAACGCCCATGAAACCCTTGGAGTCAATTTCCTCAATGATCCTTGTGACCTCAGTGACGAAGATTGTATGGAAATTTATAAGGAATCTTACCGTTAAGGAGGGTATGGGAAAATGAGCAAAAAGGTACTTGCGATTGTTTCAAGCCCACGGAAGGGCGGCAATTCAGAACTGCTGACAGGGCAGTTTGTAAACGGTGCAAAGGAGGCGGGGAACACAGTGGAAACTGTGTTCCTGCGCGATAAAAAGATCAATCCCTGCCTTGCGTGTGAACATTGCCAGAGAACAGGCGGAACCTGTGTCCATAAGGATGATATGGCAGAAATTATGCAGAAACTGATTGATGCAGATGTAATCGTGCTGTCAACGCCGGTGTATTTTTATTCTCTTTCGGCGCAGTTAAAGCTGATGATCGACCGCACATTTGCCAGGGCAATCAATATGAGGAATAAGGAATTTTACCTGATTGCCACGGCAGCAGACGGGAAGGCGGCAATGGAAACCACTATGCGGGATATGGAGGGCTTTGCCCGCTGCATCCCGGAATCAACGGTCAAAGGGAAGATTTACGGTTCCGCATACCGTGCTGGGGATATCCGCAAAAGTCCGGTGATGGAAGAAGCATACCAGTGCGGCAGGAACTGTTGAGATTGGAGGCAGGATGATGAAAAAGATATTAAGCATGGCATTGGCGCTTTTAATGGTATTTTCACTGGCGGCCTGCGGGAACAGCGAAACGCCGCAGGAGAGTGCCCCTGCGGCGGATACAGACGGAAATACCGCAGAAAACACGGAAGAAAGCACATCGGGCAGTACGGCAGACGACACAGTGGAAAGTACAGAAGGAAAGCAGACCGAGGCGAAAGGTTCCGGGAATATTCTGGTTGCTTATTTTTCTTTCCCGATGGATGAAGGCGTTGATGCAGTTTCCACTGCCAGCCGGACGGTTTATGATGACGGTTCATTAGGCAACACGAACTATGCAGCACATCTGATCCAAGAAGCAACGGGCGGAGATCTGTTCGCCATTGAACCGGAAGAAGGACATTATCAGACGGATGATTTTGAGGCTATGGCAGCATTTGCAAGGGATGAGATTGACAACGGGGAACGTCCGGCAATCCGCAGCCAGATAGAAAATTTTGATGATTATGACGTGGTTTTTGTGGGTTATCCAATCTGGTGGTATGATATGCCCGCTATCATGTATTCGTTTTTTGATACTTATGATTTCAGCGGTAAGACGATCATTCCGTTTACTACCCACGGCGGAAGCCGCCTATCTGGAACAGTGGAAACCATTCAGGAACTGGAGCCGGATGCTGCGGTGGAATCAAATGCCTTTACTGTTTCCAGGGAGGCTGTGTCAGATGCGAGGGGTGATGTTGAGGAATGGGTAAGCTCCCTGAACTTAGGACAGTAGGGAGGGCAATGTGAAAGAAAAGAAAAAAGAAAACAGAAAAATGTATGTAACATTAGGAATTATTCTGGCGGTTATTCTGCTGATCGCCATAGGCATTATTTATGTGATGACAGGCAGGCCGGTCACGAATCTCCCGGAACAGCCGGTACGGGGCGAGGAAGGCACACGTTCCCTTGTGGTATATTTTTCGCGCTCTGATGTGACCCTGCATAAAGACGAGGTGGATGCCACATCATCGGCGAGCCTGAATATTACTGAAAACGGGATGGCAGGAACTACAGAGCTTGTGGCAAGGCGGATACAAGAAAAAACCGGCGCTGATCTGTATGCGATCCAGACGGAGACGTATTACCGTTCCAGTTATATGGGAACAGCAATGCGGGCATTGATTGAAAAGACTTTTCATATGCGCCCGGCTTTGGCGGCGGCTCCGGAAAATCTGGACGATTACGACGTAATTTATGTAGGTTATCCGATTTGGTGGTACACCGCTCCGATGGCCGTTGGGACATTTTTGGAACAGTATGATTTGACCGGAAAGACCATTATCCCTTTCTGCACCAGCGGCGGTAATAATGTGGAGATCAGTATGGATTTTATCAATGAGGCCAGCAAAGGGGCAACAGTTCTGGAAGGAATCACAGCAAATTATGCCAGTGATGATGCGCTGGATCAGTGGCTGGAACGGACTGGAGCAACAGAATAAAACGGAAAAGGAAGGATAGCGGAAAATGAATGTATTGTTAATCAATGGAAGTCCCCATGCAAAGGGGTGTACTTATACGGCGCTGCATGAGGTGGAAACTGTTCTGAATCAGGAAGGAATTGATACCGAGATTGTTCATGTGGGAAATAAGGACATCCGGGGCTGTATTGCCTGTTTCCAGTGCGTGAAGCAGCATAAATGTGTTATTGATGATTTTGTAAATGAAGTCACTCCGAAATTCAGAGCCTGCGACGGGATTGTGGTCGGCTCTCCGGTTTACTTTGCTTCGGCAAACGGCACATTGATTTCTTTCTTAGATCGTTTGTTTGCCGGTTCCGCCTTTTATGACCTTTCTATGAAGGTCGGGGCTTCGGTGGTATCGGCAAGACGGGGCGGATGTTCTGCCACGTTTGACGAGCTGAATAAATACTTTACCATGCGCAATATGCCAGTGGTATCCAGCCAATATTGGAATCAGGTTCACGGGCATTCTGCCGAAGATGTGAAAAAGGACGAGGAAGGGCTGCAGATCATGCGTACCCTTGGCAGGAATATGGCATTTCTGATAAAGTCCATTGACCTCGGAAAGAAAGAGTTTGGCCTGCCGGAAAAAGAAGAGCCGATCAGGACGAATTTTATCCGCTGAGGAAGGAGTCGGCAACATGAAACACAGAAAGACGGTGAGAAGCATGGCGTTAGCCCTGCGCTGTATTTTGACAGGTGTGGCAATTCTTAGCGGATGTGCCGGACAAGTGCAAAATACGGGACAGGGCACGTCCCATATAGAGAATAGCAGCACAGAGGAGGTGGCCGACAGTTTGGAAAGTGCATTTTTTGAATACGAAACTCAGGAAATGTATGCACAGCGGGATGGAAACCAGATATATGGAGTGATCTATGTTCCGAAAAATGCTGGAGAGAAAATGCCGGCAGTCATTTTCTCACATGGCTTTGGTGGGAATTATCAGGTCGGTGCGCAGTATGCACGAGCTTTGGCAGAAAGAGGCATTGTTGCTTATTGTTTCGATTTCTGCGGCGGAAGCCCCGGAAGCCGGAGCGACGGTTCTACGCTGGAAATGTCTATTTTTACGGAACAGGCCGATCTGGAAGCGGTTATACATATGATGCAGAAACTGCCCTATGTGGACAACAGTAATCTCTTTTTGATGGGAAGCAGCCAAGGCGGGGCGGTGTCTGCAATTACCGCTGCAGCCCATAAAGAGGAAATCAAAGGCGCTATCTTGCTGTATCCGGCTTTTTGCCTGGTGGACATGACAAAGGAACGGTTTGACAGCGTAGAAGATATACCAGATACTTACTTTGCCCTTTGGATGACAGTTGGCCGTGCTTACGCTGAAAAACTGCTGGACTATGATATTTATGAGGTAATCCCCGGTTATGACAAGGACGTTTTGATGATCCACGGGGATGCAGATGATATTGTACCATTGTCTTATTCGGAACATGCGCTTGAAGTATATCAATCTTCGGAATTGAAAGTGATTCCGGGGGCTGGTCACGGATTTTATGGCGAAGATGCAGAATTGGCAATTGGTTATATGCTGGATTATCTGAATGAGCATATAGAGGGCAGTTTTGGAATTACAGAAGCAGGAGACAATGCGGCAGAAACAAAAATGCAAATATCTATAACTGCCGGAGAAACCACCAGTTATGCAGAACTGGATAACAGCGAAACAGCACAGGAATTTGCCGCCATGCTGCCGTAGACTATTTCCATGTCTGTGCAAGGCAAAGTTACAGCATGGGCAGTGATTCCATTTATGGATATGGTGTTCCGGCATATTAAAATATGCAAAGGAAACCAGAGGTTTTTTATAATTCCTCTGGTTCTTTTGCTTTGCATAGTCCGTTTATTGTAGCTTCAACAACAAAAAGTTCTGTATCGTTCAAGTTGTTGAGTAAAGTGTCTATACGTCTGCGAATAGAACTTTTGTTTGATTTTTTGTCAGGGAAGATATATTCATCAACTGAAATATCGAACATGGTTATAAGCTGGATAAATAATTCAAAGCTTGGATATTACCCTTCATTTTCTATCGCTTGAATATGCCTTGCAGAATAATCAACGATTTCTGCTAATTATTCTCTGGTCATCTTTTTAGATTCACGAACTTCCTTAATAGCTTGTCCAATCGGTGTAAAGTCAAAGCTTCCTTTTTCCGCATACATAAATCTACCACCTTGTAAAAAATGATATATCTATTTTACGGAAATTTTGTTTCTGAATAAACGAGATGTAATTTCTTGCTATAAGAGATATAATTTCTTGTTTTGAGAAATATAAGTGCTATTTTGTTTAAGAATTGTTTAGATAATTTGCATGGTTAATTTAATGCTTTCCTTTATTATTTTGTAAAGGCAAAAGCAGTATAAACCTAAAATTGGAGATGGGAGGTAAAATATGCAGACCAGAGATCATAGAAAGCTTGCGGAACTTTTGGCTGCTGAAATGGGTGAAAACATTCCATGTTGTCATAAAAAAGCCTTCATTCTAGGTAACATAGAACCAGACTTAAATCCGTTTACCTATCTGCATGGCTTAGCATGGGGAGAAAAATTGCATGGGCATAATTACGAGAACATTTTACTGGTGATGAGAAGGCTTTTTGATTCCGTGCAAAGACAGGAAAAGTTTGGAATGCGCAGATACTATCATCTTGGAAAGTTGACACATTATGTGGCTGACGCTTTTACATTTCCTCATAACAGAAAATTTTGCGGGAGTCTGAAAGAACATCGCAGGTATGAAAAGACGCTTCATGACCAATTCAGTGATGTGGTACAAAAGCAAGTGGGTATTAGGGAAGGAAGCAAAGGGTTTCATAGTTTTCACCGTATAGAAGTTTTGCATAAAGAATATTTGGGGAAAGCCGGAACCTATGACATTGATTGCAGCTATATTTTGCAAGCGGTTGTTATGCTTCTTCGTAACGAAATACAAAAGGTTTGGTATACAGATTTGATTCAAATAAAGGAATTGGCAGGAACGGAAACCGTGTGAGATGTAAATACAGATTTGACAAGATAGATCATTCGTATAAAAGGCGGTGTAAAGGATTGAAATTGTTTATTGAAATAGCGAATATTTTGGAAGCGGAGATTTTTAAGGGAACCTATCCGCCGGGAAGCCAGAGATTTAGCTTTTAGTTTTGGAATAATTAAAAAAGACAGGAACCAAATGGATTCCTGAAATTGATAGATTTTGATAATAATTCTTTTTTATTGTGTGAAAATATACAAAAAT
>JAETSX010000086.1 GCA_021769425.1 Eubacterium sp.
ATGTGCTTTCCGTATTGTTAGTTTTAACCGGTTCCGATGTCTTCTCTGCCCTTTTCTTTGTGTTGTCCGCCATGCCCTGTGCCGCATAGCTGCTGTAATTGCTTGTAATCTCCATTGCCATAATTTTGTCCTCCTTGATATAAAATTTATTTGAAATCCATTTCGTTTCCATGCTACGCCTATAACAATTTAAGCAGTTCCATATACCAGCTATCCCGTATGCCTTCATAGGGAATCTGTACTATACTGCCTCTTGAACCTCTTTCATATATACAAGTTTCCGCTGCACCAGCTAAACCCGGCAGTTTATAAAATCCGCCAAAAACAATCCATATTTCTCCGTCTGCATCATTTTCTTCTAAAAAATTCTCAAAGGCATCTCGCTCAACATAAACATACCTGTCATCATATGAAATTATTTCTCTAAGTTTTTCGGTATCGTAAGAAACTATTCCGGGTTCTCCGTCATAATTTCCAACCATGATATCTTTACTTTCATTGCACCGTGCATAGGAATGGGTATGTACCGCCAGCAGCATAACCACAATTATCAGAGAAACTATGGCTACCATGCCCATGCACAGTTTTTTCCGGTATGGGCGGAAACCTGCAATCTCGCCCATCCGCCTTTTCATGTCTGCAAATTCCTTTTCCCCGGCATAGGTGACGGCGGGCGGCGTACCCTCTGTCCCAGAGCGCAGCAGTTTCAGGGTTTTCAGCAGCACCATGCCATATTCATGCGCCGGCTTCCCGCTGCTTTTTATGGTATGGCTTTCATCTATAATCATTAAGTGGCGTAATGCCCATTTTTAAGGCTTTTTCGAGTTTTCTATATTATATAAATCATCATCTAATATTGTATTTTTTCAAAAAAATGGTGTCTATTTTGGTGTCGTTTAATTTGCAGGCACAAATCATCTAAAAGCAAGAATTTCGTAAAAAAAAGACCTATGTTTGTAGCATAAGTCTTTAATAATTTAAATATATGGTTTTCTTAAAATAAATTTTTGTCTCGAAAAAAATTATTTCTTTTTGTATACTGCAATGATTTTTTTAATGCTTTCATCTGTCAGTTTTTCAATCCTGTCAATGTCCAAAGCATAAAAGTCCGTCCAATTGTAGTACATGCTAGTATGGTGTGACGATGAACGGTACAGGCAGTTCTGCTTTAATGCGTCCAGTTGCATTTTCTTTAAATTTTCCAAAGTGCATTTAAGTGATAATTCCCCATTTGCAATCCTTTTTTCAATTTCCTCAATAATCTTTTTTTTCTTCCACTTTGAAATCGGCTTCTCCCCATTCTCATATGCTTCAATTGCATTGTAACTCATTGACAAACCACAATATCCCGCCATATATTATTCCTCCTTTTCTTTTGCTGTTACATCTTCCTGACATAATATATATCGGATATTGGAATTTTGCTAAGACAGCTTGTTTTATTAGGGACGTATGCATATTTTTTCCTGACGTATACCACTTTTTTTCTAATGTATATGATTTTAGCCACTTTATAGCAAAAGACCAAATTTTTAGAAAAATTTTTCCGACACAATTTTGGAAAAAGGGATGTGTTGTAAAAAAGGCTCGCAAAGCCAGTAAATATAAGGGGTTTAAGAATTGCAACACAGAACACAGAAGTCTAGGGGTAATACTAACCCTAGACCTGCCCCTTTGGGGCAGTGGCACAGTTGCCCTGCGGTAAACGGCGTTTATCCTTGTCACTGGTGCTTGGCTCAGCCTCCGACACGCCTGCGCGCCTGTGCCATCGGAAAACGCCTACCGCCTTTGGGCAGTGGTGCGGTACTGTAAAAGAAAAATAATCAATCAAGGGACATTCCAATAAAGTGCATTTGGAATATCCCCTGCCCTATTCTGTAAGAATTATCCTAAAAACCATGCCAGCCAGTAAACCCCCACTTGCCTTGCAAGTGCCTCCGGTAAAGGGGTTGACAGGCTTAATTGGCATAAGCCGATTTGATGCTCACAGCATAGTTTTGCTGTAAAAAAATTTCTGTTGTTATTATAAACCATATAAACCAGCTATTGTATCATCTGTAAAATCTGTGTTTGGATGATTTAATCTGTACCAATGTATCATATCTGCTCTGCAATCATTCTCTCCCATGTACTGCAGTCCCGAGTCAGTGCGCTCGCCAATATGTACTTCATGACCATCTATGGTGCTTTTTAAATAGTGCACACCCTTTTCATCTTGCATTAGGTTATAACCTCCATATCCGCCACCTTTATTTCCTAATTCTTCATCTGACATGCTCTGGAATATCGTGGTTAGTGTAGCTGCATCTACTGTTTCTCCCTTTGCCCTTAACTCATTGTATCTGTCATAAGCTGCTTGTAACTCTGCTTCCTCCTGCTGTTCATTTGTAACAAACTCCTCTGTATTTACTGTTGGAACATTATCTTTTTCATTTCCTACAATACTATTATACGTGTTTACTAATAGCTGCAATGTGTCTCTTTTTGTTACTGTTTCATCCCAAAGAGAATCTTCTTCTGTACTGATTATATTATGCCGTGCTGCTACTACCAACGAGCCATAAAGATATTTTGGCATGCCTGAATCTGGGTCTTTAATTGCTGCATTTAATGATTCTAAGGTATTCTCTGTTATCCCTGTGTTTAATTTTGCATCTGTAAACTGTATTTCTGTTTGGTCGCCTGTTGATGTATATGTATAACCTGTAACATTTTCACCTTGGCACGTTTGTAACAATTCATCTCTGTAATATCTGTTTACAATCATGTATATTGCCTCTGCCCTACTGATGGCTGAATTATATGTTGTTTCATTAAGGTCGCCACTGTCTGTTGTGAGATAGCTGAAGATTCATCCATATTTGCCTTACCCTGCTCTGAATCAGGAAGTAAGTCAAAATATGCATTTAACCCTGCTAAAAATGCTGTATTGATTTTTTCAGCATCCATATCTGATATTTCGTCTATATCTACATATGATTCTGATGCTGCTTTTGCAAATGGTTCTCTCATTGCTAAAGTTGGTTCTGCTGTATCACTTAGGTTTGCATAAACCTTTAAAAAGCCAAGTTCATTGCTTAATGCTCCCATGAGGGTGTTGTTGTTATCATTTTCTCCTTTACTGTTGGTATAAAACATTCCCTCTTTGCCTGTGTCTGTTTTCTGAATCCCTGCTATTTCATCCCATGCATTTCGCATCTCTGGCATTGTCTCCAAGGATGCTAACTCTGTCCACTCTATAGGCTCTACTGATTCAGTGTCTGATTGAGCGCCAGATGAATTTCCATCTTGGTTCGTGTATTGGTCATCTAATTCCGCTACCTCTGCTTCCTGTTGGGAGGATGTTTCCGTTGAATTATCCCCGCATGCTGTTGCTGTCATTGAAAGTACTGTAATGGTTAATAAAACTGATAAAATTTTCTTTTTCATAACGTATTCCTTCCTTTATTTATTGCACGTATAATTAATTATAACAATAAATATCCCCATTTGTCTATCGCTATTTTATACACTGCAGAATCCTGCATGCACATCCAAAATTTCTTCCTATATCCTGCTTATTTCCCAGCAGGTTTTTGTAAGCAGGCCGGCAGAATTTTTCATCTGCCAGCCTTTTATTGATATACGTCAGGGCTGTACATTTGTCGCAATTTCCATCAGGACAAATGTCCCCATGTCTTTCATGCAGGTTACCTGCATGCCATAAAATAAAAAACAGAAATTGGCCTGAATAAATGTCAGCGGGTAAATATTTTTTAATACATTCTGCTTTTGTGCTATATCAAGATTTATGCTCCGCTGAATGCGGGATAAAACTGGTTCTGGAATACGTTTGGGCATGTCGGCATAAAGCTCTTTATCCAGCTCATATTGATAGACAACTGCCCCGGCAGGGACAGTCCGCCAGCCATGTATGCGGATATATGAAGGATGGGCAATATTGGCTAACTTTGGATAGGCATGCTCTCCCATGACTTCAAATAAATCTTTCTGCAAGGCGTACAAAATATTATTAATACATTGCTCCCGGTTCAGCAGACAGGCCTGGCGTTCCTGTTTCCGGTAGTCTGCATATATTTTTTTGCATTTAACTGAAATAGCTGTCGCAATATTTTTTAATAAATCTTCTTTCATATCCGTCATTCCTTTTGTATATAATTTTTGTTAATAAAGCCTTTAGAAATCCATTTTCCGGAGAGGGCATCATGGATGCCCTCATTTTTTTATGTTCTGGCTGGCGCGGACTTTTTGGTATGCCGGCATACTGTCAACGTGAATAATATCCATAAAATAATGCCCGCTGTCAAGGAAAGCCACTTTGTATATATATATGCAGTCCGTCAGGTCAGCATAAGAACGGATGTCCGGTGGCGCAAAAGGCTTAAGCTCACTGCTTTGGGGCAGGAGCGCAATGTTTAAGTACTCATTAAATGATTCCTTCATCACAGACATGCCACGGAAGGAGGAGGGCGGTGAAATGCAGGGGACATCCAGCAGGATATGGGTAGCATCATCCTCATCCGTGGAAATTTCTGCGCTTAATCCTGTCGCATCCTGCGGGACATCCATACGGAACATGTCAGCATAGTATGACAGCAGTTCCCAGAGTACATATAAAATTGAAAGATACATTTTGCTTTGTTTTGTTAATCGGCCATTCATTTTATTTCTCCTTTCTCACAATCGTAAAACCGTCGGCTGTTGCATAATAACCGCCATTCCGCTTTTTGCGGAACTGTAAGCCTGTAAATGAGACTTCCGCCATGAACACGGGGCTTTCCATCATGCAGTCACGCAGTTCCCTTATTTTAGTCCTGTCAAAAGGCAGGAATACAGGCATGGATATCCCGATAAATTTCTCTGGAAATTCTTTTGTGGCGATTTCAACCACATACCCATATGGTTCTTTTTCGTTTTTATGGAACAGGCTTCTTCCTGATACAACCACAGCGGTATTGGTTCCAAGAGCGGATATGTCTGAAAGCCTCATTGGTTTTTTGGGGGGATGGATTATGCCATCCCCAATTTGCAGTTCTTTCATAACTCAATATCCTCCATGCAACCGAGCGAAGATGATTCGATAGTGAAATCCTCCGCCTTTGCAGAAACGCCGGAAATGATTGCACCGTTGTTTCCTGCCAGTGCATACGGTATCAGCCTGAGATTTGTGAAAGAGATATTAATGATTTCGTCACTGTCCAACCTGCCCTTTAAATCAGTGATTTTCCCGGATAATTCCGGCGGGAATTTCACTTTCAGGATGTCCCCGCGCCTTACTGCACATTCCACGTATACGAAGTCAGTTTCGTTAGTGGGGGTTCCATTCTCGCCCCTTTTCTTCTGGATTCCGGCATTGACAGCCTCAAGCGTATTATCCCTGCTTGTCCTTGCAACGTCTGCGATTGTTAGATTTAGATTCCTTAGTTTCATGATGTGTCTCCTTTCTTCATTAGGGGGTTCCCCTGTTTTTCAAAATTAATGATGGCATATTTGGTGTTCCCCGCAGGGGGAATAGATGGGTTTCTTTTTTTTTATTGGTTTGATAGATTCACAATACCACCTTTTCTGTTTCCCAATGGGGGAAAATGGGTTTCTTTTGTTGTTGGTTTGATAAATTCATTCTACAAAACCTTTTGTTCCCCATGCGGGGGAAATGAAATGGGTTTCTTTTGTTGTTGGTTTGATAAATTCATTCTACAAAACCTTTTGTTCCCCATGCGGGGGGAATAGGATGGTTTATTTGTTGCCTGTTAGTTTTATAATACCATCCTATCTTTTCCCAAAATAGGGGAGACAAGGGAAATATCCCCTGTCTAATTCCAATATTTTAATTTCCCTGCGCCCCTGACTGAACCGCTGAACCCCCGCAGTTCCGCCTTGATTTTCTTCTGCAATGTCGAGCGGTCGGACTGCAACACATCCCACGGAAGCCCCTTGTCATAATGTTTTTTCAAGTCTTCCTTCTCCAGGAATGAAATTTTGCCATCCTCATACATCTGTTCAAAGACACCAGCATAATACTCTGAAAAAAATTTTTTTAATTTTTCAAATTCTTTTTTATACTCTTTGACCGTTTGCGGTGGTGTTTTGCCAAGTCGCTGGCAATTGCTTATCACGTTTTCAGACGTATTCAATTCCTCATTTAAAATTTCATACAACTTCAGCCCCAAAAATGTCTTTCGAGAATCTGTCAGATTTGAATTTGTTACCTCCGCGAATAACTCCGCAATGCCTGCCTGTTCCTGCGAACTGTTGTTTGGTTTTTTAGAACACATGTTCTTTTCCTCCCTTTTTTCTTTCTTATCTTTCAGAGGTATGAAAAACAGTCAGTTAAAAAAAAGGGGACGTATGCGGAGGAAAGGGAACGTCATAAAAAACAGAACGGACGTATGCGGAGGAAGGGAATGTATGTGGAAAATATCAGGACGTGTATGCTCCGGTTAAAGACGTGCATGCAGGATAAAGATGTATATAAAAAAATCCAGACGTATATATCCGGAAACGGAACGTCTGGGTGGGATAATCATTATCAATATGGGGACAGAAAGATTTACATTAAAAAACTGACTGTTTGCCAAAAAGGGTGGCATTCCAAGATGAAAAAGAACTGCCGGCATAAAAAACAGAATGCCTGCTGAAAGGCATGTGCCGGACATGCACACAGCGGACATTCCAAAAAATGATGCCGGAGGGTTTTCTTTTACCCCACAGGGTAACATCTTGTATGCTAGCATCCTTAAAAAAGGAGGTTACCAGATATGGGAAAAGAAAAAGGCAGGGATACAAGAAGCCGGAAATATTTACTGACTATCAACAACCCGCAAAAACATAACATCACGCATGAAACCATAAAAAAAGCCTTGCAGACATACCGTGTGAAGTATTTATCGCTGTGCGATGAGATAGGAAGCCAGAAAACGTTGCACATACATGTCTACGTATACTATATTAATGCTCTGCGCTTCTCTTCCATAAAGAAACTGCTGCCAAATGCCAATATCCAGACAGCATACGGTTCTTCCCAAGACAACAGGGCATATCTCTTAAAATCCAAGCCTGAACATAACAAAGATGAAAACGGCTTTTATTCTTATGTCGATTCTTTCGGAAAGGAACACTCCGGACAGAATCTGACGGAAACTTTTGAGGAAATCGGGGACTGCCCCGAAGAAAAACAGGGAAAACGTTCTGATTTGCAGAAACTTTTTGAAATGATTACAGATGGAATGGGCGATGCAGAGATTTTACGCGAAAACCCCGACTACATGAAATATTTAAATTATATTGAAAGGACACGGCAGACATTGCGTGAGGAAGAGTTCAGGGATAAATGGCGCGACATTTCATGCATTTATGTCTATGGGGCGACTGACACAAACAAGACACGCACGTATATGGAAAAATACCAATACCCGAATGTGTACAGAATTACAAACTATGCAGGCAATGCCATATGGGACGGATATAGAGGGCAGGATGTCGTCATCTTTGAAGAATATAGGAGCCAGCTACCCATCAGCGAGCTTCTGGTGTGGACTGAGGGGTACCCGAACGTAAGCCTGCGTGCACGTTATGCGGATAAAGTTGCATGTTATACGAAAGTGGTATTCATCAGCAATATCGCCCTTGAAAAACAGTACCCGAACGTGCAGGAGGAATCACCTGAAACATGGAACGCATTCCTGCGGAGAATACAGAAAGTCATACACCACAAAAGCAAACAGGAAATCATCGCTTACAATTCCGTGGGGGAATACCTGCACAGGCATGAGCAGTTCCATCCCATAACGGACGGGGAAACGCCCTTCGATAAACCGGATGGGGAACAGATGAGCCTGCCGGATATTCCCGAATGCGGTAATGATGAGCCGACACCATTTGACTGATAAGGGATTAAGGCCGAATGCAACAGGGGGCTTTTTAATGAAATGACGTATATTACTACGCAAATAACCGAAAGGAGTAAAAATATGAATAAAACAGTATACAGGGAATCAAAGCAGTTCTTAACCGTTGACATAGAAAGGCTTTCCGCCATGCTCTCATGCGGGCATGCAACCGCAAGGAAGATTGGGAAAGAAGCGGGGGCGGAAATCCGCATTAACAGGCGCGTATTATACAACGTGGAGAAAGTCAGGGAATACATAGACAGCATATCCATTTAGGGTATTTCCGGCAGATATGCCTTGAAAACAGTCTGCCGGATTCCCTGCACTGACATCAATTCCGACATCAACCTGACACCAGTATATTGACACCAATCTGACACCAACATTGACACCAATTCCTGTCCATTTCCGGTGTCAAATTAATTGATTTTCCCCCTGTTTTATGGTAAAATAGATACATGGAAAGCCATGCCATAAAAGACCGGGGAACGAAGAAAGGATGGTATTTTATGGCAAACAGGAAAGACAGCAGGAACAGGGTATTGAAGAATGGGGAAACAGAACGGAAAGACGGTCGCTATATGTTCCGCTACACCGACAAGAAAACCGGGCAGAGGAAAACCATATACGCAAAAGATTTGCCGGAACTCCGGGAAAAGGAAAAATCCGTCTTATCTGATGTGGAAAACAATATCAGGACTGGCGGGAACGTGAAAAGCCTGACGGTCAATGCCTTATTCCGGCATTACCTTGAAACCAAGGAAATATCAGAATCTACGAAAGTAAACTACCGCTCCGCATGGAAATGCCATGTGGAAGATTCCATAGGGCAGTATAAAGTTGTGCAGGTTCTTCCATCTGACATTAAGAAACTGTATTCCGGCTTATCCCAAAAGGGGCTTGCGAAAAGCAGTATCAAGCGCATACACAACCTCCTGCACCCGGTTCTTGAAATGGCTGTTGATGATGACATCATACGCAAGAACCCGGCAAAATCAGTCTGGAAAGATTACGGACACGAACCGGAGGAAAAGAAAGCCTTAACAGTTGCACAGCAGAAACAGCTTATGGAGTTTGTGAAATCTGACACTATGTATAAGTGCTATTACCCTATGCTGACAATTATGCTCGGCACTGGCGTAAGGTGTGGCGAACTGGTCGGGCTTACATGGGATGACGTGGACATGAAAAAGAAAGAAATCCATATCCGCCGGACGCTGGTCTATAAAGACTACGGTGACGGTCTAATGCTCCATGTAAGCACCCCGAAAACAAAATCCGGCACACGCACAATACCAATGTCTGACAGCGTATACAATGCCTTTGCACAGCAGAAGGAACTAAATTCCCTGTTGGGGAAAGACCGCAATGCATTTGAAGTTGAGGGAATAAAGGACTTCGTTTTCATCACAAGGAATGGCAGACCTATTTTAATGTGTTCGGTCAATAAAATCCTTGCCAATATCGTAAAGGCGTTAAACGCATTGGGGCAGGAAGAAACATTCCCATCCGTTTCAGCACACACCATGAGGCATACATTCTGTACCCGGATGGCAGAAAACGGAATGGACATAAAGGTACTGCAATACCTGATGGGGCACGCGAACATTAACATCACAATGCAGGTGTATAACCATATCGCTGACAGTTCCCGGATTGAGAATGAGCTTGCCCGGATAAATGCTTTGGCGGTGAATTTCTGATATGTACACAAAGAAATGAAAACGGTGTCAATCATGTGTCAAACCACAGGAAAACCGACACCGGAAAACTCTGAAAGCCTGATAAATAGGGCTTTCGCGAAACTAATAATACTAAAAGGTATAATTCCCGATGCTCTGTATGCACACCCTGTCGCAAATATCCTCCAAATCCGCCCGGAACTGTTTCTGGCAGATTGTCAGCAACGGGTTCACCCATAAGAGGCACCGCAGGATATCCCATGCAAGCCCAAACCATAAATGCCCCAATCGGATATGCGTCCGCTCATGCTGTACAACAGCTTTTAATTCATCCTGGCTGTAACTCCCCCATACCACTTTAGGAATGACAATCTTTGGTTTCAGCAGCCCAACTGTAAACGGCGTCACATTCATGTCTGTAATCCTGACCTGCATATTATCCAGAGAAATCTTTTCCATCCCGGCAACCGACTTCCGGAGGCGCAGCCGCTTTCCGAATATACAGACAGCAGCTATAAGGATGCCCGCCATATAAATGCGGTCAGCCCACAGGCAGGTCATGGTTCCATGCGTTATCCGGCCTGTTATTCTCACCACTGCCTTATTCTCATAAAACAGCTTCAACTTTCCAAGAAACGGGATGAGCAGGAAGGATGACCATAACAGCCCCCTTATGAATGTCCGTCTTGAAAAAAGCATCTTCCGGAGCAGCATCACCAGTCCGAGCAGCAAAAAGGAAAAAGCCGCACACCGCACAAGCTGGGTGGCATAATATGCCGCACAGAAATCCAAAAGGCTGCCCCAGTCAGGCATGGGGTTCACCCTCTTTATCCGTGGATTCTGTCCCCCGCTCCTTGCTTTTCTCCAGAATCTCCTCCAGCTCTTTTATCTGCTCATCCGTCAGTGCGAAGCTCTGCAAAAGCGCCGCCATTGCATTTGTCCCGCTGCCGGAAAAATAGCTGTCCACAAACTTCCTGCTTTTCTCCTTTACACATTCCTCCCTTGACCTCTGCACATAATAGTGGTAAACCCTTGAATCATGCTCATCCACCGTGTATCCGAGGATGTCCTTCTGGTTCAGGCGGTTCATCAGCACCCGCACCATCCTCATCGACATATCCACATTCCCCTGCATCCTCTTGTAGACCTCGGAGGATGTCAAAGGCTCCCCGCACGCCCACAGGACTTCCATGATCTGCCATTCACTCGGTGTAATCTCTTCCTTTGCCATACCGCTTCCTTCCTTTCGATATATATTGTCAATTTATATATCGGTCAATTACCGTTAATTATTAAGAGACGTTGACGTTTTTGCATGATATAGGGGAAACGCAAACCGCCGTGTAAGCATATTACCTCTAAGTTCCCAACTTTCCAAGTGATTTCCATTATCAGGCCGCCCGGCCTGCCTGCGGAAAAGGCAGACCGCCGCATATGGCGGGTGAAGTCCATAGTGCGGCAGTTTGTCTTTTGTAGTATTATCTGGCATTAAGTTCCACCAAAACAATCTCCGGGCGGTTATTGAAGCGGAATGGTATAATGCTGTTTCCAATGCCACGACTGACCACCATACTTGTACTGCCGTCTGTATATAGTCCGGCATCATATTGGGGAAACATTCCCTGATTGGGGGCAACCAACCCACCGATAAACGGCAGCCGGAACTGGCCGCCATGCGCATGGCCTGCAAAGACCAGATCTATGCTGCAGTTTACATACGTTTCAAACAGTTCTGGCCTATGTGAGAGCAAAATGGTATACCCCCTCCTTCGCCGTCATCCAGATTTTTCAATTTCGTACTAACCATAGCAGAGGTTTCACCAAACATATCTCCCTTGACCGTAAAATCCGGATCACCCAATCCAAGCAGTGTTATGGTTTCACCATTCCGCTCTAAGGAAACGGCTTCATCCTCCAGCACGATAACCCCCGCTTCTTCAAGCCCGGCTTTCAAAGTATCATATTGCGGGCTTGCTGCTTCATGGTTTCCCGTCGCATAATAGGTCGGGGCAATCCTGACGGATTCCTGCGCAAAGCCTAACGCTATCCCTACATCCGTGTGATTGGCATCTATGAGGTCGCCAGTTATCGCGATGATATCCGGCCGACTCTCGGATAGCAGTTTTAACAGTTCTGTATTGTTTTTTCCAAATTCACTATTATGCAGGTCTGATACCTGTGCTATCCGAAAGCCAGAAAATGCGGCAGGAATGTGGCTGCTTGAGATTGAAATTGTACTCACCATCAATGCTTTATTGCCCCATACCGTCCAAATAAGCAGAATAAAAAATATTGTGCCTATTACACATAACATTATCCGTGTCTTTTTAATCAGCGTTTTTCTCATTTTTCCACACCATTCATCAGATGCCTGCACCCCCCTCAATCAAAACGCTAAATTGTTAATAATACTTATGGCGATAATCCCAATGCCAAACAAAATAAACAAAATTCCCGGTATGCGCAGATACCATTTGTAATGATCAGGCATTTCCTGCTTTTTCATCAGCCACCAGTACGGCTTATACAAGATAATCATAAGCAAACCACCAATAATGCAGATAACAGCAAAAATAATTCCAAAATTAAAACTCATATTTGCTCCTTTCCATCAGCGCATCACTATTTTGCAATAGGTTTTTGCGGTACTAAAATACATTACCATATAGATAAAGGCAAACAACAAGGATATTGTACCCGCACAGAGCAGAAGCACCAGAACATTTGTCAGTCCAAACACGGCAATCAGCATGGCGACTGCATAAAGTGAAACAGCCAGATGGATAACCGCAATAAGCAGCGGTAAGAAAAACATAGTCCGGATTTCTTTGTGGACTATGGCTGACACTTCATTCCGGTCAAGCCCTACTTTCTGCATGACTTCAAAATTATATCTGTCACTGTACCCCTCTGTGATCTGCTTATAATAAATAACCAGAGCCAGAAAAATCATAAACAGCAGGCTGAGCAGCAGACCGATAAACAGAAAACCTCCATAGGTAAAATTATCACTCTGCCTTTTTGTTTCCGCATTTTCATATTTTGCCCCGGCATAACTTGAACCCAACTGATTTTGTAAAGCGGCATTAAAATCAGTTTCCTGCCCGCCCTCCGCATCAAACATCATGTTGTATGTCTGACTGAATTTATTTTCAGCGGGTGACAGTTCAGCAAGGATATTGCCTATGTCTTTCTGCATCGGGCAGATAATATAATAATGTGTTTCAGAGGACAGCACGCTTTTACTTTGTATAGCAAGCTCCGATAACTCAGCTTTTACCCGATACTTCAAACTGTCAAAACTAATTTCCGAAACTCCTAAATCCTTTGAGGAAGAAAATACAAAAACCTCATCCGCTTCAAGCGGTTCTGCCCCTTCCTCCATGCGGCTGTAATCCTCCCATGTAATCAGATAAATGCCGCAGGTCATATCCGGCGGGTATATATCAGGCTGATAGACAGAAATGGTATTGTCTTTATAAACACCGCTGATATAGGTAACATTGTAGTCAGCTTCCCGGCTTATCTCCATATCATACTGCTCCGCTGTTTTGTGGACAAACTGCGGCAAAGCTGGCTGTCCGTCAGCTATGTCAGAAACAGAAATTTTTGTTTCCATAGGAAAACGGAAAGAGATCATTTCTTTCTGTCCCACATACAGCGCCAGCGTAGTGGTGGCAATGACCATAACAACCGTACTTAAAATACAGATATTTGACAGCCCCTTTGCATTCTGTTTCAGCCGGTAAATAAGACCGGAAACAGAAATAAAGTTCTCTGGTTTATAATAGTAGCTGTCATTCTTTTTCAGAGCTTGCAAAAGAACGACAGAGCAGGATGAGAAGAAAAACAATGTTCCCACCAAAATCAACAATGCAATAGGAAAAACACGCCCGATTATATCAATAGGAGATGGAGTGGTAAGGATCAGCGCATATGCACCCCCAATACATAAAATTCCTAAAAAGGCTTTTAACCCCACAAAAGGATGGTAATTATCCCCTTTATGGGCAGCATACAACAGTTCGACAGGTTTCGCTTTCATAACAGAAAACAGGTTGTAAAACAAGATGAAAACACCGATCACAATAAAACAAATACCTGTCTGCACAAGTGCTTCCGTTAAAAATTGGAATGTAAGCCCACTGTCTAAGTGCAGCAATTTCAGCAAAACAAGGAAAAAGAGTTTTCCCAAAACGATACCCAAAACAATACCCGCCACAAGTCCGGCAGTTGTGAGCAACATGCTTTCAAGTATAAGTAC
>JAETSX010000206.1 GCA_021769425.1 Eubacterium sp.
GAACTGCAGGTTCTGCGCAATTTGATAAATTAAATTATAAGTGACAAAAAACATCTTGTCAATATGGTCCTTGGGCATTTTTGACAAGATTTTGTTATATTTTAGAAAATTTTTCACATTAGCAGCAAACAAAATTGCTTTCGGAAGAGAATTGTGAAAGGGCAGATGATTTTTCCATGGAATTCTGGGACGAAAACTGAACTGCAATTAAAATGATAGGGGTAAGAAATATGGTCAAAATCAGAAAGGAGAAGATCATGCCCAAAAGAGGAGAGAACATCAGAAAACGCAAAGACGGCCGCTGGGAAGCCCGCTATATTGTTACCAGGGATGAAAACGGCAAAGCAGTCTACCATTCCGTTTACGGAAAATCTTATGCAGAGGCAAAAGAGAAACAGAAACGCCAGCAGTTGGAGGGAAAAAAGGAATGCCCCAAGGCGGCAGGCATGTCCTTGAAAGAATTGCTGGAACAATGGCTGCAGAATCACAAAATGCGCTATAAGCAGTCAACCTATTCCAAATACAGATATATCATTGACAGGCATTTGGCCCCGGGAATCGGAAACATACAGGTGAAAAACGTGAATGTTTCGGAAATCAACGCATTTTTAGGAGATAAACTGCGGCAAGGCGGACTGGAGGGAGGAAAACCATTATCTCCTGCTTATGTGCGCACGATGGCGCTGATTTTAAATGCCGCTTTCAATTACGCTGCGGCTGAGGAATTCTGCAGTCCCCTGAAAACAGAAATTTTCAAACCGGCGGCAAAACCATCAAAGGTTTCCACCCTCAGCCACAGGGAATATAACCATTTAAGGCAATACTGCCAGGAGCATTTGAATGTTACCAGCCTGGGCATTTTACTTGCATTGGGAGCCGGGCTGCGGGTAGGGGAAATCTGCGCCCTCCGCTGGGAGGATGTGGATTCAGAAAGCCGCATGCTCCATGTAAACCATACTGTTTCAAGAATCAGTGATGATCAGGGGAAATGCAGATGGCTGATGGAGATGCCAAAAACAATGTCATCCATCCGTGTGGTTCCTATTTCTGACGCACTGCTGGATGCGCTGATGCAAGTCCGCAAAAATTCAGGTTCCGATTATATCGTTTCGAATTGTAAAAGTTTTACGAATCCAAGGACATTTGAGTACCGCTACCGCAGGGAGATTTCCGCCAGCCAGGTGACAGAAGTTAACTTCCATGCGCTGCGGCATACCTTTGCCACCAGATGCGTGGAGGGAGGAATGGATATTAAAACATTAAGTGAAATACTGGGGCATTCCAATGTGAGCATTACGCTGAATACTTATGTCCATTCTTCAATGGAATTGAAGAAAAGGCAGGTGGAGAAGGTGGAGCGGTTTTTTCAGGAAAGTGGTCAGGATTAGGGTCGGGGGATTTGGAAAGGGGCTGGATTCAAGGGATTTAGGAAGGATTGCGCAGAACCTGCAGTTC
>JAETSX010000010.1 GCA_021769425.1 Eubacterium sp.
TATCTTCTAAGCAGTATCGTCTTATCGTCATACCCTGGCAGGAGTTTATCTAACATATGTTCGGTGAACTCCTGTTCTTTTTTACCTCTTTAAAAATCGCAATTTCCTATAAAGAAATAAACGCCTTACGGCGCCTGTCTTACCCCATGAAAGGGTTTATACCTATGCTTGTCTGCTATCGGGGATTTCTCTTGGAAACTGCAGATGATTTCTTGATATGGATTGGTTTACTGGGACTCCCTAATCCATTGAAAATATCATCCCCTAAGGCTTGCTATCAGGGGATTTGTTAAGGAAATCTGCATCCCCCATATAGGGGATGATTCCTACATCTCCTTCTTAAGACTTGTTAACAGGGGATTTGTTAGGAAATCTGCATCCCCCGCATAGAAAATTACAAAACGCTTTTAAATATCTCCTTTTTAGAACTTACAATTAGGGATTTTATTGGGGCATTAACATACCCTATATGAGAAATGATAACTACAGCTCTTTTTTAGAACTTTATCATGAAGAAATTTGATAGGGTATCTGCATCCCCCATATAAGAAAATTACAAAACAATTTTAAATGTTTTCTTATGTCTGATTGCCAGGGACTTTGATGAAACATCTTCATACCTCACATAAGAAATGGCAACTATATCTCCCCTTTAAAACTTGTGATCAGGGGATTTGTTAGAACACCTGCGTACCCAACATCGGAAAATTACAAAACAATTTTAAATATCTCCTTAGGGCTTATTGCCAGGGACTTTGATGAAGTATCGTACCCCATATAGGGAATAATAACTACATCTCCTTCTTCAAGCTTGCTATCAGGGACTTTGTTGGCTCATCATACCCACACTTACAATCATCCCTTTCTTCCTGAAACCTTAAAAGATAGCTTTGAATATCTATCTCCTGGGGCTTGCTATCCTCCTGATATACTCCATATATCTCTCTTGGAGATTTGCTATCAGGGAATCCCCTGGAAGTTATCTTACACATACAAGGCTGAAACCCTACCATCCCTGACTGCAAAATGATTTAAATGACTGCTCCCTTTTAGGAATGCATTTCGCTAGGCAGATTTGCCTTTTTTTACTTGCCTGCAAAAACCCTGAAAAATATCAGGCGGTTATCTGTGCTTGTAAAGACGCTCCCTTGAGCAGTTAAAAACCCTATGTTGCCTAATGTGTGGGCTATGTCGATGACGGGGGCGTGAAATTCAAAGATACCTGTCTCCCCTGATATAAAACTGGGGGATTGTCTGTTATGTTGGAAAATTATAATTGTATTAGGTGGCGGTTTATATTGACAGAAAATGGCGTGAACCGCCTGTTATTAATGGCTGAATTCTTTCCCCTTCCCACTAACTGGCATTTTAATATCGGCGGGGGTGCGCTTTCCGCATCTTGAATACCCCTTTTGATGTCTTTACTTCCTATATCCTTAGCTGTAGCAAACTTGATACCACATTTACTCTTTAACTGCTATTGCGCCCCTTATGTTGTTATCTCTGCCTTGGATACTGCCTTTCTGAAATATGCACTTGTCTTGGCGGGGGACTTGATACCCCCTTTTGTATCGTTAAATACTGTATGGGTGAAAATACCATTCTGAAAAAAATAATAATTGTGCTGAAGCACTCTTACTATTTGATAAATCTTTCAATACAGATATTATCTCCCTGCAAAAAACAGATTCCCTTATTCCTTCCTGTCCCCAAAGCAGTGCCGTTATATGCGGATGGATTTGAATCTTGGTAATTCTTTCTGTTATCTGTGTTTTCTAAGCTGTGTCCATATATACGAATGGTTTTGTATCTTAGTAATATTTTCTGTTATCTGCGCTTTCTAAGCTGTGCCTATATATACGAATGATTTTGTATATTACTAACTCCCTGTATCAACATACACTTACGAAACTCACAATAACACTGGACTTACAATAACATAGAACTCAGTTTCCCCTTTCTCGCCCCCGCCATCTAAAATCGTGATAAATCATGTTAGCTTCTGTCTTGTTCCAATTCATTTCTTTATTTCTGAGATTTATATATTGTTTTTCTTTCTCTCTTTACTATTTTCCTCTATATCTGCCGCTTACCCCCGACACATAAACGACAATACGCAGGGAACGGGACTGCCTGAAAAAGCAGTCCCCGTAACCTGACGTTCACGCTCCTGTTTTCTGGTTTCCAGCCGCTTTTGGATCATCCGCGTACTCAATCTCGTCCGCTATATCAGAAAGTTCCGAAGCAAGGAAACTGAATGCAGCCTGCTGTTCGCTTACCTTGTCGTTGCAGGATGACGCTGCCTCAAGCAATCCTGACAGCCCGCGCAGCTTCTCCACAGCCAGGCCAATCCTTACAATCCCCATAAACACACCTCCGCACTTTAAAAATACCACTATTTTCTCAAATTCTCTTTGCGAACTGTGTTATATTAACTCTAATCCTCCATCTGTGCAACCTTAAAAATCTTCCTTTAAAAACCGTACACAATCCCCATTTCATTACGCGATATAAACCCAAATAAGCAAAATACACCCTTTCATGGCATTTCTCCCCATTGACTGAATAATAAAGGCAGTGGAAAACAATTCGGGGCAATAGTGAACACCCCTATAAGGGCAGTCAATGTTGGCAGTGGAAAGTGCAAACATATGTTTATATATAAAAAGTCTATAATTACCATTTCCTTATCTAACAAATATCAATATAGCGGCTCCTGCTTTTTACCTTCGCAGGGTAAACATACCCTATTTTTTCCTAAACTTGTCATAGAAATATTTAGCCGTTGCTAACCGGTTTTTCTCCTCCAAATATTTCCTCCATTCATTCTTATATAAGAGTCTCAACATCTGCTCCATGAATTTCTTGTATTGCATAATGATTACTATTGGCTCAACCATATACTGGCTTCCGTCTGCGCCCATCTTAAATGTCGGCATCACATACAGCCCTTTTTCCCCTTTAACTTCATGTACATTATGCATATCCTTAAAATCGAACTCTGCATTCGTAATCATGACTTCCACAGGTATATTGCTGATATGAGTAGCCGCAAGCATCCTCCTCACATACGCAAATGTAATCTTGGAATTGTTTGTTTCAAGGCTGTGCCTTTGTGCTCCCCCTATATTTTCATCTTCTCCCTTAAAATAATCCTCCTGCATCTTGGTATATGGTATAAAAATATATTTCGCTTTCTTATCTTCCGATATATGCTTTGGCATTTTCTTATCATCGTCATCCCTGATTTTTATAATATACTTTTCATAATCCGCTGCATCGCCTTTACTGACAAAACTATTGAAAAAAGCGAACACATTCAATTCCTTTCTTACAGGCTTTGGCAATTCATCTGCCCCATCTTTCACCATAATCCCTTCATCAGCAACTGCCTCTTTAAAATAGCATCTGCTATATGCTTCTTTCACTTCTTCTGGCAGGCATACATTACACCTTGAGGAGACGATATATGTGCCTTCGCACCCAGACAAACTTTCAATAAACCGATCCATATTAAATCCATCCGGTACATAGTTTGCACTATCTGTTTCTGTATAGGGTATGTCTAGATACCATACAGTGCCTTTTTTATTGTAATTCCCTCTTTTTAATAAATTTATGGCGTCTTCCTGTCTAACCTCAACATCTTTAAAAATTTCCGCCCCATATTTCAGCCGCTCCTTATAACTTCTCATAAATTCAGCGATCTTATCAATTGTACAATGGTTATAAAAATGACGCTGGGGAAGGGAATTATACATCAGAAATAAAACCGCCAGATCTACATCGTTAATCCCTTGATTTTTAACCACCTCCATATCTTTCTCCCCGGTCAACGTTAAGTATAATGCTTTCATTTTAAGCATGAATACATGCATGTACCGCTCAACGTTCTGAAATACCCGAACGTCAAAATCACCGCCAATATTATTATTAAATATCCCATGTATCTCATCCATGCGATCCTCAAACCGCATTGCCTTATTTGAATCCACACCCTGGTTCTTAACCCTATACTCTTTCACCTTTTTATTATATGCCTCTACATAACAATCCTCACATTCTTTCACTGGCCTCTCCAAAATTTCCTTTACAGCTACAATTTGTTTATTCCTATCTTCTGAAACTTTTTTATTGCCCAGATATTTTAAAAACTTCCCAAAAAACCATCCCATAGTGTCATCTTCCTTGTTTGTGGAAAAAGCACTGGCTATAATTTTATCCACCTTTTCCTCTAAGGAATTAAGCTTTTTCTCATCTTGCAGGCATTGATAAAAAGCAACATTCATAATGCCCAAGTCATTATATACCTGTGTTGGGTAATTTCCTATGCCTTGGTAATATGCATTCATTGTATAAGCCCCAGAACCTCCAAAAGCATCTACCACACACTCTGTATCCTTCGCGTCTCTTCTCATCTCTACAATACTGTTTGCCATCCTGCACAAGAATTCAGGCTTTATCCCTTGGTAATATGGAACTGCTTTGAGGTATGGCCTATAATCATATATCACTTCCTTTACGGGAGACATATCCCCCATTGACTCCTTGCAAACAGAATATTTTTGCAAAAAACTGTTATATTCATTCTCCAATTCGCTCTCGTTCTGGCATCCAACATGGCCATTTTCTGAACCATATTGGGGTTTCACTTCGGTTGCTAAATATTTATATGCTTTTTCATAGAGCATGTATTTTATAAGCCTTGGCAGATCTTTTTCAAAAATTCCGCACTGCTTCCTCAAGATATTGTCACTGCTGCAATACCCTAAAGCCATTAAAAATTCCTTGGCCAACTGTTCCTGACCAAGATTGTTATCAGACAATCCCCCTATTTTCTTCAATCTTTCCAGCAGCTTAGCCTCATATTCATCAACATCCCTCTGTGTAACCCATATATGGTCTGGCATTTCCACCAAAGTGGATGCCATCAAAAGCCAATCTTCCTTTGTAAATTTCCTGCGCGTTTTTCTAAAAACATGTTTAACCTCTTTCAGATCGCCATTCTTTTCTCTCCCAACAAATGCCCATTCTTTTCCCTTAAGCTCTAATGGGTCTTTTATCCTTTTTGATGAGTCACACACGCCCATCCTAAGAAGAGATTTCATTGACATCAGTTCTGGGTAAATATACTTTCCTTCGCAATATGTAAGCAAGTCTGTATACCTTTTCTTCTCACCTTTATTTGACACTTTGCACGCAGAAGTTTTTCTTTCTATCTCTTCCTTTAACCGTTTCATTCCCTCCTGATCGGCAAAATACCGAATTTCACTCTTGTCTTCTTCCTTTTTATCCAGTTTCTTTATCCCCGCCTGGTTTTCTGCTTTTCCATTCCTATAATTCACTCCTAAACTCCTATAGCTTATTTCTCCCGTCAGGCACCAGGAACAAAATGTTTTTATATCTTCTTCACGTACATGAAAACGTTCTTTTGGTTTTCGCCCAGATTTATCTGCTTTCCTTACATCTGACATGTAAAAACAAATTTTTTTGATGTCATCCAGAAGCTCTGCCTCACTTACGTTCAATGCTTTTGCATACTGTTCAAAATTTTCACAATTGTGATACCTCAAGACAGACTGCCAATCATTCTGCAACACCCGCAAGAATTGCCGATACCCCTTCCGTTCCACGTCCCGCACATAAATTGCACAGCCTGTACGTTCAAAGGTTTCTGTATCATAATAAAATCCAATGCTTTCCGCCTCATTAAGCTCTTCTGCACTGAAAAGTTCCAATATTTCAAGTCTCTGCCATTCTGAATAATAATCTTTCTTTAATAGTCCGTCTTCCGGCAACGGTTCCAAATACATTGCAGGCGGTATAGGTAAGCTTTTATCCTTTTCCCACTCTTCTTTATCCTCTTTCAAATCCTGTTGGGTTTCTTCCAATTCCTCAAAATCAGATCCCAACAATTTTTCAATGGCATCTTTTGTCAGTGCGACATTCTTGGGGTAATGCTGCCATATAATCCTCGCCTTTTTCTCCCCGCTCTTTGAATTACGCAACACTCTCCCGACACGTTGGCGCAAGACAACTTGGGATCTTGTCGGGGCATATAAGTAGATGGTGTTCAATTTGGGTATGTCTATCCCCTCATTCAACATATTGACACCAACCAATATTTTATTTTCATCTTTACAGTCTTTAAAATCCTTTAGCTCATCTTCATCTTTTGTAAGGATAAATATGTTCTGCACATCCATCTTCGTAAGGAATTCTTTGAGCTTCCTTGCCTTTTCTATCTTGTCAACAATAACTGCTGTCTGCCCCCAACTGTTATAATACTTCTTTATCCTGGCTGCAAGGTATTCCATTTCAAGCTCATCTGTATCTTCCTTTTCCTGTGGTTTCTCATGCCCCATGCCATCAAAATCCGTTACTTTTATGATGCTAGGTCTCACAAAGGTATGGAGGTTTGCTATTAATTAAATCTTTTATGTCAACAAGGGCAATCCTATTCCAACTCTCTCTTTCATCTTCTCCAATTTCACTTTCTCCATAATGTGATTTTATATGGCGCAGTTCTTTCGTATCCTTGTCATAGCCGTCTTTGAACCACTCGTTAAAGACATCCAGATACTTATCACCACGGTATACTGTCGCGGTAAGCCCTATAATGCCAAACCTATTGACCTTATAATCCACCTCCACTTCCCCTCTATATTTTCTTCCGCCTATCAGCGATGACAGAAAATCGTTTACTCTGCTCGCACCAATGTGGTGTGCTTCATTATATACAATATATAGTTTCCTTCCCCCTTCTTGACTCTTGTTTACCCATTCTTCAAATTTACTGTTCAATTTCAACGCAACCCCGGCAATCGTCTGCACACTTGCAAAAATAACATTGGTGCCTGCATCTATACAGTCCACTTTCTCCCCTTGGCCTTTCCCCCATATGTACTGGAAAGTATATTCATTGTCAGCCTTTAATTTCATAAATTCCCCAGCTGTCTGTTCCAGCAATGCAATCCTGTCCGCAATCCACAAAATCCTTGCCCCTTTCTTTAGGGCCTCCAGACAAAATTGGATGCCGATATACGTCTTTCCGCCGCCTGTTGGCAAATTAACTATAGTCGAAAATGCTTCTTTTTCCTTATCCATTGTCCTAAGCACTTCTAATGTTTCCTTTTGATAATCCCTCAACTCTAAAATGTCATTTCCACCACATAAAAGTCTATCTGTCTTTTTCTCCATGGCTTTACTCCTCAAAAGCATCCATCATGTATAATTGCAATTCTTTGTCTATCAGCCGCATCCCATATTCCTCAGCGGCAGCTCCCCGATCATGTACAATCACAAGGATATTCCTTTTTTGCATCAACCCGCTGAGATACTGCTGGTTCATCTCATGTGCCTCTGTATCAATATATAACATTACGGGTCTTACCTGTTTTCCTTTTGGAAATAAGTTCTTTCCCACATACTTCTCAAATCCCTGTATGAGATCCCCTTGATCAGGCATTATATAAATATGGCTTTTTTTGCAGGTATGCTCGTCTATATCCTCTTTCTTGCCGCTTGGCGGGGCATTCAAGGCATCTATATATGGGAGCAGCCCTCCCTTTATATACTCCAGAGCTTCTTTTATGTCGCCCTCGCTAACTTCCCTGCCTTTGAATGCCTCCACAATCCAAAAACATGCGGCAGCTTTTATCTTCACTGCATAGGGTGAATCTGTTGCAATCACATTTTCATTTACCCATTTGCTGATACAATCCACCCAATATTTGAGTGAGTTATCCATCCTAAACAAGCTTCTCACATTTATGTACGCCAGCAGCTCTGGCTCCAAGTTTTCTATCTTACCCATAGCATCTTTCGCATAATTGTCAATCAATTCTTCTATTGGAAGATACTGTTCCTCCTCATCTCTTCTACTTTCCAACTCCACTTCCTCCATATCATCCAATTCATATGCCCCAAAATGCTCATCTTCATATTCAATTCCTGCCATATTGTATTCTGACCTAAGCATATCCTCCGCCTTTTCCACTGTTTCCACTGCAAACTGATATTCCTTCCTTAATCTTTGGAATGTGTCATATTTTCCTGCTTCTCTCAAATAAGGCTTCATATCCTCTTCACTAGACAGAATTTTCCTAAACATCCTCTCTTCCATCTTTAAAGTATCCTGCATAGTGAGCAGTTTCTCTATTTCCTCCCTGATGCGGCCCGCAGGTTGAAGCCTGCCTTCGTCATTAAACAGCATATTCCCATGTGCAAAAATGTAACGCGCATAAGAATAGTTGGCTCTCTGAAAGCTCTCGACATCATCATCTTCAAATTCTAAAGGGCTGGTCAGTATAAACTTTTTATTGTCGGTGCTGGAAATATTTGCAAATATATCCAAATCATTTGTAATTCCAATAAAACCCGTGCAGCAATAAGCAGCCTGGAGTTTCCTGTTTATGCACTCTGCAATCTTGATCCCCAATGTATCGCTGCTCCACGGCACTAACTTTTTCTTCCTGCCTTCCATCTTCAGCTTTGTGAACGCATGATAGCTCCTTTCTGGAAAAATATCCAGTTTTGAAAAATCATTTGCTCTCAATCCAAAAATAGACACCAATTTTCCCTGGGGCAGATTGTACTTGTCAATCAGCAGATAACAACAGGCAAATATGAACTGAACCTCCTCCCTGATATGCATGCTCTTTCTGTTTCCTGCTCTCCTGATTGATTCCACAATATGTCCACTGATTATTTCATATTCTTTTTTCAACGCTCCAATATCAAAATCCGATGCACATCCCTCCTCCAGCTTCTTAAAAAAGCAATTAAACTCACCCCTTATTTTCCCCATATCCGACGGACAGATGGCAATATCAGCAACTTCCTTATACATTTTATATTCAAAAGGCACACTATTTTTATATATAAGCTCCATGTTTACACCCCCTTGGAAATAGTTTACTATAAATAATACTTTTCCGCCAGAAAAAATCTTCTTTATAAGGAATTTCCCTTTGCAGTACAACGATAAACTTCTAGCACAGCATGCCTTTTCCCTTTCTTTTTTTAATAAACATACCCCAAAATTTTCCAATAATACTTTCCCTGAAGTATAGTCATAAGGTTTCAGAACTGACCTCTCTTCTCCTTTTTCATTTTAAGAATAAACATACCCTAAAAAATATTTTTCAAAAGTTCAGAGGTATTTAATGACATTCCAGAACCGCCATACCTTCTCCCCTTTTCTTTTCAACAAATAAACATACCCTAAAATATCCAACAACAGTCCTTAAATTTCTCACATATAGCTCTTGTTACACTACGATGAAATATTATCAGCATATTAAAATCGCTCCAATTCAAAGGAAAGGCTCGAAGTACATCCATAAAACCGAACCCACAGCTTGAAAAAACCCCTCAAGCCCGCATAAAATGGGCATTTGTACGCCAAAAAGCCTCCTTTCCCGGCAGGGGCTATGCATACATCCATACCACCCAAATAGGGCTACGCAGTGCATCAATGACCCCCAGAAATAGGAAAAGACAGTCGATGAAGCTGTCAAAGACTGTCCTTTTTCCATATTTATTCAATTCCCGTACTAGCCGGACATCCCCAGAAACCCAGCAAAATCAAGGCTTTCAGGCTTTATCTTCAAAGCTGCTTAGCTTCGCAGCCTGATCGGCTGCAATACACGCATCCACAATCTCCTGAATATCCCCGTTCATCACCTTATCCAGCTTATACAGCGTCAGGTTGATTCTGTGATCTGTCACGCGCCCCTGAGGAAAGTTGTAAGTCCTGATTTTCTCCGAACGATCTCCCGTGCCAATCTGGCTCCGTCTGGCTTCCGCTTCCGCATCATGCTGCTTCTGGCACTCGATGTCATAAAGCTTTGCACGAAGCAAGGCAAACGCCTTATCCTTATTCTGAAGCTGTGACTTCTCCGTCTGACTGTAAATCACGATTCCCGTGGGATAATGGGTCAGGCGAACCGCAGAATCGGTGGTGTTGACACACTGCCCTCCGTTTCCGGATGCACGCATCACGTCAATGCGGATATCTTTTTCATCAATAACCACATCCACTTCTTCTGCCTCCGGCATAACTGCAACAGTAATGGTGGAGGTGTGAATCCGTCCGCCGGACTCTGTTTCCGGAACCCTCTGTACCCGGTGTACGCCGGACTCGTATTTCATCACGGAATAAGCTCCCTGTCCGGTTATCATAAAAGTGACATTTTTCATGCCGCCGATGCCGATTTCCTCACACTCCATAGTTTCCACCTTCCAGCGGCGGCCTTCTGCAAAATGCACATACATCCGGTAAATTTCCGCTGCAAATAATGCAGCCTCGTCTCCGCCGGCCCCGGCGCGGATTTCCACGATAACGTTTTTATCATCATTTGGATCCTTGGGCAGCAGCAGGATCTTCAGCTTCTTTTCCAGTTCTTCCACCTTTGCCTTGGAATCATTCAGTTCTTCCTTGGCAAGCTCCCGCATTTCCTCATCGCTTTCCTCTTCCAACATAGCAAGGGAATCCTCAATATTTTGCTTCGCCTGTTTATATTCCTTGTAAGATTCCACAATAGGTGCAAGATCGCTCTGCTCCTTCATCAATTTGCGGAACCGATTGGTGTCGTTTGCCACATCCGGTTCACTTAACTGATTCATAATCTCTTCAAAACGAAGAAGGATATCTTCTAATCTGTCAAACATTTTTCTCTTCCTCTCTGTCTGTTTCGCTGTATCTCGATTGCCGCAGGCAGCAGAAACCAGGTAATCTTTGAATTCCGGGTATTGCGTTCCACTTTGCCGCAGACAGATTCCCGCAGACAGCGGGAACCAGCTTATCACAAAGTTCCCGGTACCGTGTCCTATCTTGCCGCCGGAAGATTCCCGCAGACAACCCTGTCACTTCCTGCAAGATCTTTCACAACCTTCACGTTACAAAATCCATGCTTTTCCATCAGAAAAGACACTCTCTTTCCCTGATCATGGCCGATTTCAAAATATAAATATCCGCCGGGCTTTAAAAATTCCCGGCTCTTCGGTATGATTTTCCGGTAAAACATCAACCCATCTTCCGCCCCGTCCAGAGCTTCCAACGGCTCAAAATTCTTTACTTCCGGCATCAGCTTCCCGATTGTTCCCGTGGGAATATAAGGCGGATTGGAAATAATCAGGTCGAATGTTCCGGTAATATTCTGAAATAAATCGCTGCGCACCCAATCCGCTTCCACCTGATTGTTTCTGGCATTTTCCTTGGCAATCAAAAGGGCCTGTTTGGAAATGTCACTGGCCGTTCCTTTGATTTCTGTTCCCGCATGCTTCAAAAGACTGATGATAATGCATCCGGCGCCGGTGCACAAATCCAGCGCTTCCATGCCGGGCTCTAAAATTTTCAGCGCCTCTTCCACCAGCGTTTCCGTGTCCTGACGTGGAATCAGCACATGGGAATTTACCTTGAAATTCAATCCCATAAATTCCTGAACTCCGGTAATGTACTGCAAAGGCACACGCTCGCTCCGCTTTTTCAGCAAAAGCTCATATTCCTGAAATTTTTCCTGTTCCATTTCATCAAAACCATGCATATAATATTCGCTTTTGTCCATTTTGCAGGCATATTCCATCAAATACCAGGCATCTAACTGATAGTTCAGTATGCCGGCCTCTTTCAGCAAATTCCTCCCGTAATTCAATGCCCCCTCGAACGTCATAATTTTTTCTCCCTTAAGGTATTTACATAGGTCCTCCAGTCAAAAACCGCTTCCACAGAGGCAATTCCCACTTCTATCATCTCTTCATCCGGCTCTTTGGTGGTTAATTTCTGCATCCACAATCCCGGCTTGCTTAAAGCATTCACCAGAGGATTGTCGCTTCTCCCCGCCAGCCGGATAAATTCATAAGAAATCCCAGCCACCAGAGGTACAATGGCAAGCCGCAGCGTCAGCCTAAGGATTCTGGAATCCACTCGAATAAACATGGTGGCGATAATTGTAAGAATCACAACCACAAACAAAAAACTTGTTCCGCAGCGTTTGTGCTCTCTGGAGCTTTTCTTCACATTCTCCACCGTCAAATCCATGCCGTGCTCAATACAATTGATGCATTTGTGCTCTGCGCCGTGATACATAAACACCCGTTTAATGTCCTCCATCCGTGAAATAAGCAGAATATATCCTAAAAATATCAGAAGCCTTAAGATTCCTTCAATGAGAATCACCGCCGTCTCGGATGCTATCAACTTCTGAAACAGCAGCGACATATAAAATGGAAATACCATAAAAATTGCCACTGCAAGCACAACAGACAGGCAGATTGTAATTCCGATTTCCGCCTTTTCCTTCTTCTGGTTCCGTTCTTCTTTTCCCGGTTCTTCCTCTTCAAAAAAGGAAGCAGAAAAGGTCAGACAGGACATTCCGAGTATCATGGATTCTATGAAGTTGATAACTCCTCTTACAAAAACCAGATTCCGAACCGTCTCATTCTTACAGATTCCGCCGTATTCCCTCTTCTCTACTACGATTTCATGATCCGGCTTACGGACTGCAACGGCATAACTCTCTGCGTTTTTCATCATTACGCCTTCCATCACAGCCTGTCCGCCAATTCCAGAGTATGCCAATCTTTTCTCTCCTTTCAGGTGCAGCGCTGCCCAAATATCCTGCCGCCAGCGTCTGCTGTTTCCTGTTGAATTGCTGCAGGACTGTACCGCTCATAATAGAAAAATAGAGGATGTCCAAGAAAAAAGACATCCTCCCTTTGCTGCATATCCTAATCATTCACGGAGCCTGCAAGTGATATTACTGATTATTTATGCCATACTTCTTATTGAACTTATCAATACGTCCGCGAGCCTGGGCAGCCTTCTGCTGTCCGGTATAGAACGGATGGCATTTGGAACAGATTTCCACATGAATATCTTTCTTGGTTGACCCTGTAACAAAAGTATTTCCGCAGTTGCATGTTACAGTTGCCTGATAATAATCTGGATGGATTCCTTCTCTCATGATTTCACCTCTTCACACTGTATTTTAAATCTTATCTGATTTTCCAAAATTATGCTGCATACACAACAGCTTTATTAGCATAGCATACTTTTCTCATATATGCAAGTTGTTTTACGAAATTTTAGGAAAGTTTTGTCTTTTTTATCATCTGGCAGAACTCCCGGTTGCTGTTGGTACGCACAAACAGATTCAAAATCGTCTCCACAGCCTCATCTGTTTTCATGCCGTTGATGGCCCGGCGCATAACCTCTACCGCTTCCTGCTCTTCCCGGTTCAGCAGCAGATCTTCCCTCCGGGTTCCGGAGCCGGTAATATCCACTGCCGGGAAAATCCTCCGCTCGGAAAGCTTGCGGTCTAAAATCAGCTCCATATTGCCGGTTCCCTTAAATTCTTCATAGATAACATCATCCATACGGCTGCCGGTATCCACTAACGCAGTGGCAAGAATCGTAATACTGCCTCCCTCACGCATGTTGCGGGCTGCGCCAAAGAACCGCTTCGGCATATGTAACGCCGCCGGATCAATACCGCCGGATAACGTTCTTCCGCTGGGAGGGACAATCAGATTGTACGCCCTGGCCAGACGGGTAATGCTGTCTAAAAGGATCATCACATCTTTTCCATGCTCTACCAGACGCCTTGCCCGTTCAATTACCATCTCCGATACACGTTTGTGATGTTCCGGAAGCTCATCAAAGGTAGAGTAAATCACTTCCACATTCCTTCCTTCAATTGCTTCTTTGATATCCGTCACTTCCTCGGGACGTTCATCGATCAAAAGAATAATTAAATGCATCTCCGGATTATTTCTGGTAACTGCCTTTGCCACCTGTTTCAAAAGCGTGGTCTTTCCTGCCTTGGGCTGTGATACAATCATTCCGCGCTGCCCTTTTCCAATTGGCGATACAATGTCCATAATCCGCATGGCTACCGCTGTCCGATCTGTTTCCAGCCGGATTCTCTCATTGGGAAAAATCGGGGTCAGATCTTCAAAATTCGGGCGTTTCAAGATCTCGGAAGGATGGTTTCCGTTGATGCTCTTAATGTACAAAAGTGCGCTGAACTTCTCCTGCTGGGTCTTCACTCTTGTATTTCCATGAATAATATCGCCTGTTTTCAGGCCGAATTTACGAATTTGGGAAGGGGATACATAGACGTCATGATCCCCCGGAAGATAGTTCTCACAGCGGATAAATCCATATCCATCCGGCATGACTTCCAGAATTCCGTGGGCGCTGACCCCGCTGTCCAGCTCCGGATTGTCTATCTCGATACCGTCTGCCGTGATAATCCGGTTAGGCTTACGCTCCTGATTCTGCGTTCTGCGTTCCTCTCTCCTGTCTTCCTGCCCCTGTATCTTCTGTTCCTCTTTTCTGCCTTCTGCCGGCTGGATTCTCCGTTCCTCACGTCCGCCCTCTGCCGGCTGCGCTTTCCGCTCCTCACGTCCGCCCTCTGCCGGCTGCGCTTTCCGCTCCTCACGTCCGCCCTCCGCCGGCTGCGCTTTCCGCTCCTCACGTCCGCCCTCCGCCGGCTGCGCTTTCCGCTCCTCACGTCCGCCCTCTGTCGGCTGCGCTTTCCGCTCCTCACGTCCGCCCTCTGCCGGCTGGATTCTCCGTTCTTCTTCTGAATTCTGTACTTTCCGTTCTTCCCGTCTGTCTTCTGCAGGCTGCACTTTCCGGCCCTCTGCCGGCTGGGTCTGCTTTTCTTCATTTTCTCCGCCGGAAGATTTCTCGTCCTCCTGAAGCATCAATTCTACCAGTTCACGTTTCTTCAATCCGGAAAGATGCTTTAATCCCCTCGCTTTTGCTACTTCTCTTAACACAGTTACTGATAAACTCTCATACTTTTCTCTCATTTCTTTCTCCTTTTGACTGCCATTTTCGGGAATCTCTGTCAGATCAGACTATGATTTTAACTGCTGTTTCTTATCAGCAGCAAATGATATACAGAAATTTCAATGAATTTCATTATACACTATCTTTTTGTAAATAGGAAGTACTTTTTTCCTTGATTTGTATTTTTTTTCATGATATCCTTTAAAGAGTGATTGTTCATACTGCAGCGGATTCGCTATATTTGGACACGGATGAAAATACAGGAGCGTTCTCTGCAGTACGAATAAGGAATCATTTTTAATTAAAAAGGAGCGATTCAGTATGACAACCAGCGAAAAAGCAATCTTTCTACATAAAGAATGGAACGGCAAGATTGAGACTACTGCCAAATCCCCGGTCAAAAACAGGGAAGACCTTTCCATTGCCTATACCCCAGGCGTGGCGGAACCCTGCAAACTGATTGCCGAAAATCCCGGCGATGCCTATCTGTATACTATGAAAGCCAACACGGTAGCCGTTGTTTCCGACGGCAGCGCTGTGCTGGGGCTTGGAAATATCGGCCCTTATGCCGCCATGCCTGTGATGGAAGGCAAATGCGTCCTGTTTAAAGAATTCGGCGGCGTCAATGCCGTCCCTATCTGCCTGGACACCCAGGATACGGAAGAAATCATCAAAACAGTCACTTACATGGCTCCCGGCTTCGGCGGCATCAACCTGGAGGATATCTCCGCCCCCCGCTGCTTTGAAATTGAAGAACGGCTGAAAGAGACTTTGCCTATTCCGGTGTTCCATGATGACCAGCACGGAACTGCCATTGTGGTGCTGGCCGGCATTATCAATGCCTTAAAGGTCACCGGGAAAGAAAAAGAACACTGCCGGGTAGTGGTAAACGGCGCAGGTTCCGCCGGAATCGCCATCACCCGCCTGCTGCTGACCTGGGGATTTCCCCGCATTACCATGTGTGACCGTCAGGGAATTCTCCACAAAAATTATCCGGGCCTTAACTGGATGCAGAAAAAAATGACCGAGGTTACAAATCTGGAACAGCAGACCGGAACTTTAGCGGACGCTTTAACAGGCGCAGACATTTTTATAGGCGTTTCTGCCCCGGGTATTGTAACTTCTGAAATGGTTTCTTCTATGAATAAGGATGCTATCTTGTTTGCCATGGCAAATCCTGTTCCGGAAATCATGCCGGACATCGCCAAAGCAGCCGGCGCAAAAATAGTGGGCACCGGACGCAGCGATTTTCCCAATCAAATCAATAATGTAGTGGCTTTTCCGGGGATTTTCAAAGGCGCATTGGAGGGAAGAGCTTCCCAAATCACCGAGGAAATGAAACTGGCAGCCGCAGAAGCCATTGCCGGCCTTGTATCCGAGGAACAGCTCAGCGCAGATTTCATTATGCCGGAAGCTTTTGACCCAAGAGTGGCGCAGGCGGTAAGCCATGCGGTAAAATCCCATATTTCCAGGTAACCCCGATGTTTTGGAATGACAAACGATATTACTCTGTGGATTATTACCTGAAACAGACTTTCGGGGAAAAAGTCTACCGCCTGTCCTTAAACGGCGGTATGACCTGCCCCAACCGGGACGGCTCTGTCGGCAGCAGGGGGTGCATTTTCTGCAGCGCCAAAGGTAGCGGCGATTTTTCCCAGTCCTCTCATCTTACGGTTATGCAGCAATTATCCTCTGCCAAGCAGCAGATTCAGGAAAAACGGAACTGCCGGAAATTTATCGCTTATTTCCAGGCATACACCAACACCTATGCCCCCATTGAGGTTTTGCGAAAGCTGTTTTGGGAAGCCATCTCAGATCCGGACGTGGTAATCCTGTCCATTGCCACCCGGCCGGACTGCCTGTCAGAAGAGGTTTTATCACTGCTGGACGAACTGAATCAATGCAAGCCGGTCTGGATTGAATTGGGACTGCAGACCATACACCCCAAAACCAGCCGGTTCATCCGCAGCGGATTTACACTGGAATGTTTCCACCAGGCAGTGGCAGATTTAACCAGACGGCGGATTTCTGTCATCGTCCATGTGATACTGGGACTGCCCGGTGAAACGCCGCAGCAGATGTTAGAGACGGTTTCACATGTAGGCCGTCTGCCTGTTTTCGGCATAAAGCTGCAGCTGCTCCATGTATTATCTGACACAGATTTGGGCGCATTGTATCAAAAGCGGCCCTTTCCTCTTTTTTCCATGGAGGAATATTGCGAGCTGATTGGAGACTGTCTGGAAATCCTGCCAAAAACCATTACCATCCACCGGCTTACCGGAGACGGCCCTAAGCAACTGCTGCTGGCCCCTCTTTGGAGCAGCGCAAAAAGAACTGTCCTAAATCAGATTCAGAAAACCCTGAAAGACCGGGATACCTGGCAGGGAAAATATTATATTCCAGACGAAAACGCCTGTTCACTGCATCCGAATTCATTCAGTGACATCCGGCGCAATGTCTGCATAAGGAGTGAAAAAAATGGCGGAAGCCCTGACCCAATATAAATTAATTGTATTGTATATGTTAGATCATGTGGATTTTCCATTGACCAACACCCAGATTTCCAATTTTGTACTGGAAAAAGAATATACGACTTACTTTAACATTCAGCAGGCCATCAGTGAATTAATTGATGCGGAACTGATTCGAACAGAGTCCACCCACAACAACACCTGTTATTACATTATGCCCGCCGGAAGGGAAACTCTGTCCTATTTTCCCGACAAAATATCTGCAGCCATCAAATCAGATGTTCTGACCTATTTTGAGGAAAATAGGATAAAACTGAAACAGGAAACCTCCGTAATTGCAGATTATTACAAAACCACTTCTCAGGAATATGCCGTACGGTGCCAAATCAAAGAAAAGGAACGTTCTCTGATTGACTTAACTATCACAGTTCGGGCAAAGGAACAAGCGGAAGCCATCTGTGCCAACTGGAAAAAACAGAACGAAGAAGTATATGGATATCTGATGGATTTGCTGATGAACTAACCGCCGGAGTAATATATTTGATAACGGGCAAGAACCTGCCGGATTGCCATGCAAAAACCTTTCCAGAGCCAGACAAACTGGGCTGTTGCAAAAAGCTGTTATATACAAAATATGGTATTCAAGACTCAAAAATCCCATCCATATATTGTGTATAAGCTGCATTTTGCAACAGCCCCATCACTTAATCTGCAAAACAAAAGTCACAGCTTCTGTTTACTTTTTGATCTTGCTGGTCGAATTTACTTTACTCCATGCGCCATACAGCATTTCCTTCCCGGATTTCTTATAACTGCGCACCCTTACATAATACTTCTTGCCGGTTTTCAGCTTTGTAACAGTATAAGAAGTCTTTGACGTTTTCTTAGTTTTTAAATTTTTCTTGAACTTCTTATCTGTGCTCACCTGCACCTGATAACCCGATGCCTTCTTATCCTTTGCCCATTTCACAGTCAGTTTTCTGCCTTTTACCGCCTTTGCTGACTTTACAGACTGTTTCTTCGGGCTTATCTTGACTGTCACCTGCTTAGATACGCTCCCCGCCTGAACGGTTATGACAGCGACCCCGGTATTTTTGATTGTCACTTCTCCGGTGTTCTTATCCACAGCAGCGATCTTCGGCTTAGAGCTAGTAAAGGTCAGCTTGCCTTCTGATACCGCATTAATTTTAAATGGTTTTGCGCCGTAAGCAACCTTATATAAAGTTTTCTTACAGGTAATGGATACCGCTGGATTCTGTTCTGCCGCTTCCGCAATTGTAAAGTTGACCGTCTTGCTGCCAGTATATTTGCCCTTGCCTGTAACTATTGCTGCCGCTGTTCCTGCTTTGATATTGTTGCTGTAAGATACAGTATAATCTGTATTGAAAACTAACGTTTTGCCACCCAGCTTCACGGTTACAGAAGGGGTTTTTGCTGTTCCATCGTATATGTAACTGGTCTTATCCAATGTTATGTCCGCTTTAGAAATGTCAGCGAGGATTCCTGTACTCCCGCCGCTTCCTGTACCGCCATTTCCGTCATCTCCGCCCGTACCGCCGTTTCCTCCATCTCCGCCCGTACCGCCGCTTCCTCCGCCGTTTCCGTCATCTCCGCCCGTACCGCCATTTCCGTCATCTCCGCCCGTACCGCCGTTTCCGTCATCTCCGCCCGTACCGCCGCTTCCTCCGTCTCCAACAATTGTAAAAGTGGCTGTTGCGCTTCCTGTATACCTGAATTTACCCGTGACCGTTACTGTAGCTGTTCCCGGTTCTGTATTATCACTGTACGTAATGGTACAATCTCTAAAAGTTAATGGTTGATTATTTACCTTCACAGTTACAGTTGGTGTCTTATCTACTCCATCATAATCATATTTGTCTTGACTCAATGTCACAACCGTATTCTCATTTGTAATCTCGGTAGGGCTGTAGTTGCAGTTGATTTTCATTCCCTCTAAGGTATTGCCTGTTTTAGTTATACTGTTCCACTGCTCCTCTGTTCCAGTAAAGTATATCTCCTGCAAAGTACTAGATGCGAATGCTGCTATCCCTATCGTTGTTACGCTGTCTGGAATCAGAATAGTAACCACCCCAGAGGAAGCAAACGCTTGCCTGCCTATACTACTTATTCCCTTAGGAATCTCGACTTCATTCAGTGACTTGCATCCACTGAACATTTCCATTCCCATATCGCTTATGCTTTGGGGCAATGTTATATTTATCAGGTTCCAACATCTCGTAAATATCCCATCACCTAATACTACCTGCTGACTGCTGGGTGCAAACGTTGCACTCACCATTTTCTCACAGTCAAAAAATGCGGATCCGCCTACTTCTTTAATACTTGCCGGCAAAGCAATAGCAGTAAGGCTTGTGCAGCCGCTAAAAGCGCTGCTTCCAATCACTTCCACCCCTTCAGGAACAGTTACTGTACTGAGATTGAGACATTTCTGAAAAGAGTAACTGCCGATGTTCCTTACGCTGGATGGAAGATTCACATAAAGAATGGAAGACTCAGCAAATGCACTGCTGCCTATTTCTGTCACACTGGTTGGAATCTCTGCACTAAAAATCCCGCATTTTCCAAAAGCACAGGCGCCGATGCTGGTAACGCCGTCCTCAATAACCACCTTCAGGATTTGTTCTCTGTAATCCTTCCAGGGCTGCACTTCGATGCTTTCAAAATCCTCCATCCTCCCTTTGCCGGAGATAGTCAGCGTACCTGCCTTGGTTAAATTCCATGTAAGCCCTTCTGCAAGCTCACCAGATGCAATTGACTGGTTGGCATCAGGATCTTCCTCCGAAACATGGGTGATCGGATAGCGGGTGATATAGGCGCTTACGCTGTTCATGACTTGCTCCTTAGAAATTGGCCTTCCCCAATGAATCGAAGCGTTATAATTTCCTTCTGCAACAATCACGCCTGCATCCGTTGCCTCAAGTACAATCACAGTATGGGAGTTCCCATTTACCCGCAAAATATCTCCGGGCTTTATATCCTCAAATTCAAACTCACCTGGCATATACATTCTGGCCTTCAACTCACCAAATGCCGCATCACTGAGTATAAAGGCAAAAGCTACGCAGCCCACAGCAACAATATTCTTTCCGCCCAGGGGTCCACCCTGCCAACGGTAATCTCCCTCTGGATTTGCGTTAGTCCAAGGCATGCCTTCTGGATATTCATCCTTCAACGCAATCATAGACTCATAGACTTCCTTTTCAGTCGGATCTATGGCGTCACGGGCCTCCATCTTAGATTCAGATTCTTCCGCAAGAGCATCCTCTTGCTGTAAAAGTTCTCCCTGGCCTGCGTATGCCACCGACTGGGTAGAAATACAGAGGCACAAAGCTAAAATAACTGAAAGAATTCGTTTTTTCAATTTTAAAACCTCCCAAAATTTAATGCTTTGGGAGAATGCTTCATTTAAAATACTCTATTCTAAATAAAAATTCTCCCAAAATAAAATGTAATTTAACAAATTATACCATGATAAATACGGAGATACAAGCAATTTTTCAGAAAATTAAGCTGACAGTCTGCAAATAAAGCCAAAAAAGCAGAAGCGTTTCGCCTCAAAGCCAACGCTTTTGCATTTAAAATATAAAAAAACCTTTTTACCGGATGTCATAAACGCTTCTCAACCGGATTCCTTTCGCCTCCCCGGAAATAATTTTCACCCGCTTCTCTCCTCCATTCATATCAAAATAGTTGTCGGAAAGAATGAAATCTTCCTGCTCATTCTGAATCTCCACGCTTTTTGCATAAGCGTCCGCTGACACAAAGATTTCATCTCCCTCCAGTCGGTAAGAAAGATGAGGATTCTCATAACGGAAATACTTTGGATAAGAGAATATAACAGTTCCCTCAGAGATCACTTTGCCATCCTGTCTCATCCCATAGCTTACATATTCCGAAAATACGTCCAGTTCCGGCAGCTCCGTCTTTTCAAGCCACAGGCTGGTAAGAGCCGGAATACGCACCTGTTTTGTTTCCCCGCTTCTTAAAATTTCCGCTTTTGCATTCCGAACTTCCCAGAATATTTCCGCCTGCTGCTCTGTTCTGGTCTCATTTGCAGCATTCAGGCGAATCGACTTTTCAAAGGTAAAATGCTCCCGGTTCATATCCGCCTCCTGGGTCATCATCCCCTCTTCCTGGCAGGAAACCATCAGCGGCGCAAAAAACCTCTTTTCCGCATAATGCAGCGCTTTCCAGCGGCCGCAGTAATCAATGGACGACCAGGAAATCACCGGCCAGCAGTCGTTTAACTGCCAGACAATGGCTCCCATACAGCGGCCCCGGTTTCGCCGGAAATGCTCTACGCCGTAGCGGATGGCGTCTGCCTGCAGCAGCTGTGAAGCGTAAATCAGCGTGTCAAAATCCGAAGGATAGAGGTAAGTCTGCTGGAGATAATTCATAATTTTCCCGTTTGCCCCATATTGCCTCTGGTGTTTTTCCATAATATAAGAAAAGAGATTCATGTCCCTGGGATCATCTGTGATGGTTTCCAGGGTCTTTTTTGCCGGCAGGGACTGAAATCCAAATTCAGACGCATAGCGGAAAAAATATTTCCGATACTCCGAAAACGGCCGGTTTCCATGCCATACGCTCCAGTAATGCACATCTCCCCTGTCCGGGCTGTTGGGTTCGTCAAAAGCTCCCCCGGAGGAAGGGCTGGCAGGCCAGTAAAAAGTCTCGGGATCATAAGTCTCCAACACTTCCGGAATCAGCTGCTCGTACATCAAAATATAGTCCCGCACCTCTGTCTTTTTGGTAACCCAGTGATGCCCCTCTTCCACAAACATTTCCATCTCGTTATTGCCGCACCAAAGTCCCAGGGAGGGATGATGGCGGAGCCGTTTGACATTGTCAATAAATTCCCGGCGGATATTTTCTTTAAATTCCGGCGTCAGTTCGTAGACAGCGCAGGCAAACATAAAGTCCTGCCAGACAATCAGCCCCAGTTCGTCGCAGATATCATAAAACCAGTCTTCCGGATAATATCCGCCGCCCCACACCCGGATGGCATTGTAATTGGCTGCCACACACTGTTCCAGCAATTTCCTGGTGGTTTCCGGCGTTACCCGTCCCAGCAGGTGATCCTCCGGGATATAATCGGCTCCCATTGCAAATATCGTAATACTGTTGATTTCATGGGCAAAACCGGTTCCCCACTGATCTTCTTTTGTCTTCACCGTCATGGTGCGCAAACCGATGCGCCGCTCCCAAATATCAGAAGCAGCGCCATCTGTAAAGAGGGTGACTTTCACTTTGTAAAGGGGCTGGCTGCCGTACCCGTTGGGCCACCAGAGTCTGGGCTGTTCGATCCGGATTTCCAGGGGAGAACCGTCGTAGGTTCGTACAGAGCCGTCCGGCGCAGTGATTTCCACCGTATAGCAAGCGCTTTCTCCGGCAGGAACTTCCAAAGATAATGTGACTTCTCCTCCCTCATGCTTCTGGCGGATATAAACACTGTCCAGCCTTGCGCCTGTTATTCCAAGCAAAGACACTTCCCGGAAAATCCCTGCATCCGGCAAGTGCGCGCCCCAGTCCCAGCCAAACATGCAATGGGCTTTCCTCAGATGGACAAAACCGTCCATGGCATCCTCAGACCCTAAGGTCCGGCATTCTGCAAATGCCTCCCGAATAAATTTCAACGGAGAATGAAGGACAACTTTCAGTTCATTTCCGGTTTCTTTCAGAATATGGGTGACATCATATTCCCAGATCCGATGCATATTGTATGCATTTCCGACATGAATCTGGTTGAGGTAAATATCTGCAATGGTATCCAGTCCGTCAAAATGCAGCAATATTGTTTCACTTGCCAGCAATTCTTTTTCTGCATCGAAACAAGTTTCATATTCATAATCTTTTTCCATCAAAGGCAGGGCGCGGATTTCATTGTCTTTCCAAAAGGGATCTTCCATCTTTCCGTTGCGCAGCAAATCCGTATAAACTGTCCCCGGGACCACCGCCGGCTGGGCAGGCTCTTTCGGACAATGCATCTGCCAGTTTTTGTTTAATTTTTGTTGTATCAATTCGCTTCTCCTTATTTACTCTGCCTTGGGATATTCATTGCACAGCAGACGATAGGGCTCTTCATCTTCTTCAATCTCCGGAAAACGGCCGATGGGCTCATAGAACCGGTTATCGTTTTCATCATCATTGCACATGGACACTTCCCCTAACAGCACGTCGCCGCTTCCTTCTTCCACATGGAAATCATGGTACATATAAGGATAGATGGTAATGCTTTCCCCCGGCGTCAGCTTCACTTTTGTTCCTGCCGGAACCGTGTATTCCCTGCCGTCACAGTTAACTGTCACATCCGTATCCGCAAATTCCCCGTCTTCGGTGGAATTATACACGGTTATCAGCACATTGCCGCCTCCCCGGTTAATGATATCTTCCATTTTATTCCAATGGAAATGCATGGGGGCCATCTGGCCTTCTTTCACCAGAAGAAGTTTTTCTGCATAAGTTTTGGTATATTTCTCCATTTTCAGATTGCCGTTCCGTATGGTTATCAGGGAAAATCCTACCTCATCAAATTTGCCAAGGCCGTAATCTGTGATATCCCATCCCAGCATATTGTCCCGAATTTCATTATATTCCGCCCCTTTGGTTTTCCAATCTTCAGCCGTCCATTTGCAAAAGGGCGGAATTTCAAATCCGTGGGCCTGTATGATTTCTTCCATGTGTTTGATTTCTGCGTTGATTTTGGAACGTTTCATTTTTTTCTCCTCTTCTATCATTTCTTATAATTTGATATCGACTGCATATTGATTATTTTCTGAGCAGGTCTTTTGCTTCTTCCTTGAGCTGATCTAACAATCGTTCTCCTGATAAAAATGTCAATATGAGATGTTTGGTTTCTGCGGCAAAAGGCTCCATCATATGCAGGCTATGTTCTTTGATGTGGTAAGGTTTTCCGTACACGCTGGAGTTAGCAGGCTCTAAGCCCACCACATAATCCCCGGACGCTGTGGACTTCCACTGCATAAAATACGGCAGTTCTTTTTGATTATATTCTATTTTCAGGCCGATTCCCAGCTCTTCATTGACCGCCGCTGCAAAGGTATTTCCTTCTGCATCCGCTGCCATTTCATGAAGAAATACATATTCCGGTTCATTGTCTTTCGGAGGCTCCATCCTGCTGTATTCCCCGGTATGGGGAGCTGAAATCTCATCCCTTGGCTGCACATTTCTGGTGGGCAGAACAATCCGGGACCTCTCGCACAGAAATGGATAGCCCACATTCATATGGTACAAAAGCATCATCGGTTCCGGCCGGAATCCCTCATTGGAAATCCTGTCCTCAATATAAATTCTGTTTTCCCCATATACGGTGGAAATGTTCCTTCGCAGCACAAGATTTTCTCCGAAAAGCTCTCCTTCCCGCATCTCTCCGGTTAACGTCACTTTGTACTCATTTTCCTGCCAGCAGGCGTCTGCACACACATGCTCTGCAGGGGTTGTGCGTATCCTGCCGTGCATAGGGTAATCCCTTCCTTCTATGCTGCAGGGGGCGCAGATATTTTCCAGGCCGCAGGTGAACAGAAGCCCTCCCATGATGCTGCGCTGGGCTTCCGCTCCGTTGGTGTCAAAATGGTTCCTGCCCATCAACCCAGGTTTTGACAAAAAGCTGATGTTGTGCCCGCAGAAGGATGCCTCTGCAATATCCATGCATTTATCAGCCATTACGGTAAATTCCAGCGGACCGTTTTTCACCTGATAGGCCTTCATTCCCCTGGCCCTGCCTTCTTCATAAGTCAACGGACGCGCATAGATAAGCTGCTGCATGCTCCCGACATAACTGTTCAGATGTTTCTTCACCATGAATAAGTTCCACCTTTCTGGTTCCTGTGTTTCTTTTAGGCTTCCGGCAAATCAGTATGCGGCAAATGGCCCTGATTTGCTTTCAGCAGTTTCGTCATGAATTTCACGCTTCCGGCAAATCAGTATGCGGCAAATGGCCCTGATTTGCTTTCAACAGTTTCGTCATGAATTTCACGCTTCCGGCAAATTAGTATGCGGCAAATGGCTCTGATTTGCTTTCAGCAGCTCCAACATGAGTTTCACGCTTCCGGCGCGGTAGCCGCTGCAGGCATAAATGCCCTGCAGGCCCGGATTTACAATTACCAGAAGCGGCAGTTTCTCCGGATCTGTGTACATGCTGCGGGCCAGAGGCTCCACAATTTCTTCCAAGGAAACCTGATAAACGCAAACCTCCGGCAAGGCTGAAACGGCCTGTTTCCAGGCGGCTGTTTTTGTCACATTTTCTTCCCGCACAAGAAAGCATACCCGGACGCCCATTCTTCGAAAACCCTCCTGATGGCCAGAGAGCTCATTCAGAACATGCTCAGTGGGCTCTTCTCCTGGCTCTAAAAAGGCCAGAACCGTTACAGCGTCCTTCGTCAAAGCGGAAATGGGCGTCCGTTTCCCATGATCCAGCGCTTCAAAATCTTTGAAGAAATGGCTTACCAACAGTTCTTCGGGAAGCCCTGTGCGCATCTTTAATGATAACTCCTTTTTTCCGCCTGCCTGCAGAAAGATTTTGCATTCCGCCGCCAGTTGGTTTCCGTTGGGCAGCCGGTTCGCCGTCAGAATCCGGTAATATCCCGGCTCTAATTCCAGATTCAGCGCTGTGCCCTCAAATTCCAGTCCCTGATAATCCAGTGTGACAAACTGTCCGCTTCGAAATCGGGCAATGGTCCAGTTCTGAGAATAGTTCCATTCTTCTTCCTCTTTTCTCCTTAAGACGAGAACTGCCAGGCCAAAGGATTCTGCCTTATCCCCGTCTCCGCAGATTTCTCTTTCTGTTCCGGATAATTTCACAAAACTGCCGTTTCTGTAAATTTCCACCTCCTGCTCTGCCTGGCTGATCCGTGCGGGAATCCCCAAGGTGCGGCAAATGGCTGCGCACAGAATTTTTTGGCTCATAGGGGTTCCTGCCTGCAGCTTTAAAACGCTTGCAGGCGTGGAATAAAGAGTAGGGTACTCAAGCTGCTCTTCATATTCTATATGGGTTTTGATATAGTCCCAGATTGCTTTCGGGTTCCTGCGAAACAGCTCCTTTTCTTCCTCACTGAAATAAGCTGATATTTCTTTTCGGTAACAGGTCATCTCTTCCCAAAAAATCCGCGGGCAGAGAATGTACTTACGATAAATCTCATCCTCTTCCCCAACCCACATACTGCGGTAAACAGAAGCATACTGCAAATGCTCTTCCAGCACATCTGCACGGGCATCTCTGTAATCTTTTGGGTTTAAGCTATGCAGCAGCCATTTCCTGTCCGGGCTTTCATCCTGCTTAAGAAACTGGTATAACTGAGGGAAATTTCCTGCTGCATGGCGGAGAATCTCCTTCTCTTCCTGGTATTCTTCCGCCAATTCTTCCTGGTAAAACTTTTCTGTCCTGGCTACTCTTAGCATTGCCGCTTTCTGAATCCGTTCCCGGTTCTTTGTCCGCTGACGCTTTAGAATCTCCGGTTTCAAAAAAGTTTCCCCCGGCGCGTGAAAATCAATGTCTGACCATTGGGCAAATTCTCCCTCCGCCCTTTGGAAAAACTTTCCTGACTGTATGATTTCCTGAATAGCTTCCTCCATTCTACAGGCGTCAATCCTCAAATGGACTTGGGAACATTCCGAAACATCCAAAAGCTTTTCTGTGATTCTCCCCTCTTTGACGGCCCATAAATGGATTGTGCCAAGCCCCATGCTTAAGGCGGCTTTTCCTTCCCAGTCTGTCTTTAACACTGCAATAGGCCGGTACTCTGCGCCGTTGAGAACTTCCGCAAATACACGGGCATCTTTTGCCGGACTGCCGTCCGGCTCTGTCACCGTTATCTGAAGTCTGCGGGTCTTTGCATATCCGGCAGTCACGTTCTGATAACAGGGGAGCTCCCCTTCCCGATACCACTCCATCTCACCGGAAACCTCCTCATTCCCAAAATATGTTTGAACAATCCTTCCCGCTGTCTCTGTCTCTTGCTTTTCCTGAGAACATCCTGCGGCAGAAAACTTTCTGCCGAAATCTGAAAAACACCTTGCATGGATCAGCAATGCCCGGGAGGAAGCATTTACAAACCAGCCCTGGTTCAGCGTTTCTTCCGGCTCGCACGCTCCCAGAAACTGCCAGGTTCCATCCACATATACTTCCACCCACGCGTGATTGTCATCGCAGTGGCTCCACCAGGGCGCATAAACCTGTCTGGCTCCAATTCCCACGCTGCGGAAGGCAGTCACTGCAAAGACGGATTCTTCCCCGCACCTTCCTGCTCCGGCCCGGTACATGCCCATGGGAGAAATTGTGCGGAGATCAGAAGCCTCATAGGCGCAATGTTCCGCACACCAGTAATTGATTTCCAAAACAGCTTCTTCCAGAGATTTTCCCTGAATTCTGTCTTTCAGTTTCTCATAAAAGAACGGACGGCACTTTTCAATGTTTTCTGAATTAATCCGGTAATACAGCACATCATTCAAAAAAATTTTCTCCGGCAGATTCCTGCACCATTCCACTGTTTCACGCAGCCAAATCCCATGCCGGACAAAATCTGAAAATGTTTCAAAGTCATATTCCGCCATATCTCTAAGTGGCATTGTGCCGTAAAAGAATTTCATGAGAATCTGTTCTTCCGGAGTGCATCCTGCAAGTTTATGCCGGATTTCTTCCTGAAATAATTTCATCCAGTTATTACGGCCCTTGCAGTCTGTTATGTTCTCTTGTTCCATCCGGTTATTACGGCCCGGGCAGTCTGTTATGTTCTCTTGTCCCATCCGGTTATTACGGCCCGGGCAGTCTGTTATGTTCTCTTGTTCCATCCAGTTATTACGGCCCGGGCAATCTGCCGTCTTCTCTTCTGAAACGGCTCTTTGCCTGTCTGCCATCCACTGCATCCGGCTGTCATATTTTTGCTGTGCATAATCCCGTAAATATTCTGAAAACACCACTGTGCCGCCTTTCTCTATCTATCCTTTCCGCATCTGCCAAAAGTTTTTTCTTTCACAGATTGAATCCCCGCTGCCTGCAGCAGGGCAGTTCATTTTGTATCCGGTATCTTCGGCATTCTTTCGCGTATGGCAGTTCACATCCTGCTGACTGCTTACTTTGCATCCAACGCTTCCCTTGCTCTGCGTATTTCCTCCCCGTCTGTTTGGAAAATACTATATTCGCTGAGTCCGGGCATTCCCATGTTTACTCCTTCTTTCCGATAGGCCATGCCGCTGTCTAAAGTTTTCTTTCCAGACATGTGAAAGCAGAAAGTGTGGATTTCTTCTGCCAACTGCCGGATAACTTCATCATTCACTCCGCCGCCTGCAAGGATCTCTGTCCGTTCCCCTGCCTGGACAATAAGCTTTGAAAGGATTTCTTTTCCTTTCCTGCAATCCTGGGCCTGGCCGGAAGTCAGAATGATATCAATGCCCAACGCCACCGCATCTTCCAACGTCTGATAAGGGTCCTTACAGACGTCAAATGCCCGGTGCAGCGTCAGAGAAAGTCCGTCTGCACATGCCCTTAACCGTTCCATCCGGTTATGGTCTAAACTGCCGTCCGCCCTCAGGCATCCTGCGACCACCCCATCGGCACCCAGTTCCCGGAACAGGCGGATATCCTCTTCCAACATCTGAAATTCCGCATCGGTATAAAGGAAATCTCCGAATCTTGGGCGGATCAGCGCATGGAGGGGGATATGGCATTTTTTCCGGATTTGTTTAAACTGGCTTACTCCCGGAGTGGTTCCGCCAATCAGCAGATTGGCGCAGACTTCCAAACGGTCAGCCCCGGCTTCTTCAGCAATTACTGCAGACTCCACAGAGTCCACACACACTTCCAACACTTTTTTCATAGCCTGCCTCACACTTTCTGGTTAAGACAGCCCTTTCCTTCCAGAACTGTGAGCGCTGGAAGGATTCTGCACAAAAGGCAGAGGCTGTCTTTTCTCTTGTTTCTATTTACTTGTTCTTATTTACTTGCTTTCCATTCATCTATCTGTTTCTGCATCTCTGCAATTACTTTATCAATTCCGGTTGCCTCCAGTTTTTCCTGCAGCTTAGGCAGATATTCTTCCGGATCAACGCTGCCGGTAAATAAAGATTTTCCGAATTCATCCATTACATTTCCGAATCCTGCCACTTCTGTACTGACCGGATTTAAGTCGAAGTCAAACCCAAAGGACGGAGCTTCCACCGAAGAATCGTTAAATTCCTTGAAAGTCGCCCATTTGTCCACAGGCTCATTCTCCAGCACATAGGTGTTGAACAAACCGCCCTGCACCCAGTAGGACACAGAATAGTTCTTCCTGGTTTCTTCATTCAGCTTTATCTTGTTTTCGTACACATAAGGCTTGCCTTCCGCTGCTTTGGCTTCCTCAGCAGGAACCTCCACTTTATCCCAATGTTCCCCTTCAATGCCGTAATTCAAAAGATTTCTCAGATATTCGTCGGTATTGATCAGGTTCAAAAGCTCCACGGCCTTCTCAGGATGCTTGGTCTGGGCATTGACTGCTGTCAGCGCGCCCCGGGCGGAGATATTCGTCACATATGTGTCCATAATGGGAGTCGCAACCACTTCATACCCCAGGTCTTTGCCCCATACCAGTTCTGCATACGGCTGTCCGTCGCCTTTTGTCACAAAACGCTTGATGGATTTGTCATCGGATGCTGTGGCTGCATCCTTGTTAATATAGCCTGCCAGATAATATTTCCGCATGGTGTCCAGAGTGGATTTCATTTTCTCTGTTTCAAATACATTTTTCACGGTAAGAGTTTCATCACCGTACTCAATGCCCACCGGATCCTGGATTAAATCCATATAAATAGGCGCGGAATAGCTGCTGGTTAAGTACATAGGAACCACATCCGGTTCATTTTCATGAATTACTTTCAGCCAGGGCTCCAAATCTTCCAGGCTGTGAATTTCATCTACCGGAACATTGTATTTGTCTACATATTCTTTGGTAAACACCCACATGGGCATACTGCCGATTTCCTTTTCGCTGGGAACGCCGTAAGTCTTGCCCTGGACTTTTGCCGCCTCCCAGAACCGGCTGTCTATGTTTTTATACATCTCTGTATCTTTGATATAATCGTCAAGTGCGAGGAATGCGCCCTTGTCAGCATTCTGGAAATAATTATTGGCCCAGGAACAGGTAAAGCACAGATCCCAGTCGTCTCCGGTGTTGACTACCACCTGCATTTTCTGGTTATAATCGCCCCACCCTGCAGTGTTGATTTTCAGTTTTACCCCTATCTTTTCCTGAGTGTACTCATTGACTTTTTCCAACACCTTATCCTGATCCTTCTGGGCGTCTCCGATCTGCCACCAGGTCAGCTCCACTACCTCTTCTCCATTGGCGTTCGTCTCCTTTTTACCGCCGCAGCCGGTAAGAAGTCCCGCTGCCATAACCGCTGCAAGTCCAAGTGACGCAAATTTTCTGAATTTCATGATTTCTCCTCCTTGTTTTATCTTACTCCTTCACTGCCCCAACCGTCAATCCATTTACAAAGTATCTTTGGAAAAACGGATAAGCAAAAATAATCGGTAACGTGGATATTACTACAATTGCCATTTTAATCGTCTCTTTCGGCATGTTTGCCGCCACTGCAATGCCGTCCACTCCCATGGTGGCCTTATTATTTGCCAGCCAGTCAATGGAGCTTTCAATCTGGATCAGCAGATATTGCAGCGGTATCATATCTTTGTTGTCCATGTACATCATGGCGTTAAACCAGTCGTTCCAATATCCCAGCGTCAGAAACAGGCCGATGGTGGCAAGCCCCGGCAGCGCCATGGGAATGACTATCTGGAAGAACAGCCGCCACTCTGATGCCCCGTCAATTTTTGCAGATTCCACGACTGCATCCGGAATACTGGTTTTAAAAAAGGTCCGCAGCACGATAATATTGAAAGAATTCAGACACAGGGGCAGAATCAGCGCCCAAATGGTGTCCTTTAACATCAATACCTTTGTCACAATCAGATAATTTGCAATCATGCCGCCGCTGAACAGCATGGGAATGGTGATGACTGTGGTAAAAAATTTCCGGTAAGCATAATTCTTTCTGGACAGCGTATAGGCGTATGTGCCTGTCAAAAACAGGCCGATCAATGTACCGAGAACGGTTACAAGGATGGTCACCCCATAACTTCTCAAAATATTCTCTCCTGCGCTTACGATGTATTCATAGGCATACAGGCTTAATTTTTCCGGTATAAACCGGTAACCGTTCATGGTCAGAGACTCTTCGTCCGTAATGGAAATAATAATGACGAAAATAAAAGGAATCACGCAAATCAGCGACAGTATCGCCAAAAATATGTTAAACAGCACATTTGTGGGCTTTTTGATCTGATTGTATTTGCAGCCTTCCTCCTCAATTGCCCGGATTTTTTTCTCCATTTTTCTTCTGGACATTCTTTTCTCAGACATGGTTTCCCTCCTTCCTTAGAATAATGCATTTTCATTGTCCACTTTGGATACGATTTTATTTGCAATCATAATCAGGACAAAACCAACCGTTGACTGGAACAGGGCGGCCGCTGCGCTCATTCCGATTTCCCCGCTGGTCTTAAGGGCCCGGAAAATGTATGTATCAAGCACATTTGTCACCGGATACAGAGGGCCTGAATTCCTGGGAAGCTGATAGAACAGGCCGAAGTCCGCTTTGAAAATTCCTCCCACTGCCATAATCAGCAGAATGGTAATGACCGGCTTTAACAACGGCAGCGTAATGTATTTGATCTGCTGCCATTTGGTGGCTCCGTCTAACACTGCCGCTTCATAATAAGTCTTGTCAATTCCGCAGATGGACGCCAGATAAACCACAGTGTTATAGCCCATGCCTTTCCACTGGCTCATGAAAATAATGATAAAGGGCCAGTATTTCGTTTCCGTATACCAGGAAATGGGCTGCCCGCCGAACTGCTGGATAATTGCGTTAAAGTATCCCTTTTCCGGATTCAGGAATGCAAAAACACAGTAACTTACCACAACCCAGGACAGAAAGTAGGGCAGAAACATGGAACTCTGGTAAATCTTCATCATTCCTTTGTTTCGGATTTCATTCAGCAGCAATGCCAGAATTACCGGTATCACCACGCCCAGAACAATGAACGCTGCATTATACAGCACTGTGTTCCTTACAATGATCCAGGCGTCTCCGCTGCTGAACAGGAACTTGAAATTGTCAAACCAGACGGTTTCGCTGGTAAACAGGTTGTAAAAAAACCCATCCCCTGACAGCCTGAATTTCTTGAATGCCACCAGAATCCCAAACAGAGGCAGGTATGCAAAAAACAGAAACCAGATTGCGCCCGGCATACTCAAAATCAGCAGTTCCTTGTTGGCCTTCAGCCGGCTGAGAAAATTCCCTTTCGGCTTTTCAGCTTTTTTTGTGTTTGCTCTCACATTGAAACCTCCTTCATTTTCCACTGCGCAATGACTTACCGGTTCGTCAATGTGCAGTATGTTTTTTGATATATTAACTATATCATTGTGGAATTTGCATGGAAAGTTGAAAACTTTTAGGTTCATTGAACAAATTACAGTTATGTTAAAACACAACGCATCCTACGCATTCTATGGTCAGTATTTCTTCATTTCCCGCAAAGAAGCCGGAGACACCCCATAGCACTGCTTAAACTTCCGGTAAAAATAACTGGTATCCGGATATCCCACCTGCCTTGCAATATCATTGATTTTCATATTTGTGTTGAGTATTAAGTCCTTTGCAATCCCATTTTTAGTATTGCTCAGATAACGGGCAAAGGAACACCCCACTTCTTTCTGGAAGATCTGCCCCAGATAAGAAGCGTTCATATGGTATTTATAAGCCAGTGTTTTCAGGTTCATATCCTCTTTGTAATTCTGATGCACCTCAGCAATAATCTGGCGCACCACCGGAGTATACTGGGAATCCTCCTCGTGCATGCACGCGATGATCTCTGTAATTTCAGAAAGAAAGGCCGTTTTGATTCCATGGATATCCTCTGCACGGAAAATAGTTTCAATCAGATCGGTCAATTCCTGAAAATTACCGGATTCCAGCTTGTATTCCTTTTTGATTTCCTGAAGCATTACGGCCATTTTTACAGCCGTCTGATACAGAGAGCCTGCGGAAGCGTCCCTGCTGATCTTGTTGATAAACAAATCTTCCATATAGCTCACCGCAGCATCCGTCTCTTTTTTCAGAATAAACCTGCGAAGCTGGTCTTCGTCCATGTTTACGGCTTCTGTGGTTCTGTCCTGAATCTGTTTCTGGCTGATGCAAGTTCCGTACCCTTCCAGAATCAGATATTTCTGCAGCTTCCGGGCCATCCGATAGCTTTCCGGAAGCTGGGCAATGCTTTGAAATCCAGGCCCCATGCAGATAAAAGTCATTACATTGAACTTACTCTCCACCTGATTCTGAATTTCTGAAAAGTATTCCTGCGCCTGATTTTCATCTGCCGAATCGTCTGCCAGAACCATCAGCAGGCTGTCCGGCGGCAGGTGGACGATACTCAGAGATTCTTCCTGCTTCAACTCCACAATCACATCTGTTATTTTCTTCTCTTTCAGGCCCTCCATATTCCATTTCATCAAAGCGGCATAATATGTTCCGCAATCCGCAGAAAGTCCCAGCATTTCGGCATACTGACGGGATTCCCCCTCTTCTGCCCGGCCGTTTAAAAAATGCATCCACTGCGTCTTTTCATCAATATACTGAATCTTTTTCTTGTCCATCTCATCCAGCTTCTTCACCGTCTCCCGAAGCTGGCGTTCCAGTTCTTCCTCGTCGATGGGCTTTAAGATATAATTTTCCACTTCCAGACGGATGGCTTCTCTTGCGTAGGCAAATTCGTCATATCCGGTCAGAATAATAAAACGCACCTGCTCTTCTTTCTCTCTGATTCTCCGAAGAAGCTCCAATCCGTCCATTCCCGGCATGCTGATATCGGTAACTACAATGTGCACAGGCTCTTTTTCCCACATTTCCAATGCCTCCGCGCCGTCATGGGCCATATGCGCCACTTGAAGACCCAGGGATTCCCAATCCAGAATATTGCGGATCCCCTGTAAAATCAATTCCTCATCCTCCACGATCATTACCTTTTTCATTTTATCTCCTCTAACCAAAACTCTTAACCCTCACTGATTTTATCTGTTTCCTTCACTGCTTCCTCCCGGAGCTGAAAACGCAGAATCACCCGCAGACCCCCGCCCGGCCTTGCCTCCATATGAATTCCGTACTCTTTGCCGTATACGGCTTTCAGCCTGCGGTTTACATTTGCAATGCCGATAGAAGCCTGCTTCTCCATCAGCTCCTCAGCCAGCTCCCGGTTTTTTGCAGCCAGTTCCTCTTCGGTCATTCCGGTTCCGTTATCCTCCACTGCTATCCTGACTGCTTTTTCTTGTTTCTCTACCAAAATCCGGATAAAATTATCTTTCTCTTTCATCCGGATCCCATGAATAAAATAATTCTCAATAATCGGCTGCAGCACAAATTTAATCACCGGAATCTGCAGATATTCCTCCGGGCATTCCAGAATTGCTTCAAATTGCCCCGGATAACGGAACTCAAACAGCTCCATATATTTCTTGCTGTAATGAAGTTCCTGGGCCAGGGTAATCACATCTGCTTCTTTTAACTGTGCACGGAACGTCACCGCCAGGCTGTAAAGCATTTTCCCCACCTCCCGGTCGCCGTTGCAGATTGCCTTCATGCGCACCGCCTCCAGGGTATTGTAGAGAAAATGCGGGTTAATCTGGCTTTGAAGAGCCGCCATCTCTGCATTTTTCTGTTCAATTTCCGCCAAATACCGCTTCTTGATGTGTTCTTCCAGATTAATGCACATTTCATTGAAATAACTGGAAATCACATCCAGTTCATCCCCGTTTCTGTCGGAAGGAATGCGTACCTTCAGATCCCCTTCCATAACCTTAGTCATCCCGTCCAGAATCCGATCCAGCCTTTTTTCCAGGCGCTTCAGATGATACCTTACAAATGTTTCTCCCAAAGCCAGCGTCCCAAGCCCCACCAGAAGAATCATCAGGATAACAGGAAACGGAACCGCAGAGGCCCGCCCTTTCTCCAGATAGCTGATCGTATGGTATCCTCCGGTCTGTGTCTGCTCCACATAAGCCCCCAGAAAATGCTCTAATGTCCCGGCCTCTTCCGCCTCCATAATCTCGCTTGCCTGATACTTCCCATTGGAATCAAACACTCTGGCGCCGGCATCATTGTAGACCGCCAGTTCCGCCCTGGAATAGTATCGGCGGATACTTTCAAATTTACTGCTCTCAAAACCAAGGAGCATGCATCCCTTCACCTGCATATTGACCGGATCTCTGATTTCCTTCAAATAGAAAAAACAATCCCCCTCCACCAAATCTCCCTGTTCCAGGCGTTCCAAAAATCCCTTGCCCCCGAATCTTTTGTAACTTTTTCCATCCCTGGTGTATTCTGTCACTACGCCCCGTTCATAACTGTAAAGCATAATCCTGCTTAAGCTCTGATATGCCTGGAACCCATCCAGAAAAAAGGTTTCCACTCCCTTATATTCACTGATTTTGCTTTCATAATAAGTATCCAGACGGTACTGCTGATAGTCTGCCGGCCCGTCCGTCAGGTAGTGCAGGGCGTCGTTTAGTTCCATGCCTGACTTGTACAGATCTTCATGGATATACTCTGCGATATCCGACGTCTCTTCCAGATAGGAATCCGCCGATTCGCTCATCATACCCATATAATTCAGATTCTGCTCCAAAAAACGGTTTCTGGCGCTGGTGAAAAAAGAAACCATCATCACCAGCTCCACACAGCACAAAATCGCGGTGTCAATATAGAATAATTTTCTGTACAGCTGCCCTGACGTCTTGATTTCCATTATGCCTCCCTGTTCTGACATCCTCTGTCCCTCTCTGTCTGGCTCCGGTTTTTGCCCAAACCCCGAAAACCGCAAAAAGGAAATGCAGTTTTCTGCATTCCCTGATTATCCTTATTAATTTTTGCTTTCCAGTTTCTGCATCACGCCCTGATTCATAAACATAATCAAAAATCCGTAAACGCTGCCCATAAACAGCGCCGTTGTCCCGGCCGAAATCTCAAATGCCGCCAAAATAACTGCAAATGCCGCAAGATTCCCCAGAGTGGCTCCCGGCCTTGCAATCAGCAGCGTCACTGCTGTCCTGACAATCTGCACATTTCCCATTTCATAACGGCTGGCCAGAAGATACAGGTTAGGCGTTGCAAGGAGAATTCCTGCAAACAGCAATATAAATACAATTGCCAGCGGCAGAATTCGAACCTGCAGGGTAAAAAATTCAATATTGGTCCAACAGATTAAAATCGCCAGAAGCTGCCCGGCCCCAAGCCTGATTTTCTGTAAATAATCGGAACAATACCCCTTCTTATAATCTGCGAATCCTCTCGTCTGGGTTCCGTGAATCAAACGGTTCATAGCATACATCACTGCGGAAAGCGCCGGGGCCATGGGAAGCAGGCACAAAAGGAACAATGGAAGGCATTCCCGTATCTGGCCTGCGCCGGCAAACAGTAAAAACAGCAGAACCGGAAGATTTGAAATCACAAACAGCAAATTAATGCTTACAAAATAGCATACTTTCTCACAAAATCCCAAAACTTTTTCTATTCGGAATAATTCTTCCATGAAAAACGTCTCCTTTTCTTTCAACAACCTGCTTCCTGCAAACCAGGCTCAAATACTGCATCTTAAAACATGTTTCACACAAAGCAGGCTGATGCGCTACTGAACTTCCACCAATATTGTTTTAATCTCATATGCATGAAGCTTTAACCGAATCTCATTCCCGGCAAAGGCATATAAAGGGCGCTCACGCAGATCGCCTTCTGCCCAGGCCTTCCATGGAACGCCAATCTTCACTGACACCTCCTGTCTGGAACCTGCAAATTCATGGAAACGAATCACAAGATATTTCCCATCTTCTGACTGCTTCACCGCATCCAGTTCCACCTGGTCATTGTCAAGGGCCAGAAAACTCTCATAAGACAGCAGACTCTTTCCGGGAACAGCCTGCATCGGCTCATTTAAGGCGAAAGCTTCCTGCACCACAGCGCCCTCCACAAAATCTCCTCTGTGGGGAAGCAGCGCATAAGTAAAGGTATGCTCTCCCTGATCCTGCAGATGATCCGGCTGGGTTCCTGCGCGAAGCAGGGAAATCCGCATCACGTTGTCCTTGATATCATGGCCGTATTTACAGTCGTTCAACAAACTGACTCCGTAATTGCGCTCAGACAAATCCGCCCACCGATGGGCCACTGTCTCAAATTTCGCCTGATCCCAGCTTGTATTCCAGTGATTGGGCCGTCTTACATTGCCGTACTGCACATCATAAGTTCCGTAAGTGGAACGGATATCCACCGGAAATGCCGCTTTCAAAAGCTGATGCTGTTCGTGGAAGTCCACATTTGTGCAGAAGTCAATCCTGCGGCTTCTGCTGTACAGAATCATATCCTGCCGGATACGGGAATTCATGTACTCCCATTCCATATGGATGCGCATGGCAAGGGGCCCCATCTCCGTAATTTCAAAAACAGTAAGTTCTGTAATTTCCCGCATTTTTTCCTGATAAAAAATATCAATATCCCAGGCGTCGTTATCCAGCGGCTTATCCTCAAAAACCTGCAGCACATTTCCCCTCTGACCCTCCGGCAGCACATCGCGCCCATAAGTTTTATCAAAAAGTTTTGTAATCTGTCCGTACTGATTGATGGAAATCTGATAAAACGGCGTATCAATTTCCCTGCCGTGAACAGAAAATACCGCTTTGGGCACATCCTGCTTCTGAGATTCAAATACAATGGTTTTCGTTCCCAGGGACGGAACTCTTTTTACTTCCACATAGGTTCCTCCTTGGCCTTTTTGAGAAACAAGAACGTTCCCGGCGCTGTCCCTGAAAATGCCGTCAGAAGTTTCCGGCACGGTTACCACCTGGTTCAGCTCCCATCCGGAAGCATTGAACACAGTATAGGCATGTTCCTTCTGTTCCAGAATTGCCTCATAGGCGTCTCTTTCCACATTTCTGGCAATCTTTTCAATCAGCCCATAATCTTTTCTGGAATCCTCGTAGACTTCATGGATGGAGGAACCCGGAATAATGTCGTGAAACTGGTTAGTCAGAATATGCTTCCATCCCTTTGTCAGCTCTTCCTGTTTTCCTTCTGCCAGGCTGCCTTTTTGCAAAGCGGCCATCACGGCAAGCCCTTCCGCTCTTCGGTAGAGCAGTTCCATCTTCCGATTCATGCGCTTATTATATCCCTGGCTGGTATACGTGCCCCGATGATATTCCAGATACAGTTCACCGTCCCAGGTATGGACGTACTGATCCGTATCTTCCACCGTGTTATGCAGCCTGCGGAAATACTCCCCTGCAGTGGACATTTTCACATTAGGAAGCCCCGGAATCTTATCCATCCTCCTGCGGTATTCCAGCATATCCCGGTTCACGCCGCCGCCCCCGTCGCCGAATCCGAAAGAAATCAGCAAATCCCGGTTCATCTGCTTCTCACTGTACTGATCCCATACCCCTTTTACCGTAGAGGGAAGCAGCTTCCCGTTGTAGGTGTAAAACCAGGAATCCGGCTCATTCCATGGCTCCGGCGTAGTGATAAAATGAGTCAGAATTTCACTTCCGTCAATCCCCTTCCACCAAAAGGTGTCATGGGGCATCCGGTTGTACTGGTTCCAACTGATTTTGGTAGTCATAAAGGTATGGATTCCCGCCTTTTTCAAAATCTGAGGCAGAGCCCAGGAATATCCGAACACATCCGGAAGCCACAGGTATTCCACCTCTTTGTCAAATTCATCCTTAATAAACTTGCTTCCAAGTAAAATCTGCCGGGTCAGAGATTCCCCGCTTGTAAGATTGCAGTCTGCTTCCACCCACATGCCGCCGTCCGCTTCCCAACGGCCTTCTTTCACTTTCTGGCGGATGGTTTCATAAATGTCGGGAAATTCCTGTTTCATGTATTCATATAACTGGGGCTGGGTTTGGAGGAAAATATATTCCGGGTACAGCTCCATCAGGCGGAATACGGTGGAAAAGGAACGGGAACATTTCTCCCTGGTGTGCTTTAGCCGCCACAGCCAGGCCACGTCAATATGGGTATGCCCCACACAGTAGACATTGATCAGGGAGTTTTTATCCATTCCGTCAATGCTTTCATTCAGATAATCATCGGCCTGATGAAGCGATTCATAAAACAGTTCGCTGCCCGGAGAAGACCAGTCAATGCAGTGGCAGGCGCTGTCTAAGGCTTTGCGCAGTTCATGCTGCACAGGATTGCCTTCCTCCAGCGCCTGAATGGTTTGCCAGACCATGGAAGCCAGGTAGTGGAAATCATCGGCCTTTTCATCCAGCCAGGCCAAATCCGCCCGGGCAATCTTATGTTCCTGCTCTTTGGGAACTCCGCCGCCCTCAAGCCCTGACCACAGGCGGAACATAAGGTCCACAGAGGTTCCGCTGAGACTGCTGTCCAAAAATACTTCCTTATGGTTTGCGTCTACTCCCTGGTACATACTGCCATTGACGTACAGCATAGACTCAAACCCGGAATTGTTGCCTGCCCCGGTATTTCCGAAATCAAAAATGCCTACAATTTTCTTTTCTTTCCATTCCGCCGGTATTCTAATCTCCTTATGCAGCCAGAGATATTTGTCTCTCCCTTTCCAGACGTCTCCTGTTTCTATGGTTTCCCATTCTCCGCAGGATGCGCTGCCGCTGTCCAAAAATGCCGGGAACTTGGGATTTACCACACCCTGATTGTCCTCTGCCGCATCAAAACGTTTCAATGGGATCCCGTCCCGGTAGCGGTACTGCTCCAGTTCCTGGATGCGCCGTTCCAATTTTCGGTCTGTCAAAAACATAGCAATTTCCTCCAATTCTATTCCTTATGTTTTGTATAGTCTTATCCTACCATGACGGGGACATTTGCTCAATTCAAAAGATTCTATATTTGATGTACAAATTTCAGCAGAATAATTTCCACAAAAACAACGGATGAAACTATAACTTGTTCGCTGCAGGCTGATTTTTATAGTATAATAATACTTACTGCATAAGATTGAGGCACAGACGAAAATTAAAATTGCTCTTTCCCACGTAAACTGTGATACCATAAGGAGACTCTTTATGAAAAATATACAGAACATCGCTTTCCACCCGGGAAGCAAAGAAGAACTGCTGCCCGGCTTTACGGCCGAATTTCCTTATATTGCCACACGGGCGGAACTTGACAAGTATGCCGGGCAGTTTGTGCCCTGGCACTGGCACAGGGCTGCGGAACTTTTCTATATGGAAAGCGGCGCGCTGGAATACCACACACCTGAAGGGACTACCCTGTTTCCGGCAGGCTCCGGCGGCATGGTGATTTCCAATGTGCTCCACATGACAAAACCCATCGCGGCCGGAGAGAAAAACATCCAGTTCCTTCATATTTTTGATCCTGCTCTGCTTGCAGGAGGGCCGGGCAGCAGAATCGGACAAAAATATATTGATCCGCTTCTGGAATCTTCACAAATTGAATTGATTCCCCTTTTTCCGGAACACCCCGGGCAGAAAAAAATAATTGCCTGTATGCGGGAAGCGTTTGAAATTTCCCCGCAAACTTTCGGGTATGAAATCAGACTGAGGAATGCCTTATCAGAACTGTGGCTGATGCTTTTGGAACAGGCCCGCTTTCTTTTTCAACAACACAGAAAAACCAGCAAAGACAATGACAAAATAAAACAGATGATGATCTATATCCATGAACATTATCCGGAAAAAATATCGGTCAGAACCCTCGCAGACTCTGCTTACATCAGCGAACGGGAATGCTTCCGGGCATTTCAGGACTGCCTGCATCTTACGCCGCTTCAATACCTTACAAACTACCGCCTGCAGAGGGCCTGTCAAATGCTTGCAGAAGGCCATGAGACGATCACGGAAATCAGCCATGCCTGCGGCCTGGGAAGCAGCAGCTATTTCGGCAAAATCTTTCGGGAACGCCTGGCGGCAGACTGGAAGGAACAAAAAACAACATTCTTCAGAACCTACGCGCTTCCTGTAGAAATCAAAAACAATGTCTGGATTGGAGGCAGAGCGATTCTACTGCCGGGAGTCACCGTCGGGGAAAACAGCGTCATCGGAGCAGGAAGCGTAGTCACCCGCTCTATCCCGGCAAATTGCATTGCCGTGGGAAATCCCTGTAAAGTCTCCACCGCTTTTCCGAGCCATAGAATGACCGCTGCCAGCGCAATACCGAAAGAGCCGCAGCCCCAGAGCCAATTCCCTGGGGCATTCCCTAAAAACGCTGTCAGCGCAATACCGGATAATCGCAGTAGTCCAGCGCCAGTTCACTGAACATGGCATTGGCCCAGGAAAACCATTCTCTGGTATACTGCTTATCATTATTTATATGAAAGCTTTCATGCATCGCCCCCGTCCCCCCGTCGGTTTCGGCAAGCATGCAGAGCATTTCAAGTTTCTTCTCTTTTGTCCTGGCGGTAAGACCTTCCATCGCCAGGGCAATGGGCCAAATATGGTTAACCGGCGTATGGGAACTTCCAATGCCCCTTCCTTTGCTGCCCGCATAATAATAGGGATTTGCCTCGCTTAAAATCATTTTTCTGGTCTGTCTCGCAACTTCTTCTCTCTTCCCCCTGTATCCAAGATACTCCATGGACAGCAGGCTTGGAACATTTGCATCGTCCATCAAATGAAACTGACCGTATCCATCGGTTTCATAAGCATACACTTCCCCGAATTCCTCGGTCTTTGTAATCCCAAAAGTCTCAATGCCTTCGTAAATCATTACCTTTAACCTGGCCGCTTCCCTTTGAAGTTCCCCATCTTTTAAAATACTGCCTGCAATTTCTTCCAGATACCCCAACGCCACTGCCGCAAACATGTTGGAGGGAATCAGATAGCCATAGGTGCATGCGTCATCGCTGGGACGAAATCCCGACCAGGCCATGCCAATTCCGGATTTCACCAATGAGCCTTTTCCCTCTCTGGACAGGGTGTCGGTAAAGTATGTATTCCGCCGGATAAAGCGGTAGGGAGATGCTTCCTCATGGCTTTGTTCTGTGCAAAAAACTCTTAAAATTTCTCTTGCGCCGGCCCGGAAAGTTGTGTCAAAATGGTCTGTGCATCCCGTATTTTTCCAGATCAGATATGCGAACTGCAAAGGATAACACAAAGAATCCATCTCATATTTTCTTTCCCATACCCAGCCGTTTTGTTCCGTCATGTCCTGTTCCCAGCAATGCCCGTTCTCTTCCTCATTAAATGCATTGGCATAAGGGTCAATCAAAATGTACTGAAACTGACGCCTGGACAGCCCGGCCAGCGCTTTTGTAAGAACCGGATCATTTTTTGCCGCGGGCAGGTAAGGCCGAAGCTGGGCGGAAGAGTCCCTTAACCACATGGCAGGAATGTCCCCGGTAATCACATAGGTTGTGCCGTCAGCCATGGTTTTTACTGTCCGTTCCAGGGTATCGGCATAACAGTTGCGAAAGATTTTAACGACTTTGGGATAATCTTTCAGTTTCTCCCCCACAGTCTGAAGGATATGATTGATGGAAGGATATTGCTGTTTTTGCATCGGTAAATCCCCTTTCTGTAAAAACAATGTTTCATGCCGCAAACCAGGAACAAATACGTAACAGTTCATCCTTCGGCTTCACTGTTGCGGAATTTGCCCTTTGCCGCAGTGTTTTTCATCATAACATGATCTCCATGAAACAGCAATCCATCCTGAAAACTGAACCGGAATATGTCCACTGAAACTAATAAAATTCTACCCAGCGCTCCATACTATTATTCCATTTAATTTTCCGCGCCCCGCAGCCGCTCCACCAATGATTCTTTCGAAAAGCTCTGCAAAGACACAAGGGCAATCAAAAACGGCACAAATGCCAACAGGGCCCCATAGGCCAGGGCAGCCCCGGCTGGAAACCGGAACGCCATATAAAATGCGCCGTTTTGGTACAGCAAATGACACAGCGCACATCCGCAAAGGCTGCCTGCCGTCATAGTAATTCCCAGCGTTACCAGCGCAAGAAGCATGCTTTCGCCCAAAACCATACTTCGGATCTGCCCTTTCTCCATGCCGATGGATTCCAGCATGGCAAGCTCCTGTTTGCGGGTCACGATATTGGTAATCAATGTATTCATCATACTTAAAATACTGAACATCATAATGAAAATGGCCAGGCCGCTGATGGCTCCAAACAACTGCTCTGCATTCTGTTTATAGACAATCCTGCGCTCTGCAAGAGTTTCCAGGTCAAGCCCCGTTTTTTTCCCTATCAGTTCCTCTAATTTTTCCCCTATGACGGCTTCTTTCTCAGGTTCTGTGGAAACCAGAAGGTTCGAATTCAGACTCCCGACAGACCTCAATTCCAGAACTGCCTGCTCCGGCATTAAGAACCATCCCTCACATCCCTTTTGATCCAGAATGTACTGTCTGTTTAAACAGCCGAGAATCGTGACTTCCTTTTCCGCTAGTTTGCTGCCGTCATAATAATGGAGCACAATCTGTTCTCCCGGCTCAAATTTCCAACCGTAAATTTCCTCCACCGTCGCATTATCTACCGTAAGAATGTAACCGCCGCTCATCAATTTATCATAATCGGCGCTTCCCTCTTCCAGATAAGCGCCGATTTCCCTGGTTGCTTTATCAGACATGGGAGCTACATAATTATTTGAGCCATACTCATCTCCTTTGGGGTAATCGAATGTTATGCCGAAATTTTTAACTTCCTCCACCTGCTCCACCCCGTCCCAGGAAGATATTTCCCGGATCATGCTCTCATCCATGGGTTCCTGTGCCTGCATGCCGCTGATTCCATACTGGTTCAGTTCAATGGCTGACGATGCATAATTTATGTTAAATTCCGCATTGGTAAAATATCCCTGCCTTGCGTACTGCTCTTTGTCATAAGAAGACATATAGGTTGCGGCTGTCATAAACAAAATTCCGCCAAGACCCAGAGACAGCATGGTAAGAACCGTTTTCTTTCCGTTTCTGGAAAAATTCATCCTGCCCATTCCCAGAGGCGTAAGGCTGCGGCACATTTTCTTACCGGCCGCCTGCGGCATTCCGTCCTGGGGCACATAACGCAGAGCCTCCATGGGGGAAACAGCCGCGGCAATCCGGGCCGGCTTACGGACAGAGCACATGGTTATGAAGTATACAGACGCAAACACCAGGGCAATTACCCACAGCGTATTCCCTACATGAAATCCATCGGGTATCATAAAATATCCTGCCGCTGTGCCAATCGCAACTCCGATGGGCGCCGAACGCAAAAACAGCGTCCTTCCCTCCCGGGAAACAAATTTTTTAATCTGTTTTCTTGTCATGCCAATCGTGCGAAGCTGCCCAAACTGATGGATTCTTCCGATAACGGAAAGGTAAAACACGCCGTACACCACAAGAATGCCGGCCAAAAGAATCACAAAGCCCACCAGACCATAAAGCATCACCGACTGCATATTTACGGAACGGGAATCCAGAAACGCTCTGGAAGGGCTTACATTTTTCCGCTGAATTCCCGCATCTTTGCCAATGGAATACATCATCTCTCTGCATTCCCCGGCAGATAAGAATTCGGCGTCCTTTAATCTGGCATATACTTCATAGGGCGCATCTTTTAGCTGACTGCCTTCTTTTGCATAGTCTTCTGATAAAAATACGGAGAACTGTTTTGCTTCTTCCTTCCCTATTAAAATGCCGGATACGGTAAAACTTTCGGTATTTCCGTCATAAAAAGGAAAGGTTACTTCACTGCCGATTTCGGGGTTAACCCCCATCTTTTGAAGCAGTGCTTTTGGAACCGCAATTTCCTGTTTCGTTTCCGGCATTCTTCCGCTTTCCAGTTCCCCGGTACGAATTTTATCGGATAATTCATTCACATAAAAGGGCATTACATCGTACCCGTCCAGTTCTGTGAGAACCCCTGTCTTTACCTGAATCTGATATTCAATTCTATCCTCTTTTTTCAGCATTTCCATCTGCTGGCGGGTCAGGTTAAAATATGCCGCCTGCTGCCTGTGGGAAAGCTCATTTTTTGTTTTCTGCTTCTGGCCCGATGCAAACATCAGGATTGCCGACAGCAATGCCGAAGCCAGTACAATGGTAATCATAACAAACATATTCCGCATACGGCTTGCCCGCAGGCTTTCCTTTGCCATGGAGGAAATCATTCTCCCTGCCGCTTTTCTATCTTTCATTCTTCTCTTCCTTTCGTTTTTTTGCAAATCTTATATCAATAGTTCTAATTTTTATTAGAACACAGCTTTCGAGCCAGTTCCTCTTGCATACCATAAATCTTATATGAATGGCTCAAATATCATTGGGATACCGCTTTCGGTCTCATTTTATACACAGATTTTCCCGTCTTCAATCCGGATTCTCACATCTGCTTTTTGGGCAATCTCCGGATTATGAGTAATCATCACAATCGTCTGGTGAAATTTTTCGCTGGTCATCTTCAACAGGTCAACGACTTTCTCGCTGGTGCGGCTGTCAAGATTTCCCGTAGGTTCATCCGCCAGGATAATGGCAGGTTTGGAAACCAGGGCCCTGGCAATCGCCACCCGCTGCTGCTGGCCTCCGGAAAGATGGCTGGGATAATTGGATAGCTTTCCATCCAGTTCCAGAAAACGCACTGCCTCTTCCAGGAACTTTTGGTCCTCCCGCTTTCCGTCCAAACGGACAGGCAGCACGATATTTTCATATGCCGTCAGGTAGGGAATCAGGTTATAATTCTGAAAAATAAAACCAATCCGCTTCCTGCGGAACACCGTAAGCTGTTCCTCCGTCATCTCCCCAATGTTCTTTCCTTCCACTTCCACACCGCCGGAAGTGGGATGATCCAGCCCGCCCAGCAGATTCAGCAGCGTAGATTTTCCGCTGCCGGAAGTTCCGATAATGGCCGCAAACTGTCCTTCCTCCACCGCTACATTTACATCATCCAACGCCTTCACCAGACTTTCCCCTCTGCCGTAATATTTTTTCAAATGAGATGTTTTCAAAATCATAATCATCCTCCTGTTCTTCTCACCCCTTTGCTTCACAAGGGATGGATATTCTTATCGGAAGCCCGGAACTTACCGGTTTCTGTCATCTGAAATCATCTTACCTCATCTGAGAAAATATACAAGAAGCGGCGCAGATTCTAATATCTACGCCGCAGATTCTAAAGCCAATTTTTTATATTGGAACACGAACGGGAAATTTGCCGTTCCCCGACAGTTCCGTTCTATGGCACCGGAATTAAAATTTTCAGGATAAATTTGTCACTTTCTCTTCTGGCCGTCAACTGCCCTCCATATTTTTCCGCCGTTTTCTGCATATTGGAAATGCCAAACCCATGCAGAAATTCATCCCCTTTGGATGTGCGCCGGTTCTTTCCCCCTTCCTGTGGCACACAGCAGTTCTCAATCAGCACAGACACAAAATTCTGCACTCTGCCTGCCTTCAGAAGAATCGTCCTCTGTTCCTCAGGCAGCTTCTCACTGGCTTCCATGGCATTGTCAATCCCATTGCCGAATAAGGCGCTTAAGTCCAGCGGTTCTATAAAATCAATTCCATGAAACTCCACTGCCGCTGAGAAATCAATCTGCCTCTTTCTGGCTTTTTCCGCCTTATCCTTAAGAATGATGTCCAGAAATTCATTTCCGGTATGAACATAATCCTCATAATCGGCAATCTGGGAACGGAGCTTCCTGGCCAACTGTCCGGCCTTCTCTGATCCCCGGCTGTTTTCCAGCACCAGCAGATGATTTTTCATGTCGTGGTAAATGGCTCGGACCCGTTCTTCTTCCTTCATTTTGTCCTGATAATATTCCTGCCGCATCTTAAGCGTCTTAAGCTGATATGCGTTCTGCATGGCATCGCTCATATAGGCCACAAGACAGACGCAGCCCAGGGAAGAGAACACGGCGGTAATGCACAGCGGATAAATCACGGCAGACTCTCCTGTGGTAAAATAAATCGCTGTAAAGCATCCTATGGTAGACACCACAATGATAGAATCCACAATCAGCCACATATTCGCCGTCAAATTCAGGCGGATCTCCTTTAAGGGCTTTCTTAAAAACCAGTAAATTCCCAGCCAGAACAGCAGACGCGCCAAACAGGCTGCGGCATAGATGCCCGCATTTGCCAGACGGACGGAATATGTCCAATCCTCATGTTCGGCAGGGGCATTCGCCACAGCGAAAAAAATCTTTCCGGACACATCATACATCAGAAAATTAACGGAAATCATAATGGGATAAAAGATAAATACAGCCGTCAATTTCTCCAGCAGCTTCCCCTGATGAAACACAGCCAGAAAAAGCATCAGCCCCCAGAGAGACAGCAGGATATTCGCAAGATCATGCGCATAGACGATCACACCGGAAATGTAACTCGAACACCACAGAGCCAGAATGCGGACCGCAGGATGTTTCCGCAGAGGAATAAAGATATGCAAAATCCATAAAAATAAAAAGTGATACGCCCATATAAGCGAAAAGGAACTGAACCCCAGAAAAGAAATCACAGCATATCCCCCCAGTATTCCGTCATTTTCATCATAAACTCCTTCCGCCTGGGCTGGCTGACCGGAAGGCGCTCCCCAGTATTTAAAATAATTTCCAACCCTTCCACTCCCTTTACAAAAGCCATATTCACCACAAAACTCTGATGGCACCGTGCAAACTGGCGTTTGGCACAGAGAAGGGCAGACACCTCCTTCATATTCTTGTAAATCACCTGGCTCTGCCCCTCGAAATGCAGCATCACATTCCGCCTGTCTGTTTCCGCATAACGGATATCTTTATACAATGCCTTATACCTGCCTCTGTCATTGACGAAGCTCAAATAGGGCTCGTCTTTCCCCTGATAATGCTTAAAATAGCGGTCCAATTCCATTTTCAGCACACCGTATTTCACGGGCTTTAACAGGTAATTGACGGCACGGTATTCATATCCTTTCCACACATATTGTTTTAAAGAAGTGAGAAAAATCAGCCCCACACTGCTGTCCATTCTCCGGATTTCCTCAGCGGTCTTCAAGCCGTTTAATTTTTCCATTTTAATATCCATAAAAATCAAATCATACTCCGGCTTGTATTCCTGTAATAGTTCGCTGCCGTCATGATAGATAAAAAAGCAGAATTCCCTGCCGGTTTCGGCGGCATATTGTTCCAGCTTCCCCTGCAACTCCCCAATCAGAGTATCCTCATCATCGCAAATTACTATCCTGAACACTTCTGTACTCTCCTGTTGCCTGTATTTTTGGGGCCTGCCTGCTATTTAGAGGAATCGCCTTTCTCCAGGAAACGCATCCTGTTATCTGTTGCAGAGCCCTCCTGCAGAGTGGCAAATCCCGCCCTCTCCAGATTATTCTGTTCCCGATAACATTTCTGGCAAAGATGTCCAAAGGTGATGGGCGCACCGCAGTTGGAACAGTGTAAAGAATCCAGACGCGCCTCCTCTTCCTTATACTCGATTCTCCCCTCTGTAATCCATCTTTTCACCAGCCTGCGGGGAATATCAAAATGTTCTGCCACCTGATATTCTGTTACGTCTTTGGAACGGATATAATCTTTCACCTGAGAAAACAACTGATTTTCTTTGCACGCAGGGCATAACTCATCTTCGTAGTCCAACGGAAGGGCGCCCCGGCATATTGAACAGAATTTCATATTTTCAAATAATAATGATGAATGTTCCAAAATAACACTCCCTTTCTATTTTTTCCTGATACTGTATCCAAAAGTTCCAAGCGCCTGAGACAAGCCAAAATATTCTCCGTGAGAATATACAATAGGTTCCGCCTTTTCCAAATGGAATGCGCCTTTTGCATCCAAATAGGATTCCGATATATGGACAGCCTTTACTTCTGCCAGAAACATATGGTGAGAACCCAGTTCCAGACATTCTGTCACTTTGCATTCAATATTCACCGGACTTTCCCCAATCAGGGGCGCCAAAACCTTAGATGCTGCCTGCCTTGTCAAATGCAGCTCCTGAAACTTATCGATCTCTCTGCCTGACTTCACCCCACAGTAATCTGCAGCAAACGCAAGCTCTCTGGTAGTCAGATTAATCACAAACTCTCCCGTCTCTTTTATCATGTGATAGGAATATCGTTCCGGCCTCACCGAAATGTATGCCATGGGAGGATTTGTACAGACGGTTCCCGTCCATGCCACTGTAATAATATTGTCATTTCCTGCCCTGTCTCTAACTGTCACCAACACTGCCGGCACGGGATAAACCATATTTCCTGGTTTCCATTCCTGTTTGAAATGTTTTTGCTTTAAATCTTTTCGGTTCAATCCTTTCTGCTTCAAATTATTCCGGTTCGAACCCTTTTGCTTCGGACTTCTATGTATTCCGCTGTTTTTCACAGCTTTCGCTCCCCTGTTTTCAGCAGAAGAGCGGTTATTTCTCTGCTGATTTCCTGCGCTTTTCCTGTTCCCGGGCATTTTATTTCTCCTGAAGGGCCAGCATTAATGCCGGAATTAATTGTTTCTTTCTTGACACTACTCCCTCCAGCCAGAGACTGTCGCCCCGATCTGCCGCATGGCCGTGGAATGCCCGTTCCGCCGCTTCTTTGGCTGACTCACCCACAAAAATCAATTCTGAACTTTCCTCCAGAATATTGGTCAGCATCACATAAACCATATCCAGATTCCGCTCACTGCGCACCTGTTCAATATAGGGAATCAATTTCTTCTTCACCACCTGCAGCTCTTCTTCGCTCATGGCGCTGAGCTGGCCTACGCCGAACTCCTCCTCATCGGCAGAGAAAGTCTTAAAATCCTGAAATAAGATTTCTTCTGCAGACTTTGCCCCGAAATTGCTTCCTGCCTGAAACATCTTTTTCGCATGATCTTCAATTGTAATCCCTGCCAGTTCTGCCAAAGCCTCCGCCGCCTGTCTGTCCACCTGAGTACAGGTAGGGGAGCGGAACATCAGGGTATCCGAAATAATTGCGGAACATAAAAGCCCTGCAATACTCGGAGAAACTTCCACACCCTGTTCCTGATACATCTGATAAATAATAGTAGAGGTGCATCCCAGAGGCTGGTTCCGGAAAAATACCGGAGAAATTGTCTCTAAACTTCCTAATCTGTGATGATCGATGATTTCCAGAATCTCTGCTCCGTCCACACCGTCTACCGCCTGAGTCTTCTCATTGTGATCCACCAGAATAATCTGCTTCCGCTTCATATTCAGCAAATTTCTGCGGGAAATCATTCCTACATATTTCCCATCCTCATCCAGCACCGGAAAATCGCGGTGCCGCTCTTTGGACATAATCTCCCTTACATCATCTACATATTCCTCGGTCTCAAAGGTGATCAGGTTCTCCCGCCGCATAAAATATTTCACAGGCATACTCTGATTAATCAGCCTTGCCACCGTATAGGTGTCGTATGGAGTGGTAATAATCACACATCCCCTGTCCGCCGCCAGTTTCTGAATGGTTTTGGATACTTTGGCGTCCGAACAGACAATAATGCAGCTTGCATTCATCTCAATGGCGCAGAGCTGTACCTCATACCGGTTGCCCAGAATCACCATATCGTCGTCTTCAATATATTCTTCCATCAGCTCCGGGCTTTCCGTGGCTGCCACTACCTTGCCTTTGATAAAATATCCGTGGGCATTCCCGGTAAGAACTTCCCCTTCCAAGGTTTCTGCTATATTCTTGTACTGGGTCCTTGCCTTTGCCAGAATCCGGTTGTCGTACACATCCATATAGGAAGTGGCAATATCTCCTGTGATAATCAGCCCTTCCAAAAGCCCGGTTCCGCTGGTAATCGGCAGGGTAACCACATTCTGAGCTTTCATCGTCTCCCATGCTGTTTTCAGAGAAAGATTGCTGCTGATTCCCGTAGTTTTGCGAATCTCAATATCTTTTACCTGGGCTCCCACATCGGCCACATAAGCCGGGGACGGAATTCCAAAATGCTCCAATACATACTTACTTTCTTCGTTGATCTGGCCGGCGCGCCTGGCCTCATATTTGACTTCTCCAATTTTATTTTTCAATTCTGCATAAGCAATGGCTGCACAGATGGAATCTGTGTCAGGATTCTTATGACCGATTACCCATACACTCTTTTCCTTTTCCATTCAATTCCCTCTAATACTTTATTCATTCTTCCTGTAACTGTCCCTTCACCGTTCCTGCCGACAGTCTACAGTTTCGGCATATTTAGAAAATACCCAGCAGACGGCCTGCAATTCCGGCTATTCCCACAAGATTGACAGCCGTCAGCACAATCACGGCGCGGAAACGGCCTTTCATCACATTCATACTGCGGCTGCCCATCTCTACCGTCTCGATATCCCGCTTAATTTCTTCGATTAACGTCTGTATATTTCGGTAACATTTCACATTTTCATTATGGACTTTCTCATTAATCTCAGCTTTTACCGCATCTAATTTATCGGAAAACCCATTTTGGGTAAGTTCGGCGACTTCTTTCAGACCAGCCTTCACTTCTTCCAGTTTTTCTGCAAGCTTCCCTGATTCGGTATGAACCATATCCAGTTTCCCGTTAATTCCCTCTGTCTCTCCCTTAACGGCTTCCAGCTTTCCTCCGGTCTCATTCCTGGATATTTCTGCATATTTTAATATTTCTGCATTGACATCATCTAATTTGTCCATGAGTTCTGCCAGCAATGCTTTTAACGTATCTGTCTGCTCCTCTGACTTCTTTTCCACGACAGCCGGAAAACTCTCTAGCTTATGGTCTACGGCTTCTGAAACATTCTGCATTCTTAAATCAACCACCGCATGCATATCATGCATTTTCTGACCCACCAGATCAGAGACATTCTTCATGTTCTCTCCCACAGACGACGACAATTCTTCCATTCTGCTGTCTACGGTATGGGATACTTCCCCCATCTTCCGATCCACTGTTTCCGTCACATTCTGCAGCCTGAAATCCACAGAGCCGGTAACGTCTTCGATTTTCCGATCCACATTCTCGGAAATATTCTGCAGCGTCCGGTCTACGGTTCCTGATACCCCCTGCAACGTCCGGTCTACGGTTCCTGATACCCCCTGCAAGGTTTGGTCTGTATGCTCTGACAGATCCTGCAGCGTCTGGTCTGTCATTTCGGAAACCTTCTGTATCTTCTGCTCCACAGACTCTGTCATTCCCTTTACCGCCTGTTCTGTTGCAGCAAGTTCCTGTCTGGAATTGCTGCTCATCTCGTCAGTCCTTGCGGAAATCTTTTCATCCAATGCCTGAATCTCTCGGTTTATAAGGTTATCCATAGTTTTGATTTGATCATCAAATCTGGAAACTATGGTATCAATCTGTTTCTGTACGCTTTTTACAAGCAAATCCGCCTCCTGCTGCTGAACTTCCAGCTCATTCTGAAGCCTTCTTGCCTGCTCTTCCCGCTCTTCTACCACTTCCTGAAGCTCATCTGCCTTATTTTCCTTAGTTACTAAAATACTTTGAAGCTGTTTAGCCTTTTCTCTGAATTCGTCAATCTGCTTCAGCAAAAAATCATCCTGCTGCATTCTGCTTAAGATTTTCTCCCGTTCCGGATCCTGTTCCCTGGTCTTATTCTGCTTTGGCAGCTTATCCATAATATTGCTCATTTTTTCCTCCTGTATCTGACGCTCCATCCGGATATGAATTGAAATTCCATCCGGATGGAGCGCCAGTATTCCTTTTCAAAGTTCAGGCTACCCGCCATTTTATTTATTGTAGCATTTCAGAGATTGTTTGGCAAGGAGAAAGAGCAAGAACAATTCAGCCCCGTAAATAATCAGTCACTGTTCACGCCTAAGGCGCCCACAGTAACAAATCCGGCCTATTTAAAGTTGCCTTACGGCAAGAAACCGGATTCTGGCTCCAATACGGTATTGGCCTGTGACCGCGCAGCGTGGTGCAGGGCCCAGGAGTGAACAGCAACAACTTATCACAGAATTCGGATCTTCTTTATAGATACTTGCTTCCTGCAGCGCTAAGGAAGCTGATTAGGGATTTGGTCCTTATATTTTTCATAAAGCCCCATCAGCTCATTTTTGTCTTCTTCGGTAAGCTGGCCTTCCGCCAGTGTTTTCAGACCCTCCATATCTCCGCTGGCTGCCATGTCTGCCGCCTGTTTGATGTTTTCCGGTGAAATATATTTTTCTGCGATCTGCGATACTTTTTCTACATCTTCTTCGTCCATTTGATTCACAACATCAGAAACTTCTACCTCCTGGCCGTTGATGTTGACGGTTGTGCCAATCTGCTGTTCCAACAGTTTCTTTCCGATCTCGGTGGCCGCTGTCGTCCTGACTTTCTGCAGAATTGCGTCACGGCTGATAAAAAGGGTTCCGGCTGCTCCAATCAGGATAATGGTAACGGCCAGAAGACGGATGTGTTTTCTTTTCTTACGTTTGTGCATAGATATGATACCTCCTGGATATGTTGAATACTGCGGTTTCCATTGATTTTGGTTTTGAGCTGGGTCCCTCCTCATGATAAATACTACCACATCTTTTGGGGATAGGGATGACAAATTTATTAAGATTTCCTGAATTTTCTGGGACAGTTCAAAAGAGACGGGCTGCTACCCGTCTCTTTCCTGCTCCCGGCAGGCGGAACAGCATCCGCTGCACCCGCTGCATCTTCCCGCTTTTTTGTCTTTATATATGCTGATTCCTGCGCAAACGGCTATTGCCAGCACCACTGCTCCCACCAGAAATGTTCCCATATTGAAATCCTCCTGTCTATTCTGAGAATGGTTATCATTTATAGTTAGTATATGCTAACTTTTTGAAAAAGTCAATCCCTATTTTCTTGACGTTCTCAGCGCTGCGGCAAATTGCAGCAAATTCGTCTGGCCTTATACCCGGTTGGCTGTCTCCAGGGCTATCTCGATCATTTTTCCAAATCCGGTCTGTCTTTGTTCAGAAGTAAGCTGCTCCGGTTTGTAAATATGATCTGAAATTGTCAGAATGCAGAGGGCCCGTTTTCCTGCTCTTGCCGCATTAAGGTAAAGTGCGCCGCTCTCCATTTCCACTGCCAGCACGCCCATTTTCCGGAAGCAGTCTTTGCTGTTGGGCCGGTCTGTGTAAAAGGCATCCTCTGACAAGATATTTCCCACACGCACCGGAGTTCCCAGCTCCTTTGCGCTTTCCACTGCCGTGCTCAAAAGATGATAGTCTGCCAGTGGCGCCAAATGGCCCGGACAGTCAAACTGATCCGGATAATCGGACACAATGGATGCTCCCATTCCGATTACCACATCCATCACATTGACATCGTCCAAAAGGGCTCCTGCGGAACCTACTCTGATAATATTGTCCACATCATAAAAATGAAACAGTTCATAAGAATAAATTCCAATGGAGGGCATTCCCATGCCGGAGCCCATTACGGACAATTCCTTTCCCTTGTATAATCCTGTGTAGCCCAGCATTCCCCGTACCTGGTTGACGCATCTTACCTGCTCAAGATAAGTCTCGGCAATGTATTTTGCCCGCAGAGGATCCCCCGGCATTAATACAGTTTTTGCAAAATCTCCTGCTTTGGCTTCAATATGCGGCGTTGGTATATTTGACATCGTCTGTTCCTCCTTTTTCTTTCTTTTATTAAAAACAGGATTTCCTTTCCGTCAGCCGGCGGCAATCCCGTCTGAGCACAAATAGCGCAAAAATCTTAACGCCCGCTGCCTGCAATCCAATTCCCACTGCAAAGGCCGCAAGACCTGCATAAATGGATCATAAACTCTCACAGGCCCGCTGCCTGCAATCCAATTCCCACTGCAAAGGCCGCAAGACCTGCATAAATGGATCATAAACTCTCACAGGCCCGCTGCCTGCAATCCAATTCCCACTGCAAAGGCCGTCAGGCTTGCGCAAACGGCAACAGTAAACAGTCCTTTTCCCCGATAGGCAGCCAGCAATGCGGCCGCCACCCCTGCACAGGCAGTAAACACGGAGCCTGTTGCATAGAACACTGCCGGAACCGTCATGGCCCCCAGCACCGTATAAGGAATGTATGCCAGAAAAGAACGTATCGCTTTGTTTTCAATTTTTTTATGAAAGATCAAAAACGGCAGTATGCGAATCAGATAAGTTACCCCGAACATTACAAATAAATAGATCCAGAAATTCCCTGATTTCATCGTTTTCCCTCCTGTATTCCTCTTGCTTTTCTTTTCTGCAAACCTGTTGTTTCCGGTTCTGTTTCCCGCTCTGTTCTCTCTTGCCGCTCCTGTTCCCCTGTTTCTATCGGGAAGAAAACTGCACCCACTGCAGAAGCGGCCACTGCACAGATAATAATGGCAAATCCCTGTGAAATATGTCCAAACAGCGGAATATAATAAATGCAGCAGCTCATAAGAACCGCCAGAATCACCATTTTCATAATGTTTCGGTCTTTCTTCATCTCAGGAATCACAATTGCAATAAACATTCCGTAAATGGCAAGCCCCAGAGCATCGCTGACGCTTTGAGGCAGAATATTGCCCAATACCGCCCCAGCCAGCGTTCCCAAAGTCCATCCCAGATAAGGCAGCGCTGCAAGCCCCAGAAAATACCGGCTGCCCACTTCCCCGCTGCGGCTCATTGCCACTGCAAAGATTTCATCGGTAACGGCAAAACCGAGAATCATCTTCTTTCCTGCCCGAAACCGGCTGTCCACTTTCTGGGACAGGGAAATGCTCATCAATGCATATCTGAGATTTATTACAAACTGGGAAACTGCCATTTCGATATAAGTTCCCGCCGCCGTCATCACGGTCAGCCCTGCGAACTGTCCGGCGGAAGTCAGGTTCATCATGGACATCAGCAGCGCCTCCCACCAGCGAAGGCCCGAAGACACCGCTGCAAGCCCAAACGTGAAAGACACGGACAAATATCCGATGCCGATAGGACTGCCGTCCTTAATCCCTTGTACCAACTGTTTCATAATTTTTATCCTCTCGTTCTGTTCCTTTTACTCTGATCCCTTGTTCCATTATACTAGATTCCGGGCCCTGCAACAACCAGAAAAATGGTTCTTGCCAAATCTCCCATTTCAGGATATGATAAATAGCGTAGAGACAAAGAGCGAACGAGTCTGTTCCCTTTTATGAACTGCCTGTTTGTGCGCAAATGCACAGAATGGAGGACACAATGAAGAAAACGCAGCGAATCCTGGCAATCATCGGTATTGTCCTGTTACTGGGACTGTATCTGTCCACACTGGTTTTTGCTTTGCTTGGAAAAGATTTCTTTCCAATATTTATGGCATCCCTTTTTTCCAGCTTTGTAGTTCCAACGCTGATCTGGGCCTATGGTTTCGTATACAAATTAATAAAAAAAAGAGCTGCCTCTGAACCAGAAGAAAAAACATCCTGACGAACCTATCTGTCCAAACAAAAGGGCTGCCGGAAAATGGCCGAATTCCGCAACTGTTCCTGTGATTCTTTTCCTGTCACAGCAATTACTGTATGCGCATTACATTTTCCGGCAGCCTCTTTTAGAACGTGTCCCAAATATGTTAATTCTTACTCCGCCGTACCTACGCCAAGGCTTCTCAGCTCTTCCTCCGCCTGCGATTTGGTATGAAACAGAATGGTTGCCATGCCAAGCTCATTGGCTGCAATTATATTGGCCCTGTTATCATCTAAAAATACACATTCTGTAGGCTCTAAATGATATTTCTGGAACAATGATTCATAAATCTCCTGCTCCGGCTTCACGGCCTGCACTTCATAGGAAAAAATGGCTCCGTCCACATCCTCCACAAAGGAAAGCTCCTCGATGGTCTGGGAATACATCCGCCTGGAATAATTAGAAAGCAGATACACTCCATATCCCTGATCCTGAAAACTGCGGATCCAGGGGCATGCATAGTCATACTGTTTAATGCAGTTCCCCATATTATTCCAGAAATATACAATCTCCGCCTCACAGTCCGGCGCCTGCTCCACAAAACCTTTCAAAAGCTCCTCATCTGACATTCTGCTCCGGTCAAACTCATTCCACAAATCGGACAGCACCGTTGCATTCGCCACTTTCTCATAAATCTCCGGCGGATAATCCAGGGTATCCAGAAATCCCCGCCAGTCAAAATCCACCAGAACCTTCCCCACATCAAGTACTATATTCTTTATCATATTCTTCCCTTTATTTTCCATTGCGGTAAATAATGTCATCTCTGCCCGGCCCATTTGAAATCATGGTAATCGGGAATCCGATTCTTTCTTCTACGAATTCAATGTATTTCCTGCAGTTTTCCGGTAAATCTTCATATTTTCGGATTCCCCGGATCTCACATTTCCAGCCCGGAAGCGTTTCCAACACCGGTTTTGCCTTTTCAAGCTGCACTGTGGCGGGAAACTCCGTAGTAATCTTTCCGTCAATTTCGTAGCCGGTGCACACCGGGATCTCATCCAGATATCCCAGCACATCCAGCACGGTAAAGGCCACGTCTGTGGTTCCCTGAATCCGGCAGCCGTATTTGCTGGCCACTGTGTCAAACCAGCCCATGCGTCTGGGACGGCCCGTGGTTACTCCGAACTCTCCGCCGTCTCCGCCCCGGCGCCTCAGTTCATCCGCTTCTTCCCCAAAAATCTCGCTGACAAAAGCTCCTGCCCCTACAGAAGAAGAATATGCCTTGCAGACAGTAATGATTTTCTTAATTTCATACGGAGGGATTCCGGCTCCAATGGCCCCGTAAGCTGCCAGTGTGGAGGATGAGGTAACCATGGGATAAATTCCGTGATCCGGATCCTTCAAAGAACCTAACTGGCCTTCCAGCAGAATATTTTTCCCCGCCTGGACTGCTTCCCAGAGGTAAGCAGAGGTATCACAGACATAAGGCTCTATCATGTTCCGGTATTCCCTAAGCTCCTTCATCAGTTCTTCCGGATTCAAAAGCGGCTTATGGTAGAGATGCTCCAGCATGACATTTTTCGTCTCGCAGATTCTTTCCACCTTTTCCTTCAGCCGTTCTTCCTCAAACAGCTCACTGACCTGGAAACCGATCTTGGCATATTTATCGGAATAAAATGGCGCAATTCCTGACTTTGTGGAACCAAAAGATTTCCCTCCCAGGCGCTCCTCCTCATACTGATCAAATAAAATATGATAAGACATCACCATCTGGGCGCGATCGGACACCAGAATTTTCGGCATCGGAACGCCCCTGTCCACAATGGACTGAATCTCCTTACAGAGCGCCGGAATATTCAGCGCCACCCCGTTTCCGATGATGCTTGTGGTATGATTGTAGAACACGCCGCTGGGAAGAGTGTGCAGTGCGAATTTGCCGTAATCATTGACAATGGTGTGTCCTGCATTTGCACCGCCCTGGAAACGCACGATAATGTCGGCTTCTTTTGCCATCATATCCGTAATTTTCCCTTTTCCTTCGTCTCCCCAGTTTGCACCAACAATTGCATTTACCATTTAAAGTTCCTCCTTTATGTTCCCTTCCGGCAGAAGGGAGGATTTGCTATCTGAATTGTGCTTTTATGCCCATGCGGCCCGCTATATGGCAGGCTGAGCATGATAATAATTCATTTTTCATTATAGCGGAAAACCATTCATAAGTAAAATCAATGTTAATTATATTTGATATAATTATTTCTTATGGGCATAACAGTTGCCAGATTAACCGCCCTCTCAAAGAAACGCATTTGAGCCAGTGACTTACAGACCTCTCTTTTCCTGAAATTTTATCTTTGGCATTGTATTTTTCCTTTTTATTCTGTATAATAGGCCAAAATACGCAATAGAAACGGGAGCAGAGAACTATGACTTACACAGAACTTTTTATTTTTACCCTGGAAATTATCGGCACTATCGCTTTTGCCTCCTCCGGAGCCATGCTGGGCATCCGGAAAAACATGGACATTTTCGGCGTCAATGTTCTGGGGATTACCACGGCTGTGGGCGGCGGCTGTATCCGCGATCTCCTTTTGGGCATTCACCCGCCTAAAATGTTTCAGAATTTCGCATACGTGGGCGCCGCCATTTTGACCTCCTGCCTGCTGTTTGTCTTATTTTACCTGAAAAAAGAGCTGCTGGAAAGCTCATTTCTGGAGCATTATGAACGGCTGATGAGCTCACTGGATGCAGTGGGCCTGGGCATTTTCACCGTAACGGGCATCCGCACTGCCATGGCTTTGAAAAGCAGCCACATCAATAACATATTCCTTCTGGTTTTTGTAGGCGTAACCACCGGAATCGGCGGCGGCATGATGCGGGACGTTATGGCCGGAAACACGCCTTTTGTCTTTATCAAGCATGTATACGCCTGCGCCGCTTTAATCGGGGCTTTTTTGTATATTTTCCTGTACCGGTTGATTCCAGACACTGCCGCCATGCTGATCAGTTCTCTGGCTGTTGTGATCATCCGGCTGCTGGCCGCCCATTACCGCTGGAACCTGCCCCGTATTCAGAAATGATCCGCCTTTTCGGACTCCGTATCCGGCAATGATCCGCCTCCCCATTCGGCGGCAAAAATAAAACAGGATATGGTTTTCTGCTACCAGAAAACCATATCCTGTAAACGCTGTATAGAAATATTGCCGCTCCCTGCCATAAATGATCTGCATTCACTTAAGATAATTTCTTTGCGCAGGCAATAGCCAATGCCCCCGGCCCAATGTGGCATGCCACGCTTAAGGACAAAGGATCTACCATTGCCACCTCAGCCTGTGGAAACGCCTCCTGAACCTGAGTTTTAAATTCCATTGCCGTTTCCGGATCTTTGGTATAGGCAATATACAGATGCATGTCCTTTCCTGTTTCATCTCCGAAACGTTTGGAAAAATCATTTTTAACAGCCTCTATCATAATATTCCTGGCTTGTTTCACAGTTCTGGCTTTGGCAAAGGCATCCAGCTTTTCCCCCTGAATCTGAAGCACCGGCTTCAATTTCAGCAAAGTGCCCAGAGCTGCAGCCGCCGGCGTAATCCTGCCGCCTTTTTTCAAATATACCAGAGTGTCCACCATAATATAAATGCTGGAATCGTATTTTGTCTCTTCCAGATAATTCCTGATCTCTGCTGCGCTCTTTCCCTGCTCCGCCAGCGCTACCGCGTCAATAACCGACTGTTTCTGGGTGACGGAAATACGCTGATTGTTTACCACCTGTACTTTTCCTTCATAGTCCTGGGACAGCATCATCGCCGTCTCACAGGAACCGCTCAGTCCGCTGGACATGGGAATGTGCACAATTTCATCGTATTCCTCCAACAGCTTATCCCATAAATCCGTAACGGAACCCACCGCCGGCATGGAAGTGGAAATCTCCGCATTTCCTTCCAATTTCTCATAAAACTGTTCCTGGGTTAAATCAATATCCTCAAAATACGTTTCTCCATTGATAAAAAACGGCATGGGCAATACATTTACACCGTATTCCTTTGCCTGTTCCTGGGTAATTCCGCTGTTACTGTCTGTTACAACTGCAATTTTTCCCACCTGAATTGTCCTCCTTTACTATTTGAAAAACAGTAACAGTTCAGCCTTCGCCTTCACTGTTACCGAATCCAGCCCATTTAAAGTTTGCTTTCAGCAAAGGGCTGGTTTCCTGCTCAATCTACACATTCTTACGGACCTTGCAGCAAGTGCAAAGCCCTGGACTGAACTTTTACGAAAAACATGCTGTTCCAAACATTGTCCTTCCTCTGTTATTCCATCCGCGCAATCACATCCATCACCTGGGTATAAGCTTCCTTCAGATTTGCCACATCTTCTTCCAGTCCCTCATAATTCTGGCTGCGCAGCTTTTCCACTACCACAATGTCTGCATTCATCACTTTCTCCAATCCAAGATTGCCCGCCACGCCTTTTAAAGTATGGGCACAGTGAAAGGCGTCTTCATAGCTTTTCTCCGCCACGGCCTGTTCCAACCCTGCAAAATTCTTATCATCCTTAAACTTTAATAAAAGACGTTTCAGCAGCATCTCATTATTCATCAAACGGTTCAAAACTTCCTCCATGTTCACTCCTGCTGCAGCCAATGCTTCTTTTATCTCCTGATTCATACTGTCTCCTCGCTTTCTCCTACCTCTATTGTTTCAATTTCTTTTCTGGACATACGGAAACATTCCATAATCTTGGGGAAAATATTCCGCAGTCTCCCCCGGAATCTTATCATATGCTTCCTTCTGTTCTCCTCTGATTTTTCATAGTCTCGCTTATTAATTTTATTGTATATTTGCCGGACTGTCAATAAACAAATCTAATACAATGCGTGAAAATGGTAACGGTTGGTTACTATTCACTCCTGGGCCGTGCACTGCGCTGCACGGCCACAGGCCAATACAGTAATGGGGCCAGAATCCGGCCTCTTGCCGTAAGACAACTTTAAATAGGCCGGATTCGTTACTGTGAACACCATGGGTGTGAACAGTAACAACGGTTGGTTACTGTTCACTCCTCAGCTTCACTGTTACTTAATCTGCCCATTCCAAATGGCAAAAGAGACTGGGGAAGTTCTTAGCTTCCTCAGTCCCTTTCTATTTCTATGACAGCCGGGATACTGTCATCTCATTTCCGCTATGAAGCCTGCGCCGGAATTACATCATTCCCATTCCGCCTGCGCCGCCTGCCGGCATTGCCGGCACATCTTCTTTGATATTGGCAACTACAGATTCTGTGGTCAGCAATGTAGATGCTACAGATGTTGCATTCTGCAATGCGCTTCTGGTTACTTTAACCGGATCCAGAATTCCTGCTTCTACCATATTTACATATTCTTCTTTCGTTGCATCGAATCCAACGCCTGGCTCGGATTCTTTCACCTTATTGATAATAACGGCTCCTTCCAGACCTGCATTTGCTGCAATATAGAACAACGGGGATTCCAGGGCCTTTAAGATTACCTTAGCGCCTGTTTTCTCATCGCCGTCCATATTCTCTGCCAAAACCGCAACTTCCTTTGCTGCATGGATATAGGCAGAACCGCCGCCTGCAATAATTCCTTCTTCCACTGCCGCTCTGGTGGAGTTCAATGCATCTTCCATACGAAGCTTGCTTTCCTTCATCTCTGTCTCGGTTGCTGCGCCCACACGGATGACTGCTACGCCGCCTGCCAGTTTTGCAAGTCTCTCCTGCAATTTCTCTTTGTCAAAATCAGAAGTGGTTTCCTCAATCTGGGTACGGATCTGTGCAACTCTTGCTGCAATTGCGTCTTTGTCTCCCTCACCGTCAACGATAATGGTATTTTCTTTCTGAACTTTCACAGATTTTGCGCGGCCTAACTGATCCATTGTGGTTTCTTTCAGTTCCAGGCCAACTTCTTCTGAAATTACCTGGCCGCCGGTAAGGATTGCAATGTCCTCAAGCATTGCTTTTCTTCTGTCGCCATACCCCGGAGCCTTTACTGCAACTACGTTGAAAGTGCCGCGGAGTTTATTTACAATCAGAGTAGTGAGAGCTTCTCCTTCAATATCTTCTGCAATAATCAGAAGTCTTGCGCCGGACTGTACCACCTGCTCCAACAATGGCAGAATTTCCTGAATATTGCTGATTTTCTTATCGGTAATCAGGATATAAGGATCGTCTAACACTGCTTCCATCTTATCCATATCGGTTGCCATATATGCGGAAATATATCCCCGGTCAAACTGCATACCTTCCACTAAATCAAGCTCTGTCTGCATGGTCTTGGATTCTTCAATGGTGATAACGCCGTCATTGGAAACCTTCTCCATAGCGTCTGCTACCAGATTTCCTACTTCTTCATCTCCAGCGGAGATTGCTGCCACCTTGGCAATCTGATCCTTGCCGTTTACCTTCTGGCTCATAGCAGCGATGGATTCAACGGCTTTCTCCGTTGCTTTCTTCATGCCCCGGCGCAGAACAATTGGATTTGCGCCTGCTTCTAAATTCTTCATACCCTCTTTGATCATTGCCTGCGCTAAAACGGTAGCTGTTGTAGTTCCGTCTCCGGCAACATCATTGGTCTTGGTAGCCACCTCTTTCACAAGCTGAGCGCCCATATTCTCAAAAGCATCTTCCAGTTCGATTTCTTTCGCAATGGTTACGCCGTCGTTGGTGATCAGAGGAGCGCCGAAAGATTTATCCAATACTACGTTCCTTCCTTTGGGGCCTAATGTTACTCTTACAGTATTTGCTAATTTATCTACGCCGGCTTCCAATGCTGCTCTGGCTTCTGTTCCATATTTCAATTCCTTTGCCATGATAATTCGTCTCCTTTATATTGTGATCTTAACATAATTTAATTTAAAACGTTCTGTTGCCAACCTCGACCTGCGCTCTGCCCGGCATCGCCAATCAACAACGACCTCCTGCACGTTCTGCCTTAGCTTCCGGCCCGCCGGCCGCTAACAGCTTCATTCCTCTACAATTGCCAGAATATCATTCTGTTTCACAATAATGTATTCTTCCCCGTCAACCTTTACTTCGTTCCCTGCATACTTGGAATAGATTACCTTATCTCCCTCCTTAACCTGCATGGTCACTTCTTTTCCATCAACCATTCCACCAGGACCTACAGCTACTACTTTTGCCTCCTGCGGCTTCTCCTGTGCGCTTCCTGCCAGAATAATGCCGGACTTGGTAGTTTCTTCTGCTTCACACTGCTTTAACACAACTCTGTCTCCCAATGGTACTAATTTCATTACAATTCCTCCTTATTCAGCTATCTGCTCTGCTTTCTGCATTTCTTTTAGTTATTAGCGCTCATTTGTATCGAGTGCTAATTGCTTATGTACATAATTTAGCACTCCCTATTTTTTTTGTCAATATCAATTTTCATATTTTATAAAAAGTTTAGATTTTTATTCCAGCGGATGTTCCCGGATATACTGTGCCATAATGTCTGCGGCCATCCGCACCAATTTCGGGCAGGGACGCTTTTTATAATACGCATCCGTCCGCTGTTCCGGCACAGGCGCATCTTTTTTCTGTTCCAGTCCCAGAAGCTCCCGGCAGACAATGGAGCCGTTTTCCGCCTCATACGCTTTCGCAAGCTGCTGAATTCTCTCGTAATGTTCTTTCTTGCCCTGGTAATCCTTCGCCTCTTCATAGCCGTAGAGCATACCTGCCACCAGGAACATTCCGCTGACGGCGCCGCAAACCTCCCGGAGCCTGCCCATCCCGCCGCCAAAAGAAGAACTGAGCTTTGCGGCTGTTTTGTCCTCCATGCCATGTAAATCAGAAAAAGCCAGAACCACTGCCTGGGTGCAGTTGTAGCCTTTCAGAAAATTTTCTTCTGCAATCTGCCCGTAATCCCGGCTGTTTGCAGTCTCTGCTGTTTTATTCTCTCCCATGTTCCTGTACTTATCCTCCTGTATGAAATTTATTCTGCCAAAACATTTTCCCAGCATCTTATAGCTCTGCAGAATGTTCCGGAGAGCCTCTTAAAAACGCGGAAAACACTGCATCTTTCAGCATAACGAAATAACCATAACCTATCTAAAGTGAAAAGTCAATATTTCCATAAGTTCCTGTTCATTCTGTGACCAATAACACACTTCACGATGCATAAAAACTGCAAAACGGAGAAAAATAGGGCTGCCGGAAAATGGCGGTTATCCACAACATATAATTATGATTTCCCATTATCACAATCATATACTGTTCTAAAAATCCATTTCCCGACGGCCCCATTTCAAACTTTACGGATGCTTACTGTACCCTAACGTATAGCCTGCCAGATCCCGCACAACCTGCCCATTTCAGGCTTTACGGATGCTTACTGTACCCCTCCCCAAGAATTTTTCACTTTGTTTCCCACCGTCCTCAGGGGATGGTTCAATTTATATTTTAAATCGGACATCTGATACTCCAGTTCTTCATTTTTCTTCATAAGGCAAAGCGTCGACGTTCCGAAAAGCTTCACAATATCTTCTATCATATCCAGATTTCTTGGATTCCATTTCTCTTCCACCTGATAATCTTCTTCAAACAGCCTTTCTTCCCCCAGATATTCCTCCGCGACCCTGTGGTTTCCTTCTTCATATTTGGCCATGAATTCCCGAAGCTCCTGCTCGGACATCATACCGCAGTTTCTATCCTCTCCGGACTGAAGAGAAAATTCCCTCAACTGCGTTCTGAAAAAATCATTGCCTTTCTGATCCAATTCCGGCAGCCCATTCAGTATCCGCTTAATCTCACTGCAATTTTTTGTCAGGCTGACATTCGACACTTCTTCCTGTATTTGATATTCCTCTGAAAACTCTAATCCAACTGCCCGGATAAAGTCCGCCTGGATCAGCCGTTCCGGAAACCGATTTCTGTCAAATCTTCTGACAATGATATTCTCTTTTCCCACAATTCCTGCAATTTTCTCCAAAGTTCCATAATAATCAAGCTGTACCACCGGAAGCTTTTTAATCATTTCTTCCCAGGAAATCACAGATGTTTTCCGAAAACCCGCTTTTACAATCTGATTCCACCAAGAGTAGACAAACTCATCCTGGCGGCGCAAATACACGACTATTTTCACGGTAAAAAAATCTTTTTCCAACTCTTTTTGAATCCGCTCCCAGCACATGCCCGAGAATTTAAATCCATGATTCCACACGCCTTCGTCGGAAAGAATGATGCTGTCATACACTTCTAAAGCTTTCTGAATCTGCCCAAAAGCTTCCCTGAAAACCTTTTCATACGCGGCAAAATCCCTCTGTGCCTGATGCATGTCCCCCAGCAGAAAATGCCCATTCCTCCACTTTCCCACATTAGGGTATTCAAATTCAAACATCGGATAATCGTACCGGTGCAAATGAAACGCTTCCCGGTTATCCATGCAAAAACGCTGGATAGCAGTTGTGGCAGTTTTCGGCGTTCCGATATGCAGATACAAAGTTTTCCCGTTTTTGCCCATATGCAAGCACCTGCCTTTCATTTGTCTCTTTCTATGTCACTTCGCCTTCTTCCGTGAATTCTTAATCCGGTTCCCCATTGTCTCAAAAGGATGGTTCAACTTATATCTTAAGGTCGTAATCTGACGCTCCAGTTCCTCATTCTTCTTAAAAAGAGAAAGGGCAACCATCCCGAAAAACGTCACGGCGTCTTCTACCATCAACGGGTTGCCGGACTCCCACTTTTTCTCTACCTGATAGCTGTCGTCAAATAATTTGTCTTCCCCTTCCAGATATTCCTCTGCAATTTTACGGTTCCCCTCTTCGTATTTGGCCATAAATTCCCGCAACTCCTGTTCAGAGAACATACTGTATTTCCGGTCATCCCCGGGATTCATGGAAATCTCGCTTAAATATTCCCGGAACAAATCATTTCTTTTCTTATCCAGCCCCGGCAGGCAGTTCATCAGCCGCTTAATCTCATTGCTGTTTTTCGTCAGGCTGATATTTTCCACCTTTGATTCAATCTGATACCCCTCGGAAAGCTCCAGCCCGATTGCATCCGCAAAATCCGCCTGAATGGACTGCCCCACAAAGGAGTTTCTTTCAAACTTTCTTACGGTAATATTTTCTTTCCCCACAACCGCCGCAATCTTCTCTAAGGTTCCATAATAATCAAGCTGCACCACCGGAAGCTTTTCCAGCATTTCTTTCCAGGTATAAGAAGAAGTCTTTTTCATTCCTTCTTTTATCACCTGGTTCCACCAGGAATAGGTAAATTCATCCTGCCGACGGAAATATACAATCACTTTTACCGTAAAAATATTTTTATCCAATTCCTCCTTCAGCCTATTCCAGCCGCCAATCCGGAATCCATGGTTCCACATGCTTTCATCTGAAAGGATGATATTGTCATACTGTTCAAACGCCTCGTATATCTGCCCGAACGTCTCCTGGAAAACCTTCGCTTCTTCTTCCAGGCTGCGCTCTTCCTGTGTAAGATAAGTATCTCCCACCAGAAAATGGGCATTTCTGGTTCGCAGCACATTGGGATATTTCCATTCAAACATCGGATAAAAATATCCATGGCGGTTTAACATTTCCTGATTATCCCTGCAAAAAAACTGAATCGCAGTCGTAGCCGTTTTCGGCGTTCCAATATGCATATACAAAGTCTTCATGATTTCCTCCACCACGCCTCTTTATTTCCCTCTTCTGGAAAACCTTTCCGTCTCAATAAATTCCGCCACAAAATCCGTTTTGGGATGAAAACAGATTTCTTCCGGCGTCCCGCTCTGTTCAATTTTCCCCTGGTTAATGATAAGCACCTGATTTGCCACTTCCATGGCCTCTTCCTGGTCGTGGGTTACGAAAATACTGGTAATGCCCACCCGCTCAATCATGTTCCTCAGCCAGTTTCGAAGTTCCCGCCGCACCTTGGCGTCAATGGCTGCAAAGGGCTCATCCAAAAGCAGCAGCCCGGGATCCGGCGCCAACGCTCTGGCAAAAGCCACCCTCTGTCTTTGTCCGCCGGATAACTGATGGGGATAGCGTTTTCCCAAATCCTCCATGGAAATCAGCTCCAGCAATTCCTCTACCCGGGCTTTGATTTCCGCCTTGCTTTTTTTCTGAACTTCCAGCCCGAAGCCGATATTGTCCGCCACTGTCATATACCGGAACAACGCATAATTCTGAAATACAAACCCGATGCCCCGTTTATTGCCAGGCAAATCATTGACTCTGAATCCATTGATCAAAATATCACCGGAATCCGGCCGGTCCAGCCCGGCAATCATCCGAAGGATGGTGGTCTTGCCGCTTCCGCTGGGACCAAGAAGCGCCGCCATCTGCCCTTTTTCGATTCCGAAGCTTACATGGTCCGATGCCTGGAATCCGTCAAATGTCTTACATATATCCTTCATTTCCACATACATATTCCCATGTTCTCCTTATTTTTTCTTCCATTCCACCAGGCTCTTTACAATCAGAATCAGCACTGCCAGAATCACCAGAACCGAAGATACTGCAAAGGCCGCCGCTGTGTTAAATTCATTGTACAGGATTTCCACATGCAGGGGCAGCGTATTGGTCTTCCCCCTCAAATGGCCGGAAATCACGGACACTGCGCCGAATTCTCCCATGGCCCGGGCGCTGCACAGAATCACCCCGTACAAGAGGGCCCATTTAATATGCGGAAACGTGATCCGCCGAAAAATCGTCCATCCATTGGCCCCCATCAAGGCCGCCGCTTCCTCCTCATCCTTTCCCTGGGCGTTCAGCACAGGAAACAATTCCCGGAATACAAAGGGAAAGGTTACAAATATAGTCGCCAGAATCACCCCCGGCACCGCAAACACAATTTTAATATTATACCGATCCAGGAAATCTCCCATCCATCCCATATTGCCAAATGTCAGGATAAACACCAGTCCGGCAATCACCGGAGAGATGGAAAAAGGAATGTCAATCAAGGCTGCCAGAGCCTGCCTTCCCCGGAAATAAAATTTCGACAGCAAAAAAGCCGCAAACACCCCAAACACGGTATTAACCGCCACAGCAGTTACTGTCGCTAAAAGGGTAAGCCACAAAGCCTTAATGGTATATTCATCCAACACCGCTTCCCAGTATGCTTCCCAGCCTTCTTTCCAGGCGTTGACTGCCACCACAGCCAGGGGCAGCGCCAGCATCACAAAGAGAAACAGCACGCTGAGACCGATCAGCAGGTATTTCACCGCATGGCTCCCGCTCTCTTCCTGGGGCTTCACTACCTTCTGTATGGAATTGATACTGTCCCCTACCATATCCTGCTGGTAAGTTCTCTGCTTTTTCTTTGCCATAAACATTCTCCTTCATAGTTTCTCTAATTTTCTCCAACTTGCTTTGCCTTACTGAATTTCTGTATGTAAATCTGCAGAGAATTAATACTCAGAAGCGTTTATAAAAACACGATTCTTATGCTTTACTGAATTTCTGCATTAACTTACAGGAAATTAATTACAAGGCATCCATAAGCACGATTCTTATGCTTTACTGAATTTCTGCATGTAAATCTGCAGGGAATTAATCAGAAGCATCAATACAAAAGACACCAAAAGAAGCGCCAGGGCGATGGCAGTGGCATCAGAATATTTATACTGCTCTAACTTCGTCATAATCAAAAGAGGAGCAATCTGCGTCTCAAAAGGAATGTTCCCGGCAATAAATACCACGCTGCCGTATTCCCCGATTCCTCTGGCAAAGGCAAGGCCGAATCCCGCCAGAAGCGCCGGAAACAACTCCGGAAGGATCACCTTAAAAAAGGTGCGCATCCGGCTTGCACCCAGCATCATGGCCGCCTCCTCGTACTGCCTGTCCAATTTCTCCAGCACCGGCTGCACAGACCTCACCACAAAAGGGATTCCAACAAACACCATGGCAATGGTAATGCCGATGCGGGTATATGCAATGGGAATTCCTATCTTATCAAAAGCCGCGCCGATCCACCCCTGGTCTGAATAAAGAAAGGTAAGGGAAATGCCTGCAACCGCTGTGGGCAGCGCAAAGGGCAGTTCAATCATTCCGTCCATCACCCGTTTTCCCGGAAATTCATACCGCACTAAAACCCAGGCCAGAATCAGACCGAACACTCCATTGATCAGAGCTGCAAAAAATGCGCAGGAAAAGCTTACCAGATAACCGGACATCACCTGCCTGGAAGTAACAACCGCCATAAATTCCTGAACGCTCATTTTGCTGGCGCTGATAAAGATAGACGCCAGAGGAATCAGGATAAAACAGCCAAGCATGGAAAGGGTCACTCCCATGGAAAGGCCGAACCCCGGAATTACCCGGACCCCCTTTTTATTTTTTACTTTTACAATTTGCTGCTCCACGCCTCAAATCCTCCTTGTTCCATGATACGTATCCTTTCGGAACTGTTCAAACACTGTGATATTCCTTATTGTGCAATTCCATCAGATATCAGACTCTACTCCGCATAAATCTGATCAAACACAGCGCCATCCTGGAAGTAAGTCTCATAAGCCTTGTCCCATCCGCCGAAATCATCAATGGTCACCAGGTTCATCTCAAGATCAAACTTATCGGAAAATTCTTTGAGGATTTCCTCATTGGAAGGGCGGTAATGATGCTTCCCGGCCAGCCTTTGGGCATCATCGCTGTAAAGATATCCCAGATATTCTTTCGCCAGTTCTTCTGTGCCGTGATCCTTTGCATTTTTATCCACTACTGCAACCGAAGGCTGCGCCAGAATACTGACGCTTGGCGTTACAATCTCAAATTCATCGGGATGCGTTTCCAAGGACAGATACGCTTCATTTTCCCAGGCGATCAGCACATCGCCCTGCCTGTTTTCCACAAAGGTATTGGTGGCTCCCCGGGCGCCGGAATCCAATTGTAGCTGCCCAAAATTTTTGTCACAACTTCTCATTTTTTTTGTCACAAATTTTCGGGAAATGTTTCCCGATTTTAGAAAGAGAAAAGGGATGTGATTACTCATCACATCCCTCTCTCTTTGGCTTTCGGTTTCCATGCTCTTCAATCACCAGATACTTGCCTGTCTTTGGCACCTTATTAGGAATTACCTCTATCAATTCATCAAGTGAACATCCTAAAACCTCACATATCCGGTCTATATGCTCTACCTTCAGACTAACAGTAATTTCATTGTACCATTCACTAATGGTATTTGCTCTTATCCCGGTAAGCTCTGCTAATTTTTTCTGAGACATTCTTTTCTCTCCGAGAAGCCTTGAAAGGTGTATTCTTACCATAATAATGCCCCTGTGATATAATCTAACACAGTTTGTTGCATTATTCAGCGTTTTGCTATTTTATATCGCTTTTCGCT
>JAETSX010000087.1 GCA_021769425.1 Eubacterium sp.
GATAGAGGTCTTTTTCTATTCACCAAATAAGTGAAAGACAATATTCAATTAAAATACAGTAACTGTCCGGGGCTCAGCGGTTGATGCTGTTGTACCGTGAATAATTCAGGTTTAATCTATTTCTTTAAAATAGTTTCTCAATATCGTACGCACTCAATAATTCCTAATTCAATATTCCTAACACTATTCTGTTTTTTATTTAACCGCCTCACTATCTCAGAGCGTGTTTGAAAATTGCTTTCTGACAGATGCACATCACAATTTGTAAGAGATTTATGTCAAATGAAGGGCGCATAGAGGGCTATGTAACCTGAATTCGGTCTAAATATACCGCAAACTGGGGGCGCGCTTTCCACTAATGGGTATCAGGTGGAACGCCTGGTGACTTGGCCTAAATATACCGCAAACTGGGGTGCACTTTCCACTAATGGGTATCAGGTGGAATGCCTGGTGGATTCCTTAGTGCAGATGGCGGGAATGAATTTTCAAACACGCTCTAAGACAGCAGATTATGAACAGCCTTGTAAACAAGAGGAATATATTTTCAGACACTTCTAAGACAGCAGATTGTGAACAGCCTTGTAAACAAGAGGAATATACATACAAAGCAAAGCCAATCGTTCCCACAACCCCTCATATTTCAATATAGTATTTTGAAACTGCTCTTTATCCCCCATGATAAAGCAGATAAAGAAAATCAATGCCAAGATAAAAGAAATAGCACATAGAATGCCAAAAATAATATTGTCCTGCTTAAATGCCAAAATCCCATTCAATAGCGGGAAAAACAATAATGCCGTAAATCCGATTGCTGCACTTATTCCGTGTATTTCTGAAGCAACAGTAACGATGCCTTTATTTTCATTCACAGGAAATATGCCTGAAATCAATCCTGCTCCAACAGCAAAAGCCCCCATTGAAATCAACAGCAGAACAGATAGAACTGGAAAGTTTTTTCTTGTAGTAAAAAAGTATAGAATCGCTACAAATGCCAGAAAACATCCAAGCCATATTAACCACGTATTATAAATAACACGAACAGGGCTATGCAGGCTTCCCAACGCACTCATTACCATTGTTTTACTGTCGTATCCGTCATAATATCTACGCAATATCCACGGAAGAAAAAACTCACCAATGACTGTAAAAAGTAAAATTGAATGAAAGAACTTACTGGTTATTATATGTTCCATTTCACAATCTCTCCTAATATCTCTCGATTTCTTCTCCATGAAAATTATATGCTTTTTCCAGCAACGGCCCTTTTGCACCCATTGTAAAGGCAATATCACTGCTGCGGATAGATAACAGTTCCATTCCAGACTGCAATTCTAATACGTCCAACATGCTTTGCGGCAATTTAATAACTCCATCTTTATCAATGTTAATCCAAGCATATTTACGCCCTTTATATTGAATAAACTCACCGTCGGAAAACTGACAATCCCTCAATGCAGGACATTCTTCCAATATATGGCTAAGCTTTGAATTTGACAGCAACGAATATGTCGTGATGCAGAACCCCCCTGTTATTTTGCTCCCTGTAAAAATAATGACTTTTCCATCCCGCACAGCATCATATTCCGACAATGCCTGCGGTGGGATGTGTATTGTTAAATCGGGGTTTATAACAGAAAAACCAAATACAAATTTACCTCCTTTATTGAGCTGCGGCATAAAAAACCTCCTTTTTCAGTATTTCTTTTTTCATATTGATATGTTATAATAGTAGTGTCTATAAAAATTACTTTATATATAGAGTACTATAAGTACAACATGATGTCAAGGAGGAAAAAATGCTGTCCAAACCTGCCACAATGCTTTTAGGTCTCATATACGAAAAACCACTTAACGCATATGAGATAATAAAGCTCTTAAATTACATGAATGTGAAATGGTGGTTTAATATCGCTGATTCAACGGTATATTCAACCTTAAAAACCCTTGAAAAAAAGGAATTTATATCCGGCACTGCCGAGAAAGTCGGAAATATGCCAGACCGTACCGTTTACAAACTTTCTGATAAGGGGAAAAGCGAATTTGTAAACACTTTGAGAGCATCCATCCTGCAATTCAACTACGATACAAATATTTTTTCTATTGCCGCTTTTTTTCTAAGTATATTTACACTTAATGAACAGCAGGAGCTTTTGCAAGAACGGCTTAGTATTCTGCAAAAATACCGTGCCGGGATTGAAAAGCAAATCAATCCGTTATGGGAAAATGAAGTTTCTTCTACTCATTCTGCAAATGTAAAAAGAATGATTGACCTTGTAGACGCTGAAATAACAGGGACAAATCGTTTACTTGAAAGCTGCAATGCCAACAGATAGCACAAATTTTGTCTTGCGCTGGCACGAATCATGCAAAGCACAAGTTTAATTTCCGGCCGGATAGAGTACTGGGCGATATCCTACCCGCTGCATAACCATGTTTCTGTGCTGACAATCGGTATCATACCGGATGGCTCCGTTGTCTTTACAACGAAGAACAAAGTGGGCAAGCCCACATCAACTCCCCTAACCCCTCACTCATGAGGGGCCCGGACACTTTGTCGCGCCGAGCACGGTCGCTTTAGCGACATCATACCTCTCATGCGAGTACCCTCGCTTTGCTGGGGCAGACCCTGCGCATCCTCGCGGAGCGTTTTTATTTCATAGGAAAGTCATACACTTTAGTTTTTCACAGCAACAAGGTCTTTCCTATGAAATAAAAAAGCAAGGGTTTCTACACCAAACGATCGAGCAGATCTTAAAATTTTGAAAGCATCTGTAACCGAAAAACTATCATTTTGCTTTTCCAGCTATTCCTTTGCCCTTTCAAATCTGTCATCTCCAGACACAATATATGGTTTGGTTATTTCTGGATTGAGTACGGAATAATTGGTTATCAAAGAATATTTTTTCTGTTCAAAACGGTGTCCAATCCCTGGTTCAATGATTAGCACACGCCCTTTCCGGTCTGAAAGCATCGCCTGCATGGCGGCATCTTTTGCGTAAACAATTTCTTGGTTCTTTACAATGCGGGAAGCATCATCAAATGAGAGTTCTCCTTTGACGTACTGCTCTGTCAAATCGGAAATTGCAACACACCTTGCATCTGCGGAAAATTTTCCCTTTTCGTTCCCACCTACATAAAGCAGCGTCCCGACATTCCCGTTCCTGTTTACTCCATGAAAAGAATGGTACTTATTATCTGGCATTTTTATTCCGATAAAAAACCTGTCCTTTTCTGTGATGACTGTATGCGTCCACACGGAAAGGTCAATATCAAAGTTAAATCCAACGATTGTATCATTTCCGTTATATACAAATCTTGTACACATAATCACACCTCTTTCATTTGTTCTATACATCCCGACTGTATTGCCTTTATGTTCCATGCAATCTTTTTTTCCGGCCAGTCCCACCATCTCATTTTAAGCAACTGGTCTATTTTTTCATCAGAAAACCGTTTTTTTATCGGTTTTGCAGGTACGCCTCCCACAATGGTATAAGACGGCACATCTTTCGTGACAACTGCGCGGGTTCCGACCTATATTCCTCCATGCAAATGTCGCTTACTACACTGGCTCTGCATGGAGAAAATCGTAGGCCTTGTGAGGGTGATGCCCTTTGCAGGTTAATCCACCCAAATTCTCCTTTTGCATTGCTCCTGCCATACTGCGTCTTGCACCACAGGAGCATTCTACAAACATTTCACCTAATGAGGATGTTCTGCCTGTTGCTTCGGAGTTTCAATGTTTCGTAAGTCATAACCGTGCCGTCCTTCAGATGGAAATCAAGGCTCCCTGTTTTCTGCACCGCCATCCGCTCCACAGTTTCCGTGAAAAAGCTTTCATCGAATGCTTCCAGCCCCGTGATCTTGCAGAAGATTTCCCTTATCTCCGAATCCGGATAATTCACACTGTCGCAAGTTACTCCATGATGACTTTTTGCCCTGAAGTACCAGTATAGGCACTTGTCTTTGCTTTCACTGATCGCCCTGCAGTACCGTCTGCCACACTGTCTGCACAATATCATCCCATCAAAGAGATGTGAAGATCTTTTCTTCACCGGTTTCCTGCTGCTTGGAATAGGCGGTAAGGTAATGCCTGCGGTTGTATGTGCCGGAAAGCAGCGGGTAATCATAGGAAACTGCGTCCTGCTCCTCCATGTAGTCATGCACATGAGGAAGCGCCCGGTAGGTCACGCCCATGTTTTCTGGCGTGCCGTGTATCCGCCAGTTCCACCCGTAAGCGGGCATCCCGAAAAACACTTTATCCGGATTCATCACTTTTACTGCGTAATCGTAGATGCCCTCCAGCCACGAACGGGGAGACACCGGCCCCGACGCGCTGCCCACCATGCCATAGCTCATGAGGAATGCGGTATCGCAGTAGTGATTAACCCACCCGTGTTCTCCCTCAGAGCCTTGAAAATGCTGTTAGCGCCGTCATTGGCAACCGTCAGAAGCCACTTGATGTGCGGCCACTTGTTGATGTAGTTGAGCATATTGGAAATCGCCACACCGCTCTCGTAGATTTCCCCGGTCGCCCTGACTTTGAAAGAGAACAGCCCGATCTGGCTGATGCGGCCGCCATAATCCCGGAGCGCCTGGTGCATCCTGCTGTTCCTCATAAATGTCCATACCATAATCTTTTTCCCCTTCAATGTATCCATCTGCTCCACCTCCAAAAACGGGCATGGAAAAAGCACCGCCGAAGCGATGCTTTCATATGACTGATATGCATGAAACTTATAAAATTCTGCAAAACGAAATATTTATATATTATTTTGTCTGCTCGAAGAGCCAGTCCCTGACAGCGGTCAGTCTGTACCCATAATTAAAGGATGCCATATGCTCCGTCCCGCTTTCCCCTTCTTTAAATACAGTTCCGGTTTTAAAACGTACCATGTTCGCATCAAACCCAAGGCTTACAAGCTGCCCTGCTGCCGCCGCCTGTTCTTCCTCACTGTCCTGCGCACTCCATGTTCCATAGCTGTACGAAACGCCGTCCGAATCAAACATTGCCATTACATCATCCTGCCCGCCGGATGCCTTTGTGTCACCGCCTGCCGTAATGTAGAAAAATTTTTGATTTTCCATCCCTTTCAAAACAGACACATCCCACTGCCCCGATACATACATACTTGCTGCAAATAAATCAGGATATTTGCTGTTCAGATAAAGGGATGTCATACAGCCCATAGACTGGCCAGTGGTATAAATCCGGTCAGGATCAATGCTGTATGAGGACTGGAGTCTTGAAATAAGACGAACCGCCGTTTCAACCTGTGCGGAAACATTCCAGTTATCATCTACAACGGTTTCCGTAAAAGCCGGAAGCATAACAAAAGAGGGATGTTTCTGCTGTTCTTCTTCCGTTACCCAGACCGCTGCCCCATAATATTGCTCCACAAGCTGCCGGGCGCTTTTCCCGGAACCGGTAGCATCCGGGATAAACATAATAAGCGGATACTGCCTGGAGCTGTCATAATCTTCCGGGGTATACAGGCTGTATTCCAGGGACATGCCAGTTTCCGCATCCTCAAACGTAAGCTGCTCAAATTTATCGGCATTCGCATCCAGAACTTCCTGGATTTCAGGATCATTTTCATTTGTCATCCCTCCGGCATTGCCACCGGGGCCGCCGCCGTTTCCTCCCTGCATCCTGTCTCCCATGCCGCCGCCATTGAAACCATCACGGTTCTGCCGTTCCCCATTTTCATGGGATACAGCATTATCTGTTCCAGCATCCGCGCTTTCCGGGGGCGTCTCCGTTTCGGAACCATTCTCCGCTTTATCCGGTGCCTGTGCGGTATTCCCACAAGCCGCCAGTGACATTAATAAAAACACGCTCATAACAATGCAGGACAGTTTTCTTACTTTTTTCATTTCACAATACCTCGCTGATCTTAATATTTGGAGTATCTTATAATGCGAGCTGCCATTCGCAGATTCTATAAAGTGTGCCTAAAACCATATGATTAAGTTTAACACATCTTTGTGAATTTATAATGAAGAAAGTACCGTTAAAATATCCCACGGCATATGGAAATGTGCCGCCGGCATTGCCGCTTCGCTAAAGACCTGTTTCTGCCCTGTATAAGCCAGGGACAATAAATTTTCAGCCTGTTCAGCTCATCCCATCCTGCATCTCCTGAATTGCAAACAATCTCATTCATACCTTTATCCTTACCCTACAATTTACATATTGGATGCCTGATTACAGTCTTCCACTTCTCAGGAGCAACCTTTTTTGTATCGGACATATATATTTCATGGTGAAGTCTGCCACCGCTAAAGTCATTGCGGTATCCATTATCTTCAAGAAATTTATCCATAATTGCAACAGTAGCGAGCTCATCATCAAAAGGTCCGTGATGCATAATCTGAACGCACAAACCCTCATCAACCATAAAGAATTCGGCCCTAGAACAGTCCATTTTCTTCTTCTCAGATGCAGTCTCCACTGCCCAATCAAAATCCTTCTTTGTCACAAAATCCGGAAGTCTGATAACTGATATCCAATTAAATTCATCTTTTATACTGTAATCACAGCCATCCACTCCGTCTTGCCACCAAAAACCTTCCAGTGGCGGGACTACATACTCGAAAAATCCTTCAATCTTATAATCTGACTTATAGCTCATTTTCAAAGTATACGCTATAGCATATAATACGCCGACCGCCTGTTGATATTCGCCGCCTTCTTCGTTCGGATTACCTTTTCCTCTTACAGCTATGTAATTTGCCTTTGGAACAGTCACTATTTCAGGCTTGTTCTTTGGCATGTAAAATTCTTTAAATTCTTTCTTGAAATCAAATGCCATTTTCTCTCTACTCCTCATAATATTTACCCTTGTAAAAATTCTCTGCGCCTGTCTTTTCGACTGTCATTCGAAAGCATACACATCCGTCTGGACAAACATAGTCCTTCACATTTGCTTCAGTTCCTCCAACAAGTGTTAAATCTCCGCCACTTCTAATAGCCTGCATATCACCATAAAGAATCTGCATCATTTTAGAACATATTCCATAGCCCTGCTCATTCACGGGACAGCCGTATGTACAGGTGTATTTATCACCTATTTCTTCACCATTCCTGCATAGGTGTTCTGTATGGTCACCTCGCAGAAAACCTGTTACCTCTATTGAAAATCTATATTCTTCATCATACCATTTCTTCATTACCTTAGCCTCCCTTATTTCTGCAGACTCTGCATCATAGCAAAAAATTCATTTGCGTTGCCTGTACTGAAATACGCATACCAGTGTTCCAATGTATCAGCCCCAAATAAATCCATGTATTCCAAAATCAATCTTGCCATATCAAGTGTGCCTGTAGCTGCAGCTGTTATCAAATTTCCATCTCTGACAGCGGGCTTATCAATATAATTGTCTGTTCCCTTATACTCTGGGCAAAACATATTTAAGAAACCTGCTCCGTTGCTCGTGTGCTTCTTATCATCCAAAATCCCGATATTTGCCAGCGCTACTGTAGCTCCACATATTGCAGCAACCAGTCCTCCGGCTTCTAAAAACCGCTTAGCAATCTCAAGAATCCGGAAATTTTCAGATTCACTCCAACTGTCTGATCCGGGAAGAATCAGCACATTATCTTTATTTGCCTGGACATCCTTTATCGTCAGGTCCGGAACAATAGTAAGACCTCCCATGGATTTCACCGGCTCCTTTAAAAGAGATACTGTTTTCACCGAAATCTCCTCGGCGTCCTTCCTAAAAAACCTTTTTGAATTAAGTTCTGCTAGACAGTAGCCAATTTCCCAATCAGCCATTGTATTCATTACATAAACATATACCGTTGTCATTTTTGTCCTTCTTTCCTGTATTTTTCTGCAAGTTCAGAAGCGATACGAAACAGTTCCTCCCTTATAGATTCTGGTTCAAGAACAGTAACCGTGTCCCTACATGAAAGCATCCAAGACAACAGACCCTCATCATCAGCATAATCATGTTCAAATAGAAGCTTTCCATCTGGCATCTCTGCAAAAGACTCTATACCATATTCTTCAATAAGATGCCATTTCATTGACGAATGAAAAACTGCTTTTACTTTTGCCTGTGGCGGAAACACCTTCTTATTTGATAAGTCCGGCATTAGCGCTGCACTTCTTTTTTCAAAATTTCTGGCATGCACCAGCTCTGCAATTCGATTCAGTTTGAACATTCGATAGTCATTCCTTAGCAGACAATATCCATAGACGTACCAGCTTGACCATTTGAAAATCAGAAAATACGGTTCAATTTCCCTCTCCGTATTACCGCTCGGAGCATAATACTTAAACTTTAGTGTTTTCCCAAGCTCGATAGCATCCTGAATCAGTTCAATCTTTGGTGACAGAGAATCCTTATTCCATGATGACAGGTCGATAAGAATAGACTCATTTCCACTGACAAAATCAGATGAGCCAGCCTTGAGTTTTTCCATAAGCTGCCCATAATAATGGCTGCCGCTTACGCTATCAAGACTTCGAAGACCTGCCATAATCATCTGCATATCCTTAGATGACAGAATCGTCCGATCCATCTTATAGCCATCCATTATGCTAATACCACCGCCTGCACCCTGTGATGTCAAAATCGGAATGCCAGCTTTGCATAAATCTTCAATATCTCTGTTTATTGTTCTTCTTGAAACCTCAAATCTTTCTGCCAATTCCGGAGCAGTTATTTTCTCTTCCTGTAAAAGGATGGAAAGAATACCGATAAGCCTATCTATTTTCATATCACTTTCACTTCCTGATTCATCATACCATTGATAACACGACACCTGTGTGTCATGTTCAATTTATATTATACACAAAATAATAAGGTGTTACATCTGGATTCATCACTTTCTAAAAAATAATAAAGCTCCAAACCATTGATTCTTCAATGATATGAAGCTGTTTTTAGTCGTGCCCACAACTGGAATCGAATATTTTCGGTATCCTGGCAAACTCGCAGAAAGGAAGGGTTTCAGTCTCCGTGAAAAATGATGCATCAATTTTGCATCAATTCTATGCATATGAAAATAACAATCTTGCCATCATCTCTACTAACTGGAAGTTGTGTCACTTTGCAAGATTCAAAAGTGTATTTCCTGTGATCCGATATACAGTCCAATCCGACATTGGCTCCGCACCAAGTGACAAATAAAATCAATGCTCGGTTTGTTCCAATCCAAACACCACCATTCCAATCGGCCACATCCACGTTCAACTGCAATAGATGCCAATTTCTTTAAAATTGCTTTTCCATATCCTTTATCTCTGCTTTCCGGTCGTACATACAAATCCTCCGGATAAATCCCTGCTTTCCCAAGGAATGTAGAAAAGTTATGAAAAAATAGTGCAAATCCAACTTCCTTATTATCCACAAGAGCAAAAATAACTTCTGCCTTTTGTTTGTCAAAAATCCATTCCTCCAATGTCTTTTTATCAGCAACTACTTCATTTAACTTTTTTCGTAGTCTGCCAGTTCCTGTATAAAACACAGTATAAGTGCAACATCGTTTCTCTCTGCGTATCTGAAATTAACTTCTGAGTCCATTTTATTTGCCTCCGAAAATTCCGATCTAAAAAAGTGTCTTCGACACTTCACCCCCTAACCCCCATTCATGGGGGAATTTTGGGGGTTCCTTTTTTGTAGTTTTTCCTGCATAATAGTCTTATGAGCAGACTATAAGGATCTCAAATGGAATCCACACATCCATTGTCTCATTTCCGAAGGAGGCTACAGCGGCAACGGTTTCTGGCGCAACGTCCATCATTTCAATTATGCTTACCTCCGCACTGCCCTTTTTAATGAAATGGAAAACAAAATCGGTTCATCCTTTAAAAAGGTAAAATCCCAATCTTACCGGGAACGCAAAAAAGGCTTCTATGTGTATGCCAAACCAAACAAATGTGATCCTAAAAATTTCATAAATTACATCGGCCGCTACCTTGGACGCCCGGCCATTGCCCCTTCCAGAATCGACAACTATGACGGTGACTTTGTCACCTTCCATTACAACCGTCACGAAAACGACGAGTATGTGGAAGAAACTATCCCTGTTATGGATTTTATAGAACGTCTTATCAGGCACATCCCGGAAAAGCATTACAAAATGATCCGCTATGGTGGCACTTATGCCCGTCACCGGGAGATTGACAAAAAACTCCACCGTGCGGTCTCCCGCGATAAACATCACATTTTCAGAAGTTTTAACCAGTGGCGCGCCGCCATCCTTTCCGCTTTCGGCTATGACCCACTCAAATGCCCTGAATGCAGAACAACCATGCTCTTTTTAAAGCTTTACTACAACCATAAGCGTGTTTCTCTGGAAGAACTGTACGAGAAAGCAATGTCCCGTTCCCGTGGAAGAAGGTCCTCTGCATGACTTCCTCAAACTTCGTTTCTGTGATACACTCCTTTCAAAGGAGGAAGCGCACATGAACCCGGAAACAGAGAAACTTCGCAAAAAGTATATGGATAATCCACCGGAAGGAATGACATCCGGGGACATTTGCCGCATAAGCGAGGATGATCTTCTGGATATGGATTATTTCCTGAATGAAGATGAATTGGATGACGATTTTGGCGAGGGTGGCTTTTATACCTTCTAAACCCAATACCGGCTTATCATCATGCACAGGCAGGAATCTATCTAACATATGTTTGGCAGATTCCTGCCTGTTTTTATTCTCTCCAAAAGTCGGAAATTTCCTATCAAGTAAAACAAGCCGACTGGCTGTTTTGTTTGCTAAACTACACCAATCGGCTATGTAAAAATCTATTCTGTTTTATTATCTGCCTTATCTGCTCTTTAATGATAAGGTGTAAGTAGGAAATAATCCGTATCTGTCAATTCATTTGTATTTCTGATACAATAACTTCAAATTATGGAGGTATTGCCTATGGATGAAAATGAACTTACGAAGACAGAACTCTGGA
>JAETSX010000011.1 GCA_021769425.1 Eubacterium sp.
TCTAACCGCTTCCCGTAAATAATTCAAAAATAAGCATTTTTTATTCCTCCCCATCACACGCATTTATATAGTATATTTTTTCTCTGGTTTTTCATTGAGTTTCCGAGACTACACCTACTGCACCTTTTCCTGCTTTGCCTTTTTTCCCCATACGCTTCAGGAAGATCCCCGCAATATTCCCGGAATCCTGTGCCTGATGATCACCATGCCCATATCTTATATTGTGGCGCTCCGATATATTGAAAGCGATTCCAAAAGGCAGGACATCTACTGGAAAAACGTACTTTTTGAGACTTATATCAAAGGCCTGGAAGATCAGTATAACCTGGTGGAACAATCAGAAAAAAACATCCGTATCCTGCGCCACGACATCAGACATTACACCAGCATGATTGACCAGCTTCTGGATGAAGAAAAATACGGGGAAATCCGCAATATTACCGCTCATATCACCGCCGCGGCAGATGATGGCAGAATCGTGAAATACTGCGACAACTTAATTGTCAATTCCATTATTTCCAAGCTGATGGAACAGGCCAAAGTTTCAGATATACAAACAAATCTGGAGCTTCAGATTCCCAGAATAATCCCGGTTAATCATTACGAGCTTGCTGCAGTGATTGCCAATCTCTTCGAAAACGCAATTATCTGCGTCAAAAATTACGAGAAAGAGAAACGGTATATTGATATCAGAATCCAATGCAGCGGGGAACATCTGCTGATTCAAATGAAAAATGAATGTCGGAAAGAACTGATCATAAACCCTGCCACCGGCCTTCCCAAAAGCAGCAAAGGAAAAGAGCATGGCCTTGGAATGCAGAGTATTCTGGCCTTTTCTGAAAAAATCGATGGAAATATCGATTGTTTCTTAGAAAACGGAGTTTTCTGGATTATTCTCTTTGCCAGGTTTCCGTAAATTTCCTTTCCTGTTACAAAATAACACGTTTTTGTGCAATATTAAATCCCTTGAATTACCTCAAAAATGGTATAATACTTAAGAGTATTTTTTAAACCATGGAGGATATTTTCATGCAGAAAATTTTTATCCGCTATACTTTCGCGATCATGACAGCTGCGATTTTACTGATATTTTTCATTAACTTTATAGTTACCCTTCATTCTTTAGAATCCCAGCAATTTAACACTTTCCAAACCAAAACGGATCAGATTATCCACACATTGGAGATGAACCAGGAAGAACTTGAAATTATCGGGGAAAATCTGGACGAGGATTACCTCACCCGCGCCAAAGCTGCCGCTTACGTCTTAGACCGGGAAGATGATTTATCCCTGAACGTAAAGGAAATGAAATATCTTGCCAATCTACTCAATGTAGACGAAGTTCATGTCATTGATGAAAACGGAATTATCGTGGCCGGCTCTGTCTCTCAATATATCGGCATTGATATGGCGGATCATAAGCAGACCCGGGCTTTTCTCGCTCTTTTGGAAAGCGATGATGAGAACGCTTATTTGATTCAGGACTCACAGCCCAACGCCGCTGAAAATAAAGTGATGCAGTATGTAGGCGTTGTCCGGAAGGCCAAAAAGGGCGTGGTCCAGGTAGGATTTAAGCCCACCAGGCAGATGGAAGCTCAGGCAAGAAACACCTACGACTCCATTTTCACCCTGTTTCCGGCAGACGTGGGAGAAGAATTTTTTATCATAGACGGCACAACCGGAACTATTCTGGGACACTCCAACGGCCTGGAACAACCCTTTGACGCAGAATGTTATCAATTAGAGCAGCTGGAGGGCTGTGCCCAGGGAGACTATTTAAAAGGAGAAAACGGCAGAATCATGTACGTCACCTCCACTCCCTATGAAGGCAAACTAATCTGCGCCGCCCTGCCCCGGGATGTCCTCTTTGAAAAACTCTGGAAACAGATTTTCACCACATTCCTGTACCTCCTTCTCATTGAAGCAGTGGTACTGGCGCTGTTAAACCATTTGGTCAGGCAAAAAGCCGTGAACGGCATTCACCAGATTATGGAAAACCTTACAGCCATCACCAACGGCCATCTGGACACGGAAGTGCATGTAGGCGGAAACCAGGAATTTGAAGCGCTGAGCAGCGGAATCAACACAATGGTAAAAAGCATTGTCACCAGTGCAGACCGCATCTCAGCAATCATTGAAATCAGCGGAATTCCCCTAGCCGCCTTTGAATATGAACGGGGACTGAACCACGTATTCAATACTTCCGGCCTGAAGAAACTACTGGGTATTCCGGAACAAATGGCGGAACGCTTTTTCAGCAATTCTGTCCTGTTCGACCGATATATCCGTGAAATCATGACGGATCCGATTTCCGGAGAAACCGATATTTTCCGGATTCGGGAATCCAAGTATGTCCGCATCCACATTTCCGAATCCTCCGGAAAATATCTGGGCGTGGTAATGGATGCAAGCAGCGACATTCAGAAAAAGCAGCAGATGCATTACGAGAATACCCATGATTCTCTGACCGGACTGTGCAAATTCCCCTATTTCAAGCAGCTCGCCTCGGAAACATTGCGAAACATGCAGGAGTATCAGATCTGCGCCATTGTCATGTTAGACCTGGATTATTTTAAATCCATCAATGACACCTACGGCCATGATGTGGGAGACGCATATCTGCAGAGTTTTTCGGCTGTGATGCAGTCTATGCCCCAAGATCATTTTCTGACCGCAAGGCGTTCCGGAGATGAGTTCTGTATGATAATTTTCGGCTGCAGCAGCCATGAAGAGATTATCGGTTATTTAGATCAATTTTATGAAGCTTTAAAAGAGCATCCGGCAGCGCTTGGGCCGGAGGAAACCAAGGTCATCAGCGCATCCAGCGGCTTTGCCTGGACTTCTGATCCTTCCGGCAGTATCCATAAACTTCTGTCTCAGGCCGATGAAGCATTATACAATATTAAGCGCCAGACCAAAGGATGTTATGGGGAATATGGCAAATAGCGCTTTTCCCGACAGCCTTTTTGCGCAATGAACATGGTCGCTTTAGTGACATCATACTTCAAGGGCTGTCCCGAAAAATTCCGGGACAGTCCTTTCTATTGAATCCTGCATACAGGATTTTATACTTAAGAGTATACTTATTTGCAGAATGATTTGCTTGTTTTCTTGAAACAGCGAAAACTTGTTGCCAAATCATTTCGCTCACAGGTATATCTTAGTTCTCGCCGTAAAGAGTAATCAGTTTATTCAGATACTCATAACGCTCTTTTGCATGTTTCTCGGATACTGCAAACAACTTCTCCGCTCTTTCCGGATTGAATCTTGCAAGTGCATTGTAACGAACTTCGCCGTTCAGGAATGCCTTGTAGTCTCCGGTAGGAGCCTTGCTGTCTAAGGAGAATGCTGCCTTTCCTTCTTCCTTCAATGCAGGATTGAAGCGGAAGTTATGCCAGTAACCAGCTTCCACAGCGTTCTTCTCTTCAGTCTGAGCTTTGCTCATGCCGACTTTAATACCGTGGTTGATACATGGAGCGTAAGCAATAATCAGGGATGGTCCCGGATATGCTTCTGCCTCTGCAAGAGCTTTGATACACTGGTTATAGTCAGCGCCCATTGCAATCTGTGCAACGTATACATAGCCATAGCTCATTGCGATAGAAGCAAGGTCTTTCTTCTTCACTTCTTTTCCGCCTGCTGCGAACTGTGCGATTGCACCGGTAGGAGTAGCCTTGGAAGACTGTCCGCCTGTGTTGGAGTAAACCTCGGTATCAAATACCATTACATTGATATCCTGTCCGCTTGCCAGAACATGGTCAACGCCGCCGAATCCAATATCGTATGCCCATCCGTCACCGCCGAAGATCCACTGGGATTTCTTAGCCAGGAAATCTTTCTCTTCCAGGATTTCTTTGGAAGCGTCGCATCCGCATGCTTCTAAAGCTGCCACTAATTTATCTGTAGCTGTTCCGTTTACAGCGCCGATTCCGTAAGTGTCAAGCCACTCTTTTCCTGCTGCTGCAACGTCTGCATTCTTGCCTTCTGCTACCAATGCTTCTACTTTGGTTCTTAATTTCTCTCTGATTGCCTTCTGAGCCAGCAGCATACCATAGCCGAACTCTGCGGCATCTTCGAATAAGGAGTTAGACCATGCAGGGCCATGTCCTTTTTCATTTACCGTATAAGGTGTGGACGGTGAAGAGTTGCCCCAGATAGAAGAGCATCCGGTTGCATTGGCAATGTACATTCTGTCACCAAACAACTGTGTAATCAATTTTGCATAAGGCGTCTCACCGCATCCGCCGCAGGCTCCGGAGAACTCAAGCAACGGCTGTTTGAACTGAGAACCTTTCACGGTTGTCTCTTTGAATTTCTCTACTACGTCTACCTTCTTCTCTGTGGTTAAACCATAGTCAAAAAATGCCTGCTCTCCAACATTTGCTTCGCAGTTCTGCATGGTAAGAGCTTTCTCACCCTTCTTGCCCGGGCATACATTTGCACAGGAACCGCATCCGGTACAGTCAAGGGCAGAAATCGTCATACTGAACTTGTACTCCGGCATTCCGGTCATTGGAAGCATCTGCATTCCTTCCGGCGCATTGGATGCTTCTGCCTCTGTCATTGCCACCGGACGGATTACTGCGTGGGGGCATACATAAGAGCAGATGTTACACTGGATACAATTCTCCGGATTCCATACAGGAACGTCAACTGCGATGCCGCGCTTCTCATATGCAGCGGATCCGGAAGGAGTCTGTCCGTTTTCATACTTCTTCACAACAGATACAGGAATCTTATTTCCTTCCTGTCCGTTTACAGGAATCTGAATGTCATTTACGAAATCAACTACGTCTTTTCTGTCTCCGGTTGCAACTTTTGCAAAGCTTTCATCCTGAGCGTCTTTCCAGCTTGCAGGCACTTCGATCTTAACAACTCCGGTTGCTCCGGCGTCGATTGCGTCATAGTTCATCTGTACAATCTTGTCGCCCTTCTTACCGTAGGTTGCCTTAGCGGCAGCCTTCATCAGTTCGATGGCTCTCTCCTCCGGAATAATTGCAGCCAGTTTGAAGAACGCAGACTGAAGCACGGTGTTGATACGTCCGCCGAGTCCGATTTCCTTACCAATCTTAATACCGTCAATGGTATAGAACTGAATGTCATTCTCAGCGATATATCTCTTTACCTGTCCGGGAAGATGTGTTTCCAGCTCTTCCGGGCTCCAGGAGCAGTTCAGAAGGAAAGTTCCGCCCGGCACTAATTCCTGAACCATGTTGTATTTACGCACATAAGAAGGATTGTGGCATGCTACGAAATTCGCCTGTTTGATTAAGTAAGTGGACTTAATTGCCTTCTTACCAAAACGCAGGTGAGACATGGTAACGCCGCCGGATTTCTTGGAATCATAATCAAAATATGCCTGCGCATACATGTCTGTGTTGTCACCAATAATCTTGATGGAGTTCTTGTTTGCTCCAACGGTACCGTCAGCGCCAAGTCCCCAGAACTTGCAGTTGATGGTTCCTTCCGGAGTAGTTACCGGATCTTCTTTCACTTCCAGGGAAAGGTTGGTCACATCATCGTAGATACCGATGGTGAATCTCTCTTTCTCTGTGTTGTTGTATACAGCGATAATCTGTCCCGGTGTGGTATCCTTGGAACCTAATCCATAACGGCCGCTTGTAATCTTAACAGCGTCGAATTTGGTTCCCTTCAATGCTGCTACAACGTCCAGGTATAACGGCTCTCCGAGAGATCCGGGCTCTTTGGTTCTGTCTAATACAGCGATTGTCTTAACAGTGTCAGGAATTGCCGCAATCAATGCGTCCTTGCTGAACGGACGGTACAGACGTACTTTTACAACGCCCACTTTCTCGCCCTTTGCCATTAAGTAATCAATGGTCTCGTCAATGGTATCGCATACGGAACCCATAGCGATGATGATTCTGTCAGCATCAGCGGCTCCGTAATAGTTGAACAGCTTATAGTCTGTGCCGATCTTCTCGTTAACCTTGTCCATATATTTCTGGACAATTGCCGGAAGCGCATCATAAGTGGAGTTGCAGGACTCTCTAGTCTGGAAGAAAATATCCGGGTTCTGTGCGGAACCGTCCTGACGGGGATGGTTTGGATTCAGTGCATTTTTGCGGAATGCTGCGATAGCATCCAAATCTACCATGTCTTTCAGATCTTCATAATCCCATGTTTCAATTTTCTGAATCTCATGAGAAGTACGGAATCCATCAAAGAAATTAATGAAAGGAAGATGTCCTTCTAATCCAGCGCAGTGCGCTACCGGAGTTAAGTCCATAACTTCCTGTACGGAAGATTCGCATAGCATTGCTGCACCGGTCTGACGACAGGCATATACGTCAGAGTGATCACCGAAGATGTTCAGCGCATGGGTTGCCACACAGCGTGCAGATACGTTGAATACGCCCGGAAGCCCTTCACCGGCAATCTTGTACAGATTGGGGATCATCAGCAGCAGTCCCTGAGATGCGGTATAGGTGGTTGTCAATGCGCCTGCTGCCAGGGAACCGTGCACCGTGCCCGCTGCACCTGCCTCAGACTGCATCTCTGTTACCTGAACAGTCTGTCCGAAAATGTTCTTTCTTCCCTGTGTTGCCCATTCGTCGGTAGCTTCTGCCATAACAGAAGACGGTGTGATGGGGTAGATGGCTGCAACATCGGTGTATGCATAAGATGCATGCGCTGCTGCATGATTTCCATCCATGGTTTTCATAGATCTTTTCATTACATTTTTCCTCCTGCCTGAATTTAATCTATTACTGTATTAATCTGTTACTGCTCCCTTCCCAGCTGGAATATGGCTCCGCGCCGACACAGAAAACCGTAACAAATTCTTCCTTTATACTATAATAATTATAGCCAAAAAAATCAATAGTTTTCAGCTTATTTCATGTATTTTTCTTGAAACACCTGAATGGGCATCGGAGGGTCAAACAAAAATCCCTGCCCAAACCGAAACCCGCAGTCTACCAGGAACTCCCGCTGCTCTTCCGTCTCAATTCCTTCAAAAATCACTTCTTCTTTCACGCTTTCAATCAATTTACCCATATGCTGAATAAATTCCTTTTCATTTTCATGGTTCTCCCGGTTCAGAAAACTCCGGTCAATCTTCACAATATCCGCCGGAATGTCAAGGAGCATTCCAAGAGAAGAATACCCTGTTCCGAAGTCATCAATCGCTACCCGAAATCCCGCCTCACGAAGCTGCTTCATTTCCGCTTTCACCAGTTCGTACCCGGTGGCAAACAGACTCTCCGTGATCTCAATTTCTATGTATCTCGGTTCAATCCGATACGCTTTTGTCAGCGACATAATCCGCCGGTAAATTCCCTCCCGCTCAAAATGGCTTCTGGAGAAATTCACAGAAATTACCGGAGGCTCTTTCCCTGCTTCCAGCCAACTCTGCATATAAGCCAAAACCTGCTCATACACATAGAAATCCAGTTCCACCACATAGCCGGAGCGCTCCAGGATGGGAATAAACAATGAGGGAGATTCTATCCTGCCGTCCTTCTTCCTCCAGCGCACCAGCGCCTCCCCGCCGGAAATTTCAAATCCAGACAGGTAAAATTTGGGCTGCACATATACCTGAAATCCCCCTTCTTTCAGAGTTCCCTGAAACTCGGCCAACACTTGTTTTTCCTCTTCCCTCCGGATTCTCATCTTACTCTCATACACCCGGCAGAATGCGCTGGCGTTGCCCTTGATGCTCTTCCTGGTAAGATTGGCATTCTCTATGGCAATAGCCAAATTCTCATCTTTCTCTTCCATAAAATAAATTCCGGTAGTCAGCCTGATGTTGCAGGAGGGATAAATCTCTTTCTGTCTTTTGCTGAAAGCCAGACTGGTATTTACGATTTTCTGCAGAATGGTATCCCGATCGGTATCCCAGAAAAATGTGACAAACAAATCAGAATACAGCCGGCAGGAGATTTTGTTTTCGCTTTCGCGTATCAAATCTGCAAAAGCCTTTAAAATCGCATTCCCCGCTGCATAACCGAAATTGTCGTTAATATAGGAAAAATCATTGATATCCGTATAAATAATGGCGTAGTCCCTGTCCTCTCTCCAGTTCTTAAGCTCCTCCTTCACCTTGCTTTTAAACGCCTCTCCCATATAAAGCCCTGTCAGCGGATCCCGCCGCTTCAGATCCATAATCTGCCTCTGTTCCTCTTTCTTATGGTTCCGCAGCGCCACCAAAAAGGAAATCATGCGGGCCAATTCCTGCAGAGTCTCCTTCTCAAAATCGGTCCATTCCCCCGTTTCTTCCCTGCCGCAGAACAATAAGCTGCATTCCTCTGACCCTCTGAAAAGCCCTTCCCGGCCCTGGCAGTAAGGCTGTCCGTATGTTCCGTTTTCAGGCAGGAGAAGCTGCGGGGAACATCCATGCTTCAGCCCGCTGTCCGTCAGAATTCCTTTTTCCAGGCTCCAGCAGTTAGTCCATGTCCGTTCTTTTTTCTCTCCCCCGTACTCCAACACTGCCACAAATCTTAACGCATACTGTTTGCCAATCCGCTCCAAGGTATGATTCAGAGAATCATCCACATCACTGCCCTGATGAAACAGCTTCACAAATTCCTGATTAATCTCTTTGATTAAATTGTACCTTTCGTTCTGCAGGCACAGCGTTTCTTCCAGCTCTTCTTTCTTTTGGATATTTTCTATGCCCATTTGCTTTTCTTTCATAAAATCATTCCCTATCTTACAGTTCCGGCAGGATTCCTGCTTTTTCTGGTTATAACGCTTCCATTATTTTCTATCATACCAAATTATTAACTTAATTTCAATGAATTTTTGACTGAGCATGATGGGAGTTTATTATAGAAGCAGATAACTTTTCCTTGAAAATACGACAGTTTTATGTATAATAGATAGGCAAGGGCAAAGGCTCCCTAAAACAGAAAGAAAATTCAGAAAATATGAGGATTTCAATATGATTAGTGCAAACAACGTAACATTAAGAATCGGAAAAAAAGCTTTATTTGAAGATGTGAACATTAAGTTCACAGAGGGAAACTGCTACGGGCTGATCGGCGCCAACGGCGCCGGCAAATCCACCTTTCTCAAAATTTTAAACGGACAGCTGGAACCCACCAAAGGCGATGTGTTTATCACCCCGGGCCAGCGTCTCTCTTTTCTGCAGCAGGATCATTTTAAATATGATGAATTCTCTGCGCTGGACACTGTCATAATGGGCAATCAGCGGCTGTATGACATTATGAAAGAAAAAGACGCTATCTATATGAAAGAAGATTTTACCGACGAGGACGGAATCCGCGCCAGCGAGCTGGAGGCGGAATTTGCAGAAATGGACGGCTGGAACGCCGAATCCGATGCTGCGCAGCTCCTAAACGGCCTGGGCATTGAAACGGAATATCACGATTCCCTGATGAAAGACCTGACCGGAGAACTGAAGGTGAAGATCCTGCTGGCCCAGGCTTTGTTCGGCAATCCGGACATTCTTCTCTTAGACGAGCCTACCAACCACCTGGATCTGGATGCAATTGCGTGGCTGGAAGAATTTTTGATTAACTTTGACAACACTGTCATTGTGGTATCCCATGACCGGTACTTTTTAAATAAGGTCTGCACCCATACTGCCGATATCGACTATGCCAAAATCCAGCTCTATGCCGGAAATTATGACTTCTGGTATGAATCCAGCCAGCTTTTAATCAAACAGATGAAGGAAGCCAACAAGAAGAAAGAGGAGAAAATCAAAGAGCTTCAGGAATTTATTTCCCGTTTCTCCGCAAATGCCTCCAAGTCCAAGCAGGCAACCTCCCGAAAGAAAGCGCTGGAGAAAATACAGTTAGACGAAATCAAGCCCTCCAGCCGGAAATATCCCTACATTGATTTCCGCCCCAACCGTGAAATCGGAAATGAAGTGCTTACAGTGGAGAATTTAAGCAAAACCATTGACGGGGTAAAAGTGCTGGACAATGTATCTTTCATTGTGGGACATGATGATAAAATTGCCTTTGTGGGAAGCAATGAAACTGCAAAAACCACCCTGTTTAAAATCCTTGCGGGGGAACTGGAACCGGATGAGGGCAACTACAAATGGGGCGTCACCACCAGCCAGTCTTATTTTCCCAAAGACAATACGGAAATTTTCGACAACGATCTGCAGATTGTAGAATGGCTGACGCAGTTTTCTGAAATCAAAGACGCCACTTATGTGAGAGGCTTTCTGGGCAGAATGCTGTTTGCCGGAGATGACGGCGTTAAGAAAATGAAGGTTCTTTCCGGCGGAGAGAAAGTGCGCGTCCTTCTGTCAAGGATGATGATTACCGGGGCAAATGTCCTGATTCTGGATGAACCTACGGACCACCTGGATATGGAATCCATTACCGCCTTAAATAACGGACTGATGAAATTTACCGGCGTGATTTTATTCGCTTCCAGGGATCATCAGGTGGTGCAGACCACAGCCAACCGGATTATTGAATTTCTGCCTAACGGAAGTATGATTGATAAGATTACCACTTACGATGAATATCTGGAAAACGATGAAATGGCAAGAAAACGTCAGGTGTACTCCACCAGCAACGCTCAAGAGGAGGACGATTAAGAACCTACAGAAAGGAAGTGTTATTATGACCCCTGCACAACCCACACTTTACAGAGAGTCTGATTAATTACAATCTACCGAAGGATGGCAGGGCGGAACTGATTGACGGACAGATTTATTATCAGGCAGCTCCCAGCCGAATTCATCAGAGAATCTTAAGTGAACTGGCAGCTTATACCTTTCAGGATAAAATCTAAACGTTGATTTATGATGATTGATGGATTGATTTTCAAAAATTGGATTTGTAACTGCCTGAGATAAATTGATGGTGAGGAAGGGCTGTCTGAAAATAAAGTCTGCACAAAAGATACATTGTAATCGTAGAAACCTTTCACCCTACATTTTGTTAGGTAATGTAAACAAGTTTGTGTTTTTTGGAAATCAACGGCTCCTTTTTGGTAAGAATTAAAATATAAAAATTTTTATCGAAAAGGAGTATTTTTGCGACAATTGCAAAAACAAATTCGACAGATTGTTTCTGGAAACAACATCAACCATGTTTCAGACGTTTACGAATTGCTCTGGGACAACTTCAAAGTCATTCTGCACGAACTTCTGGAAGCAGAACTGGGCATCACTCTGGGCTACGGAAAGAATCACACAGGGAACCTGACGACGGATAATAAAAATAACGGCCATTCTCCTAAAACCCTCAAAAGCCAAGATGGGGAATTCCAGATCGACGTGCCAAGAACCACAACGGGGAGTTTGAGTTAAATCTAACACACATATATACAGCGAGACATCTCCAAGATTGAAAACCATTTGATTTCCCTGTATGCGCACGGGATGAGCATCCGTAACATCACGACCAACTCAATGATTTATATGGGATTGAGATGCCCACAAAAATAGTCAACAAAATCACAGACAAAATCATTCCGAAAGTCAAAGAATAGCCGTTATGCCCACTGAATCCAGTCTATCCCTTTGCATTCATAAACTGCATCCATTACAAAGTCCGGGAAAATGGGCAAATATTAAGCCATACCGTTTATGTTATGTGACGTTAGGCATTACCGTAGGCGGGTATAAGGAAATCCTAGACATTACTGTATAAATGTTCCAGACTGATTTCAAAAAATTGACACCGATGTACCGCAATTGGGATCAAGCGTTGAACCAACTGATGATATTATACGGGGAGCGCCTGGCAGACTGTCTGCAAAAAGGCAGGGATAGAGACAATAAAAAACTGCCATCCCAGCCTTATTCCATTGGCATCTGTAGCATTGCAAAAAACAAGCCTTATTCCGAAGATCGGGCTTGGACAGAGTAACGGAAAAACAACCTTACATAGATGCCAGTTTGTCATGCAAAAAAATGTATAAACTCCACTCAACTGGTAATACTATAGTATAGAATAAATCACCCAACAGCATTTTCCCATAACCCCGCCCAAAAAACGGTCAGGGCTATTTTTCCATAAGTCTTTTATTTACGCTATATTTTACAACGCCAATACACTGGGAAATGAATACAATCAAGGCTGTCAGCGCAACTAATGATACCATCTCAACCATGTTACAAACAGTGCAGAATCCTGCAAACGCCAGAATCCCAATGATGATTTTCATTGTTACCTTCTTACAGTGTGCCTTTTCCTCTCTGTCAAGTTCCCGGCTAATGCTTTCTACTGGTGCAAGTCTCCATATCAAAATGGATATTGCCAGAATGATAACCCACGCATCTGTCATGGGGAACTGATACCTGCTACTTACCACCAATGACACCGTCTGTACTACAACTGAACACAGAAAACATGCACTAAAGCTGTCCAAATGAACACCACCTGCATAAGTCCTCAGTAACATGAATATTACTGTAAAAACTATGAATTCAAGAATCATATGCAAATATATCGATATGCTTAAACAAACCACAAAACAGCACAACATTTCCAGTCCAATTTGAAAACCATATTGATATACTGCATATAATTCTTCCGAAACCGCACCAGCACTTATAACATATCCCGTTAATTTTTCCGATAACCGCCGCATATTAAAGCTTTTTCATCGTTTTCAGGGCTTCCGGCATCTTCGGTTGATGATAGATATAACAGCATGCACTGTCTGCTGACATTTTGCTAAGTTTCAGAGATACATTTGCCAGTATTATTGCCGGCTGAGCTTTTACATTTTTAGATTTCATAATAGGAATCCCCTTTCATTTATTTTCCTAATACTATATTACAAAAAAAACGCCTATTCGCTTTTATTGTAAAAAAACCGAGTGTTCATGTAACTTTTTCTAAAAGTATGACTGCCTTTTCTAAAAAGCTATAACCTTCCTAAACATTACTATTTCCCTCCGGATTCATATTTTTTTAAATACCAGTTCCATAAAATGAGATCCTCTATTTTTTTCTGATATTTCTGCAAATTATCCGTCGTTTCTATATAATCGTATACACCTGTTTCCAACACCGAAAAAATATCCTGTGCAGTTCCCCCCCTCTATAATTGCTAGAATCGGTATCGAATGTCCCAATTTTCCTTTTATCCTTATAATCGGCTCAAATATTCCCTTTTTCGTTCTCTCTCTATCAAAATGCATAATAACGACATCTGCCAATGGATATCTATTCATTTCAAGCCGATGATAGGTACACCATATCAACTCATATTTCTCTTCTGCTATTCGATTCGTAATCCCAAACAATTTTTCATCATCGCTACATAATAATACCTTATCCATATAAAATCTCCACAGCACTTGAATTACTAATTCATCTTTTTATTCCACCATTTTTCCTCATATAATTTTTCATGTAATTATACCTAGTTTTCATGTGATTATCCATGATCTCCATATAGTAATACACGGATTCTAAACTGCTTCGGAACAGAATCTTCGATTATTACAGTTCCATGATATTTTGCGACTGCCCTGTATACAGAAGATAATCCAATGCCATGGTTCCTGGCATCAGGTTTTGTTGATTTTAGCCTCTGATTCTTCGTTTTTATCAGTTTTCCTTCATAACTATTCGTTACAAACAGTAGCAAATTATTTTTGTCATACTTCATTTTGACTTTTATGTATTTCTCCCCTTCTGCCTTATGTGCAGCTTCCACTGCGTTCTCCAACAAATTGCCAAGAATTAAGCAAATATCTGCACCTTTAAATGGCATTATCATGGGAATACATATATTAATCAAAAAATCTATTTCTTTCTCTTTGGCAGCTACATACCAATATCCAATCAGGGAATCAATGACAATGTTCCCACTGTTTGAAATCTCAGCGATAATCATTCCACTCTCACCTATGATTTCATTAACAAAACCAATAATCTTTTCATATTCTCTTTTTTCCGCATAGGCAAGAATTGATATAAGATTATTCTTCATATTGTGTTTTACATCCCTTAATTGAAGCATAGAGATTTCCCTTTCCTGCTGATGACGATTACATAGTTCCAATTGCTGTTCATATACGGACATCATACGTCTCAATCGTAAATCATCTGTCAGTTTCATATAAATGTAGAAAATCAGTACGTTCATTCCTAGCAAGATGATTACTGTAATCGCTGAATTAAGGCGGGTATGATCACTATTTACCATAAATCCAAGCATAAATATATTGTTCATAATATAGATGCTTCCTGTTGGAATCAATACAAGCATAATACTGTACTTGGCTGTCAGTTCTTCCATTTCATCATCCGTAAATACCTTTTTCAGTGCAATAATCACCACAAGGAAAAATGCCTTTGAGATAAATGAGCCGCCAGGCTGAACAAAAGCATACTTCTCACAATAAATCATCAATATGTAACTGCATAGGGTTTCCATCAGCATCCAGATTGCATTAAATGCAATTACAAACACACACTTATTCCACCACATTCCTTCATAAACAGTTACAACTGCAAACATCGTAACTATAACTGTAATAGCAATATTGATATATGCCGGAAAACTAATAGGCATTGGAATTGACAACTGCCATAAGACAAACATCGCCATACCAGCTATAGCCAGCCTTTTATCGCTTTTCCTTGTAAAAAATATATCAAAATAATAAAGAAACAAATATACCGCAAACATACTCAGCAATATATCTCCCCCATAAGATAAAGCCTTACACATCCACATAAAATGTGTCCTCCATTGAGCAATATTGTTCGCTAATTATTTTCCGTCTATCTTCACTAATGGAAATCTTTTTCCCATTGTCCATTACTACAAAATCATAAGCCTGTCCCTTTATATGCTTATAATTTACAAGAAAAGATTGGTGAACACGCAAAAAAGAAACCTTACAAGCTTTCAAGCTATTCTCTATCTCATTTAATTTTCCATATAACTCGAAGGTCTCTTTTTCCGTCACAATAAATACTTTCCGTTTATTACTTTCAAAATAAAGAATATCTCGAACTGTTACTTTATGGTTCATACGCTGGTAACTGTACCGGAAATAAAAGTCCCCGCTGTTTATATCCTCATAGGCCGCCTTAAAACATGTTTCCATTTGTATCTCGCTTACTGGTTTTACCAGAAACTGAAATGGACGCACCGCAAAGGATTCCTTCATGTAGTTCTCGTGACTGGTAATATAAGTAATCAAAACATTTTTATCATATGTCCTGATTCTCTTAGCTACTGAAATCCCATCCTCTTTTTCCATTTCTATATCCAGATAAATGATATCAAAACTTTCCCCTGTCGCAACCGTATCTGCCAAACTTTCTCCATTCCAAAATACTTCTATATCTGTATCTACAAAATTCCGCTTCGCTATCTTCTGGAGCAACATTTCCAGCCTACCTGTTGTTTGAATATCATCATCACAAATTGCTATACTCAGCATTCTCATCAACTCTCTTCCCTGTCATCCTTTTGTCTATCGTCCTTTTTTCGCCTTTCGCTTGCTTTCTTAACTGTTTGTATCATTGACCATATCATTTCTTGGTCATATGGATCTAAATCTTTATATATTTCAACTAAGTCGTAGTACTCGTCCAATATTTCATTCATTTTCATCTGCCTTTGTATATCCCTTTTTACATCCGAAACCCCCAACAAATAATCAGTTGTCACATTAAAATACACCGCTATTTTCTTAAGAATATCCACCTTAATCAATGTGATATCCCTCTCATATTTACTAAGCATTTGTTGTGTTATTCCCAATTCTGCTGCAAGAATATCTTGTATTAGCCCTCGTTTATTCCGAAGCTGTTTGATACGACTCTCCATAATTACTTACCTCTTAAATGTACTGTAGTTCTATGCTACTCCAATTTTATTGTCACAATACAAATAATAGAAGTAATAAATTATAATTTTAAGGCAAATACAAAGGCAAGCAGTGCAAATGCACTGCTCACTTTCTACCGCTTTTAAAAACTCATAAATTTTCAATAAAAAATAACTGACTTTCAACAAATAATACCACTATTTCATGTTGGCTTACTGATTGCCTTTTAATACTAATCCGCTGCCTCCATTAATTTTCCCTTACAATATATTCCTCTGTTACGGATTCTGAAGCAAAAAACAATTTTCCAGAGTATTTTCTCCTTCCTATCCATTTATAAATATATCTTCTACATTCTTTTTTAATTATGAACAAATACATTGTTATACATATCTTCCACTATCATATTTGTAACATTACAAAAAGTTTTTTCCATTTTGCCTTTTAAGCTGCCACTTTCGAGTAAAGCTCTGGCCCTACATCCTCCCTTACAATTTTCACTAGCCGGACAATTCGCGCATCCTTCAAGATCTTCTTTCTTCAGATTTCGTAATTCAATAAACACCTTACTCTTACGCCAAATTTCCAAAAGGTCTTCGCTAAAAACATTACCTGCACAATATTCGCTATTATTTGAAAACAAATTACAAGGATACACATCCCCATTAATATCTATAAAAATATTCGTTGTTCCAGCAGAGCAAATATATTCCGGTCCTTTTTTGTACCTATATAATCCCATTCCCTTTCTAAATGCTTTTGAAATTGAGAAACCTTTTAACGTGTTAATCCTGAAATCCTTTGATTGTTTTTCAGAAAGCATCAATGATGAAATATCTGGATCCTGATTTACATTCAAAATTTCACTCATTTCTATCTCATCTGCATGCATATCCTCTGCTAACTGCAACATATCACAAAAATACTTCTCATTTTTATTATTAATAGTAAATGAATAGCCTATCGATAAATTATTTTCTCTGCATACATTGCTAAATTCCATGGCCTTTTTTAAAGTTCCCGCTCCACGTATAAAATCATTCATCTCTTCGTTATGTCCTTCTACGCTTATCCGTATCAAAACATTCATATTTGACAGTTTTCTAATTGTCTCATCCTGTATAATCTGACCATTCGTAAAGATCACTACTCTAATATTCCAATCATTAAAAGCTTCTACAATCTCAACTAAATTAGGATGTAAAAATGGCTCTCCCCCAGTTAATACCACCGCAAGAGTACCTAATTCTCCCAATTTTGATGCAATTAAATGCGCCTTATTCAAATTCAGTATTGATTGCTCATTTACATGCTCCCCCTGATAACAATGTTTGCAGTTTAAATTACAATTTTGTGTAATCTCTATAGATGCAGTTTCCAATGAAGTTACTAATCCAATAAGACTAACAAAAGCTGCATTCTCAGGCTCATCGGTAAAATATGGCGTCGCGAATATTGTATTACAGCATTCCATAACATCTCCATACAATTCATCGTATTCGCATTCCTGATTTTCAATCTGTAAATTCATCGCTATTTTTTGATGCTCATTTTTATAAACCAATACTTCTTTGAGAATTCTAGAACTTGTTTCATTCAAAGTTAACATAGAATCATTTTCCAAATCATATAAAACCGATTCTCTATCATAATTTTTCCATACTACACCTTTTCTCAAAAGCATAATTTACCTCCAATCTAACCGTATCTCTAGTGTTAGTCCATTGTATTATTCCTTTATTTATAAAAAATAATTTTATAATATGCCTTGATCATCTTATATTTAAACGTTCCCTTCACCAGAATAATATTAACTCTTGCAAGACTTATAACCAGATCAATTAAATCCTGAACAATATTTTCAGGCGCTTCTTCATATCTTTGCGCTATAATAATAGAGATATCCCTTATTGACTTAATTCCATCAAATTCAAGGAACATTTCATAAGCTATTGAACTTAGCACAAACCTCTGTTCAAGCAAATAATCATACAAAATTATATTGTCTTCCATTAATTTCATCTCTACAAAGCTTGGCTTCTCCACTACAAATTCATCTGTAATCATAACACTCCTTCTATTATGATGCATATGTGGCCCATGCCTTCATATATAAATTCTGCAACTGTCTCCTATTAAGATTTTTTGTTTCCATTACTGTATCAAAGAAAGTATAATTATCCCAATTTTCGGTGAGAAGCTTAATACCTAAATCATCCTTTCTTTCATATACAGGCGTCCCGGGCAAAGGAGTCAAAATAGCAAATTTACAAGATGTATATCCACCAGATATTGTTTTTAAATATTTACCAAATCGTATCGTTTTTTCACAAGTTTCCATATTATCATCTGGATGTCCCAAAATAAAAGAACAGACCACTGTTATTCCATGTTTCAAAAAAATTCTAACTGCTCTTTCAATAGTATCCGTTGTAACATTTTTACCAATTTTCTTTAATATTTCATTATCACCAGACTCAGCGCCAATCTGCACATGATGACACCCAGCTTTTGCCATTTCTTCAGCAACTTGATCCGTAACTGTATTTGCACGGGCCTCTGCTTGCCACGCAATATTCAAATTTCTATTTCGTATTTCCCTGCAAATCTCAATACAATGTTTTTCACTAGCAGTAAATGTGTCGTCTGCAATAAATATTTTCTTTATCCCATACGTTTTGTGCAGCAACTCAATCTCATCTACTACATTTTTTACGCTTCTCATTCTATACCTGCCACCTGCTATCGCTCCGGCTGAACAAAAAATACATTTATAAGGACAACCTCTTCCTGTCAAGACAATTCCTGGTTCCTGATATTTATCAATTTTAAACAAATCCCATGCCGGGAAATCAATGGAATCTAAATCCTGAATAGGTAATCTAGACTCAGTTTTTATTACTTCTCCATCTTTATTAACAAATGCAATTCCGGCAACATCTGACAAATCCCCGCCTTCCTTAATACAGCCCAGTAACTCAACAATCGTTTTTTCCCCTTCAAAAATGGATACAATATCAACATCTCCTTGCTTCAGCACTTCTTCATAAACAAACGAAGCCTGGGGACCCCCCATTATAACTACGACTTGATTTCCAAACTGTTTCTTTATTTCACATGCAATTCTCAAGCCATTCCCATGATTTGCTATAAAAGAACTAATTCCCACTATTTTGGCTTCGCATTCAATAATCCGATTAATTATTCCAGCAATCGTTAATTTATCAATTCCTACATCAACCAAATCCACAGAATAGCCCGCATTTCTAGCAGCTGAAGCCAAATATCCTAATCCCAAAGGCGGATTAGCATACATTAAATTTTCTGCAAATAAATCTTTCATCACTACCGGCTGCGGATTAATTAATAAAATGTCTGTCATACTAAACTCCTCCAATTCATATCTATCACATTTTTTTGATCACATTCCGCTATAAATTCAAGACAATCTTTTACTGCCGTTTCCTGAGCCACATCATATTCTTTTACAATATAATCAACAATATCTTTAAGTGTATTTGAGCCATCACACAATTCCCAAATTCTTGCAGAAACATTTTCAAGCAATACACTAATGCCACCGTCACTTATATCAGGGTTTTCCCCTAATAATTTCACTTCTTCTTTATTTTTTAGCACTTCTTCCTTGTTAACTGCGAATTCTCCCGAAAGAGCAAGCGCTCTCCCTTTGGAAATTCCATAAACAAAAATAGAATCATCTTCATCACTTTTATAACGCCAAAGGATTGATTTCCTTTTCGGAGTTAACATCAGAAGTTCTCCTGTTTCATTTTTCATTATCTTTGCCCCCTTTTTCTTGTACTTCAATTTTTTTATCAATTGGCATTACCAATTTAAATCCAAACATATATAAAATATATACCAAAATAGACATCATACACAATGAGAATGCCTTAAATCCCATTTTTTTAAAAATCTCATATGCTCGTCCGCCATCGCATTTTTTATTGGGTAACAATGACAATACATTTATTAGTAAAAATGCACCTATGAAAATAATACTTACAGGACTATTTAACCATTTAATGGAAAGCAAAAGAGCAACTAGGCCTATCCCTGTCAGTATTACAGGCGCCGACAATAAAATGCCTGTCTTGTCTAGATTTTCAATTTTCCTGGAACGCTCAAAATGTGTTCTAGCTCCAAATGTATATGGAAGAAAGCTCACAAAAATTGGCTCATACGATAAAAATCTTGCAAATGATATATGTATAGATTCATGCCATGCAATAGAGAAAAAAATCATTTGCATTATCAGGAATATGTATGCATAATAGCAAATACTTACATCCAAGAAAAGCAATAACGCACTTGAAAATACTGTTACAACAATCATTTGAGGATAATATATTCTATTTATCATCAGAAATATTTTCATAATTAAATGCACATTTGACTGTTCTTTTTCAATATTTAATATAATTCCTCTTTCTACCACTTCATACCTCCACAGAATAAACGCAGTGTCAGAATACTATTCATTAGTTAATAGTATCTATTGTTATAAAACTTAGCACCATTTAGCCAATGCAGCCGCTGCTACCGTAGCTCCTGCCGATGCGGCTGGTGTAATTGCTGGTGTAAATGCAGGAATTGCTGCCGCACTATAAGCTTCATCGATTTCAAAGTGATTCTCATCCAACTTAACTTCCGGTTTAATATAGGGTTTTAAATTACGTTTTTTTTCAGACATAAAATTATCCTCCTAATTCTTTCTATTCTGACACTGCATATTCTGACCTGATTAAGCACATCAGGATTTTGTTATGATAAACTATTGGATATTTGTCATCACTATTATGTACACTCTCAATTTTACCAAAAACGAAAGTTTACCATAGAATTCTGAATGCTAATACTAATAGTGACTAAAAACAAATATCAACCTCGTTTTTAGTTCCTCTATTACGTCTTATTCCTTTAACAAGTTGACGTTTTCAATAAAAAAAGAAATTTCTCCACATTTTGGGCAAACAGCAATCTGAGGTTTTACTATCTTTTTACCAAATATTCCTTTCCGAGTAACGCTTATCCCATAACTTTGCATATCAACTTTTATTTCCAATTCTTCTTTCATTTCATTATTGCATCTTACACATTTACGCATTTCATCACCTCATTCCTATTTATTTTTGGTATATAGTTAATTTGATGCTGGTACTAATATACTCTACTATCTGCTTCCTTTTTTCTTCGTGTAAAAAAATCGTTTTATGGTGTAACTTTTCCTTTATGTTGCTTCTATACATCATTTTCCCTCAAATTTTGATGCCACTGATATTATGCCAGATCAATCTTTAGTATTTGAATTTCAGTTTTTTATTGACATGTGTTCTGTACAGTGCTATACTGTTATTGTTTATACTATACACACAAATATAGCACAGAACGGTGGTGATTCATTTGGAAATAATAGTAAGTAATAAATCAAGCCACCCTCTCTATGAACAGATTGCCGACCAAATAAAAAAGGCTATTATGAACGGAGAATTACAAGCAGGAGAAGCAATACCTTCTGTACGTTCCTTAGCAAAATCATTGCATATCAGCGTTTTAACTGTTCAAAAGGCCTATGCAACATTACAAGACGACGGTTTCATTGAGACAACTGCAGGGAAAGGGTGTTATGTATCTGCACAAAACCAGGATTTTTACCTCGAAGAACAGCAAAAAAAAATTGAGGAATATTTTCTCAAAGCTATAGAGATTGCACGCATGAGCGGAATAACCTTTGAAAGATTAGTTGATTTGCTCACACTTTTATGTCAGGAGGATGAATAAATGGGAGATAATACTTTAGAAATCCAAAATTTATCAAAAAATTTCAAAGATTTTAACCTAAATAATTTGAATCTTATAATCCCTCGAGGTGTAATAATGGGATTAATTGGAGAGAACGGAGCGGGAAAATCCACAACCATTAATTGTATTCTTAATGAAATCAAAAAAACTGATGGCGATATTTATATCTTCGGAAAAGATCACATCACTGCTGAGACTGAAATTAAAGATAAAATAGGTGTTGTATTTGATGAAAATCACTTTCCGGATATTTTTACTCCAAAAGAAATTGGTAAATGTATGTCCGGAATTTATTCGAATTGGGAATGGTCAACATATAATAGTTATTTAAAACAATTTGAATTGCCTGAAAATAAAAATATAAAAGATTTTTCTAAGGGGATGAAGGTAAAATTAGCTTTTTCCGTTGCACTTTCCCACAAAGCTGAATTTTTAATTCTGGACGAAGCTACCAGCGGTCTCGATCCTATAGTGCGCGATGATATCCTTGATATTTTAATTGATTTCGTCCATGATGAAAACCACTCTGTATTAGTATCCTCTCATATAACAAGTGACTTAGAAAAAATTGCAGACTATATCACTTTTCTTCACAAAGGGAAAATAGTTTTTAGTCACATGAAAGATGATCTTATTGATAATTATGGTATCCTTAGTTGTGGAGCATTTATATTTGATTCACTCGACAAATCAGAAATCATTGCCTACCGTAAAGAAGATTACCAGTATAAAATTCTCGTTAAAGACAGAAAAAAAGCCACTCGAAAGTACCCAGAAGCAATTATTGAACCTGCAACCCTCGAAGAAATCATGCTATTTTATGTAAAGGGGGAATTACAATGAAAGGACTATTGATCAAAGATTTTTTAACACTCAAGAAAAAATATGGCATTACAAGAGTAATTATAGATCTTGCCATTATAATCGCTCTCATGATTGTTCTGGAAAGCGCTGGTTCCATTTATATAAGTTTCCTTCTTCTTCCTCTTGAAATTACATCTATGATAATTTCACTAACTACATGTGATGAAGAATGGAAGTGGAACAAATATGCAATATCATTACCAATTACTAAAACAAAAATTGTAAAAAGCAGGTATCTCTTGGCAGGAATTTTATCGCTTATTGGATTAATAATCGCTATTATGGTAAATACAATTTCTTACTTTTGCTTTCCAAAATACAAATACGGCTTTTATCTTTTCATAGCCTTTGCCTCCTTTGCCGTTATACTCTTATTTTTGGCCTTTATATTACCGTCAACTTATTCTTTAGGAGTTAATGCAGGATTTGCCGTTATGATAGTACTATTGGCAATACTTTTAGGATTAGGATTTTGGTCTAGATTAACTAACAATTCGATTATGTGGTTTGTAGTTGACAACTTTGAGTATTGCATTGTTATCGGATTTATATTAGACATATTGATATGTATATTGTCATATATTCTTTCAAAAACTTTTTTCAAGAAAAAACATATCTAGTTTCAGGAAATCATTTATATTGTATGTAAATTTCATTTCCCAACGGCCCCATTCTCATCAATAATAGGGATGGGGTCCATTCTATGACTCTTTAACACTTCCCCTGTATTATGCACCGAATAAATCAGTAACGGTGTGAAACCGCATAGTTCCTTGACACTTTGATACGTTTGCTTTCATCTATCAAGTGATAGAAAAAGAGCTTCTGATTTAGTATAACTAAGGCGCCAAAAACAATACCATAAAGAGAAGCTCTATGAATAGATTAAAAGATACCGCTCTGAAAAGCAACCACTATATGAAAATAAATTTTGGAGGCGGCGACTCTCCTCCGATGCCGGACTCCTTTTGAACAGGGAGTTCGCTGTTAAACTCGGGCTAATCAAACTCATATATCGTCTGTTTCAGCCAAATGTTACAGCCACTTTCCGTATTCACATGGAGCCTGAAAACCTGTCGCAGATGATTTTTCAGACAATTGCAGCGTATTTTGATGATGACTGTGCAGATAAACTTACGGTTAATCCTGTATTTACAGCAATCCTCGAATAAGAAGTCCTTGCCTCACAGCCGACGGTTTCCAGGTTTTTCCATCATATGGACGAATCCACACTCAAACAGTTCAACGTGATAAAGCGGAAGATGCGGGATATTGTATACGCTATTCAACCGCTGAAACAAATGGTTTTTGATCTTGTTTTAATCCTACTCAATACTTACGGAGGAGGGGGAAGCTTTCAATTATCATTACCAGGCACACGGCTATCATCCACTGCAGTGTTTTGACGGAATTACCGGCGATCTTCTTAAAAAGGAACTACAGGATGAAACCCATTATTGCAGTAAGGATGCCGATCAGTTTATACTCTCCTTATAATACCGAACAAAACATCCATCTCTTCCCATGCAATAAAAGAAAATATGGTTGAATATGCGGTCACATATGGCGAGTTTGAATAACAGGCAGGTATCTGGCCGCATCCCCGCCGCGCGGTGTTCAAGATAGCGTATCCGGCCAACCAGATGGTTTTCATGTACACATTTGTCATAACAGCCATGGAGTCTGGGCCGCATCAGATCATCCGATTTTACTGCGAGTGCGGCAAAATGGAAAACTTCATCAAGGAGAGCAAAAACGGTTTTGATTTTTCCGCTGTCAGCAACAGTTCAATGCCCGTCAATGCAAATCGGCTTCAGCTGCATTTGCTTGCCTATAATTTGTTCAACTGGCTTCACCATTTAGCGCTTACGGCAAAAATGAAAAGACTACAAATTGACGCCGTCCACCTTAAATTCCTTAAAATAACCGCAAGAGTGGCTCGCTCTGCAAGACATACGACTTTCACGCTTTGTAGCGGCTGTCCACATAAGAGTGAGTTTTCCGAAACGCTGCAAAATATTCAGCAACTACAGCCACAGCTGGAATAACAACAATTTTTCAATGCAATTTTACAGCTTTATCTGACATTTTTGTAGTTTAAGGGAAAAGTGTCCCCTTTTTTATGGACACTATCAGGGTTGTCAGATAGAACTGTTTAAAATAGCAACCTGAAGACGAGAAATTATTTTTACTGTGTCTCCATGAATAATTCAGGCTTCCCATTCATCTTTCACAAAATAATCAATCACCGGCACATCATCTAGCGCAACTTTTTTCTGCATTGGTTCGGCATATCTCCATTTCATCAGATTTGGTGCGGCAGGAATGAATATTTCACCACTTCCTGCCGGGAGCGTTCTTATGGCTGCAGCAGATATGCTTTCAGCAGCTCCACCGCTGCTTTTACCCCATCCACATGTGCCCTCTCGTATCCATGGGAAGCATATACCCCGGGGCCAATCAGCCCGTGTCTGCAGTCATATCCGGCTTCCAGGGCCGCATCCGCATCGGAGCCGTAATGGGGATAGATGTCCACGGCAAAATCAATTTCATGCTCCTTTGCCGCTTTTACCAGATCCGTTACTACCTGGTAATGGTAAGGTCCCACACTGTCTTTGGCGCAGATGGATACCTGATGCTCCGTACAGTCCAGTCCGTCTCCCACGCATCCCATATCCACAGACAGAATCTCTGACACGCCTCTGGGCACTGTGCCGCAGGCCCCGTGTCCCACTTCTTCAAATACAGTGGCATGCTGGTATACTTTCCGCTTCAGGGCGGCCTTTTCCTCTTTCAGATATTTTGCAAATCCAAGGAAAATTCCCACGCTCAGTTTATCATCCAGAAAACGGCTCTTAATATACCCCTGCTTCGTTATGACAGTCCTGGGTTCAAAAGCTACAATATCTCCCACCATAATTCCCAGCTTCTTTGTCTCGTCTTTGGAATTTACCTTTTCATCCAGCACCACTTCCATCGTGTCAAAGCTGCGCTTTGTCTCATCATAGTTATCGTTTACATGGATGGATGCATTTTCCAACTGGAACGTGCCTTCATATGTTCCATTCAGCCTGGTAATCACCCTGCAGTTTTCCGTTTCCGTATTGATGGGATTTAAACCTCCCAGCGGTGACACTTTCAGCCTTCCGTTTTCCTTAATCTCCCGCACCATGGCTCCAAGGGTATCCAGGTGGGCTTCCAGCAAAAGGGCATTCTCCCCTTCCTGGCCGCCTAAATCCACCAATATACCGCCTTTTACAGTTTTTGTCGGCTGATAGCCCAGGGAACGGTATTCCTCCATCAGATAATCCGACGCTTTTTCTGTATAACCGGTAGGGCTGTCAATGGCCAGCAACTGTTTGGTCTGTTCTAAAATATATTCCATGATTTTATCCATCGTTTTCACCATTCCTTTCCAAAGTACAAATAAATTGCGAAAAATTTATCAAATTCTTTCACTCTTGTTTCTTTTGAATCTATTATTTTTTGATTTTATTGAAATACGGACAGAAATTTAAGAGCGACCATGAATGGTTTGCTTTAAGAAAAGGCTCTCCTGAATTTCCTGGGTATCAAAATATACATATGCTATTTATTATATGCTGAATATATGTTTTATTTTAAACATATAAACGCTCCCAGATTTCCTCGCTTTCCATGGCTTGCCCGGTGGGAAAACAGCAGCTTATGGTTGCAGCAGGTGCATAAACTTGTAACTGCCAGATGTTCCTGTCTTACGCCGGCTTCTAATAGAACAATTTCATTGGCCCGCCACAGATCCAGCTGATATTTTCCATTGCCTTTATCCTGCAAAAGTTCATTTTCATGCCCGGGAAATTCCCGCTGAAATTCTGCTGCCACATCTTCGCTGATTTCATAACAGCTCTGGCAAATAGAGGGTCCGACGGCACAGAGTACGTCCTCCGGCTCTGTCTGAAATTCCCTTTTCATGGCAAGGAGCGTTTCTCTTCCCATGCGTCTTACCGTCCCCCGCCAGCCGGAATGGGACAATCCGACAGCACGGCGCTTGGGATCTACAAAATAAAGTGGCACACAGTCTGCATAAAAAGCAGACAGCGCCAGCCCCGGTTCATTCGTAATCAGGCCGTCTATATCGGAATAATCCCGTTTTCTGACAAGCCCCTTCCCGGCGTCTTTTCTGCCCACACGTCTCACATTGGCGGTGTGAGTCTGATCCGTGAACACAAAGTTCTCATAATCTGTTCCAAGGGCAAGGGACACCCGGCGGAAATTCTCTTTTACCGCTTCCCTGTCATCTCCTCTGGTAAAACTTAGATTCAGGCTCTCAAAACATCCCTGGCTCACTCCTCCCATTCTGGTGGTAAAACAGTGCTTCACTATCCCTGTTTCCTCTAACATGGGAAAATACAGATAAGGAAAGTCCCTGCCCTCTGCTTTCACCCGCCGAAGTTCCGGCATTTGTACGCCGGTTTTTGTTTGAAATTCTATAGTGGTATCTTCCATTTCCGCTCCTTTCAGTTCGGACTGCAGTAGGCGGCTGCAAAACATATACTTCCCGCAATTATACCCGTGAGCAAAATGATTTGCCAACAAGTTTTCACTATTTCAAAAAGAGCCGCAAATCATTTGGCAAATAAGTATTCTCTTGAGTATAACAAAATTTGCAATTGTCTGCAGGTTATCGGTTATTACTCCTGAAAGGAAAATGCATCCTCCACATGGATGATTTCTTCTCCCAGAATTCCGATTATATCAAAACGGCAGGGCGTATATTCCCCGTATCCAAAGCGCAGACAGTAATAAACTGCCGTTTTGCAGATGCGCCGCTGTTTTCTTTTGTCCACTGCCTCTAAGGGATGGCCGCCTGTCTCATTCTTCCGGTATTTCACTTCTAGGAACACCAGGGTTCTTCCCTGCCTGGCCACCAGATCGATTTCCCCGTATCGGCTGTAAAAGTTCCTGTGTAAAATCTGATATCCCTGCGCTTCCAGAAATTCCGCCGCCTGCTGTTCATAATCCATTCCCCGGCGGCGGTTCTGGTTCCCTGTTTTTGCCAATATAATACTCCTCTTTCCCTCTCTTCTATATATATTACTCCGGCGGTTAAATATCGCAGTTTTTACTTGTCTAAATTTCCATCTGCCACGTTGTGCCCGATAAAGCGGGACAGACCCTCATCAATCGTTGTAACTCTCGCTACAACTCATTCTTCCGCCTTGCAGATGAAAATTTATCCTATATATTTGGCGATTAAAAACTGCCAAATATATAAACCTCCGGGGGATGCGCACTCGCACGAATATGTATATGCCGTAAAGCGGCCGTGCTCGGCGCAGATGGCGATAATGCCATCTATATACGTAAAATTCTGCGATATTTAACTGCCGGCGTAAAACATATCAGCCTGCGACTTCACTGTTACGGAATCTTCCCATTCTAAGCCGCCTGCGGCGAGAAGCAGATTTCTATTTCAGTTTTTCCCGCATTCGTTCCATGTCATCCACAAATACCAGAATTTCCGCCACCACCTCATACAGTTCCGGCGGTATCATGTCTCCGATTTCCAGCTTGGAAAGGGTCTTTGCCAGTTTATCATCCCGGTAAAAGGGAATATTCTCTTCCTTCGCCTTTTCAATAATCTTCTCTGCCAGGTGTCCCTTTCCGGTTGCGATAATTTTCGGCGCAGTCTCCCCTGGATTGTATGCGATGGCCACAGCCATTTTCTGCTTCTGTCCCTTCAGGGTCTCCATGGTTACCAGTTCCTGTGTATTCTTATATCTTGTTTCTGCCATAGATTTCTTCATGCCCCCTGTGTTGCGGTTATGCAGGCGCGTGAATGGGAACCGCCGTCTTCGACGATGGATTTCTTCACGCTTCCTGGGTTACTGTTATGCTTTTACATCAAAGGAATATCGGTGAAGTTTTCCGGCCGGTTTCTCCTGTTCCAGAAAATCCTGCACAGAATTCTTCTTAAGTTTCCGGTTTTCCACATGAACTTCGCAGCTATATCCCTTCTCTTTCAAACGCTCCGCCAATTGCCCAGTAAAATTGCCGATTAAGCGAAAAGACAAATGATCCTCCAGATAAAAGTCCGTCTGCACAGAAGAACCATGCATTTTTACATAGATATCGGTGGAACCCAAATGTTCCAAGTCCAGATGCAGCAAAGCGGACAAATCCCCTTTTTTATCCCTGAGATTTTTCTTATTGGTATACACATACAAATCACTGTGGGCATTCTGCTGCTGCAGCTTCAGCGGGAGCTGTACATAAGTGTAAACCTGGTTCAATTGATTCATAAACTCCAGATTGCCCTGCACAGCCTGGATAGTTCTGGCAAGGGCCGTTCCCTCTTTTCCCGCCTGGGAAAGCGCCTGCTGCAGCTCTGACATCTGCCTGGTCAAACGCTGGTACAGTTCCTTCACCGCTCCCTCTTCTTTTAATTGCTCCGGCCTAAGCATCCACTGCTCAGTCATCGCCTGCTTCATCAGTCCCTTAAATTCCTTGGAAGTAAACAGTTTTTTCACATCATTTCCATTCAGATTCCCGCTATTTTCCAAAGATTTCATAATCTGCTGCAGCATCTCTCCTGCAGAAAGGCTGGTATTTAACTGTCCCTGGGGCAAAAGCTGCTCATTTCCTGCCGCTCCTGGAAACCCTTTCAGCATATTAGCCAGGTTTCCCTGCTGCTCCCTGCTTAAAACTGCATCTATCGGACTCTGCTGGGACTGACCTCCGACGGCAGCCGCCTCCGGATTCTGCTGAGACGGATTAGAAACTGTCTGGCTCTGTCCGGCGTTTCCTTCCTGCAATGGCTGATTCCGAACTGACTGGGCGGACTGCTCTCCGGTTGTGGCTGCCTTCCCGGATTGCCCGCCATCTTGAACCGCATCCGCAGATTGCCCGCCGTCTTGGGCTGCCTGCATAAGTTCCCCATTCTGGACTCCGTTTTGATTTACCGCTTCCCCATTCTGTAAAAGCTGGTTCTGCAGCCCCGGGGCTTCCTGAGTTCCGTTTAAAATGGCCTGGGCGCCATTAGGGCTTCCCGCTTCGCCGTTCTGCAAAATCTGTCCGGGCTGCCCTTCGCCCTTCTGATTTACCGCTTCATTATTTTGAACTTCCCCAGCTTTTTGCCCTCCCAGAAGAATTCCAAGAAGCTGCCGCTGCAGCCCCAATAACTGCCCCGTTTCCGGGCTCTGGCCGCTTTCCGCCGCCGGATTTCCCAGTGTAAAATTCTCGGAAAAAACTGTATTCTGGCCAATTCCTTCTTTCCCGAACAATTGTTCCGGAAGGTTGGCAATCCCCTCCATCAGCTCCAGCATCTGGGGCAAAACCGCCTGCTGGCCGTTCTGATAATTCTGAAACTGATTCAGGGAATTCTCCGTAATGGCAATTCCCAGCTTCTGCATCTGCACCAGAATCTGCATATTTGCCTCCGGAAAGCTGGCCGCTGCCCGGGCCATCTGCATCAGGCTGTTTTTATCAATGGGAAGCTGTTCCATCATCATCTCATTGACCATGGACAGATTCCGGGGCGTTACCTTTAATCCCGCCGCCTCCAACGCTTTCATCAATGTGGGGTTCTGCGCGCTTTCCAAGGTAACCGGGCGGATGGAAATCTGATCCCCCGTATTTGCCTTCACCTCAAACAGCATGGGCTGGCCCTTTTCCAGGCTCACCCCTGCCTCCATCCTGGCTGATATGGTTCTGCCGTCGCTTAATCCCAATGTTACCTGGCCGTTCTTTATGTCTGTTACCATTCCTTCAAAAACTTTTCCCGGCATCAGCTCTTGAGCCTGAGCTGCAGGCCTTGCCGCAATTGTCTCTTTTACGCTGCCCAAAGTCTGCGTATTTGACGCCGTATTGGTTTGATACTGTAAAATGCCTCCTAACGACATATTTCATCACGCCTTCCTTATTTTATAAACGTTCTTCGGTGGATCGGAGAGGGACCGTGCACCCGTATCGCCTCCATATGCTCCTTTGTGCCGTAGCCTTTGTTTTTTGCAAACCCGTATTCCGGCATAATTTTATCATATTCCGCCATCAGTCTGTCCCTGGTGACTTTTGCAAGGATGCTTGCCGCACCGATGGAAATACTTTTTGCATCCCCTTTAATAATAGGAACCTGGGGAATGGATATCTGCGGAATCGTCACCGCGTCATTTAATAATATATCGGGCGTCAGAGACAAATTTTGAATAGCCTCACGCATTGCCTCATAGGTTGCCTGCAGAATATTGATTTCATCAATCCGCTGGGGACTGGCCATCCCAATCCCGGCTGCCAGAGCCTCTTTCATAATCACATCATACAATTCCTCCCTCTTCTTCTCACTGAGTTTCTTGGAATCATTGATATACAAAATACTGCAGTCTTTGGGCAGTATCACTGCGCCGGCAACCACCGGCCCTGCCAGCGGACCCCTTCCTGCTTCATCAATTCCGCACACCAGGCCCGCGCTTTCATATTGTCTTTCGTACTCCTTTAATTTCCAAATCCGCTGTCTCTCTTTTTCCAGAGCTTCTATGCGGTTTCTCGCCTGCTGTACCAGTTTCCGGACGCCGGCCCTCTCGTCTTCTTCATATTTGGATATAAAAGAAGGCAGCATCGTCTCCTCTGCCGCCTGTAATTCTTCTTTCATCAAACTGATTTTCTTTCGTTCCTCCACTTGATTCTCCTCTACTGATGTTTGATAAACCCAATACTGTCAAAGGGATAAATCCGAAGCCAGGCCCTGCCGATAATGTCTTTTCCGTGCACCACACCCACTCTGGGGTCTCTGCTGTCGGAACTTGCATTCCGGTTATCGCCCAGCACGAAATATTCATCCTCTCCCAATTCGATGGGCTCTGCCGCCTGTCCCTGATCCAGCATCACTTCTCTGCCGTAGGATTCCTCTAACACCTGGCCGTCGATAAAAATACTGCCTGCCTCGTCAATCTGCACTGTTTCTCCCGGAAGTCCGATAATCCTCTTAATATAGTAGGTATCCTCTTCATGCTGAAAGGGAAATACTATGATATCAAATCGTTCCGGTGCATGGAACCGGTAGCTGATTTTATCCACAATCAGATTATCCCCGTCACTGAGTGTATATTCCATAGAAGTTCCGCTTACCTGGGTTCTCTGTCCTACATAGTGTATCACCAGATAGGTGGCCAGAAACACAATGGCTATATACAGAATAAAACTGACTGTCTCTTTCATTACGCCTGATTTTCCTTCTGAAGAGCCCTTCTTTCTTTCCCGCTTCTCTTCCATGTTATTGTCATCTTCCCTTTTACTCATATCTATAATTTCTCTTCCCGCCATCCGCTAAAATTTATAATATTCCGCTGATTCCGGCATCTGCCAAAATGCACATGCTTCTTATAATTCCGATATCTGCCGGAATCCTCATGCTTCTTATGAGCCCGGCATCTGCCGGAATCCTCATGCTTCTTATAATTCCGATACCTGCCGGAATCCTCATGCTTCTTATAATTCCGATATCTGCCGGAATCCTCATGCTTCTTACGATTCCGGCATCTGCCGGAATGCGCATGCTTCTTATGAACCCGGCATCTGCCGGAATCCTCATGCTTCTTATAAGCCCGGCAATCCGCAGAATTCTTACTGTTTCCACACTGTTATTTTACCGCTGCTCTTCTGGAAATTCAAGAGTTATTTTCCCCAATCGCCCGCTGCGGAATTCATCCAGCGTTAAAGCGGCCGCTTTGCTGTAATCCAGTTCGCTTCCTTTTTTCACACAGTTTCTGTTCTCTGCAATCTGCATTAAAATGTCCGGCGGTTCGGCTTCCTCTGCCACATCATACCGCTCTGCTAAAATTCCGGGATAATTTTCTTTCAGAATCTTAATTAATTCTAAGGAAAGCTCGTCGATGTTCAATATCTCATCCTTAATGGAACCAATCAAAGCCAGATACAGCCCCACTCGCTGATCCTCGAACTTGGGCCACAAGATTCCCGGCGTATCCAGAAGCTCCACGTTCTTATTGAGCCGAATCCACTGTTTTCCCTTGGTTACGCCCGGCTTATTTCCGGTTTTCGTACAGGCTTTTCCTGCAAAAGTATTGATAAACGTAGACTTTCCCACATTGGGAATTCCAACCACCATCGCCCGTACCGGACGGTTCTTAATGCCCCGCTTCCTATCCCGTTCCATTTTCTCCCGGCAGGCTTCCATAATCACATCATTGATGCCTTTCATTCCTGACCTGGTTCTGGCGTCTAATTTCACCACAAAATATCCCTTATTCCGGAAGAAATCAGACCAGCGCCGGGTCTGATTCTCACTGGCCAGATCTGCCTTATTCATCAAAATCAGCCTTGCTTTCTGCCGCCCCAGCTCGTCAATATCAGGATTGCGGCTGCTTAAGGGAATTCTGGCGTCCACCAGTTCAATTACCAAATCTATCAACTTCATATCTTCCTGCATCTGACGTTTGGCTTTCGTCATATGCCCGGGATACCACTGAAAATTCATCTTTTCTCCTTTATTTTAACAATCCAAACCGGTTCCAGGGATACACAATGCACCATGCCTTCCCTACAATATATTCCTTTTTTACATTGCCGATGCTGGCGTACCGGCTGTCTTCGCTGTTATTGCGGTTGTCCCCCAATACAAAATATTCATCTTCCCCTACCACAATCTCCTCTTCCGCCAGCAGCGGATTCTCAATGGCAGAAACTTCTATTTTCTCCTCAAAAGGTTCTCCATTGATATAGATAATGCCGTCCTTGATCTGTACCCGGTCTCCCGGCAGGCCGATGACGCGCTTGATATAATAATGGGACTTTTCATTTCCGTTGGGCAAAAAAACAATCAGATCGTTCTGGCCCGGGCCGAACAGCTTGCAGCTTATGCGGTTTACCAGAATCTTTTCCCCGTTCTCTAAGGTAGGCGACATGGAAGGCCCAACCACAGTAACGCGAAAGCCCACAGACAGTACAAAAAGCATTGCCAGCGCAATCGTCAAAAGAATCTCTCCAATCCAGACAATCACTTCCTGCACCAGCCCGGTATTTACTTTTTTCTTTTTCCGATTAAAATTCAATCCCGATGTTCTTCTCATAGTTTTCTCTATTCAACGGCCCTTTCTGCCAGTTTTCGGACCTGCATGTATACAAAGCAAGGGACAACTACCATCGTATTTGTCCCTTGCTTCCTTCCTGCGAAAACCTGCTCTAAAGCTGTCCTCATACAGGTACCTGCTTCTGCATGAATTATTTCATCAGTTCTTTTACCTTAGCTCTCTTACCTACGCGTCCTCTCAGGTAATTCAGCTTCGCACGTCTTACTTTACCGCGGCGAACCACCTCAATCTTCTCTACATTGGGAGAATGCAGCGGCCATGTCTTCTCTACGCCGATGCCGTTGGAAAACTTTCTTACAGTAAAAGTCTCTCTGTTGCTTCCGCCCTGTCTCTTTAATACAATTCCTTCAAAAACCTGAATTCTCTCACGGTTTCCTTCTTTAATCTTACCATAAACTTTCACGGTATCGCCCACACGGAATTCGTCCACTTCTGCCTTTAACTGTTCCTGTTCAATGCTTCTGATAATATCTGTTGCGTTCATTTGTGACCTCCTGATTCATTTAGATGTTCTTAATACACTTCGTAACAGAGGACCATCATTTTCTTCTCACAGATTTGTATTATAGCACAGCCCCAAAGGAAATGCAAGAAATTTTTACTTCTCTCCGGCCGAAACGTAACAGTTCAGCCTTCGTCTTCACTGTTACGGAATCTGCCCATTCCAAATGCCTACGTTCCACTCCGGTCGGCGCTGGACAAACGTCCCCGGACATTTAGCGCCCTGCAGCGAGGGGCAGAGTCCCTTCTGGCCGAATTTACGCGTTCTTACGGGCTTTGCAGCCAGTGCAAAGTCCTGGGCTGAACTGTTACCCCGAAACATCCCGAAGCTCAGCTTCTTTCAACCAATTCCACTCTTCTTCCGTCAGTTCTGCCTTCTCCAGCAAATCCGGCCTTCTCCTGCCGGTCAGTAAGATGGACTGCTGCCTGCGCCACCTTTCAATATTTTTGTGATGGCCGGACAAAAGAACCGGAGGCACTTTTCTGCCGTTCCATTCCTCCGGCCTGGAATATTGGGGATATTCCAGTAAATTTCCCTCAAAAGATTCCGAAGAGCCGGACTCCTCATTCCCCAGCACCCCCGGCACCATCCGGGAAACGGCGTCTACCATCACCATAGCCGGAAGTTCCCCGCCGGTGAGCACGTAATCTCCGATGGACCTATAATCTGTCACAATTTCTTCCAGTACCCGTTCATCAATTCCCTCATAATGGCCGCACAAAAGAATCAGATCTTCTTCTTTTGCAAAATCTTTGGCATCCTGCTGGGTAAAAGTTCTGCCCTGGGGCGTTGCATAAACACACCGGGGCTTTTTGCCGATCCGCTCCACCACAGACCGCCATGCGTCATATACCGGCTGGGCCTGCATCAGCATTCCTGCTCCGCCGCCATAGGGATAATCGTCTACCTTCTGATGCTTATTCGCCGAATAGTCACGGATATTTACTGCTTCTATCTGCAGAAGGCCCGCATCGGCCGCCCGGCCGATAATACTGGTATTCAATCCGTTTACGACCATTTCCGGAAACAATGTTAAAATATAAAAATTCATACTCATTCCATTCCTTCTTCCAGCAATCCCGCCATCAGATGCACCTGCATGGTTCTGTCAGCCAAATCAATGTTCCGGATACATTCCTGAATGGCAGGAAGCAAAAGCTCTTTCTTCTTATCTGATACTCTGGATGCATAGGGGGAATCTGCGTCTACCTGAATCACATACACATCATTGGCTCCGGTTTGCAGCACATCTTTCACTTTCCCTAATAACTGCCCGTCCTCTGTCTTAGCCTTAAGGCCAATCAAATCTGCGATAAAATATTCCCCTTCCTCACATTTTACCGCCTGTTCCCTTGAGATCAGAAGGCTTTTTCCTTTATACTTTTCCACGTCATTTATATTTTCAATGCCCCGAAACTTCAGAATCACCAGATTTTTAAAAAACCTTACCTGGCTGATTTCCAACGGAAGTTTTTCTTTTCCTGTGTCCAGCAATACCCTTTTCAGCTTTTTAAACCGTGCCGGATCATCGGTAGTAGGAAATACCTTTACCTCCCCCCGCACTCCGTGGGTAGTCGTAATCACACCCACCTGAAACAAATCTTCCATAAAACTTCCTTTCCCAAAAAAATCGCAATGAGCCAGAACTCACTGCGATTCTTCTGCATACAGCCACTTATTGCTTTACTGCATGATATCCACTACTACTTTCTTATCACTTTTAGCTGCTGCTGCTTTCACAACGGAACGAATTGCTTTGGCAATCCGTCCCTGCTTCCCGATTACCTTTCCCATATCTGCCTGGGCAACACGTAACTCTATCACAATGGATTTGTCATTCTCAGTCTCTGTAACTGCAACTTCTTCCGGATAATCCACAAGCGCTCTTGCAATTACTTCTACTAATTCTTTCATTACGTCACCTCACGAAGATTATTTTTCGATACCGGCTGCCTTAAAGATCTTCCCTACTACTTCCGTAGGCTGCGCACCATTTGCTAACCATTTTTTCGCCAATTCTTCATTTACATGAAATTCACTTGGATCTTTCGTTGGATCGTAAGTTCCGATCTCTTCGATAAACTTGCCGTCTCTCGGAGATCTGGAATCAGCAACAATGATTCTATAGAAAGGAGCTTTCTTCTGGCCCATTCTCTTTAATCTGATCTTTACCATCGCATATCACCTCCTGATTGATATCTTTCTATTTATTTTGTAATCAGAACATACTGTCCTGTTACTGACTATGAAAACTTCTGCCCATCATCCAAATTCTTTCAGCAAGCCCAAACATTTCCGAAAAAAGGCAAATAATCATATTCCTGTGCATCACTTTAAAAACCAAAGGGCAATTTAAATCCGCCGCCTCTGCGCCTGCCTTTGCCGCCCATCAATCCCGGGATCTGCTTCATCATCTTCCGGCTCTGTTCGAACTGCTTCACCAGCCGGTTTACTTCACTGAGTTCCACACCAGCGCCATTGGCAATTCTGCGCTTTCTGCTGGGGTTCAGAATTGAGGGATTCGCCCGTTCTTTGGGAGTCATGGAATAGATAATTCCTTCAATCCTTGCCATCTTCTTTTCATCCATGGCATTCTCAATCTCGGCAATCTGGGAACCTCCGATTCCGGGCATCATGCTGAGCAGACTGGAAATTCCGCCCATCTTCTTCATCTGGTTCATGGATTCCAGATAATCATCGAAGCCGAATTCCGCCTTCTTCATCTTCTGTTCCAGTTCCTTAGCCTTCTCTTCGTCGATGGTCTCCTGGGCCTTCTCAATGAGGGTCAGAACGTCTCCCATCCCCAGAATCCGGTTTGTCATCCGATCCGGGTAAAACTGTTCCAAATCAGATAATTTCTCACCCATGCCAACGTACAGCAGGGGTTTGCCGGTAACTGCCCGGATGGACAATGCCGCTCCGCCTCTGGTATCTCCGTCCAGCTTGGTAAGAATTACCCCGTCAATGCCGATTTTATCATTGAAAGTTGTGGCTACGTTCACAGCATCCTGACCTGTCATGGCATCCACCACCAGAATGGTCTGATGCACTTCCACCTGCTCCTTAATCTCCTGCAGCTCCTGCATCATCTCTTCATCCACATGAAGACGTCCGGCGGTATCCAGAATCACAGTGTTAAATCCCTTGGCCCTGGCATGCTCTATGGCTGCTTTGGCAATATTGGCAGGCTTATGGCTGTCGCCCATGGAAAACACTTCCACGCCCTGTTTCTCACCGTTAATCTGAAGCTGCTGAATCGCCGCAGGACGGTAAATATCGCAGGCGGTCAGAAGAGGTTTCCTGCCTTTCTGCTTCAGCTTCCCTGCAATCTTAGCGGTAGTGGTAGTCTTACCGGCTCCCTGCAGACCTGCCATCATGATCACTGTCACTTCATTGCCCGGCCTTAAGGCAATCTCCGTTGTCTCAGACCCCATCAGGGCAACCAGTTCCTCATTTACAATCTTAATTACCATCTGTCCCGGGTTCAGGCCGTTCATCACATCCTGTCCTACCGCCCGCTCCTGTACAGATTTCACAAACTGTTTCACGACCTTAAAGTTGACATCCGCTTCCAGCAACGCAAGCTTTACTTCCTTCAATGCTGTCTTCACATCGTCTTCTGTCAAAAGTCCCTTGCTCCGCAAAGATTTGAATACATTCTGTAATTTCTCCGATAAGCTGTCAAATGCCATCTTATAACTCCTCTAATATCTCATTGGAAATAGCTTCAATCTCTGCCATCACCACGGCTTCTTTCTGTTCCTGATAATTCCGGCTAAGCGACTGGATTCTGCTGACCTTCTCTTTCGTGCTTAAAAACCGCTCTAACAAATGCAGCTTTTCCTCATATCCTTCCAATATTCTGTCACAGCGTTTCACCAGATCATGCACACCCTGGCGGCTGATTCCCTCTTCCTGCGCAATCTCACTGAGGGATAAATCATTCAGCACAAAATCCCCGTAAACTTCTCTCTGGTGATCCGTCAGCAGCTCTCCATAAAAATCATACAGATAAGTCTGCATCACTTTTCTTTCCATTTCTATCACCTTGGGTATCATACTATAAAAAAAAGCGGGCGTCAAGTATTTTTTCTTTACGAACTATTGTTCGTGTTGTTTTGTCTTGTGTTATTCTTGTTTATTTCAATACTGCCGCCTAAAAGGGTACTTTTATCATAGTCTATCTTTTTCCGTCTTTCTTCTCGAATTTGTCACAGATTTGTCACAACAATTATGATATTCTAACCGTCTGCGCCACCGCTTCCTGCTCTTTCTTTTTATCCTCTGTCAGATGCGTATATGTGTCCAGTGTCACGGATGTAGAAGCGTGTCCGAGGTTCCGGCTCACAATCTTCACATCAGCCCCGGCAGAGTAAGCAAGGCTTGTGTAAGTATGTCGAACCATGTGCAGACAAAAATTCTCAATCTTTTCTGTATGGTTTTCTTCTGCATCCTTGTTGTTCCGCTCCATAATCCTTTTTATTAGTTCCCGGAATCCCGGCTCATTCCATACATTCCCGGATGTATTCACGAACAGAAAGCCGGATATATGCCCCCTGATATTCCCGGGATCATCCACATAAGGCAATTTTGCAGCAGGGGGTACACTTTGCATTTTCAGCTTCAGGAGCGTTTTTCTTACTACGCTATTCATTGCAATACTACGAATGGAAGTCTTGCTTTTGGGAGAAGCTACTGCCATAGTGAAATCATAATCCGCTTTTCTGTATCGGTTCACGGTCTTATTTATGGTATTATCCTTGAAATTCACATCATCCCATGTCAATGCTGCCATTTCCCCGATTCTCATGCCCGAATTAAACAGAACAACAAACGCCGGGTAACTGTATGAATACCGCTCACTATTCCTGACATATCCCATAAACAAATCAATCTGATGCTGTTCTATTGCTGTTCGTTTCTTACTCTCTGTCTGTGGCACTTGCAAATTCTTTGCAGGATTCTTGATAATAATATCATCATCCAAAGCGCATTCAAATACAATATTCAAACAGCTTTTAAGTTTGGACATAGTAGAGTGCTTTTTGCCGTCCTGAACCATTTCATTTATAATTCTCTGACAGTCAGCTTTTGTAATCTTCGCAATCTGCTTTTTCCCGATAGTATCCTTGATATAAGTATTGTAATATGATTTATAATTTGTACAAGTTGTGGCTTTCCTGCCGCTCTTTGCAAAAGTTTCCATCCAAAAATCAAAATAGGCGTTTAATGTCATTCTGGCATTCAGCTTATTGCCCGGTCAATCCTGCATAGCAAATCATTTTCCTGTTTCCGCAATTCTACCAAATCAGGAGCGGTAATTGTGATGCGTTCGCCGTCAATCATCTTTCGGAACATATACCGCTTATTCTTTGAGTCGTAGTATTCGCCAGTTTTGAGATTTCTGCCCCGGTTGTCTTTTCTCTCTTCTGCCATAATAAGCACCGCCTTTCTATAATGTGGGACAGGGCAGCAGGCATATAAGCCGCCGCCCACTCAATTCCGTTACCTGATAAACCACATTACCGCCTGAATGATGTTTGCGGCCAGTGAGATAATAAGTGCAATCCGGCAAATTATAAGCCGCCGCTTTACCATGTAAATAATCTCTGTCGCAAGTGGTAAATTCTTTTTCTGCTTCGCCATTATGCCGCCCCTCCCATTTCAGCTTTCCACTTCCCAACAGATAGCCCATAAAGTAAATATATGCCTGATCTGTACTCCATTCCTTGAATTTGTACTGTCCTTTGTCTGCCAGATGCGACATAGCTTTTAAGAGTTCATCACAATAGGGAATTGACGGCTTTTTCACGTCCTTTTTTCAAGTATGCGCTGTGTGCTTCATGGATTTCGTTGTAAACCGCAAAACCGTACTTGTTATAAATGCTGTCCATAGTTCTGTTATTGATAAATTTCTTGTCGCTCTCAATCAGAGATATAAACCGCTCAATCTCTTTTTCCGGCAAATCGTTATAATAAAGCATGTCTTTGTTGCTCCATATCGCAAGCCTGTACTCTCCTACTGGAATCTTTTCACAATAGAGAACGTGCATTTGCATAGCATCCGGCAATTCTTCAAATGTGCATTTTTTAATAATCATTGTCATTTCCTCTCTTTACTCCGGGCAGAGGGAATGTTATAATTTGTCCATGCCCGATTTACTAAGTTTCCGGGTTACTCGCTCCTACCAGTACCGCAAATATTGATAGGAGCATTTTTTTTGTAACGGCTCTGTATTGCATCAGCCATTTCCATAATCTCGTTGTGCCGCTCCATAAACTCCGGGCTATTCACTCCAAGACGCTTTTCCTCTGCGGCCGTCAACGCCGCCATATCTTCCATTGATAGCAGATTACCACCTCCCATATTTTTGTTTGGCTGTCAGATAAACAGATAAGAAAATCCTTATTACCACTAAGAAAAAGCAGTGAATTGAACTTTTCGATTATATTATATAACTTGCGAATTGAAATATCAACGTATTTTTGAACTTTTAAGTTATATATTGCAATCTTTCAGATTGACTATTCAACCCAAAAGATTTATCATGGTTCTTATTAAAAGAAGATAGGAGGACTAACTATGTCAATGACCGAAAAAATAAAAATAATGCTCGTTAAAAGAAAAATGTCTGCTGTTGACCTCGCAAAAGCGCTTGAATGTTCCCCGACAAATGTATATAACAAGCTAAAGCGTGATAATTTCAGCGAAAAGGAACTAAACCAGATAGCCGACATTCTAAACTGTGATTTCAAGGGAACTTTTGTAATGAGAGATACCAGAGAGGAAATATAATCCCACATTATAACTGCGCTATCTGCCCCATATCGGGCTTGTGCTGCCTTGCCTAAAATTACCGTCTATGCCATTACAACGCAAAATAGGGGCTTGTGGACGTTTCTAAGGGTATTCTGAAAAGTGGAATCACCTGATAAAAGAATGGGGCAGGCAGACAGCTTTTGCAATCGCATTACAATAAACGTGTGTTTGGTGCTTGAAACCTGCCGCCGGATGTGCTATATTATAGACAGAAAAAGGGAAAGCCATAGAAGCGGCTCTACCCCACAACATTAAGCAAATACCTCTGGTTAGAGGTCAGCCGTCACTATTGCGAGTAGTGGCGGCTATTTCTTTTTACCCTTGAAGATTGTATAGCATAATCCCACAAGGGCAACAATGAATATTCCAGTCTGAATCAGATCGGAGTATGTAACCATTAAATCACCCTCCTTTCTTTCGTCTGGAGGGCTACTTGAACCCTCCGATAAAACAAGAGGGGTAAAGCCGCCTTTGGCTCTATGGTTTTCCCATGTCCGAAGTATAGCACACATTTCCTTGTCAGGCAATCACAATATGCTTTTTACTCAATTTCCGGCAATTACCAAACTGTAGGCTTTGCCTGCACATATTCAACCGGGAAATCCTGTTCAACGGTATTAAAGTTTTCATCCCCGAATGGCTTCATCCTTGTAAGAGAATCTTTCGCAAGATAGTTATAATAATCCTGCCTTGATGCAAAATCAACGGCGCCATTTCTCGGCATGGAACTATAAGTGCATGAATTGCGGATTGTCTTAGTGAACTTTTCAAAATTTTCTGCCCTGTTCTGCAGTATCTGCCCGAACTGCACAAATGTTAAGCCATTGTTTTTCTGTCCCATTGTCAAGCTGTTTCCATCGCTTTTCGGTCTGTTTGCGTTATACCGCTCACGGAGAATCCGTGTCATGACATAATTATCCTTATAAGTGTTCGCCAGTTCCTGCCAATCTTCGTTTGTAAGCTGCAAACTGCTGTTCAGCAACGCCATTGTGCCGCTGTCAATTTTTGCGCCATCCAGCCGCCCCAGTTCCTGCATTTCTGTGGCGTATTCTTCGCCAACTTTATCAATAAGGCTCAACGCTCCCTCCATCTTAGCATCCCTCTCCTGTGCCAGCTTTTCAAGCTGCTCCTTATAACCGTTTTCTCCCAAAATTCCGCCATCAAACGCATTCTTCGTAAGTTCATGCTCATAAGCCAACTTAGCCGCCTCGATACTCTCCCTTGCGTTCAATGCCCTTGTGATTGCTTTCTTGTAATAATCAACTGTTTTCATGGTAATCCTCCATTTTCTTAATTTTCATAATCTGCAATATTCCTGTTTGGTACCGGATTCCTTACAATATCTGCAAGTGGCTTTTCCATTGCCTCTAAGGCTTCTCCCATGCTCACTCCTGCGCCTGTCTGCCCCGTGAATCCATCATCCAACACAATTTTTTGCGGCTTAGCATATTTCTTTTCCGTCAATAATTCAACCTGAAAAAGCGGCTCTCCCCTGTCCGTGTGGTCTTTGCGGAAATTTTTATTTACCTCTGCAAATGTGAAATAAGCATCTACCATATTAGATGCCTTTATATCATCGCCAGAATATATGGAGTATGACGAAAATTCTTTGTACTTCCTAGAATTGAAGTTTGAAAATTTTCAGCAAGATGTGAAAAAATATATTGAAATTTGCAAGACTTACGGAAATACAGACGAAAAAGACTATGATGAAAGAGAACGACTTATAAAATTAGTTGATAAATTGGAACTGCATTTTGAAATCAATCTTCAACATATAGAAAGTTTCGGATATAGGGAAACCTTTATTTTTGAAAAATTTCTTGATGAATATAAAAAGAAGTTAGCCGTGAAATATGAATATGATAAATTTAAGGAAATGCTCCACGATAAAATTTAAACCTAATAATCAGAAAGCGCCCGATACCTATTAAGGTATTGAGCGCTTTCCCTGATCTAAAATCCTACTTTCTTCTGAATTTGTCACAACATTGTCACAAATCCGTGTTGCCAATCTCTGAAAATGGCTTATTTACTGTATTCTTACAAAAAATATATCAAGTATTTTTTCTTGACACCTGATCTTTTACAAATTCTGAAACTTCTCCACCTCTTCTTTCAGGGTATTGGAAATCCTGGTATTGGCGTCCATATTTTCATGGATGGTTCCCATGGAATCCACAAGCCCTGCGGCGCCTGCCGCCACTGACTCAATGGCCCTTGCACTGTCGTCAATGGTAGCGGCAATGGAACTGACAGATCCTACCATGGAATTCATGGTATCCTGCAGGCCGGCCGTTTCAGCAGAAAAATGCTCCATTACGGAAGCAAACATCCCTGCGTCCGCATCGTATTGTTCCCCGGTATGTACCAATGCGCCGTAATCCTCCATCACATTCCTGTTTAAGTATTCCATCATTTCATTGGCATTTGCCGCCAGTTCCTCTACTGCCTCCGTAACGATCCGGCTGATTTCCTGAATGCTGCCGGCCGTATTCCGGCTGCTGTCCGCCAGCTGACGGATTTCATCCGCCACAACTGCAAATCCCCTTCCCGCCTCTCCGGCCCTGGCCGCCTCAATGGAAGCGTTCAGCGCCAGCAGATTTGTCTGGCTGGCAATTTCCAGAATCTCTTCCGTCAAATCATTTATCATAGCGACTTTACTGCTGTTTTCCACAGAAGCTTTCAAAATCCCTGTCATATCCGCAACCATGCTGCCGGTATTCTTTTTGCTGGCGTCGGCATTCTCTTTCAGCTCATTGGCTCGCTTTCGCACCTCCATGGCATACTCCGCCGTTTCCCGGGCCTCCTTCTGCATTCTCTGAACTGTTTCACTGACTTCCTCCAGCTGATCGCTGATCCCCAGAGAAGTTGCCGATACCTCCTGCATACTGGCAGACAATTCCTCTGTTGCCGCAGAGGTGTCATTGACGCTGCAGGATACCACAGCCACCTGGCCGTTCACTGCCTCCACGGAATTCTTAAGCTCCAGGGAATAGCCCTTTACGTCCTTCATAATATGCTGCAGATTGTCAATAAACGTATTAATTCCCCGCACCATCTGCCCGGTTTCATCCCTGGATCTGGTTTCCACCCGAAGGGTCAAATCTCCCTCGCCCCTCTGGATTTTCCCGATAATTCCATCCAACTGCTTTGTTGCGCTGCGCATGGGCCTTGCCACGCCGCACACCACATAAGCCACCCCTGCAGCGGCTGCCGCAAGAAAAACAGCTATACAGAGAACGAGGGTCTGATAAGCCGTCCGGATTCCCTCATTCTGTTCCTCTACTGCAAGATCCATAGCCCCGGTAATCAGACTGTCCAACTCAGCCAGATCAGCCTTTACCATCTCGTCAAATTCCACCAGCTTGGAGGTGGCCGTCCGAAAAGCCGCCTGACTGCCGATTTCTCCGGAGCTTCTCTTCTGAATCCGCTTGTAAATCTTATCGTAGGCAGCCATATTCAGTTCTATATGCCCTGCAATTTTACTTCCTTCTTCATCCGGAAAAGCTTCTTTGATATCTTCCATTTTTTCCGCCAGTCCCAGATCCAAGGCTTCGATCTGACTGTTCAGCTCCTGTATCTGATCCTCTTTGCTGGTCATCATCATCTCATACAGCAGGGTTTCCTTTTCCTGATATGAACTCCGGAATTCATTTACCAGATACACATTCGGCACCTGCCTGGCTGTGATTCCCTCGCTTTTCTCCTGAATCATCCTGATTTGTCCAAGATTACACACTATACTGACCCCAAATACAAGAGAAAGCCCTGCCAGTACGGCAATCATTTTTGCAGTGATTCTCCTCATACTCCGTCACACCCTTCTTCGTATTCTGCATACTGCCCGCAATTCCCCGGCCGGAACGCTTCTACAGACTGGTTCTTACCGTCTTGGGCTGATACCCTTTCTGCTCCAGCGCCTTCAAAATCTGCTCCTTATGATCTGTTCCAAAGGCTTCCATCGTGATGCGGAGCTCCACAGCCGCATTCCGGTTAGTGGATATAAACTGGTTATGCTCTAATTTTATAACATTTCCCTGCTCTTTGGCAATGGTATCTGCAACTTTGCACAATTCTCCCGGCTTGTCCGGCAAAAGAACCGACACAGTAAAAATCCGATCCCGGAAAATCAAGCCCTGCTGCACAACGGAAGACATTGTAATCACGTCCATATTGCCGCCGCTTAAAATCGCAACCACACGCTTATTTTCCACCTTCAGATGGCGCAGCGCCGCCACCGTTAAAAGCCCGGAATTTTCCACTACCATTTTGTGGTTTTCCACCATATCCAGAAAGGCCACAACCAGTTCATCATCCTCTACCGTGATAATTCCGTCCAGATTTTCCCGAATATAAGGGAAAATCTGCTCTCCCGGCGTCTTTACTGCAGTGCCGTCTGCAATGGTGCTGACCCCGGACAGAGTGGTGACTTTTCCTGCTTTGATAGATTCCTCCATACAGTTTGCCCCGGCAGGCTCCACGCCGATGACTTTGATTTTGGGATTCAAAAGCTTGGCAAGAACAGAAATTCCTGTGGCAAGCCCGCCTCCTCCGATAGGAACCAGAATATATTCCACCAATGGCAGCTCCTTAAAAATCTCCATTGCAATGGTTCCCTGCCCGGTAGCCACCGCCAGATCGTCAAAGGGATGGATAAAAGTATACCCATGCTCTTCTGCCAGTTCATAGGCCTTCTGACAGGACTCATCGTACACATCCCCGTAGAGAATTACTTCTGCGCCGTATCCCTTGGTCCGGTTTACCTTAATCAATGGCGTGGTGGTAGGCATCACGATGGTAGCCTTCACTCCGTAGCATTTTGCCGCATAAGCCACCCCCTGGGCGTGGTTGCCGGCAGAGGCAGTGATCAGGCCCTTTTCCCTTTCCTCTTCCGTCAGGGTACTCATTTTATAATAAGCCCCCCGCACCTTATAAGCTCCGGTAAACTGCATATTTTCCGGTTTCAGATAAACCTTGTTCCCGGTCTGCTCACTGAGGAAGTCACTGTATACCAGCTTTGTTTCCAAAGTTACCTCTCTCACAATTTTACTTGCTTCTTCAAATCTCTCCAGAGTCAACATTTTATTCCTCCTCGGTTTTATCGCCTGTGTCAAACAGCGCTTTTACAAACTGTTCAGAATCAAATTTCTGTAAATCATCAATGGTTTCGCCCACTCCGATATATTTTACCGGAATGCCCAGCTCTGACTGAATGGCCACGGCGATGCCACCTCTGGCCGTCCCGTCCATTTTGGTCAGGATAATTCCTGAGATGTCTGCCACCTCCGAAAACTGTCTTGCCTGAGAAAGGGCATTCTGGCCTGTGGTTCCATCCAATACCACCAAAGTTTCCCGAAAAGCCTCGGGATATTCCTTTTCCAGAATCCGATGAATTTTCTTTAGCTCTTCCATCAAATTTTTTTTGTTGTGAAGACGGCCGGCAGTGTCGCACAGCAGCACATCTGCATTCCTGGCCCTTGCCGCCGCCACAGCGTCATAGACCACCGCCCCGGGATCTGCCCCCTCCTGTCCGCCGATCATTTCCACCCCGGCCCGGTTGGCCCATTCGCTGAGCTGCTCTCCTGCGGCCGCGCGGAACGTATCTGCCGCTGCAAGCACCACGCGCTTGCCCTGGGCCTTTAACTTGCCGGCCAGTTTGCCGACAGAAGTGGTTTTGCCCACGCCGTTTACGCCGATGACCAGCACCACGGATTTCTCATTTTCAAACCGATAGGCCGTTTCTCCCACATTCATCTGTTCCTGAATGCTGGAAATCAGCAGTTCCTTGCACTGGGCAGGCTCTTTGATATGCTGCTCCTTCACCTTCACTTTCAGATTTTCAATAATTTCTTCTGTGGCATGAACCCCCAGATCTCCCATGATGAGAATCTCTTCAATCTCCTCGTAAAATTCATCGTCAATGCTGGAAAATCCGCTGAAAATAGAATCTATTCCGGATACAATATTATCTCTGGTTTTGGTCAGTCCCTGCACCAGCCGTTTAAAAAAACCTTTCTTTTCTTTCTCTTCGCTTCCCATTTCTGTTCTCTCCTTCCTCAGTCTCCAAATCTTCTTCAATTAAGTTGACGGATACCAGGGTGGACACTCCCTTCTCCTGCATGGTAATTCCATACAGCCGATCCGCAGCCGCCATGGTTCCCCGCCTGTGGGTAATGACAATAAACTGGGTATGCCTGGTCAGCTTATGGAGATACCTGGCGAATCGCCCCACATTGGAATCGTCCAGAGCCGCCTCAATCTCATCCAGCAGGCAGAAAGGCGAGGGCTTCAGATTCTGAATGGCAAACAGCAGTGAAATAGCCGTTAAGGATTTCTCCCCGCCGGAAAGCTGCATCATATTCTGCAGCTTCTTTCCCGGCGGCTGGGCAATGATACGGATGCCGCATTCCAGGATATCCTCATCCTCCACCAGTTCCAGCGTTCCTTTTCCGCCGCCGAACAATTCCTTGAACACCTTGTCAAATTCCTTTTGAATCTGGGCAAACTTCTCCATAAACTGCCGGCGCATTCCGGTATCCAGCTCCTCGATAATGTCCAGCAGCGTTTTTTCCGCTTCTACCAAATCGTCATGCTGGGTTTTCATGAACACATACCGTTCCGACAGGTTCCGGTAATCCTCGATGGCATTCACATTCACATCCCCCAGCCTTCGGATCTCATCTTTGATTTCGGCAATCCTCTTTTTCATTTCTCCCGGGTTGTCCAGTTCTTCCCTGCGCAGCGCCATGGCATTGTGAAAGGTCAGTTCATATTCTTCCCACATATAGCTGGTCTGATGTTCCACCGATTCATTCAGTTTCTCTTTCTGGCTGCTCAGCCGGTACATTTCTTTATCCAGGTCATTGATGCGTTTAGAAAGCTCCTCCTGTTTCTGGAAAAAGCCCTTGTATTTCACCGACATCTCTTCCCTGGCTTTCTGTCCTTCGGCGATCTGTTCTTCCAGCCTCTGACGTCTGGTTTCCGATTCCTCCATCGCCGCTGTAATCTCTTCAATTTCCTGCTCTTTTCGCCGGATATCTGTCTGGGACTGGCTCTTCTCCTGCTCTGCTTCCCGCAAATCTTCTTCCAGTTTACGGATTTCTGATGAAATACGGGAGAGATTTTCCTGCTGGAACTCTGCTTTCTGCTGGAAGTTAGCTTCCTCTAACTGCACTCGGGAAACATCATTCTGACTCTCCTCGGCAAATTTATTCTGCCTCTCCAGAATCTGCTGGTATTCCCTGGTTTCTTCTTCGATTTCCCGTTCCCTTCGGCCGGCCGCCTGAATCTCTTCCCGAATCTGCTCCCGGCTCTCATTGATTTCCAATAACTGACGTTCAATTTCTCTGTTTTCCAACTGCAGGGAAGTAAACCGGCTGTCATTTTCCGTTTTCTGCTCTCTGACCCGTTCCAGGTTCATTTCTTCCGTATTCTGCTTCAGCAGCGCCTGCTTCAATTCTTCTTCTGTCTCTCGGATCTCTTCTTTCAGCAGCTCTCTGGCTGTACTGATATCCTCCAGGCGGCTTTTGTGCCCGGCCAGAGCGCGCTCTAATTTCTCCGTTTCCCGCTGCAGATCTTCAATTTCCCGTTTTCTTCCCAGCAGATTGCTGGTATTTTTAAAAGCTCCGCCTGTCATGGAACCGCCGGGGCTTAAGGATTCTCCCTCCAAAGTCACAATCCGCAGGCTGTACTGGTATTTTCTTGCCAGCAAAACGGCATGATCGATGGTATCTACCACATAAGTCCTGCCCAGAAGATACGTTTTCAGTCCCGCAAACCGGCTGTCCGCCTGCACCAAATCGCTGCCGATTCCTATCACGCCGGGCTCTTTTAATGCAGCCTGATTGACTGAAACCGGCCGCTTGCCCACACTGGTTAAGGGTAAAAAGGTGGCCCGTCCCAACCGGTTCTGTTTCAGATAGCCGATCATTTTCTTGGCCGTATTTTCATCAGCGGTGACAATATTCTGGATACTGTAGCCCAGGGCCGTTTCAATGGCAATTTCATACTGCTTGTCCACCTGAATCAGATCTGCCACTACCCCAAGCAGTCCGGGCTCTGTTTCTTTTTTCTCCATTACCCGGCGGATGGAATTGCCGTAGCCGTCATAGCGTTCTGCAATGTTAATCAACGACTCCAGACGGGATTTTTCTCTGTGGTAACGGGCATTTTCCTGTTCCATCCGCTCCAATGTCTCCGCTCGTTTGGTCTGCCATTCCCGGTTTTTTTCTTCCGATTTCTGCAGCTCTGCTTCCAGTCTGCGGCAGGCCTCCTGCGCTTTTTGATAGCTCTGCTCATACTCCCCCAGCATGGACTGCAGTTCTTCTTCCTCGCCCTTTTGCTCTAACAGCCGTTTGTTCAACTGGGCTTTACGGATATTTATCTGTTCCTGCATGGTGTCATAACGCTGCTGCCTGGCCTTGATGGAGGCTTTATTATTCAAAAGTTCAATAATCTCGCTTTTCCCATCTTCAATTTTCCGGGTGCATCGGGCAATTTCCTCCTGGATTTCCTGGTATTTGGCCATCACCTGACTTTTCTGCTCTTCCAAAGACTTCATCTGATCGTCAAGCTGCAGCTTTTCCTTCCGGCAGGACGCCTGCTGCTTTAACCGTTCCTGACGGTCCTTTTCAATGGCCTGCTGTCTGGTCTGAAAATGCTCTTCACTCTGTCTGGCTCCGTGAATCTGTTCTTTCAGCACATTGATCTGCCCTTCCAGTTTTCCCTTCTGCACGGCAGTATCTCCCAGTTCCTCCCGAAGGGAGGAAAGCCTGCCGTCTGCCTGCTGCATGTCCTGTTCCATCTGGTCATACTCTGCCCGGATATTGGTATAGGAACGGTTGGATTCCTGCAAATCCTGTTCCACGATCTCCGCTTTTTCCCCCAGGGATTTCAAATCTTCCTGGATGCGCTCCATATCCATCAGAAACATGTTCACGTCATATTCTTTCAGTTCTTCTCTCTTTTTCAGGTAAAGCCTGGCTTTTTCCGCCTGCTTCTCCAACGGCCCCACCTGCTTCTCCAACTCGGCAAGAATATCGTTGACGCGCAGAAGATTCTGACGCTCGTCCTCTAATTTCTTCTGGGCCGTGGCCTTCCTCCGCTTGAATTTGACAATTCCTGCCGCTTCATCAAACAGCTCCCGCCGTTCTTCCGGCTTGCCGCTTAAGATCCGCTCGATCTGGCCCTGGCCAATGATGGAATACCCTTCCTTCCCGATTCCTGTGTCATAAAATAGCTCATTGACGTCTTTCAGGCGGCAGGCTGTCCCATTGATCAGATATTCACTTTCTCCGGAACGGTAAACCCGCCTAGCCACCGTCACTTCATTGTAATCCACATTTAACTGCCGATCTCCGTTGTCCAATGTAATTGCCACATAAGCATAGCTTAAGGGTCTGCGGTTTTCAGTGCCGGAAAAAATAACGTCCTGCATACTGGCGCCCCGAAGCTGTTTCACCCGCTGTTCTCCCAGCACCCAGCGCACAGCGTCCGCAACATTGCTTTTCCCGCTTCCGTTCGGCCCCACAATCCCGGTGATTCCATTGTGGAATTCAAACAGAATCTTATTGGCAAATGACTTAAATCCATGAACTTCTATACTCTTTAAATACATCTGTCCCTCCGACGCTATTCCGCCAAATTGCGGGGAATCTTAATGTTTTTTTGCTTCCTAAGCATAAGCAGCGTTTCATAGGCCGCCTCCTGTTCTGCGCTCTTTTTCGTTCTTCCGCAGCCTTTTCCCCAGGATTCATCGTCAATTCTCGCTTCCACAATAAACTTTTTATCGTGATCCGGACCTTCTTCCGCCAGAAGGCAATAGTTAAGCCCTTCCCCAAAATTAGCCTGCACCACTTCCTGCAGGATAGTCTTGCTATCATAAAAGAGCTGTTTGTGCTCAATATCGTTTAACACAAAGCGGTGCACAAACTCTTTTGCACTAGCAAAACCACCATCCAAATAAATTGCCCCGATCAATGCCTCTAACACATCGGACAATACTGATTTCCGCTCTCTTCCTCCGGTCTGGGCTTCCCCTTTCCCCAGCAGAAGGTATCTGCCCAGTTCCAATTCCCTGGTGCAAAACGCCAGGGTAGGCTCACAGACGATGCTGGCCCGCATTCTGGTTAATTCTCCCTCGGGATTCCTGGGATATCTGTGAAACAGAAACTCACTGGTTACAATCTCCAGCACCGCATCCCCCAGAAATTCCAGCCGCTCATAATCCGCCAGCCTGCTCATATGGTGCTCGTTCACATAGGAACTGTGGGTCAGAGCCTGAGACAGCAGCCTGCCGTTCTGAAAATGATACCCTATTTTTTCTTCCAATTCTTTCTGCAATTTCATCTTAAACCTCCAATGCATTTTTATACTGCACGGCAAAAAGATTTGCCGTGCAGCTGCGCCAGCCGCACGCCGCAAAGCGGCAATTTTCCTTTGTGCGGCTGTGTGCATATTGTTATACTAAGCGTCAGTTTTTTGGCGCTTAGTATAACCAAATGCAACCACTTCCCGCAAAATGTGAAAGTGGTTGTCATCTGACATTGCCTGTTGCATACAGGCAATTAATCTTTATGCTCACTGTACGGTTCTTCCATCAGTTTGTCGCATTCTTAATCTGCTCTACTGCATCTGCCACCGTTACGATCTTTTCTGCTTCTTCGTTGGCTATTTCAATGTCAAACTCTTCTTCCAGTCCCATGATAATCTGGAAAATATCCAGAGAATCCGCCCCCAGATCATCTACAAATGTAGTATCCATTGTAATCTCATCCACATCAACGTTTAATACTTCTGCAATGATTTTTTTTAATTTTTCAAACTCCATGCTCGTTCCTTTCTACTCCTCCATGGGAGATGTTCCAATATTCTTTCTGATTTTTTCATTAATTTCCTGCTCACTGAAAGTAACGCACTGGATGATGGAATTAGTCACTTCCTTCGCCCTGGCGCTTCCGTGAGTCTTAACTACCAGACCATTCAGCCCCAACAGCGGAGCGCCGCCGTATTCTGTAGCATCAAAGGCTTTCAGGGTCTTTTTCAAAGATGGTTTCACAAGCAGCGCGCCAATCTTGCTTCTGAGACTCGCCATCATTCCCCGCTTTATAATGCTGACCAGCGTCCCGCTCAATCCCTCATAAAGCTTTAAAATGACATTGCCGGTAAATGCCTCGCACACAATCACGTCTGCTTTTCCATGAGGAATCTCTCTCGCTTCAATGCTTCCCGTAAAATTGATGTCCGGGCAATTCTTCAGCAGAGGAAATGTTTCTTTTACCAGTGCATTTCCTTTTTCTTCCTCTGCACCAATATTGACAATCGCCACCTTCGGCTTCTTAACGCCCAGCACATTTTCCATGTAAATGGAGCCCATCTTTGCAAACTGAACCAGATGCGAAGCTCTGGCGTCTACATTTGCACCGCAGTCAATCAGTAAAGACACTCCCTGTTCTGTAGGAATTAACGGCGCCAGCGGCGGGCGTTCCACACCCTTAATCCTTCCGACAATAACTTGTCCGCCTACCAGTATGGCCCCGGAACTTCCTGCCGACACGAAAGCGTCTGCCTTCTTCTCCTTCACCATATTCAATCCCACTACAATGGATGACTGTTTTTTCTTTCGAATTGCCATCACTGGAGGTTCTGCGGTTCCAATTACCTCTTCGGCGTGAATTACCTCAATCTGCTTCCCGTTATAGGAATGCTTCGCCAGCTCTTCCTTTACCAAATCCTGGCTGCCAATCAGATATACCTTAATGTCCCGCCGCAGCGTAACAGCATTGATTGCCCCTTTTACCATTTCGGCGGGTGCGTAATCTCCGCCCATGGCGTCGACTGCTACTTTTATCATTTCCTGCATGAAAATTCCTCCTTATGGCTCGCAAACAGGTAACTCCTGTCAAAAATTTCCTGTTTATCGAATACCCACCTAAGAATATACTATAAGTATCCGGAGAAATCAACATAAAAATCATTGAACTGATCTATCATCGTCCTCTTTATATTTGGCGTCCTCCGCTTTGCGGTCTTCTTCACTCATATATTTGCGGAAAATCCGCTCCAGTACATAACTCTGAAGCCAGACGTAAACGGAAGGAATGATAAAGATCACAAAGGGCGCCAGATAGAGCACAAACCCTGTGGCCGCAGCAATCACCAGCATCAGCGCTGTCATAGGCAGATGGGCAATTACCATCAAAATGGCATTCTTCATGGACTGTTTCCTGGTATTCTCAAAACGCGCCATATAAGGGAACAGATAGGTAATCCAAGCAAACCAGATCACAAGCCCCAGAAAACTTACGGCGGAAAGGGCGGAAAAATAAGTGACAGACGCCGCATAAAAATTCGCAATCTGCAAATCCAGCCCCATTACAACCCCAATGGCCAGAGCAGCCAGCCATACCGGAGTGGTCTGCTTAAAATTATCCCGGAAAGAAGTAACATAGTCCCGAAACATATATCCCCTGTCATGGCGGAGCACCTTATGTACCGTGTAGTACAATGCCGTGGAGGCAGTTCCTATGGTGACAATGGGAATACAACTTACGAAAAACAGCAGGCTCAAACAGATGCAGTCCGTAAACTTGGATAAAGATCTCATAATGCCGCTGTCCGGATTAAAAAGCTTCATGGGCAAATTCCTCTCTCTTTTTTATTTTTAGTTCTATCACCTATTCTTACCTATTTCCCCCGAAATGTCAATGTCTGTAAGGATAAAAATTTATCTGAACGTAACAGTTCGTTACTGTCCGCTCCTGGGCCGCGCACCACGCTGCACGGTTACAGGCCAATACACAGTCGACTTCGGATCAGCGCTTCCGAACGCCGCGCACCACGCTGCACGGTCACAGGCCAATACAGTATTGGAGCCAGAATCCTGCCTCTTGCCGTAAGGCAGCTTTAAATAGGACGGATCTGTTACTGTGAGTGATTCATCCTGAATAAGGACAGGGTAACCACCAGCTTTAAATAGGGCGGATCTGTTACTGTGAGCGCCATAGGCGCAAACAGTAACAACAGCTCAGCCTTCGGCTTCACTGTTACGGATTGGAAACGCTGTACCGAAAAAGAACCTTCCCATTGCTGGAAAGGTTCTTGCCGGTATCCCGGATTAATCCTGAGGGATAATCTCTTTTTTGTTATAACTTCCGCAGTTCTTGCATACTCTGTGAGGCATCATTAACTCGCCGCATTTGCTGCATTTTACCAAAGTCGGAGCAGTCATTTTCCAGTTTGCTCTTCTTCTGTCTCTTCTGCCTTTGGAAGATTTATTTTTTGGACATATTGACATGGTCACACCTCCTTAAATTTGTTAAAAATATCCTGGATTGCTGCCATTCTTGGATCAGGTTCTGTTTTCTGGCACTGACATTCTGCCTGATTCAGATTTGCTCCGCACCGTTTGCAGATGCCTTTGCAATCTTCTCTGCACAGAACCTTCATTGGCCAACTCACCAAAATTTCTCCAAAAATAAGTTGATCTACATCCAGACTTGTTCCTGTCATATAACTCAGATTCTCCATGCTCAGTTCTTCATTGCTTCCGGTAAGGTCAATTTCCTTGTCCAACGCAATGGAAAACGTCCGGCTCACTTCTTCCAGACAGCGATCGCACGGAATTCCGATTGCAACTTCTGTTTCCCCCTGAATCAACAAGCGCTTACCGTCTTCATTGGCAAACTTCATTGCAAAGGGCTGCTTCGTCCGAATGGGAAATTGCCCCAGTCTGGAATCAAAGGACGATAATTCAATTTCTACCTGCTGTGACATTTCCTTATTCTCACAGGAAATTATGTCCGCTAATTCTACTCTCATGACAGTCTCCTATCCACACTTGGTATATTATAACTGCCAGAAGATGGTTTGTCAATCATTTCTTTTATTATTTTGTCAGTTCCACTGTTTCGCGGGCAATTGCCAGCTCCTCATTGGTAGGCAGGCAAAGGACAGTCACTTTGGAATCCGGGGCGGAGATAATTTTCTCTTCCCCTCTTACCTGGTTGGCCTCTTCATCCAATTTCACTCCCAGATATCCCAGATAATCGCAAACGCCCTTTCTGACGCCGGGATCATTCTCACCGATTCCTGCCGTAAAGCAAATCACATCCACGCCGTTCATAGCTGCCACATAAGAACCCACATATTTTGCCACCCGGTAAATATAGGTATCCAAAGCCCGGATTCCTCTGGCGTCATTCTTCTCTGCAGCCGCGCCCAAATCACGGAAATCGCTGGAAATATGGGACAGGCCCTGTACGCCGGACTTCTTATTTAATACAGCCATAACGCCTTCCAGATCTAGATTTTCCTTCTTCGCCAGATATTCCATGGCTCCCGGATCAATGTCGCCGGAACGTGTTCCCATAATCAGCCCCTCCAGGGGAGTCAGGCCCATGGACGTATCTACGGATTCTCCGTTTTTCACCGCGCAGATGGAAGCGCCGTTTCCAAGATGGCAGACAATGGTTTTCAATTCTCCATAGGGTTTTCCAAGGAGCTCTGCCGCACGTTTGGACACATAACTGTGGGAAGTTCCGTGGAACCCGTATTTTCTTACTTTGTATTTCTCATAGTAATCATAGTCAATGCCGTACAGGTATGCCTTCTCCGGCATAGTCTGATGGAATGCAGTGTCAAATACGCCTACCATCGGCACGCCCGGCATCAATTCCTGGCAGGCCCTGACGCCGATTAAATTGGCCGGATTATGCAAAGGAGCCAAATCGCTGCATTCCTCCACAACTTTCAGCACTTCTTCATTCAATACCGTAGAGCATGCAAATTTCTCTCCGCCGTGCACCAGCCTGTGGCCCACTGCGCCGATTTCTCCAAGGCTCTTCAAAGCTCCTGTTTTGGGATTCACCAGCGCATCCAATACCATCTGAATGGCCTGCTTGTGGGTGGGCATGTCCGCGTCTGTAATTTCTTTGTCGCAGCCGGCTTTCTGATACACCAGCCTTCCGTCCAGACCAATCCTCTCGCACAGTCCTTTTGCCAATACTTCCTCAGAATCAGAGTTGATGACCTGATATTTCAGGGAAGAGCTTCCGCAATTAATTACTAATACATTCATTTTCCTTCTCCTCTTCTTTTCCATATTTAAATGACAAAAATGTCTGTTCTTATTATAAACCAATCTAATTTATGATACAAGGGGCTTTTTTCCAGTTAATCCTTGTAAACAGGAACAAAATCCTGTACCATAGTAGAAAGGCATAGCTGAATCATGCATTCTCCACTGCCATATCCGTGAAGCGAATGCTTTGACAGCAGGTTCCCGCCCTGTTACTGTTCACTGAAAGGGATTTTCAAAAAATGGCAGGAAGAATTTTGACAGCAGGTTCCCGCCCTGTTACTGTTCACAGCCAAAATGCGCATAAACTGCGCATTTACAGCCCGACACAGCAGATGACAGGAAAAACCGTAAATCGTTCGACAAATAAAGTATACTCACGAGTATAAATGCACAGATTGAACCAATAAGGAATTCAGCATACCCTGAAAAACATAAGGAGTCGGTTATCTATGGAAAATAAAGAAAAAACACAACTTTTTGAACAAATGCCCATTCCAAAAGCGGTGATGACGCTGGCCATCCCTACCATCATCAGCTCTCTGGTTATGGTAATTTACAATCTTGCAGACACCTATTTTGTAGGTATGTTAAATGATCCCATCCAGAATGCGGCTGTCACGCTGGCGGCTCCGGTTCTCCTGGCCTTTAACGCAGTCAACAACCTGTTCGGAATCGGGGCGTCCAGCATGATGAGCCGGGGGCTTGGCCGAAAAGATTACGATACGGTATACCGCAGCTCCGCCTTCGGCTTTTATTTCGCGCTGATGAGCGGAATCCTGTTTTCTGTTCTCTGTACCGTATTTCAGGCACCTATGCTGACCATGCTTGGCGCAGACAGCCAGACTGCCGCAGCCACCGGGGAATACCTGAAGTGGACGGTAAACTTCGGTGCGGCGCCATCTATCCTGAATGTGGTTCTGGCCTATCTGGTGCGGGCGGAAGGCTCCTCCCTCCATGCCAGTATCGGCACCATGAGCGGATGCCTTTTAAATATTATTCTTGACCCCGTATTTATCCTCCCCCAGGGACTGAATATGGGCGCGGCGGGCGCGGGACTTGCCACTTTTCTGTCCAACTGCACGGCCTGCGGCTATTTTTTCATTCTGCTGTTTGTAAAGCGGGGACGCACTTATGTTTCCATCCGCCCTTCCCATTTCGGCTTCCGGAAAATGATTGTCGCCGGAATATTTGCCGTGGGAATTCCCGCTTCCATCCAGAACCTTTTAAATGTAACGGGCATGACTGTGCTGAATAATTTTACTTCCTCTTACGGCGCAGACGCCGTTGCCGCCATGGGAATTGTACAAAAAATCAATATGGTGCCCCTGAACATTGCATTGGGGCTTTCCCAGGGCATCATGCCCCTGATCAGCTATAATTATGCCAGCGGAAATATCAAACGTATGAAAGACACCCTGATTTTTACCATAAAAATCACCCTTTCTTTCATGGCACTTGTATCTGCCGGTTATTTTCTGGGAGCCGGCCCCCTTACTTCGCTCTTTATGAAAAGCCCTGCGATTGTCGCGTACGGCACCAGATTTTTACGGGGCCTGTGCCTGGGAACGCCGTTTCTGTGTATGGATTTCCTCGCAGTGGGCGTATTTCAGGCCTGCGGCATGGGGAGGAAATCTTTCCTTTTCGCCATACTCCGCAAGATTGTTCTGGAAATTCCGGCATTGTTTATACTGAACTACTTTTTCCCGCTGTACGGGCTTGCCTATGCACAGTTAGCGGCTGAATTTATTCTGGCTATCGCCGCTGTCATCGTCCTGTTCCGGCTGTTTCGCCAGCTTGAAAAAACCTTCGGCAAGACAGAAAGGAACCCCGCATGAATGTACTTGGAATTATTGCAGAATACAACCCTTTCCACAATGGACATGCCTATCAGATAGAAACTCTGCGAAAAGAAACGGATGCCGATTATGTCATCATTGCCATGAGCGGAAATTTTGTCCAGCGGGGAGTTCCCGCACTTATGGAAAAGTACAGCCGTGCCCGGATGGCTCTAAGCTGCGGCGCAGACCTGGTACTGGAGCTGCCGGCGCTCTATGCCTGCGCCAGTGCGGAATATTTTGCGGGAGGCGGCATTGCTTTGCTGGAGGGCGCCGGCGTAGTCACGCATCTGGGATTCGGAACAGAATACGCAGATTTTTCTTTCCTGCAGGAAATCGCAAATATTCTTTGCCGGGAACCGGAACCCTTTCAGGATATTTTGCAGCAGGAATTGAAAAAGGGGCTGTCCTTTCCCGCTGCACGCGCCCGGGCGGTAAAGGCCTGTTTTTCGGCACACCTTTCTGCATCCGGCTCTTTCCCTGATTCTCCTAACAACATCCTGGCCGTGGAATACCTGAAAGCTTTGTCCCGCTGCCATTCTGAGATTACCCCCTCCCCTCTGCTCCGTCGGGGGCAATCCTACCACGATACTGCGCCGGGACAAGTATTTTCATCTGCTTCCGCCATACGGGCTGAAATTTTAAAAACGGATCTCACATTGAAATATGCCAGTCCGGCCGCAGACTCAGAATCAGACGGTTTCCGGGCCTCTGACTGCACAAAACAGATGCGCCGCCGGCTCCCGTCTGCTCTTAAAATTTCCATGCCCAAAGCTGCTTTGGATATCATAAAAGAATATCCCCATCCCTTTTTGCAGGAAAATGATTTCTCTCCGCTGCTTCATTACAAGCTGCTTACGGAATCCTCTGAGCAGCTCGCCCTCTATGCAGACAGTTCCCCGGACCTTGCCCGGCGCATGAAACATGAATCCGGCGTTTTCCTTTCCTGGAACAGCTACTGCAGCCGTTTAAAAAGTAAAAATTTCACATACACCCGTCTGAACCGGGTGTTTTTGCATACCATACTGAATATTTACCAGACGGATTATCAAAATTTCCCAAAGCCTGCCTGCCTGCGGGTACTGGGCTTCCGCAAAAAATCCGCCCCTCTGCTTTCAGCTATCAAAGCCAGCGGAAACCTGCCGCTTGTCACAAATCCAACCCAATCTTCTCCTGCCCAGCGCCTTCTTTCCCTGGATCTGGCAGCTTCTGATCTGTACCGCGTCGGCCTGGCTGCCAGAGGGGACAACCGCCTGCAGGATGATTTTAAACAGCCTGTGATTGTACTGTAGACATTCCCGACTGCCTGTGCACCGGAAACAGCTTTCCAACCGCACAGGCAGAATTTTCCTGCTTCCGCCGGAGTAATAAACGCAGGATAAATTTTCATATGCAAGGCGGAGGAATGAGGCGTAGCGGTGGCTACGTCGATTGATGAGGGTCTGCCCCGCTTTATCGGGCACAAGCAGCAGATGGAAATTTAGACCAGTGAAAGGTACGGTTAATTAGTGTGGGTTATACTAGTGAGTATAAATCTGTCCCAACACTTCAAACACCTGATTTCCAAACAGATAGCCGGCTCCTACAAATACAAAATTCCAAACGCAGATTCCCAGAGCCGAGCTTATAGTATATTTCAGAAAATTAAACCGCAACACCCCCGCCGGAATGGAAATCAGCGTCCTTACCATGGGGATCAGCTTGCCCAAGAAAATTCCCAGGCACCCTTTCTTCCGTATCATCTCAAAATTCCGTTCAATGGCTTCCTGCTGTTTGGGAAATTTCTTTACATATGCTTTCAGAAAAACATTTCCGCCCATTCTTCCGAAAAAATACAAAAGCCAGCTTCCCACAATTCCTGCCGATACGGAAACTGCCATGGTAAGCAGAAAACTCAGCTTTCCATTGGCTGCCCAGACTCCTGCCAAGGGCATAATAACGCCGGCAGGAAATCCCGGAAGATTCATATATTCCAGCAATACAATGACAAAGATTGCAATCACTCCATAATGCTCAAAATACTGTCCCACTACCTCAATACTCATAGGTGTTCCTCCTGTTCTGCTGTCTGTTTGTCCTGTTGTTTCATATTATACAAATATTTTATCTGCAGATTCTTTCATTTCCCTTGTAAAATACGAAAGATTTTCTTAGGATTTTGTGATTATTACTTTTGATTTTTGAATACGGAAGGAAATGCAGAGGCGATCCGAACTTCCGTCCTCCGAAGGATGTTCCAATCACACAGATGGGCATGTTCTGGAATCACCCCGGAAAAGCTTTTCTATCTATAATAACGAGAAACGCTTATAAATTGTTTCAAATATTACTCCGGCGGTTAAATATCGCAGAATTTTACGTATATATCTGGCATTAAATAATTGCCAGATATATAGAACAAAGAGTTTCCCATGATATAAAAATAAGGGGCCGTTGGAAAATGGAATTTGCACACAATAGATAGTCGTAATTCTGAAAAATCACAACCATATATTGTGGAAATCTACCATTTCCCGACAGCCCCCTGCCTTTTATTTATCCATACGTTAATATCGGATTACTTTCCTGCCAAAAACATGAGTAATCCATGCTCCGATACACTGGATATACTAATGATGGAATAACCAGGTTCCGATACACTGGATATACTAACGATGGAATAACCAGGTTCCGATACACTGGATATACTAATGATGGAATAACCAGGTTCCGATACACTGGATATACTAATGATGGAATAACCGGATTCCGGTAAAGCACATGGCCATATTGTATTTGTTACAAGTTTCAATTACGTGATCATCACGGATAGAGCCGCCCGGCTCCGCCACATAGGAAACGCCGCTCTTATGCGCCCGCTCAATATTATCGCCGAATGGGAAAAATGCATCAGAGCCAAGAGAAACCCCGTTCATCTGATCCAGCCATTCCCGCTTCTCTTCTCTGGTAAACACTTCCGGCTTCACCTTAAAAATCTTCTCCCAGGCGCCGTCGGCCAGAACATCCATATAATCTTCCCCGATGTATAAATCAATGGAATTATCTCTGTCTGCCCGGCCGATGCCGTCTACAAACTCCAGTCCCAACACCTTGGGGGACTGACGCAGAAACCAGTTGTCCGCCTTCTGTCCGGCAAGGCGGGTGCAGTGGATTCTGGACTGCTGGCCTGCCCCGATTCCGATAGCCTGTCCTCCCTTGGCATAGCATACTGAATTAGACTGGGTATATTTCAGCGTAATCATGGCGATTGCCAAATCAATTTTGGCGGATTCCGGAATCTCTTTGTTCTCCGTCACTACATTTCCAAAGAAATCATTGTCAATCTTCAACTCATTCCTGCCCTGTTCAAAGGTGATGCCGAAGACTTCCTTCCGTTCCAGAGGGTTGGGCACATAATCCGGATCTATCTCTATCACGTTGTAGTTGCCTTTCTTCTTTGCCTTTAAAATTTCCAGCGCTTCCGGCTCATATCCCGGCGCAATCACTCCATCAGAAACTTCCCGCTTAATGATCAAAGCCGTTGCCTTGTCACAGACATCCGACAGGGAAATAAAATCTCCAAACGACGACATGCGGTCTGCGCCTCTGGCCCTTGCATATGCATTGGCAAGTGGGGTAAACTCCATATCCATATCATCTACCCAGTAAATCTTTCTCTCCACATCCGTTAAAGGTAACCCCACCGCTGCGCCGGCAGGAGAAACGTGCTTAAAAGAAGCGGCCGCTGCAAGCCCTGCAGCGTTCTTTAATTCCTTTACCAACTGCCAGCCATTGAAAGCGTCCAGGAAATTAATATAGCCCGGCTTGCCGTTTAACACTTTAATGGGAAGTTCTCCATTCTCCATATAGATTCTGGATGGTTTCTGGTTGGGGTTGCAACCATATTTTAATTCTAATTCCTGCATAATTTCCTCCATTCTGTACTTTCTCAGCATTACGTGCCCTATTCCCCGGCACAAACGGATTTATTTATTCTTATTAATAATAACAGTTTCATAGCTTCCTGTTTCAATTTCAATATATCTGACAAAAAGGGACACTTTATTTTCTTCGTTCAGGCTGTCCCAGATTTTCCGGGCGAAGTCATGAATCTCCCCTTCCAGTTCCACCAGCTTCGGCTCACCTTCAAAACTGGGCAATGGATTTCCGTCTCCCATATAAGTATGGATAAAACGTCCCTCCCCGGCTGCAGGATTCTCATAGGCAAAGGTATAGCGGTTACAGGAATCAGGATTCCCGTTATTGCTCTTTAAAATAGACATTGCATAATTGTAGCTGCCATGCTCCACATGCATAATGCCGGAAATCCGCGGGGTATAGTTGGGAGCGTCCGGCTCAAATTCCCTGGTGCGCAATGACTGTTCAAAGGTCTGCTGCTTGTCCATCAGTTCATAAATCGTATCGGTCTGATCTCCGTTTGTCACAATTGTCTTATTGCCAAGCACTCTCACCGGCGCATAGATAATCAGGCTGGGATCCCCTAACTTGGACGGGTCAAATGCCTGGGTGCGGATGCCTTCTCCATCCTCCACAAAAATGCGGTTCCTGCTGTTCTCACTTCTGCCCATAATAAAATAGGCAGTCACTGCATATTTGCCGTCCGCTGATTTTCCGATTACAATTCCTCTTCCCGGATAAGAATTACCCTTTAACTCTGTTTCCAACGATAACTTATTCACTCCTTGGTATCCTCCTTATGCTTGCTGACTTTGATAGTTCCGATTGCGCCATCTTCAACGCATATCCGAAAACCCCGTTTCTAAAATGTGAAGCAAGATTTTCGTTTTCTGCAATTTCTGTTATGGCCTATGCCCATTCTACCATGTAGTTTTTCCCATTACAAGTAAATTGCAAAGTTATTTGCCGATCCAGAACAGAGTGGGCAAGCCCACATCAACTCCCCCTGCCCCTCAATTCCCCAGGGATTGCGCACTTTGCGCGCCGAGCACATTTGCGAAGCAATATCTACCTCTTGTGCGAGTACCCTCGCTTTGCTGGGGCAGACTCTGCGCATCCTCGCGGAACGATATCGGCCTGTGACCCTGCAGCGCAGTGCACGGCCCAGGAATAAACAGTAACGAAAGATTCACTGACAACGCTAAAAACTGCCGAAAGCGTAACCTTCCGGCAGTTCTTATCTTAAGAATTGTAAAAAAATGCTGCAACTCTGTACTTCCTTCTGGAATATCCAACAACTTCATTCCTATATCCTTATCCCTGCCTCTGCTCCAGCAGTTCTTTTCTTTTGTCCAGAAGTTCATCAATTGCACTGACCAGTTTGCCGATTTCCGGCTTAGTAAGCTGAGCGTCTGCGCCAAGCATCTCACCCTTACGTCTCATTTCTTCATTTACCAGAGATGAGAAAATGACAACCGGAATATGCTTAAGTTCATCGTCTTCTTTGATCAGCTTAGTCAGACGATGTCCATCCATCAGCGGCATCTCAATATCTGTAATTACCATATGTACTTTGTCATCCAGCTCTCCTGCCTTGCGGAACTCGTTGAGTTTATCCCACAGCTCCTGTCCGTTGTTATTGACATTCAGCTTGGTATATCCTGACTTCTTCAGGCAGTCCGTAATCAATTTGGACAGCAATGGAGAATCCTCTGCCACCATAATCGGAGAATCGCTTCTGTTGCGCTCGTCCAGATTCTCCAGATCAGACACCTGCAGTCCTGTTTCCGGACTGATATCCGTTACAATCTTCTCAAAGTCCAGAATTACAATCAGCCGATCTTCCAGCTTAATCACTCCGGTGGACACACCGTTCTCTTCAATATTAATCGTAGCGTCAGGGGTAATGATATCTGCCCAGGAAAGTCTGTGAATGCCGCATACCTCATCCACATGGAACGCAATGTTCAGTTTATTAAAATTCGTAATAATAAATAAGCCGTCTCTGTCAATATCTGGAAGCCCCAGGCAATTGCGCAGATTAATTACACTTATCATGGTATCTCTTGGCATAAATATACCTTCCACACTTGGATGTGCATTAGGAATCGGAGTAACGGGCTGATATGTCAAAATTTCCCGTATTTTCGCTACATTGATACCGTAATGATTTCCAGCTAATGTAAATTCTAAAACCTCCAGCTCATTTGTGCCATTCTCCAAAAGAATATTTGTATCCATAATAGTAACTCGCTCCTCTCCGGTATATTTCCGTGCAATATTCAAACATGCTTTGCCTACATTATAGCACATACTTTCTGAAAAATATATAATATTTTTGCAATTTATTAAAATTTATTTCATAATTATCTCAGTTGTCGTTTCATTCATCTGCAGTGTAAGCTGAAGAGACGATATATTTTCTGCCGCCGCCGCAGGCGCTTCGAATATCAGGATACCTGCCACAGTCTGTCCCGGTTCTATTGCCCCGATATAAGTAGACACGTCATTTTCCAGCATGCTGACTTCATTCTTTATTCCCGGTTCCTCATTTATCTTTAACGTAAAAATCGGCTGCTTCCCTAACAAATCACAGGTAACTGCTTCTGAGCCTGTATTTGTTATATTCACATTCAATATTACGTAAGTATTTCCCTCTTTCGCATCCAGTGAAAAATAATCTCCCTGCTTATAGGTGCTGCTGACAGAGTAATCCTTGTAAGAAAATTCCAGACCCGGAATCGCTATGGCTTCTGTCATGGTAACTGCGCCAGGAGCCGATTCTTCCGAGCCGGATGTCCCGCTTTCTCCGCTGCCGCTTTGCCCTCCGCCATTCTCTTCCTGTTCTTCCGGTTTCTTCTCCTCATCTGCCGGAATCTCTTCCTCTTCTTCCTCCTTCGGGTATACTGCTGCCATCCCTTCCTGCTGATGGCTGTTATGCTTCGCAAGGGTTCCGGCAGAGTAATTGACAATAATCATCGCTTCACTCTCTGTCAACGGAACCATCTCTTCTCCGCATCCGGTAAGAAGCATTGTTGCAACCACTAATACTGATCCCTGTTTTATGAATTTCTTCATAAGTATGTCTCCTTTTTATGCTATTGCATGTTCCTGTTTCTCTATCTTGTATTCTACCATTATTTATTCCGTAGGGCAACCACAATTTCCTGTTTTTCTTCTGAGTTCTGAAAAACTTGCTACTGTTCACGCCTACAGCGCTCACAGTAACAAATCCAGCCCGTGAATAGCCGCAAAAGACCTGGTAAAATATACCGGATTACTGGCTTTTGCAATCCAGTTCAAACCAGAATCTCACGCCGTCCTCCAGATTTTCCACACCGCATTCTCTGTGAAAAGAATCCATAATCGCCTTCACAATGGACAAGCCAATCCCGTTTCCACCATATTCCCTGGTTCTTGCCTTATCCACTTTATAAAATTTATCCCAAATATGTTCCAGCTCATCCTCAGGAATGGGATTTCCTGTATTAAACACCTCCACTCTCACCGTTTCTGTCTTGGGCCGGACAAAAATCTCTATCCTCTTTTCCCCTGCAGCATAGTGAATGGCATTGCTGATATAATTGGTCAGCACCTGCTCTGTCTTAAATTCATCTGCCCAGACATACTGAGGCCCTGTCCCGTGCACCTGAAGAGCAATGCCGCTCTGTTCCCGCAAAATGGCAGTGGCATTGACAACGCCCAAAATAACCTCTATCAAATCAAATCGTTCAAAAACCACCTGTTCACTGCCGGATTCCAGTTGATTCAGGGTAAGCAGATTTTTCACAAGCTGGTTCATCTTATCCGCCTCATCCATAATCACATCACAGTAAAATTCCCGGCTGTCCGCATCATCATTGATACACTCCTGCAATCCTTCCGCATAGCCCTGAATCAATGCGATGGGCGTTTTCAATTCATGGGAGACATTGGAAATAAACTCCTTGCGCATCTCATCAATCTCTGTCTTCTTCTCAATATCTATTTTCAACTCATTATTGGCGCTTTTTAATTCTGAAATGGTCTGCTCTAAGGTTTCTGACAGCTGATTCATGTGCTCCCCCAGCATGTCAATCTCATTCTTCCCTCTGCTCTGGAACTTGGCGTCAAAATCTAAATTGGTCATTCGGCTGGAAATATCCGCAAGCTGCAAAATGGGATTAGTGATTTTACGGGTTACCGCATAAATAATCACGGCACAGAGAATCACGGCCGCAACCCCTACATAAGCCAGAAAGCGATTGGCTATTTCCACGCTTTCTTTGATGCTCTCCAATGCAGTGCGCATCAGAAGGGAATTTCCGTCCGACAGACTTCCGCATAACACAAGATATTCTGTTTTAAGCCTCTTATCTGACATTTTTTCCACCACATACCGATCGGTGCTCTCCAATATTTCCGCATTTTTATTCTTTCGGAAAATCAGTTCCAGAAACTGAAGCAGCAGCGTTTCGTCATCTCCTACATTGGAATCTATAATGATGTTGTCAGAACCGATGATCATCCTGGTAATGTTGCTGTTGGCGCATTCCTTTTCCAGGCGGATGGCAAATTCCTCCGTCCCCGCCTCCCCTGAAATACTGGCGTTATTCACCATTTCATAGGTATCCAGAAGTTTCTGCTGCTTATGCTCCACATAGTAAGTCTCCAAAAGGGTTGTATTAATAAACCAGCACAGTAATACTGTGCCGGCAACAAGACTGAGCATAATCGCTGTGATCTTACCTGTAATGGAATGTTTCATGACTCTACCTCAAATTTGTAGCCCATCCCCCAGATGGTCTTAATATAATTCCCCTTGTCTCCCAATTTGCTGCGCAGTTTCTTCACATGGGTGTCTATGGTTCTGGCATCGCCGAAATAATCATAATTCCACACATGATTGAGAATTTTTTCCCTGGAAAGGGCAATCCCTTTATTTTCTACAAAATAAGTAAGCAATTCAAATTCTTTATAGCTTAATTCCATCTCTTTCCCATCCACTGAAGCCTGATGCCCCAGCCTGTCAATGAGAATTCCGCCGATTTCCAGCCTCTCCTCCTCTTTCTTCCCGGTGCGCCGCAGGATAGCTTCCACCCGGGCCACCAGAATCTTGGGACTGAAAGGCTTGGAAATATATTCATCTGCGCCGATGTCAAATCCCATCAGTTCATCGCTCTCTTCTCCCTTGGCCGTCAGCATAATAATCGGAACCCTGGAATTCTCCCGTATCTCTTTGCACACTTCCCAGCCGTTGATTTTCGGCATCATAACATCCAGAATTATCAGGGCAATATCCTTCTGCTCATAAAATTTATTCAGAGCATCCTCTCCGTCTTCCGCTTCCACCACTTCGAAATCCTGCTTTACCAAAAAATCACGCACCAGTTTGCGCATCCGGCTCTCATCATCCACTACAAGTATTTTTAGCTTCTCCATCTCTGCCTATGCCCTCCGTTTCCATCCATATATTGATTTCTATGGTATCATGCATTTATGGATTATTTGTGAAAAATCTGCAGTTCTATAATCCTAATTCCGCTTCTTTCTCTTTTATGCTCTGCTCCCGTTCTTTTAATTCCTGTTCCCATTGTGTGTATTGATCAAGGATTTTATTCTCATAATTGATGATGTTCGGACTGTCATCCAGAAGCGTAATCACAATCATTCCGATGGCCACAAGAAGCAGAAAAAAATTGCCTGCAATACTGAAACGAAGCAGCCCTCTGCTGTTTTTCAGCCTTTCTTCTGTCCGGCGCTGTTTTAATTCTGCAGTCCGCCGTTTCTGCTTCTCCTGTTCTAAACTCTCTTCATACCACTCTGCCAGCTCCTCTGCACCGGAAAGAGGAATTTCTCCCGCTGCCTCTCCCTGTCCGGCTGAATTCTGCGCCGGAGAAACAGTTCCCCGAAACACCGGAGTTTCCTTTTTAGCATCTGCCGCCTTCTGCGTCTTTCTCTGCACTGAGCCAAAAGTCCGGCCTTCCCCCGGACTTCCTGACGCCGGGGCAGCGTCCTGGCCATTTCTCTTGATTTTTGGCACACTGGACAGATAATCCCTGAGCTGTTTTAAATAGGCCAGCCCTACCGGAGTTTCGAATACTTTTTCTGCAATCAGCTTCCGGTACATTTCATGGACCATTCGCGGGTTGTCCATATCCAGCTTTCCCTTGACGTATTGTATGCTTTCCGCTTCACGCATTGCTTTACGTGCCATTTCCGGATCCGTAAATGTAAATCCTTCCACCGTTATCCTGTTCTTTTCCATCTTTTTCCCTGCCTTATCCTGTCTGTGCATTCCTTACCGTTATTATATTCTATCCCTTCTTCTTTGACAAGCCGGAATCGCATGTCAGGAATCACAGTCCATAACAGTTCAGCTTTAGGCTTTCCTGTTATGGAATCTGTCCCTTCCAAATGTCTGCGTTCCACTCCGGTCGGCGCTGTACAAACGTCCCCCGGAGGTTTAGCGGCCTCCGGCGAGGAGCAGATTCCCTCCTGGCCAAATTTGCACGTTCTCACAGAGGCTGAAGCGTTACCGCTGTCGACCTTTCGCTGCCTGCAAACCAGCCACAGCTGAAATTGGCTTTTAGCAGATCGTGTTATAAAATCATAATTTTTTGAAAATTAAAAAGGCATAAAGTCTTAACTGTTAAAAAGACTTTATGCCCTTGGGTTTTGTCATTTCATTTTCATTGCCATCTTCTGCCCTATTTTAAAAATGGAGCTGAGGGGAATCGAACCCCTGTCCGAAAGTCAATTCACTATGGCGTCTCCCATTACAGTCATTCCTTTGACATTCCCTCCGCCGAACGCCGAATGACAGGCTTCCGCTTTCAGTAGCTTCATCATACGCCCGTATGCGCAAAGCTTTGCATACGTCGTTTCCCACATCGTCGAAGCCGGTTGCTTAAACTGTGGGTGGTCTAAGGCCGACTGCTGCAACTAGGCAGCGATTGCTAAATTATCTTCAGCGTTTATATTTATTGTTCCCGTTGTTGAGGCGGTCAGGATCCGCCAATGGCTTCCATAGCTGCACAACCCCCGTCGAAACCAGTACAACCCCTGGTTCGCTGATGCTGTTAGCTTCTGTTTATTATAAATTCATCCTTTCATTTTGTCAAGGGCTTTTTACGCTAATCAGAATTTAAGGGTAACAGTGAAGACGAAGACTGAACCGTTACATTTACGCTTCTTTTCCTTTTCCGAAAATCTTATCCGCCAGCAATTCCAGAATCACCGCCAGCACAAAGAAAAACACAACTGCCACCGCTGCTTTTCCAATCAGGATTTCAAAAGAATGGTTTTTCTGCCATTCATTGTCAATGGCATACCAAATATACTCTGTGGAAACCTGATTCTCCTGGCAAATATCTGCCAGCATGTTCTTTGCTCCCTGGGAAAATCCGTGTTTCCTTCCGATAGGAATTGCGTCTGTTTCTCCTTTTTTAAGGGTTTTTGCAGTATTTTGGCTGACCTGGGCCAGAATTTTGCTTCCATCCTCCAATTCCAGGATATAGTAGGGAATATAGTCCAAAGAAACGTCTATCGGCGACTGCTTCACCGTCGGTTTCTGTCTGCCTACGGCCCCGTTTCGCCGTCTGCGGAAAGGATCTGCCCAATCTGCCAGGCTGTATACATTGGTTTTCTGTATGGACTTGGGAACCACTTTGACGTAATCCACATCATTCAGCGCTTCCTCCCATTCTGACTGGCTCCTCACTTCCGGAATCCCTTCCCCTGCTGGATATCCCATATAGGCAACGCCTGGATTTGCTTCTATCTCCTGGCTGCCGATAGATTCCGGCTGATTCATCTTCAGCAGAATTCCTTCCATATTAAATCCGCCAAACACAAAGGTGGCTGCCGCCAATGAAACAATTACAATGATAAAATCCAATACCTTTTTCATGACATATTCTCTCCGCAAATTATTTTTCGGCATGCTTCAATCAATCATACCCTCATATCAAATCTCTGGTACATTTTTGCAGAATTTTCTCTTTTGGACATACTCCGCAAACGCTGCAGCTCTTCGGCATTCTCCTCAATATTCTCTTTCTGCATATCAAGCTGCTCTGACATACTTTCCGCAGATTCTTCGGTTATTTCCTCTGTTATTTCTTCTGTCATCTGCTCCTGAGTCTCCTGAACCTCTTTCATAGACTCAGCAACTTCGTCCAGCATTTCGTCCAGAATGCTTTCGTCCTCTTCGATGCCCAAAGCTTCTTCCGCCATCTCTTCTTGTCTTTCCTCCGGTGTCTTGGGCTCCAGCTTCTTGGCTGCCTCGGCGTTTTTCTCGCCCTGTTCTTCTGCCTCATCCAGAATATGGGACATCTGTTCCTTATTATAAGCCGCCTTAACCGCTGCAATCTCATCCTCATAATTATGAAGCAATTCCAGCTTCTCGGCAATTTCTTCTACGGTGCTGCATTCCTTCTGTTTCAGATTTTCTTTCTGCTTCTCCCAGAATGCAATCTCATTTCCCGCCTTTTGCTGCCGTTCCATTTTATCTTTTGCGCTCTTTAACATATTGTTATGGAGCCCCGGCAAGCTCCCTGCAAAAATGCTTTTTGTCTGATAACTGCCGGCACCATGGTTAACTACCGCAGCAGATGGAAGTTTGGACAAGTAAGATATGTGATATTTAACCGCCGGAGCAATATCATTTACAACCGGATATCCACTATTCTGTCTCTGGTTTTATCTTTATCCTTCTCCTCCTCATTCCCGTTCTCTTCTGCTTTCCCCGGAGGATTCTTAATCTTTTCTTTTCGCTCCTGTTCCTCCGTCTCTTCCATTTTCCGGCCGGCTTCTTCCAGCGTATCGTTCTGGGAAGCCGTTGTTTTCTGAATCCGTTCTTCCAGCTTGGCAAGCTTTCCTTCTTTCTCTTCCACATTCAGGCCCCTGTCCTGATCCAGCTTTATTTCTCCCTGAAGCGCTCTTGCTTCTCCTTTTAAATGAGCCGCCGTACTCCCGTAAGTCTTTGCCTGCTTCATGGCGGTATCCGCAGAGACTAAGGCCTCCATGCCTGCCTTCGACATACCCAATCCCTGCGCTGTTTCCTGCTCCCTGCGCCCGCTTTTCTCTGCCTCTTGTTTCGAAGATTTCTGTGCCTGCTGCCGTTCCCGCCGCAATTCAATCTGACGCTGGCGGATCTGATTATTCAAATCTGTAATCCTCTGCTGCAGTTCCTGACGTTTCTTCATTTTATCTTCCGCACTCATCTCTTTGTCAGCGGCAAGTTCCTGCAGGCTTTTTTGCGCGTCGGCGATCTGCTTCTGCAGACTTTTTGTCACTGCATCTGTTGTTTGAGAAATCGTTTGCCCTGCCGGGTTGATCGTTTGGCTGTTTCCATTAATTTTCATTGTCGTCCTCCCTGGTTCTTTTTCATGTGTCCCGATCTGTCCTGTTCAGGCTCTCACATCCAACTGGCTGCCGTATCTTTTATTTCTGGCCGCAGACTGCAGAGAATCTTTCTTTTTCGGAACAATCCGCGATGCCCAGCTTTTCTTATCCTGCCTGGGCAGCATACACTGGAACGCATTTTTTTCCTTACTTCCTGTTGATTTTGATATGCTCCAGGCTCTGAGTCCTCCATTGCTGTCTATAATAAACCCAAAAGCCTCCAGCTTACTGCCATTTTTCTGATACATTCCGGGCAAAGTTTTCTGCAGATTTGCACAATCATAAATCAACGCTTCATACTCTAACTGTTTTTCCGGATTCTGCTCCATCTCTTTTAAAATATTCGGTGATATTGCAATATTGTTCACGCCTTTTCCAGAAAAGGGCGCTGTGTTTGTAGAAAAATTCGTATCCGGAAATTTTTCTGACAGCTGTGACAACATTGCTTTTCCTTCCTTTGGTTCCGCCTGTTTTGCCTTGGCATAGGCGTACGCCTCTTCTGTAACCCAGCTGTTTCCAACCTTTACTGCCATTTTTCCTTCCTCCATTCCTTTCTTTGACCGGGCAATCCGGTAGTTCCTGTATATCGAAATATAGATTATTCGCTCTATGCTGAACATACAGGAATCACCTCTCGTATCATTTGGCTGCATGCAGTTTACCTGCTACAAAACTTTTAAAATACTGCTCAGTAAATCTTTCTGTTCCTCATAGGGAATCACAAGATCGTCCTGACATTCCCTGCAATCCACAAAAACGCAGCATCCTCCGCCTCCCATGCCGGGCAATTTCATAAATCCGCCAAATCCCAGATAAAAGGTACGTTCCCAAATCCCATACTCTGCAAGCAGCGCCTCCATCGCTTCCGGTTCAATATATACATTCTGTCTGTCCCTGGAAACGGCCTGTTTCAGAGCTTCGCTGTCATTGATCAAAACTTTGTTTCCCTGGGCGTTCACCAATATATATTGATCCAGCTCCGTATATCTGGGATAAGAACTATGGGACACAACGGTTAGCATCCCTGTGAGAGCCAACAGGCAGATCCCGCTGATGCAGACGGCTCCGGCTTGCCGGTAAGGCCGAAAAGCCATAATATTACAGATGCGCCGCTTAAATTCCCGGTACCCTCTTTCTCCTGCAAACGCCAGGGTAGACACCATCTGTCCCTCCTGCAGAAGCTGGGCCGTTTTCAACAGCAGTTTTCCATATTCACAGGGCTGTTTTTTACTCTGCTGTATGGTAACCCGATCACAGATGTCCTCCAAATCCTGCCGGAAATATCCAGTGCATAAGGTAAGGAAAGGATTGGGCCAAAGCAGACACCGCAGCAAATCCCACAAAAAATAAAACCACAAATGTCCCAAACGGATATGTATTTTCTCATGAAGTATCATAAGCTCTGTTTCTTCTTTGCTACAATGGTCAATTGCAACCCTGGGCAATATAATCTCAGGATGAAGCAACCCGGCGGAACAGGGCGTCATCTTCCATTCGCTTACCCGCACCGGAATTCTGCCCAAAAGAGTCTTCCTGCCAAACCCCCGGCGCAGCCAGCAGGGTTCTTCCTGATACAATGTCATTTGGGAAAACAGCCACTTTCTCTTTCTTCTCTGCCTGCATAAAACCAGAAAGCTTCCCAGTACGCCTAACAGATAAATTCTGCAAATCCATGGCTGTTCCACGCAGAAGTTTCCCCACTGGTAAAACATTTTTATCAAAAAATTCAGCGCTGCCGCAGGATAAACGGCCATATGCCCTGCTCCCTGCCAGGTCTGCGCCAGATGGTGAACTTTTCGAAAAGGATTTTCATAGAATAATTTCAATCTTCCTACAAATGGAGCCAAAACAAACAGCGACCAAAGAAACCCCTTGAAAAATACCGCCCGTTTCAAGGCTGTCTGCCGCAGCAAGAGCACCAGCAACAGAATCAGATAGGAACAGAGCACGGATCTGCCAAACAGCGCCGTCAGATACACAAAACAAAAATTTAAAAACTGCCGGTACATTTCCAGATTCAATGTTTTTCCCGCCCTTCGGAATGTTTTCCTTTGTTCTCTTCTAAAATTCCCTCCAACTCACGGATCTGTTCTTCGGTGAGGGTAATATTTCTCAGAAGGGTTGCAAAAGCATTGGCTCCATTCCCGGAAAAATAGCTGTCCGCAAATTTCCTGCTCTTTTCCTGTAAGCATTCTTCTCTGGATTTCAGAGGAAAGTAGCGGTACACTCTGGCATCTTTTTTATCTGGCACATAATCAATAATTTTCTTCTTGTGCAGACGGTTTAAGAGGACGCGGACCATCTTGGGCGTCATGCTTTCCTGAAGCTTTTCAATAATTTCAGCGGAAGTCAGGCAGTTTTCCTGTTCCCAGAGAATTTCCATAACTGCCCATTCGCTTTCGCTGGGAGTGGTTTCTTCTTTTGGCATATGTTCACCTCGTTTTCTGTTATTAGTTATATCGGAAGGTTGGGGGATTGAATTAACAGTTGTTATCCAATAATAGAAAAATTTGAGGAAACCCATGAATGATAGATTTCCTCATGATAATCATCAGGTCTCCTCATGATAATCATCAGGTCTCCTCCCGGCCTTCTTCCTTTTGGCAAAAATTCGTTTTCAGCCGGGTCCCTCCTCATGATAAATTCCTCACTTTAAACTCGCGTTCTGACTCACGGCGCATGTCTTTTTTGGCGATATCCTGGCGTTTATCGTAGAGCTTCTTCCCTCGTGCCAGGGCAATTTCCACTTTTACCAGGCTTCCTTTGAAATACACCTGCAGCGGCACCACCGTGTAGCCTTTCTCCGCCATCTTCCCCGCAATTTTATTGATTTCATATTTATGCATCAGAAGTTTCCGGGGACGGAGGGGGTCTTTGTTAAAGATATTTCCCTTTTCATAAGGGCTGATGTGCATTCCGTAAATGATAACTTCCCCGTTCTCAATGCGGATAAAGGATTCTTTTACGGAACATTTTCCCATCCGCAGGGACTTTACCTCCGTCCCTGCCAGGCTGATTCCAGCTTCGTATTTATCCTCAATAAAATAATCGTGAAATGCTTTTTTGTTATTGGCAATTAATTTCTTGCTTTCTTTTCCCATTCTGCTTATCCTCTCCTGAATTTTCCTGCATTACTGCGGCGTTCATTCTTTCAAAAGCACAAAATCTATGGTGCGCATCAGGGGATCGGTACTTGCCACCACAACCCGCAGCTTCTGCCCCAGTTTATAGCGTTTTCCTGTAATTTCCCCCACCATCTCATGGGCCGCTTCCTCATAATGATAATAATCGTCCTGCAAATTCGCCACATGCACCATACCCTCCACCGTATTGGGTAATTCCACATACATGCCCCAGGAAGTGATGCTGGAAATCACGCCTTCAAATTCTTCTCCAATGCGCTCCGACATGTACTGGACTTTCTTTAATTTCTCTGTCTCCCGCTCCGCTTCCTCTGCCCGCCGCTCTCTGGCGCTGGACTGTGCCGCCACCTCCGGCAATATTTTGTCATAATGGGAGATCCGCTTCTCATTCATCTTTCCCCGCAGGGTTTCCTTGATAATACGGTGAATCTGCAAATCCGGGTACCGGCGGATAGGCGAAGTAAAATGGCAGTAATACTGGGCTGCAAGTCCAAAATGCCCGGTATTCTCTGTGGTGTACTTTGCCTGCTTCATGGAACGCAGGGTTAAACGGCTGATCAATGCTTCTTCCGGCGTATCTTCAATTTTGACCAGCAATTTCTGCAGCTCCTTGGGATGGATTTCCTCCTGGCTGATCCGGATGGAATAGCCGAAATTATTGATAAACAGGCTGAGCTTCTGTATTTTCTCCGGATCAGGCGTATCGTGGGTGCGGTATACAAAAGGAAGCTCCTGCCAGAAAAAATCCTGGGCCACCGTTTCATTGGCAATCAGCATAAAATCTTCAATGATTCTGGTGGCTACATTCCGTTCATAAGGTTTGATTTCCAGTGGTCTTCCCTGCTTGTCTAAAATTATCTTAGTCTCCGGAAAATCAAAATCAATGGAACCCCGTTTTCTCCGCTTTTCCCGTAAAATAGCTGCAAGCTTTTCCATTTCCTCAAACATGGGGACGAATTCCTTGTATTCCTCCCGTTCTTTCTCATCTTTATCCTTTAAAATTTTCCGTACGCTGGTATAGCTCATGCGGCGATCCACCTGCACCACTGTTTCTGCAATTTCATGGTCAATAACATTTCCTTTCGGATCAATTACCATGATGCAGCTTAGCGCAAGCCGGTCTTCCCCGGCATTCAGGGAGCAGATTCCGTTGGACAGATGATGGGGCAGCATGGGAATCACCCGATCCACCAGATACACGCTGGTTCCCCGTTTCAACGCCTCCACATCCAATGCGCTGCGCTCCTGCACATAATTGGTTACATCTGCAATATGCACTCCCAGACGGTAATTCTCTCCCTCTTTTGTCAGCGATACGGCATCGTCCAAATCCTTGGCGTCTTCTCCGTCAATGGTTACCATCTGCCAGTCCCGGATATCTTTGCGCCCCGCCATGTCCGCAGTACTTACCGGCTTTCCTACATTTATGGCCTGCTTTAATACTTTATCCGGAAATTCCGTGGGCAGATCATAGCCTTTTACAATGGACATAATATCCGTTCCCGGATCATTGATATGCCCGATAATCTCTACTACTTTTCCCTCAGGCTTGCGTTTTTCACTGCCGTAATCGGTCAGCTCCACCACCACCTTATGGCCGTCTACCGCCCCCATGGAACGCTCGGCAGGCACAAAAATATCCTGTCCCAGCTTCATATTGTCCGGCACAACAAACCCGAAATTTTTGCTCTTCTGAAAAGTGCCTACTGCCTGGATGACTCCCCGCTGCAAAATTTTAACCACTGCTCCCTCCCGGCGTTTCCCGGCTTCTGCTTTTCCCGGCAGCAGCGCAACCTGCACCACATCTCCATGCATAGCTCCATTAATCCGCTCTTCCGGTATGAAGATATCCTCCGGATCCCCTTCTATCGTAACAAATCCAAATCCCCGGACATTTCCGGTAAAAGTACCTCTTAAGAATTTTCCTTCTGCTTTGGAATACTTGCCCCGTTTGGAAACCTCAATCTTACCCTCTTCCAAAAGTTCCGAAAGAACTTCTTCCAAATCTTCCCGTTCTGCTCTGGGCACATCCATCAAGACGGCCAATTCCTTTATTTTCATGGGCACGTAGAGATCGCTGCACATGAATTCGTAAATCATTTTCTTTCTGCTTTCTAACAAACTTTTCTCCATATATTTCTCCTATGATAGCACAAAGCGGACAAGTCCGCATCAACTCCCTAAATCCCTCATTCATGAGGGACTTGGACACTTTACCGCGCCGAGCACGGTCGCTTTAGCGACATCATACCTCACGTGCGAGTGCGCATAATATTTTTATATCATAGGAAAGTCACATATTTTAGCACTTCACAGTGATAAGTTCTTTCCTAATGATATAAAAAAACTGCCGCAAAGCGACAGTCTCTTGTGTGAAATACAGCTGTTTATAAACTTCCGATATTTAATACAGCAGCAATTACCAGGAACAGAATTACCAGCACTCTGGTAATCTTAACCATAATTCCCTCTCGGGAACGGCCCTTGTTCTTGCCCCAGTATGTATCTGCGGCTCCGCTGATGGTTCCAAGTCCTGCAGATTTGCCCTCCTGCATTAAAACAATTACTGTCAATCCAATGCTTATTAAAATAAATACTACGGTTAAAATCGTCTTCAAAACTGCCATTTTTCCATACCTCCTGTGACTGTTATGTTCACAACTTGTTTCATACTAACACATTTCGGGCTTCTTTTCAAGATGTTTCTGCATAAGGCAGGAAATTTTTTGTAACAGTTCAGCCTTCCGGCTGAAGCAGCAGGTATAGCATCGGCTAAAAAATAGCCGGTGTCCCCAGAGTTTCCTCCGGAAATGAATGCTCTCCCTGGACTATCAGCTCTTTCCGCTCCCGGTTCATTTCACAGAAAAAGCCTTTCATCTTCCCTGACCATTCATGCCCGGTTTCTTCGGTGTTTTTACGCAGATAACGGAGGATATGCACATTGCATTCGCCATGGTCTGTCCCGAAATGGTACAGTGCTGTTTCGTGGTCATGGATTAAAATTCCTGTAAACTTTTCCAGAAAGGATATTTTTCTAAGCGCATCAATCGCCTTGCTTTTCATTATAAGTGTTGGCAGGTTTTCCGCCTTTCTGGTCGGCAGACGGTGGAAGTGAGGTATTGGAACTGTCATTATTAAGGATGCTTTTTAAACGTGCATTTTCATCTTTTAGGATATGGTTTTCATGCTTTAGGGCATTGATTTTGGAATTCAGACGATTGACATCATCTTTATGTTCCTGATTTTCCATACGGAGGCCATTCTCAATCGCATCAAGGCGTTCCATGACGTCCATAAGCTGATTGTACATGCTTTTTTCATAATTTCCACCCATTCATGTCCGCCTCCCTTCCTGTTTCTCATGATATGATTTTATCAGAAATATAGGAAAAAAGCGAATTGGGGCAGTTTACGTTTTCGTCAAAATGACGATGGACACTGCCGCTTTTTTATGGAAAGGTGTGTATAGACACTGTTCAAAACAAAGAAAAACGCAGGAAATTACAAAGGTTATTCACATGGTTTTCTATGGCTGTCTCTCAGTCCTCAATGTTCAAAAACAAACGTATTTTATGCGGAAAAGTCATTGCAAGGGGATAAAAAATTTTCAGCATTTTCACAATAACTTTTTTATTTTAGTTCAGCCAAATGGCTAAACTGTTACAATTTTTTATCTTATAGGAAATCTGGAGGAATTTCCTATAAAATGAAAAAAACCTGGACGAATCCGAGCCGCAGGCATAAAGAAAGCACCGATTATTTCTAACCGATGCCATGTAACAATCTTAATATGGAAATTTTTGTATACAGAAATTCTTCTGTTTTTCTATTGACAAACCCCCATACTTCCGATACAATTATTTGTAAAGGAGATGGGTTTTCACCGTACAGTTTTTACTCAAGCGGGCTGCTCGTTTCTTTTTTTATTGCCAGCAGGTCATAAAGATACTTCCTGCCATCCGCATCATGGCGCACCAGCATCCGGGCAAAAAAGATGTTGTATCGGCAGACCTCGCCGCTTTTATCGTCATATACTGGCAGAGCAAACCTTACATCATACCGATACCACCCATATTTAGCGTCCTTCTCATGCTTCTTTTTCATATTCTCCGAGTATTCCCCATTCGTAGCAATCTGGATCAGCTCCGGTATCCCCTGCGCCGCGTTTGCCTTAGCCTTCGCAACAGCCCCCTTAAGGGCAAGCCTGCTCTCCGAACCGGCATATTCATCCGGAAAATTGCTTGATATAAATATCTTCTCAGACGTTTCCGCAATCTCATAAAATTCCCCGATATATTCTTTAAGGTAGTCCTCCACCTCTTTCCAGTCTTCCCGCTTTTTGCCTTTAAAACGGATATCGTTGATCAGGACAATCTTCTCACCATTCAAACCGACAATAATATTTATGTTTCTTTCCATAAGTTCCTTCTTTCTTTTATATCGGGAATCTTTCGCGTATACAAATAATATTCGTGTAAATGTGATAACGAAATCGCCACTTTATAAACATGATATTTTTCTTTATTTCTCCAAAATCTTTTTTACTTTTTCTTTTACTTTCCTACAAAATTCTGTACTTCTTAATACATCATATCTCTTTTTGTCAGAATATTCTTTTTCTTTTAACATGCCTACAATAATCTTCTTTGCTTCTACAAAGTAAGAGTCTGCATTATCATCATTTTTTAAAATAGCAATCACTTTCTTATTCTCTTTATCTATCGCACTACTGCTCAAATCTGAAACTTGCATTGTTTTTACCATTAAAATTCTTGCCACCATAATCACATAAAACCTCAAAACATAATCATGTTTTGAAAACAGTTCCCTTTGTTGCATAGAAACAAACTTAACAAATAAGTATGCTGCCACATAATAACTATCTGGTTTATGGCTTTTGCAGAACAAACGCTCTTTTTGGCTTTTTAAAATATTTGCTGGATTCGTTCCATAAACTATATTAGGATTTTGGAAATAAACACTCTCAAATGATCGTATAATTCCATGTAAAGTAACTATCTGATACGCACCTTTTTTCTCCTTAATATCATCCTCTTCACCAGACCGCCTTTCATAAAACATCTCTAAAGGCATATCTTTTGAATATTCGCTAAATAATAGCTGTAATTCTTTATGGTATTTACTTAGTGCAACAAATGCTTCTTCTGGCACAGGGCTCTGTCGATTTGTTGCCTTTACTATACTACTTATAATTTCAGTATCAGTTGTATAAATAATTTTAATCGGAACAAAAATATCCGAAGCGTATTCCTTACAATTATAAATCTCATTACTTGTCTGGCATCCATTCACAATCTGAAAATCTGATAACTCATAAATATTTGCTCCTAATGATGTTACCGACTTTGTAATTATTGTTACACCATTATTCAAAAGAATAAATTTCCCTCTTGTCTGTTTTCCAGTAATTGTCGCCCTTATTTCTTTATTGACGCTATTTTCTGTGCCTTGATAATCCCTGACATTCTCATAGAATATACGTCTTCTGATATCACCATTACTATCACAAATAATTTTTAAATAATCATCACCCGTCAAATAACCTATTATTTTGGCGGTTAAAAATCGACAAAACATATAGACTTTTAGGTTGTTTTCTGTTATCCTGTTAATATGCAGACAATAAATTTAGTGACGGTATCACCTGAAACAAGAAAA
>JAETSX010000207.1 GCA_021769425.1 Eubacterium sp.
GGAGTGCGACTTCGGAGTACTCCCTTTACATTGCAAGGTTGTTTTGTGGGGCCTCGGTTCCCCAAAACCTTTTGAGTTACTCAAAAGACACCTTGCTATGTTCATGTGAACATCCTGCATATTATAACTGATGTTTGCAATGCAGAATAGGCTTGTTCTACAAAAATTATGAGATTTATCTACACGAAGCCATGACAGGAGGTGGAAAACACGAGGAAGAATGCGGAAATATGGGTACTTTATGCGGTCGAGCTATGCAAATATTTGGAAATCTGAATGATTGGATTGTATATTTGCAAAGAATTTGATTGACAAACCTGCAATTAAGGCGTTCAATATACTAATCTTCGGAACGACACTTCTATTGTAATGTTTGTCTATTGAATTATCTATAATCCAATGTATTAGCAATCTTGTTGAGCTATCAACCGATTGAAAAGTCAATTTATTGAACAATAGATTCCTAAGTTCCTCAATTCCTAAGGTACTTATGTACAGATGTCCATGGCCAAAGTGGATTCGCACCTGTATAAATGGCGAAAATACGGCCATATCCATACTTTTTGCGGTTACGTGCTGACAAATATTCCAATGTGGATTAGTGTGGATACTAATATTTCAATCCGTATTTATGGATGCCATGTAAGAGATATGTATTTCTTTCAATGCCCATTGATATTAAAATCCATATATTATTTTTACCATACAGATTTTTATAAATCGTTGGCTACTGAGATATTTCTACATCAATACGGATACTAAATTCTTACTATTCAGACAGCGATATATAAACATATTTCTCTTAATATTTTGGATATAGGTCTATAAGGACTTATGGACACATGAGCTATCTGTTGCAACGCGAGAAGTAGCAGATAATTATCGAGAAAATATCGGTTGGACATTGGCTGCTTCAAGTGGCCAAATGCGGCCATAGCTATACTTTGTGCGTCCAAGGGATACAAATATTTGGAAATCTGCGCCTCCCGATATTATTTTTGCACTGCGACAAAGATTCAACGAGGGGCAACTTGGCCCTTCAATACCAAACAGCATCCTTCTATGTTGTATTCCAAAATTCTCGTTCAGATTTAGAAAAGATTAACGTTAAAAATCAATTACTTATATTTCTGTGCCAATTGTGTAGGCACAAAAGAGTCATGATCGAGGCCTCTGCCCCAATCAAATAACCGGCAATCGGTTAGAGCCCGAAATGCCTTGTAGTTAAAAAAGTCCTATCAGGCAAACTTCTATCAGTCACGCCCCATCGGGCTGACAGTTTACTTATTCAGCATAATAGGAAAGACGCCACAACCTTTCTTTTAGATGCAGCCAAGGCTCATTCATATCTGCGGTTTGATTTCAGTACGGAAAATATTATGTTGGAGAGCTTGCGGGCTATCCGGATTATGGCTTCCTGCGACTTCATTCCGCGAGTGCACAATGCGCCGAACTTTGCGGAGAGTTCCGCGTCGTGCCGTATGGCTATCCATGAGGCCTCGACTATTTTTGGACCGAGGAATTTGTTTCCCCGGAAAGTCTTCTCACCGACGTATTCCTTGTCGCCGCTTGACGACATCATCGGCACGAGTCCGAGGAACGATGCGAACTGGCGCTGGTTACTGAAGCGACCGATGTCGTCAATCTCGGTAAGCAGGCTCATGGCAATTGTCGAACCAATGCCGGGAACCGACATCAGGATGCCGTATTTCTCGGCATACCTGTCGCTGCGCGCCAGCGAGCGCAATCTGCGGTTGACATCAAGGAGGCGTTCCCTGTAATGGAGTACCTCGGCAATGAGCAGGTCAAGCGAGACCCGGGTGTCGGAGAGCAACCGCACGTCATTCTGCAACCACGTTATGAAACTTCTTGTCCAGTGGCGGTTGCTTCGGAAATATTCTTCGGGGTACTCCACGCCGTTGTTGTACAGCAGATGCTTGATTCTGGATTTTATGCCGCCGGAAAGCTTCACAATAGTGGCGCGGTGGCGTACCAGCGCACGGTCATCGAGGCTGTCCTTCGAGTGAATGTACACACTGCCGAGCTCGCCGCGCATAAGGGCTTTGGCCAGCTTTTTTGAATCCACCGGGTCTGACTTCGAGACCTTTTCCTTCTGGGTGGTCGGAACGTCAGCCGCATGTACCACGGTGCATTTTATACCAAGCTCAGTCAGGGCATAATAGGTCGAGAAGCCCGAAAACCCCGTCTCGTAGGCTGCATGGTAGCTACCGTTAGGATAATGCTTGTTCAAATGTTCAAAGAGCTCTTTGGCCGAAGCCTTTTGAGTATGAGTGCGCATAAACCCAAAGGGGGTGAGCACCGTGACACTCCATGTTCTCAGATGGACGTCAATACCAATAGAGATATTTTGTCCGCTGAAATCTTTTTTGTTACTTTGTACCATAGACGTATCGGTTTTGCTGTTAATGTATTTTGCTTTTACAAATTTACATGCAATTGCCCTTACGTCTATCTTTTCTCCTCACTCCTCTCGGGGGAAAGCCTTAGCGGCAAGGGGGCAGACAGCCCCCGTTGAGCGCCCCGTCAGCTAATCTGATGCAAACATAGTGACTTT
>JAETSX010000208.1 GCA_021769425.1 Eubacterium sp.
TTGCGCCCATGCTGAGTTTTTATCATGGGGAACAGAACCATGGAAAACTGAAAAAGCTGGTTGGGATCAGCATGAAAGTGATTGCAGGAATCTCTGTGCTTACGGTTGCAGCTTCCCTTCTGTTGACAAGGCCGCTGGTATCTGTCTTCGCCCGGCCGGATAATCCGGTGTATGATCTGGCAGTAACAGGAAACAGGATATGCACGGCAGCATTGTTTTTTATCGGATTTAATATTTTTGCCAGCGGGATGTTTACTGCATTGTCTAATGGGATTGTTTCGGCCGTCCTTGCATTTTCAAGGTCCTTTGTGTTTATGCTGATTACCATGCTGATACTTCCCCTGGTTTTTGGTGTAAACGGTATCTGGCTGGCAACGCCTGTGGCGGAACTGATGGCGCTTGCCCTGTCTGCCTTTATGTTTTTGAAATATAGAAAGAAATATGGATATTAGGGAAAAATAATTCTCTGTAACATTTCGCGGACATTTGACTGTTATACTATACAAAAAATTCAGCTGTGCCCGTTCGCAAAGACGTCTCCGGCGCTTTCCCGCTGCTGAAGATAACTTTGCCCAGATACGGGCGCTCCCTCAGAACATAGCCTGACAGACCAATTCGAGTGAGCTTGATTTGTCGGTCCGACTGTGTTTTGGCTGAACTTATCATATAAAGATGGAAAAGGAGTATGTGCATGAAAAAGATTTTACTGGTAGAGGACGATGCCCTTTTAAATAAAACGCTGACCTACAACCTGATTTCTGAGGGTTACGATACCGTATCAGCCCTGAATGCAGGCACAGCTGCAGAGTTACTGACGCAGACGGAATATGACCTGGTACTTTTGGATATCAACCTGCCGGACGGCAGCGGCTATGACCTGTGCAGGCTCACACCGGGGGCTGGCAAAAGATTTCTATGATGACGGCAGGCTGTTTCTGGACTTTTCAGAACAATCCGCCTCGCTGAATGGTAAATCCCTTACCCTTTCCCCTATGGAGTATAAGATGCTGTATCTGTTCTGCAAAAATCCCAAACAGATCCTGACCAGGCAGCGTCTTTTGGAACGGCTGTGGGATGCGGATGAAAACTATGTGGACGAACACACCCTGACTACCTCCATCAGCCGGATCCGGGGCAAGATTGAGGCAGAAGGTGACACTTACATCAAAACGATTTACGGGATTGGATACCAATGGATGGGAGGCGAGAGAAAATGAGTCTGGGGCGGATCTCTGTAAAAAAGATATTCCTGCTGACATGTGGCGGTATGGCGGCTTCCATGCTGGCCATCTGTGCCGTCCTTTTATGGATGACAGGCGAGATCTGGGTGCTTGCCACCGGCGGGCTGCTGATGATCTGTGCCCTTGCCTGGATGTTCCTTCTGACAGTTGTTTTCAGTAAACGGCTTTCCATATTTACCAGGGAGCTGTGCCAGGCAATGGATCAGATGATAAGCGGAAGCGGAGAGCCTGCGCATGCCGTGGACAGTGAAACACTCTTTGCCCGTATCAGCTACCGTCTGTCACGGCTGTACGGCATCATGCAGGAGAACCGGCGGAAGGTGGATGAGGAACGGCAGGAGCTGCAGATGCTGGTATCGGACGTTTCCCATCAGGTGAAGACGCCGGTAAGCAACCTGAAAATGGTGACAGACACGCTGCTTTCAAAGTCTGTCACAGAAGAAGAACAGCTGGAGTTCCTGCAAGGCATCCGGAACCAGACGGACAAGCTGGAATTTCTTTTCCAGGCTCTTGTGAAGACCTCCCGGTTGGAAACCGGGGCAATCCGGCTGGAAAAGAAAGATGCCCCTCTGATTGATACGCTGGCGATGGCCTTAAGCGGTATTGTATATGCGGCGGAGAAAAAAGATATTTGCGTTACAGTGGACTGCCCGGAGAATCTTTGCCTTTCCCACGACAGCAAATGGACGGCGGAAGCCGTGTTCAATCTGCTGGACAATGCGGTGAAATATACTCCGGCTGGAGGCGCTATCCGGGTCTTTGTAGAACAATGGGAAATGTAT
>JAETSX010000209.1 GCA_021769425.1 Eubacterium sp.
AAGTCTGCCCATTTTTAGGCTGTTTTGTGGCAGAGTGGGGTATTGGAAGAGGTTGTAACGGTAACTACGGCAAATTTTATGCCTGCTCATACCGCCGTGAATAATTCAGGATAAATATTTTTGAAATACCAGAAATTAGGAAATGAAATTTAAAAAAATTATAAAAAAGTTTTTTATTTTTTTCTGAAAACATATATTATGCTAACAAAATGGGGTATCAATTCATGGAATTAGACTATATTTTTATACCACTCATGGGTTGTAATGTCAATAGTTATATCGCAATATTTTAAAAATTGCAGATTTTTTGAAACATATTTTCTATGGAATGGATACATTCCTCTATTGACATTCCGGGAAGACTGTGCTATGAACTATACCGATTTAAAGCATTAAACTGTTGAAACGGATATAACGGCAATGATGCCTTTACAGAGAACCTGGAACGCTGAGAACCAGGTAAGAAACAAGTTGTCAAATGGACCGCTGAGGGCGCAGTCAAATGTGATTTTCACAAAGTATTCTGCGACGCTGCAGGCAGGCGTTATTTGCCGGGGATATGATGGTATCCCGCTAAGTGTACGGCTTATGCCGTGAATCAAGGTGGCACCGCGGATCGTGTTAGCAGGATTCGTCCATGACAGAGAGTACTTTTCTGTCAGGGGCGTTTTTATTTTGCTCTTTTGGCAGAAAAATGAAAGAACTTATTTTGTGGAGGTACCGATTATGAAAATTTTGCCCAGCCTTAGTGACGTCAGAAAATTTGCCGCCGCCGGAGAGTATCATGTGCTTCCGGTCAGCTGTGAGATATTTTCTGACTTCACCACGCCCATTGAAACCATGAAAATACTAAAAAGTGTATCCGCCCATTGCTATATGCTGGAATCTGCACAGGCAAACGAGACCTGGGGGCGCTATACTTTCCTGGGCTTTGATCCAAAGCTGGAAATTACCTGTACCGGCGGTGAAATGACGGCAGGCAATGTTAAGGTGAAGACAGAGGATCCCTCCGCCTTTCTTCGCCGCATACTTGCGGAGTACAGGAGTCCCCGCTTTGAATATCTCCCTTCTTTCACGGGCGGACTGGTAGGATATTTCTCCTATGATTATTTCGGATACAGTGAACCGGCGGTGCGGTGTGACGTGGAGGATACCGAAGACTTTAAGGATGTTGATTTGATGCTTTTTGATAAAGTGATTGCCTTTGACCATTTCCGGCAAAAAATTATCCTCATAGTGAATATGCCGCTTGCTCGTGCAGAAACAGGATATCAGGAGGCGGAATTATGATTTTATACTGGCGAGCAAAAAGATTTGCCAACTTATCATGCCGCAGTTACGCTGCCTTTATCTGCCGCAAACGTATTTTTGCATACAGAATGAAGCCCATCGAAAAGCTGTACCTTTT
>JAETSX010000210.1 GCA_021769425.1 Eubacterium sp.
CATTTTGTGGTGACTAGGAAAAAGTTCTCATACCATGAACAGCATTGATAGACTAAACGAAAGACGGTACAATAAGGATGCAGCAAGTAACATATAAAGCTGTGATGAGATAAAAGTACAAATATAGTTAGAGTAGGTGGTGAAACGATGTTTCGGATAGGAGAATTTTCAAAGCTGACGCAGGTATCTATTCGTATGCTCCGCTATTATGATGAGGCGGGCATTCTGACGCCAGCAGAGGTTGACAAGTGGACGGGACACCGACTGTATTCGGTGGAGCAAATACCGCGTCTAAATAAAATCCTGTATTTGCGGGATAGTGGGCTGAATGTTTCAGAAATCGCGCTTGCCCTGACGCTGGACGAGCAATCACTCCTTGCGCAGCTTGACAAAAAGCGCATAGAGATAGAAAATGCAATACAGGCCGAACGAGAAAAACTGCGGAAGATTGAACTTGCAAAAAGTGAAATACAGGGTGGTAAAGGAGAACCGCGTTATAACATCTCCGTTAAGTCGATCCCTGCGTATCAGGTGCTATCCCTGCGGAAAGTTGTACCAAACTACTATTCCGAGGGCGACTTATGGGAAGAACTTTCTACTTTTACAGGTGCGCAAAAAATAGGAATAGCGAGCAATACATTTTCCATTTATCACGATACAGAATTTCGGGAGACAGATGTTGATATTGAGCTATGCGCTCCGGTAAAGAAAATGGGAACGGCAAAAGATCCATTTTGTTTTCGTATGACAGAACCAGTCCCATATATGGCTTGCACAATGGTCTACGGCGATTTTGCAAATATAAAAGGGGCCTATCTTGCCTTTGCCGAATGGCTGCAAAAAAACAGCGAATACAAAATGGCTGACCCGATGCGTCAAATCGTGCATAGAGGCCCGTGGAATGAGAATAATCCTGAAAAATATTTGATTGAACTTCAAATACCGCTGGAACACATATGATTGTACAGGCTTTGAAATGTCCTGCTAAAAATGTAGGGCATTTTTCATTTTTCCCTGTTGCATCTCACATGATGTGAGGTATTATACTGGGTTTACCAACATAGCAAGGAGGAAAAATATGACCTATCAATTAAAAATCATTGGCAAAGTAAAGAATGATGAAACCGGCACATTTATTCAGTTAGAGCCGGAGTACATTCCCGGACTGCAAGCCTTAGAGGGCTTCAGCCATATCAATGTCCTTTGGTGGTTCAGCGATTGCGACAACGACGCAGACCGGAATGAATTACAGACAAATCAACCCTATAAAGGCGCACCCGAAGTCATGGGTGTATTTGCGACACGCTCTCCTGCACGTCCGAACCCCATTGCATTAACAGCATCCGAAATTATTAGCATTGATTTCACCAATGGCACGATTCGTGTTACATTCATTGACGCAAACGA
>JAETSX010000012.1 GCA_021769425.1 Eubacterium sp.
AAGGTACAGCTTTTCGATGGGCTTCATTCTGTATGCAAAAATACGTTTGCGGCAGATAAAGGCAGCGTAACTGCGGCATGATAAGTTGGCAAATCTTTTTGCTCGCCAGTATAATCATTAATTAGTGGAACTTCCCTTAGAAAATTGGGGTCTGCAACTAATTCACTAATAAGAGCATGTTCAATAGATTTTATTATTTCTTCCGAATTGGCGCCAGAAACAGCAGATGTAAATTTCTGCTCCAATTCCAAAGACATCTCTCGCAAATCGACTACTTCATCTTGTAAGCATTTTAGCGGTTTGCGGACAAATGGAAATAGACCATATGGGTGAAATGAAATTCCAAAAATAAAAGCATCTCCATTTTGGCGAATAAAACTCGGCTTGCTCCGCAGACCATTGATGTGGAATGGTGGCGCAACAATTTTGCCAGAAATCCGTTTCCGGTATTCCTGCCAAAATGCTTGTTGGTGACATGTCCCCAAACCCCTGAGATCATCACCTGCGGTGATGGCTGCAACGCTGAAATCTTTATACATGAAGATAGAAAAAGAAAAAAACCTTATCATAGCTATAATAAACAGCATGGCGGCATTGATTTCTCAAAGCCGTCACCAGTAAAATGTAATATGAGTGTGGGAAAGGAGCTGCCCAACAGCATTTTTCTTTTCGGTCGCTGAACAGATATAATAGTTTATTAGCAATTACAGCAATAGACTTTAATTGCTTCACCAAAAAAATCCGCAACGTTCCATGTGGCAAATCTGTTGATATACTCGACAAATCATTCATCTATTTGATAGAGTTGGCCCAGATACATCAGCATAGCCTTCGAACAGGGATAGGAGTTTTCAGATATATACTCCTGCCACTCTGCAACAATGGATTGAACGGCAGGTAATGCAGGTGTTTCCGCCTTATATTCCGCCAGGCGATCAAAGACATTTTGGGAATATATTAAAAAATCATTCCACTTCCGATTCTGTCAGCAAGAGTAATGTCATTGTGCCATTTAATAAACTGGAAACGGACATTATGATTTGTTTCATGTGCCAGTGCTACGGGAAGTCTGCTCTGAGTGTGTTCAGACGGAACAAGCCATGTAAAAATGTAGCCGGGAATACCTCCATCTCCACAGTAATTGTCATTCATTATCATATAAGGGTTCTCTGGATCAGCCAGCAAAATAGTGTAGAGATATTCTTTTATTGGCAACTCAATTTTTGCATCAATAAAACACTTTAATGACCGCGCGATAGACTTTTGACAGTTATCCCAAAATTGGTTATCGCCTAGCAGTGTAATACTTTCGGTCCATGTTTCATCTATTTTTTCCGGCAGAAGAAAGCCTAACATACCACTTGCCATAATAACATCATAGCCATTCGGTTGTGCAGCCTTCATTGGCGCATTGTAGCAGGCCCATTTCTTTTCAAAAGGCTTCATTATTTCATAGTAAACCCCCATCATGCTCAGCCTTTCGTGCGACGGGCCGCATGGCCATTCATGCTGTGAAAGTCGAAGACTTTCATAGTAACCCCCATCATGCTCAGCCTTTCGTGCGACGGGCCGCATGGCCATTCATGCTGTGAAAGCCGAAGACTTTCATAGTAATAAATGTCATTTTTTTAGAGACTGGCGCTTCCATGATTTTTCTGTAGATACCGTCAGAACGAACGGCCTGTACTTTTAGAATACTCATATTTTGTACTTCCTTCCGATAGTTTGTAACTTCATTCTACAGTATGACGGAACGTCAAAGTCAATAGTTTTTTAAAGATTTCTTTTCTACATCCGTTTGCCAGGTTATCAGCGCCTTTCGGAATCAAGCGTACCCGGCTAAGGTGAACCCACCATCAATCCGGTTCTTTACACATAGTTTCTGCACCCGGTGCTCGTATAACTCCCATTTCTTTGCAGTTTCTTACATTGTCATTGCGTTCTTTTACAAAGAAAAAGCGCCACCAAAAATATGTGGCGCTTTTTCAAAGATATTCAATTGGGGAAAGGGAAGATTAGATGATCTATAAGCACTGATTCATGTGCAAAAATCATAGCATATTCAAATTATCCCTTTTTCTTATGAAGTTTTAAATCGATATTTTTCGCTGCCGCTGCATCCTGCAGTAATCCGGCGATAAATGCGCTTTTTTCTTTGAGCGTCAGTGTTTCCATATCAGGTTTACGATCAATTTTTCTAAGTACCGTTTGCAGCTCTTGCAGTTCCAGCAGGTTGACGGCTACACAAAGGAGTGTCTTTTTGCGGCCATCATTATAATTGGATAATAAAACCTCCAGAATGTCGGCTTTCTCCGCCTGCTCTGCATTATAAGCGTCTATCCCGAATTGTTTGGCCCTTTCCATATCAGATTTTCGGTTTCGGTGTGTTATAAAAGAATCAAAATCGTCAATATGATCGTATTTTTCGCAAGGGTATTCGCTGCATTGGAAACAATATTCAACACCGCCATGTTCCATACTGCACCTTGCAATTTTACACGACTGATTTCCTTCACCGCCGCCGCAGCCGGGGCAGTTTTTATTCAAGAACATGGGGCAAAGCCCGCAATTCAAACCGCAGAGGGAAAATAATTGATTTGGTCGGTTAAATCCTTTCATGGAACCTCCTTAAAAAGCCTGCCTGCAAATATTCAAGACAAGCTCTGATAATACTTGACATAACAACGTAGGAAATTTGAAAATTTAAAACTCATATCTTGTACCATGCGAGAGCAACAGGCCATCTGTTAATTCCACACGCAGAATGATAGTGTTTTCATCGTCAAAATCAGTATGGCCGTTATCGATCCATTCTGCAAAGACCTTTTTCAGCTTTTCAGCAATCACACAATTCTCTTTTTTTCTGAAATACAATAAGTCATTCTCCCTTCAAATCACATTTTGGAATTAACGTATATATTCGTGGCGCTTGAATTAAATAATAAAAATCATGGCTTTCCCATAGTGCAGAATAAATATCCCACTTCATTTCTGATTCAATGCTTTGTGTTTTAAATTCAATTGTTTCTTTAGAGAATACCAGCGTATATTCTTCATGATATTTTACAGTTTACTTGAATTTCAGTATAGGCATTAGAATATATAAATAGCTTCCCAATGCAGTTACAACAATTATCAATCCAAATATTAAGATACTGAATATGTTAAAAGAGGTGAACAGCATATAAACTACCGACAGCAGCAAAAATACAGCGACTAAAGCAATATCATATTTATGTATAATTTTATTATATATTTGGCAATTATTTAATGCCAGATATATAGAAATTAAATATTGCCTTTCTGCTCTTATATATTCACTTTGAGTATATTGAAATCTTAATTCTACTGTTTCCAAAGGTATACATCCATACATTATATAAATAATCTTTGTTACAACTTCTGATTTCTCCAACTCTAAAAAATGAGAGTTATCGTTTCCCCTCTTTAATGAACATTATCAGCTTTTCTACGTCATCAAATTCATCATAATCACCAACAATACCTTCACGATGATATATAATACCGTTTTTCTCGTTACGCGCTAAGCAATCTAACAGCATTTGCTCCCCATATCTTTTAATAAATAAAGTAAAACCGTATGGTTTTATCTTGGACAGTAAGCCTTTTCTGCAATCTTCCATGCAGCTATAACAATGGTCATAACATTTTGCTATTGAGCATTTCCTGTTTTCACACCAGTCTTTGTCGGGACATTCTCCCGAATTACATCCGTGGCAGGTTGTGCTTTCAGAACATAAACAGCAGGCAAGCCCGCATCTTGCAATTCCTAATTCCCGTTTCATAAAACACCTCCGCAACTCTCAACAAATCCCGATTTTTTTGCTTCATTTATTATCTCGACAAACTCTCCCTAAATTTTAATTTATTTTTCTGTTGTGTTATTCCCCGACAAACGAGAAGTTATCTTATCGACACAATCCACCCGCCACCCTGAACCAAATACTGAAACTCTGTCAGTTCAACATTCTCTGTTCTGTTCATATTTGCATCCTCACAACTTCGATTTGTTTATTTGTCCATCATGTATTAGTTGTTCAAAAGTTTTGTCAAATCATCCACGGAAGCGTCCATTTTCACAGAGACTTCTTCCATCGTCATGCCGGAAGCAAGAAAACGCTTTATCACCATTTTCATATCCTCGCCGACCTCAATGATGTGGCCGTCTAAATCGTAGAACCGGATCACCCGCTGGCCCCAACTATGTTCGATTACTTCTCCCAGATATTCAATGTCCGGGTATTCTTTCAGTTTGTTCAGGAAACCGTCAAGGGCCTGTTCCTCAAAAACAATTTCCGCATTATTAGCCTTTTTCAGGACACACTCTTTCGGCAGGCTGATCAGCCAGTCAAAATCCTGTAAAGGTTATCTATAATTCTCTGTAAGTCCAACCGAATTTGTCACTGGCCTTCCCGGTTGAACGTTTATTATACCATAGAGCAGCCTGTATCGCCACTTTTTCATATCCGGTTTTGTCCAAGATTTGTCTTGTTTTTGTCCAAGATTAACCCTAGGGGTATTTCCCGCAGTTCCTTCCGAAATTGGTGCGCATAACGGATGGCCTTAACTGTACCGTCTTTTTCCCGTCCGTCATATACCGCGATTACACGGTCTGCATGTTCCACTATGTAGCGGTTGCAGGGAGAACGTTGAAACAGATAATCCAGCGTAAAGCATACCCAAAAATCTTTTTCCACAATGGCATCGTTGAGCCCCATCTTATCTGCTGCGTTACGGAACAGCCTCCGTTTATCATTGTCTGAAAATCGTGCAGCGTTTTTCATTTCTATTGTACCTCCCCGGCAATCTGCCGTATCGCATTGTAAATCCAGTCCGTAGATTCTGCCGCCTCTCTTAGCATAGCGGCTTTATCGTCCTCATTCAGCCGGGAGCTAAGCGTCTGAATCGTTTTGGAAGTGACATTTGTTTTCCCCAAAGTTTTCAATGCCTGAATCACCAGAGCCGTCATATAGGAAAGACCTGTGATCTCCTTATTGGTTCTGTGCCTAAATTCCAGCTTTGTGGAATTCCACTCATAGGTCTTATATGGGTCGTCGCTGATATAGGACCATACCGCTGTTACCTGCGTGGAAAGCCCTAACAGGTTCAGTGCCGTATACCCACAGGGAGCAATCGTCCAGTGGTAGTTCCGGGCCAGCGCCTTCGCTACCGCCTCCGGGTCCGCCGCTACATATTCTTTCAGCATTTTGCTGTATTCCGGCTTTTCATAAACACCTTTCAAAGTCCGCCGGAGCGTACCTGCCTGTGTAAGCCGGTTCAGGTTCCGTCTTATGGTTCCCGTATCGGCAATATCAGCAAAATCAGAATTGACAAAAACGGTTCCTTCTGCCGCTGCGCCAATCCGCTCCTGAATCTGCCTGGAATATCCATTTGCCACTTTGTTTACCTCCTTTTGTCCCGAATATTATATATTATTCGGGACAAATTTATATAAAGTTCGAAAATGGGTACAAAAAAGGACATCCACCTAAATAAAAGATGAAATGTCCTTTGGCATATACACTATTCAATTTTATGTACAAAGCAGTTTGCCGCTGTTACGGTAGGAGCTTTTTCTTTACGATTTTCTCATGTTCCAATGAAATGGGTCTGTAATTGTGTTCCGTGCGGTCTATATGGACTGTGCGGCATTCCATGTCAATGTCCGCCTTTATCAGTGTACATAGCTCGCCCATGCGTAAGCTTAACTGTAAGTTCAAATGGATTGCAAAGGGCAAATGTAAGAAAAGGCTGGAAAAATCTTGCATGCCCCTGGAACTTTTTTCATGCCGGGAAGGAAGGGCATTATGCCAGCTGTGTCAGAATTGTATGGAGTGCGTATACCCCATTCATCCTTATCTTAAATTGTAGCGCCGGAAAAAAACAGAATAGAATTGCCTGAATTTTAGAGGAACTTGAAGTCACCTTTAATAAGCATTATCATGACGGTCTTGATGCATATTAAGGCTTTTTTCTATATATAAGAATCCATAAGATATTTTGTTACCCATGCTCTTCACAAAGGCGGTTCAGCAGGCTTAATACCAGGATCATGTCACTGTCATTCAACAGTTTAAATTTAGATAAAGCTTTATTTACCAGCTCTGGGTTTTGCTGCTGCTGGTCGAAAAATTCAGCAGGCGTTATCTGAAAATAATCACAAATAGAGAAAAACTCAGTTAAAGAAGGAAGTGACTTTCCGGAAGAAATATTATTGATATATCCTCTGCTATGTCCTAAATCGTAGCTCATCTGATATTCTGAAATTCCTTTTTTAATTCGAAGCTGTGTGATCCGGTTCTTGACAAATTCATCCATGGCATACTCCTCCTAAATATATACATAATTATAAATGAGAAACATTAAAAATATTCTATGTAAAAATGTTATAATGGCTTGAAACATCTAATATAAAATGTTATTATATGATGAGAAATGATTATATTGTTAATATGAGGGGAAAAGACATTTATAAAATGATAATGGCAGCAGTGTGAAAAATGGAGAATTACAATGCAGAAGAATGTGGCAGTAAGTGTATGGGTGTTACTATTATGTCTTTGTTTCCTTTTTTTATTAAAAGGCTGGCAAGTGATGGCTGCAGAATTAGAGCCGGCAGAGGAATATGAACTGGGTGAGGAATATGAAGGAAAGATTTCATACAGTGATAAGGTGCGGTGTTTTCGCTTTACTGTTCCGGAAAAATCCCACATTACGCTATACTTAAAATACAGCGGAAAAGGATGCGGAGGAACGATTTATGATGAATTTGGAAAGGAAGTTTTGAAGAGGGAAGATTTGAGGTTTCAAAAAGATATTTTTACCGGTTGGTCTTCAGCGGAATTATCCAGAACGCTTTCTTCCGGCACTTATTATATAAAATTATGGAATGAAGGCATATGGAAATGGCAGCATTGCAGATTTTCTTTTCGGATTGAGGCAAGAAAGGCGTTAAAAATTTTGTATATATTTTGTCTGTATTCTTTCAAAAAGTATTGATATTCTCTTGAAGTTTGTGATAATATTAATGAAGATTCTTGTGAAAAGAATTTTATTAATGAAAAGGAGAAGGAAAAATGGCAAACAGATTTGTGTTAAACGAGACATCTTATCACGGGGCAGGTGCAATTCAGGAAATTGCAACAGAAGCAAAAGGAAGGGGGTTCCAGAAGGCTTTTGTATGTTCTGATCCGGATCTGGTGAAGTTTGGAGTGACAAAGAAAGTATTGGATGTATTGGATGAAGCGGGGTTAGTTTATGAATTATATTCTGACATTAAGCCGAATCCGACTATTGAGAATGTGCAGACAGGCGTGGCGGCATTTAAAAAATCAGGGGCAGATTATTTGATTGCAATCGGTGGCGGTTCTTCTATGGATACAGCGAAAGCTATCGGTATTATCATCAATAATCCGGATTTTGAAGATGTGGTAAGTCTGGAGGGCGTTGCACCTACTAAGAATAAATCTGTACCGATTTTTGCTGTTCCCACAACTGCAGGAACAGCAGCAGAGGTGACCATTAATTATGTCATTACAGATGCAGCGAAAAACCGTAAAATGGTATGTGTTGATCCGAAGGATATACCAGTTGTGGCATTTGTGGATTCAGATATGATGGCTTCCATGCCGAAGGGTTTGACGGCTGCCACTGGTATGGATGCACTGACTCATGCGATTGAGGGCTATATTACAGCGGGCGCTTGGGAATTATCCGATATGTTCCATATCAAAGCCATTGAAATCATTGCAAGAAGCCTTCGCGGAGCAGTGGATAACACGCCGGAAGGAAGAGAAGGAATGGCATTGGGACAGTATGTGGCGGGAATGGGATTTTCCAATGTTGGACTCGGAATTGTTCATTCCATGGCGCATCCTTTGGGGGCTCTGTATGATACGCCTCATGGTATCGCAAATGCAATTATTCTGCCAACTGTTATGGAGTACAATGCAGAAGCGACGGGAGAGAAATACCGCGATATCGCAAAGGCAATGGGTGTGGAAGGCACAGACGCCATGTCTCAGGAAGAGTACCGGAAAGCGGCCATTGATGCCGTGAAGAAGCTGTCTGAGGATGTTGGCATCCCGGCTGATTTGAAAGAGATTGTTAAGAGAGAGGATATTCCTTTCCTTGCACAATCTGCTTATGACGATGCATGCAGACCTGGTAATCCAAAAGAGACCAGTGTAGCAGATATCACCAAATTATATGAATCTCTGATCTGACATAAGATGATTTAGCAAAGATGATATAGAAGGGAGCATTCCGTCCGGGATGCTTCCTTTTTGGTAGGTTTTGTCATTAAATCATTATGTAAGCGGAATTAAGAACTTTGTGAAAAATTATTGTATGGACAGGTTAAAAGACTTTGTGAAAAAATTATTGTATGGACAGGTTAAAAGACTTTGTGAAAAAGTCATTGTATAGGCGGATGGATAGATTATGCGAATAAATCGTTGTATGGGCAGATGGATAGATTATGTGAATAAATCATTGCATAATAGGGAAAATGGTATTATAATATAAAAACACGTGAACTGAAAATAATCAGTAACAGAAGTGAAAGCGTAAGGAGGTAGAAAAGATGGCTCAGGTAACAAAAGAGACAATGATTGGAGAATTGCTTCAAATTGATGAGAATGTAGCTCCGATTTTACTGGAGATTGGTATGCACTGCCTTGGCTGCCCGTCTTCTCAGATGGAGACAATTGCAGAAGCTGCAATGGTTCATGGCATTGATCCGGATGCGTTAGTGAATAAAATCAATGAATTTCTGGCAAAATAAGCTATTGCCAAATTTGCCGGTTAATGAATAAGCCGTGTATAGCTATACCCGTGAGAAAAATCATTTGCCGACAGATCTTTCTAGCTTTGAGGAAAAAAGCAAATGATTTGGCAAATAAGTATGCTCGTGAGTATAAGTCTGCCAGGTGATGAAGAAATTTTTTAAGGAATGGGGTGAAAAGGCCATGTTTTAGAACACAGCCTTTACTCCATTTTTCTTTTGTTCAGGGCAGCTGCTGCCAATAGGGCAAAGACTGCCAGATTTATAATTCGTGAATAAAAATTCTCTTCTTACACAAAATTTAAAATATCTGAGTGAATTCCCCCTTTGTTGCTTCATAAAAATATGAAGATATTTCGTGATATAATAAGTTAACGTATGAAGCAGCGGTACGCAATTGCTTCATAATGACATGTTTCCGGTATTCAGATAATCACGGAAACAATCAATTTTGCCGGAAAATTCATAAGTTCTTTTTTCTTTTCCCAAAATGCGGAAGTTTATGTTCCGTGGCTGCCAGCACAGCTAAATTTTTATTGTCAGAATTTTCCGGGTAGAATTGTTGCTTTCGGGGTCTTTTGCTAAAATGCAAAGAACAGGCGATTTATGGTAAACATTCGTTAAAGTGAGAAATATACAGATGACAGGTGTGTTTCCAGGTTAATTTTATCGGATTTCCACATACTATAAATCTATGGAACAGGATGTGCAGAAACAGATATGTACATTTGTAATATAGATAACTCTCTTGAAATGTGTTATGATTGCAAAGACCTGATAATTTGTATTGGCTCCTTTCTGCCTGAACCAGACTTGCATTTCTTTATTATTTATAGCATACAAATAATACCAAATGCAAGATATTTCGGCAAAAATTTAGAAAATTAATATTTTTTTTAGAAAATCCAGGAGTGTACGACTTGACGAAGTATAAGAATATGTAATATACTTTGAGTACTATAAAAGATTTAACTTTCATAGAAAACCCTCATCATGCTAAGCCTGTCGTGGGACGGGCCGCATGGCCATCCATGCTGTGAAAGTCGAAGACTTTCATAGAAAACCCTCATCATGCTAAGCCTGTCGTGCGACGGGCCGCATGGCCATCCTACTATGGAAGTCGAAGACTTTCATAGAAAACCCTCATCATGCTAAGCCTGTCGTGCGACGGGCCGCATGGCCATCCTACTATGGAAGTCGAAGGCTTTCATAGTAAACCTAGTAATAATATCGTTAGTTTTGCATTAACATAGATTCAGTTGAACATGAAGAGTTTAAGAAGTGTTGATTTCTGATGTGGCAGTTTAGGAGAAGGAAGTGATCACATGAAAATTGAAAAGGTAAATGAGAACCAAATTCGCTGCACTCTTACGAGAGAGGATCTGGCAGATCGTCAGATCAAGTTAAGTGAACTGGCATATGGAACAGAAAAAGCGAAGATGCTTTTTCGGGACATGATGCAGCAGGCAGCCTATGAATGTGGATTTGAGGCAGAGGATATTCCATTAATGATTGAAGCGATACCTTTGTCCGCAGATACAATTATTTTGATTATTACGAAGGTGGAATATCCGGAAGAGTTGGATACCAGATTTTCACAGTTTTCACCGGGGGATCCTGAGGATGAAGTAAGAGATGAATTTACAGGTGAAGAGTCTGATAAGGTGTTTGAAACGGCAGGCGCAGATGATATTTTAGACCTGGTCCGCAGACTGCAGGAACAGACCAAGAGCGCTGGAACTGCCGAAAGGGCAAATGATTTTATTCCTTTAGAGAAAGCAGTCCGCAAGGATAAGCAGGAATCGAAGGAACCTTTGGTGGTAGATATCACAAAGCTTTTTGTATTTGATGAGTTAGATGAGGTAAATCGGCTGGCACGGGTGCTGAAGGGATTTTATAACGGGTGCAATGTGCTTTACAAGAACAAATTGAACCGGAAGTACTATCTGATTATCAGTAAGAGTCATCACACGCCGGAAGAATTTAATAAGGTATGTAATATTTTGGCGGAGTATGCCCATCAGGAGAAGTATTCTTCTGCAATCCGGGCGTATTTTGAAGAGCATTATGAGTTGATCTTAAAAGAAGATGCATTGCAGACGTTAAGTAAGATTTGAGTTGAACATAAGTCCTGGCACTCTATCCTGGATAGAAATTAGAACTGCGAACTGTTTACTTTGAACTATTGCGTTGTTGAAATTCCTGGACGATGCCGCCGCATCGCCGTCGGAATTTTGACTGGCAATGGCATGAAGGGCAGGTTCACAGACTTATTTTTATCCGGATGGAATGCCAGAGTATTTTTCAAACACGCTCTAGTGTTTTATATCATAGGTCAGCGTTCCTATGGTATAGAACATATAATGCACGGGAGGATAAAATGTCAGACACAGACATCATGCAGGAGGAAGCTGCCGGCAAGAGCAGAGGAGGGCAGCCGGAACCTGCAGGAGGAGAAGCAGGGAGGCAAACCTCCGGCAGAAGGATCAGAGGGGGACAGCCGGAACCTGCAGGAGAGGAAGCAGGGGAGCAAACCTCCGGCAGAAGGATCAGGGAGGAAAAGCCAGAATCTGCAGGTAGAGAAACAGAGAGACAGTCCGCCGGCAGAAGGAGGTCCCAGAACCGATCCAGGAGAAGAAGACGAAGGAGATCTGGAAGAAATAACAGAATGCCGGTGTTTATTACTGCTGTTTTTATAACAGCAGTAGTTTTGCTTGCACTTTTAAGTGTTGTAATAAAGAAATACAGTCCCAGTAAAGAACGGGCAGATTTGAATGAATACTATAATGTTCAGGGAGAAGAAGAAATGGCAGTGGTTCTGGACGGAGAGCGTTTGGAGGAAACAGCCAGAATTTGGGACGGACATGTATACATGGATTACAAGTTGGTTCAGCAGTACCTGAATCAACGATTTTATTGGGATTACAATGAAAATATCCTGCGGTATGTTACGAATACGGATATAGTATCTGTAAATGCAGGCAGTACAGAATATACAGTTACGAAAAAGAACGAAAGCACAGATTATGTGATAGTAAAAGTTGATGGAGAGCACATGTATTTGGCGCTGGATTTCGTTCAGAATTATACGAATATTGATTTTGCTGTGTATCAGAATCCAAATAGGGTGAAGATTACGGCTTCCTGGGGTGAGGTTCAAACGGCGCTCATTCGCAAAAAAACAGAGATCCGTGTAAAAGGCGGCATTAAAAGCCCGATTGTGGCGGATTTGGAAAAGGGAAGCAAAGTAACGATTCTGGAGACCGGAGAGGATTGGAGCAGAGTCTGTACGGAAGACGGATTGATTGGATGGCTGAAGAATAAGAGGCTGGGAGAACTGACGGCCGAGACGTTATCAAGAGAATTTGAAGAGCCGGTATTTTCCCATATGCTGAAAGAAGGGCCGGTAAGCCTTGGATGGCATCAGGTAACCACCCAGGAAGCAAATAGCAGGATTTCCAGTATTTTGCAGGATACAAAAGGCGTGAATGTGATTTCTCCCACCTGGTTTTATCTGAATGACAACGAGGGGAATATTTTTTCGCTGGCCAGCAGGGAATATGTGAATTACTGTCATCAGAATAATGTGGAGGTCTGGGCTTTAGTCAGCAATCTGGAGAATCCCGAGGCTGACAGTACTTATGTGCTGACCCATACTTCTACCCGGGATTATCTGGCAAACCAGATAATTGCGGCAGCCATTGAGTATGATTTAGACGGGATTAACCTGGATTTTGAAGCATTGAGTGGTGATGTGGGAGACGCCTATATACAGTTTATACGGGAACTTTCCTTAAAATGTGAGAACAATAATCTGGTACTTTCTGTGGATAATTATGTGCCCACAAGCTATACTGCATTTTATAATCGCGCAGAACAGGCGGTATTTGCAGATTATGTGATTATTATGGGATATGATGAGCATTACAGCGGTTCCGAGGACATTGGTTCTGTGGCTTCTATTGGATTTGTGCGGGAAGGGGTGGAAAATACCTTAAAAGAAGTTCCGCCGGAACAGACGATTTTGGGGATGCCCTTCTACAGCAGGGTTTGGGAGCTGACGCCCAAGGATGGAGCCGGAGAGGACGCGGAATCTGCAGCAGAGGATTATCTTCCTTATACATTTACCTGTACAGAGGAAGGCATGCAGACCGTGGAAAACCGCTATACGGAAAACGGCGCACAAGCTGTATGGTCTGATGAGGACGGACAGTATACGGCTGAGTATGAGAAAGATGGGAAAACCTATAAAATGTGGATTGAAAATGAAACTTCTTTAGAGGAGAAGCTGAAAGTCATGAAACAGAATAACCTGGCCGGAGCGGCTTATTGGAAACTGGGCTTGGAGCGGCCATCTGCCTGGGATACGATTATTAAATATGTGAATTAGTCAGATTGAGAAAAGCCATATCCTTTTTAAAAGCGGATATGGCTTTTTTCTGGTTCGGTGGAAACCTGGAAAATATAGTTTCTATATATCTGGCATTAAATAATTGCCAGATATATAGCCCCTCCGGGGGGATGCGCACTCGCGCGAATATGTATATGCCGCAAAGCGGCCGCGCTCGGCGCAGATGGCAATAAGAGGTGAACAGAGTTGAGGATTGCAATCTGTGATGATGAAAAGTATGTGCGCAGTTTCATACGGAAGCTGATAGAAAAGCAGGGAACGGACTGCGAAATCAGAGAATATTCTTCCGGCAGGGAATTGCTGAAGTCCCAGGGGCTGAGCGGTTATTGGGGAGAGACACAGCAGTCCCAGGGACTGGACGGTTATTGCGTAGAATCACAGCAATTCCAGAGACTGGACGGTTATTGCGTAGAATCACAGCAATCCCAGGGGCCGGGCGGTTGTTCCGTAGAATCACAGCAGTCCCAGGGACTGGGAGGTTATTGGGGAGAGACACAGCAATCCCAGGGACTGGGAGGTTATTGGGGAGAGACACAGCAGTTCCAGGGGTCGGGCAGTCATCGGGGAGAATTACAGCAATCCCGAAGGCTGGGCAGCGGTACTGGGGAAATCCAGTCGGGCTCTCATGTTCCGGAAACAATTGATATTCTTTTCCTGGATATTTCCATGGAGGATATGGATGGAATGACAGCAGCAAAGCTGCTGCGGGAGTCGGCCAAAGAGCAGGAAGCTGCAGTGTGGGGCAGTCTTCCCCTTCTGATTTTTATATCGGGCTATCCGGAATATGTGATGGAGGCTTTTTCCGTGCATGCCTATCAGTTTCTGGTAAAACCCATTGAGGAAAAGGAATTTGCAGCAGTGTTTGATCAGGCTGTGCGGGAATGCCGGATTTTGAAAAGGAAAAAGCAGAAGACGTCCAGGGAATTGCTGGTTCACAAAAGGAATACTACAAGAAAGGTTTTGGAAGCGGATATTTATTATGTGGAAAGCAGCAACCGCAAGGTGATTCTGTGTCTGAACAGTGAAAAAATCACTTATTACGGCAAGATCAGCGGACTGGAGGAGGAACTTTCGGAGAGTTTTTTCCGGGTGCATAAGGGTTATCTGGTAAATATGAAATATGTGGAGCGGTACAGCAGAACAGAGGTTTGGATGAAAAACGGTGACAAACTGCTGATTTCAAGGTACAAATACCAGGATTTCGTGAAAGCATACCTGAGGTATATTTCGGATGGAAATTGCTGATTGCAGGAGTCAGATACCAGGATTCTGCAAAGGCGTATCCGGATACTTTTCGGAGGAAAATCATTGAACCAAAAGACGTTTCAATTAATTGTGGACATTTCAGGAGGATGCCTGATTCTCATTCAGCTATTGTGTTTTCAGATTTTGTGGAAGATTTTCTATCCGGAGAATGATTCCCGGATTGGGAAATCAGAGGCCGGAATTCTGGCCGGAGTGAATCTTCTGATCAGTTTCTGGCCGGGGTCCCCTGGGAGGATTCGGTATGTTGTTTCAGCGCTGCTGATTTTGGCCTGTGTGTTTATCCGAGGTAGGAAACGTCTGGAAAAAGCGGTGTTTGTGCTGTTTTTGTTTTACAATTTTCATGGGTTGGGATTTTTGATGGCAAACAGCGTGCACCAGTGTTTGACAGATTGTTTTTTTAATCGGCTGGATCAGTCTTCTGCAGAATATTTGTCAGAGATTTACAAAGGCTCAGCCTGGTGTCAGATGATTCTGGTGTTTGTCTATGGGTTGCTGCTTCTGGCAATGGTTGGAATTTTGCAGAGGATTGTGGAAGAGTCCTGGGAAATGAACTGGCAGGATACGGTGTTTCTGTCGTCTCTCAATGGGGCTGGTATTTTGCTGGCGCGGACGGTGATGGAACTTTCCATGGTAAAAATGGAGCAGGGAATCTTTGTGCTTTTTGATGAAAAAAAGGATATGATTTGGAAAGTTCCGCTGATTGCACTGCTGCTTTATGCGGGGGAATTGTCTGCGGTTACTATTTTTCAGAAATACGGAAGGCTTCAGCGGGAGAGACAGAAGCATTTTGTGGAACGGCAGCAGATGAAACTGCTTCAGCAGCGTTTGGAGGAAGCAGAGGATTTCTATGGCAGTATCCGTAAGGCCAGACATGAGATGAAGAACCACATGGCAAATCTCAAGGGATTGACGGCCGGCGGGAATTATCAGGCGGCAGAACAGTATGTGGAAAAACTGGAGGAAACCATGGGGAAGCTGGATTATCAGTTTGCCACGGGAAATCCGGTTACAGATGTGGTAATCAATGATAAATACCGGAAAGCTGCGGCTCTTGGGATTGATTTCAGGGTAAATTTCCATTATGGGCCAAAGGATGGCGTCTCGGTGTTTGATATGGGAATTTTGCTGGGAAATCTTTTGGACAATGCGATTGAAGCATGCCAAAGGATGGAAGGAGGCCGGCGGTTTATCCGTTTGAGCCTGCGAAGGAAAAATCATTTTCTGCTGATTGAGGTGGAGAACAGTTTTGACGGAATTCTTTGGTGGGAGGAGGGCAGCCCTGTCCCTGCCACCAGAAAAAAAGATTCCCTGACAGGGAAAAAATGTTCGCAGCGGCCCGGGAATGCGCCGGCGGCTGCAAAGCAGGATAGAACTTGCCTGTGGGTGGAACACGGGGTTGGATTGACAAATGTAAAAGAGATAGCGGAACGTTATCTTGGAGTTATGGAAATGAAAATAAATGGAAATGTGTTTCAGGTTGTAGTAATGCTGCAGCAGAGTGAGGAAAAAGCAGAAGGCAGCAGCCAGTAAACAGCAGGAGGTATTGTTATGAGAGTGACAGATCAGATTATGAACGCAACAGCAAGGAAAGCAGGAGCGCCGGTGAATATGTCTCTGGTAGATTATCTGAACAAGAATCAGAAAAACAGCCTGGAGGATGTTTTTGGGGTAAATGCTGCCGCAGATTTAACAAAGAAAAAAGGTTATGAAAAACTGGAAAAGACAGCGGAGGAGCTTGCAAAGAGCGCTCAGGCATTTCTGGCAGAGGGGCAGGATTCTATGTTTGCCAAAGCAAAAGAAAGCGGGAATCATGATGAAATCTATAGTCATGTGGAAAAGCTGCTGGAGAATTATAACAGTGTCATAAAATCCTTAAAATCCAATGCTTCTCCACTGGACGACTATTACCGGCAGATGCTGGGCGATGCGGCAGGAGAGAACAGCGAGGCGTTAAAGACAGCGGGAATCACCATCGGAAAAGACGGAACCTTAAGCCTGGACAAAGAAAAATTAAAGGAAACGGATTTAGACAGCCTGGAGAACCTTTTTGGACCAGCCGGGTCATTTTCAGAAAAAGTTGCTTTTTTAGGAGAGCGGATTGCTGACAATGCCGGAGCCAATGCCTTAAGTTATTCCAGTAAGTACAATTCCAATGGAAACAGTTATGCGGCTTTTGGAAGCAAGTACGATATTTGGGGTTGAGGAACGTTTGGCAGGAAAGGAGCGGTTATGAGCCAGAATACCATGTATGTAAATTATATGACAAAAACTTACCATAATTTTCTGAAAAGCCAGGAAGCGAAACAGAGCCAGGCAGAACCCGTGTCCTTTGCAGATAAGATTGCTGAGAAGAAGCTGGAGGCGGCAGGCGCCGGGCAGATGGAGATTACTCCCAATGAAATGACACTGGAAGAATATAAACAGTATATACACGATAAAATATCCCAGATTCCCATCAGCCCTTCGCAGATGAGTTCTTCTTTTTCGGTACATATTTCGGATGCAGGCTTTGAGGCTATGAAGGCAGATCCGGAATATGAAAAATGGGTACTGGATACGCTGAAATATAGTTTTGGATTTAACAATCCCTGGGCAGGAATCTGCGGCGGCAGTTACGTGGTTCATAATTTTGGGGCCACGAAAGAGGAATACAGCGGCCAGAGCTGGCATGCGGGCTACCAGAACGGAAAAGGAGAGAGCCTGTTCAATCAGAAAGCAGAGGACAGCTTCTGGGAGAGGCGGACGCAGCGAAGAATTCAGCTTCAGGAACAGCTGGAAGAACTTCAGATGAAGCGGATGCTGGATAAGCGGTTCTTTGGGGAAGATTATATGCAGCAGTCTTATTTTTCAGCAGAGCTTCTGTTTATGCCCAGCGGTGATGCAGAAGGAAAGAAATAGAGGAAAAATAATATTATATTACTCCGGCGGTTAAATATCGCAGAATTTTACGTAGGATAAATTTTCATCTGCAAGGCGGAAGAATGATTTGCGCTCTTTTTGAAATAGTGAAAATTTGTTGGCAAATCATTTTGCTCACAGGTATATAGAACCACTTCTTATCAGACAGGTTACCCTTATTTTTTGCAGGTTGACCTGTCTCTTTTGCATTTCACTTTACTGTCTCTTGCACTCTTTCTGTTTTCTGTTAAAGTAGCCTTGAGGACGGTCATGGAAATTTTTGATTGGGGCTCAGGCTGCATAGGGCAGAACAGGGAGGAAATATGAAATTATCAATTACAGTGGAACATTTAAAAAAGTACTATAATAAGGTGAAGGCAGTGGATGATATCAGCTTTTCCGTGGAAGAGGGAGAAATGTTCGGATTTCTTGGGGTAAACGGCGCGGGAAAATCCACCACCATTAACATGCTCTGCACTCTGCAGGAGCCTGACGGCGGAAGGGCAAGCATTCATGGGCTGGAGCTTGGGCGGGAGAATGAAAAAATTAAAAGGCATATCGGAGTTGTGTATCAGAATAATTGTCTGGATAAATTGCTGACGGTAAAAGAGAATCTTCTGATTCGGGGCAGCCTATATGAAAAAGATAACCAAAAATTAAAGAAGAATCTCAGGCATGTAGCGGAAATTCTGGATCTTGAGGAGGTGCTGAAGCGTCCCTTCGGAAAGCTGTCCGGCGGCCAGAAGCGAAGATGTGAAATTGCCAGGGCCTTGATGCATACGCCTGATATTTTGTTTCTGGATGAGCCTACTACGGGGCTTGATCCGGCCACCAGGAAAAATGTGTGGGAAACAGTGCACAAACTTCAGCAGGAAATGAATATGACAGTGTTTTTGACGACACATTACATGGAGGAAGCAGCAAAAGCAGATCATATCGGAATTATGGAGCAGGGTCATTTTGCAGAATATGGAACGCCTTTTGCCTTGAAGGAAAAATATGCGAAAGATAAGCTTTCTCTGATTCCCAAACAAGGCAGCAGAGAGAAGATTCAGGCAGAGCTTTCAGCTTGCAATCTGAGGTACAGGGCCAAAGAAGAAAGGATTTACGTGGAAATTGCGGATACCCTTGCCGCCCTTCCCCTGGTGAACCGGCTGCAGGAGTGTTTAGAGGGATTCGAAGTAATTCAGGGAACCATGGATGATGTTTTTCTGGAAGTTACCCAGAGGAAAACTGAAGATTAATGGATGGTAGTGGTGATGAGAAGGAAAGAATCATATCTGGAAACAGGAAAGAAAGGAGTCTGCAATGAAAAAGTTTATGAATCTCACCAGGAGGAATTGTCTGGTATTTTTAAGGGACAAAGGGGCGGTATTTTTCTCTCTGCTGTCTATGCTGATTGTATTGATGCTGATGGGGGTTTTTCTGGGAAATATGAATGAAGAAAATGTGGTGAATCTGCTGAAAGAATATGGAGGCGTTCGGGATTTTTCCCGGGATGAAGCCCATGCCAGGGAACTGATTCAGTATTGGACGCTGGCGGGAATCCTTGTGGTGAACGCTGTTACAGTTACGCTGACAGTGATAGGAAGCCGGGTTGCTGATGTTTCGGAAGGAAGGCTTTCAAGCCTGTATTCCGCTCCGGTGAGCCGGGGGCTTATTGCGCTTTCTTATGTGGCCTCTGCTGTATTGATTGGCATTATAATGTGTATGCTGACCCTGGGGATTGCTCTTTGCTACATTGGGGCAACCGGAGGAACTTTGTTAAATGCCGGGGCTTTGGGCAGAATTTTCCTTCTTATTGTATTGAATGTGTGTGTCTTTGCGGTGATCATGTATTTCTTTGCGCTGTTTGTAAAAAGCAGCAGCGCCTGGTCTGGAATTGCAACGGTGGTCGGGACTCTGGTTGGATTTGTGGGGGCTATTTATCTTCCTATGGGAAGTCTTCCCTCAGGGGTTGCTTCTGTGCTAAAATATATTCCGGTGCTTCACGGCGCTTCCCTGCTGCGGAAAGCCTGCTGCGGACAGGCGCTGGAGACTGCTTTTGCGGGAACGCCCGGGGAATTGTTGGCAGAATACAGTGAATATATGGGAATTCAGGTAAAAATGGGGGAAAATACGGCAGATTCTCTTTTTCAGGCATTATTTCTGACAGCCTGTGGTATAATTGCATTTATATTGATTGTATTGGTGCAGAAAAAGAAAGATATCAGTGACCGATAGAGGAAAAATATGAAAGTGACTATTTTAGATATAGGGCCGGAGGAGGAAGAAGAGATTATTATCAAGTGCCATTCTCTGGATGATGATATGGTGAAGCTGGTGAATCAGTTGAAACAAGGCGCAAGGAAGCTTGCCGTGTATCAGGAAGAGGGAATGTTTTTTGTGGAGCCGGAGGAGGTGTTTTACTTTGAGTCGGTAGACCAGAAAGTATTTGCCTACTGTAAAACGGAAGTGTATCAGGTAAAATGCCGTTTGTATGAGCTTCTGGAGGAATTGCCGGGACGTGATTTTATCCGGGTATCCAAATCCTCCATTTTAAACCTGAAGCAAATCAAAAGGCTGGCTCCGGCATTCGGGGGTCGTTATGAGGCTTTGTTAAAAAACGGGGAAAAGGTAATTATTTCCAGGCAGTACGTGAGTCTGCTCAAAGAAAAGTTGGGCGTGTGAGGAGGGAAGGATGATGCGGAAACGTCTGGATGCAATGGCATCCCTATTTGTAAAAATTACCACGGGAATCCTGTTTGCAGCGGCGATGTTTATTACTGTTTTTTATGGCTGGGAACTGGAATTGCATGTGGATATTCTCTGGCAGATTCTTGTGCTGGCGTTTATTTGTACACTGGGAAGCCTGGTGATTCCTGTAGACGGTCAGAGGGAGGTTTCCAGAAGAACCATGCTTTTACGTATTGCAGTATATTATGCTTATGTGAATGCTGCAGTGTTGTTTGGCGGTTTTCTTTTTGGATGGTTCTCCTTTCATAATTTAAAGCAGGTGCTTGGCATGGTAGCTGCCGTGGCTGCTGTTTATCTTGGGGTGTTGATTTGCTCTTCCTGGCTGGAATATCGGGAGGCGGAGCAGATTAATAAAAAACTGGAGCATTACTATGAGAACCGGAAAACAGTGAATCCAAAAGCGGAACAAAAAAAGGATCAGGATTAATTCTTGACGAAGGATTCTCTCCGTGTTATTCTGACATCGAAGTATTTCATTTACCAGTTTACAGGAAGGAAAGGAAATTTTATGCAGTGGAAAAGAACGGTCAGTTTTGTGCTGGCAATTCTGTTTGCGATGTCATTTGCGGCTGGAGGCTTTGGCGGGGAGGCGTATGCAGCTCAGTTGGAAACAGACAGTCAGGCGGCGGATGCCGGGGAGAACGGGAGGTATTATTACAGCCAGCTTCCGGAGGAGGCAAAGGGGTTTTATGATGCAATGCATCAAATGCATGTACAGGGAATTTTTAAAACAGGAACCGGAGATTATGATCTTGTGGCAAACGGGCATCTGAGCCAGTCCCAGCTTGAGGGTTACGCCAATGGAAATATGACGCTGTTATCTTATATGGGCGCCGCAAGAGATGCTTTTTATGCAGATTATCCGGAGATTTTTTATGTGGATTTTTCTTATCTGACCCTGCGGGTAACCAAAAAGGGCGCAGAGTACTGCGCTTACCTTGGGCCGGGCAGAAGCGATAATTATTTTGTAAAAGGTTTTACGAGCCAGGAGGAAGTGGAAGCGGCGATTGCCGAATTTGACGCAAGGATTAATGAGGTTGCAGCAGGAGCCGGCAGCCTTCCTGCGGAAGAGGGGAAAGATCCTGCGGTACAGAAAGTTACATACATCCATGATGAATTGATTTGGCACACTTCTTACCGGATGGAAAATTCCTGTATGAAAGAAAATGTCGGACATATCCGGACAGCATACGGCGCCTGGGTAAAGGGGGAAAGCCTGTGTGAAGGATATGCAAGGGCAGTGAAGGCTGCTTTGGACAAGCTGGGGATTCCGTGTATTCTTGTACAGGGAGGATTCCGGCGGACATCTGATAAAACGGAACCCCATATGTGGAATTATGTCCAATTGGATAATGTATGGTATGGACTGGACGCAACAGCGGATGATCCCATATCTTCCCTTCCGTCAGAAGGAGGCATAGACGGCTTTGAACGGTCCGATTACCTTTTGGCAGGGAATGACACTATGAGCAAAAGGCATGTTCCGGACGGCGTCATGTCGGAAGCCAATTTTGAGTTCCAATATCCGCAGCTTGAGGGGCAGGACAAGATGTTTCAGGAAGTTGCCAATACAAACGGCCTGAAGGTGATGTTCAGCGAAGACGCAGTGGTGGGTGATGTACAAACCGGAGTGTATAAGGTAAGCTACAATGGCATGGGCGCCGCAAAATCCATAGAAAACGGTAAGTATATTTTGATGCGCACTACCAAATATTATCCTAATACAAACCGTTGGGAATATGATAATTGGGGCTATGTGCTGCCGGATGTATATCAGTTCGAGGATACGGAAACAGAAGCTACTATTTCCCTTGCAAGTGCAGAATATGTGGAATTTGCCGTGACCAGTGAAGATCCGGGGGACTATAAGGAAGATAGTGTTGAGGGGCTTAAGCGGCTGACCTTTCGGGGAGATCCGCTGCTGTTTGACGCATATACAGAAGTGCTCTATAATCCAAGCGGAACCTATACACCGCCGCCGTATGTAAAAAAAGCGGTTCCCTCTTTGAGTTCCAGGATAGAGATTGGGAAAACTCATAAAATAACAGTGGAATTTGATGAGCCGCTGAAGCTGGCGGAGGGCGCAGCAGCGGCGGGAATTGATGTTTCTGTCCTGCAGGAAAATACAACTGCGTTAGATTATTGTAAAATTGAGAATTTTATGTGGGACGGCAACAGTACCGTAAGCTTTGATTTTACGCCCAGTGAAATGTGGCTGGATGAAAAGGTGGACTATATATTTTATGTAACCGGCCTGGTAGGAGTGGACAGTGAGAAGGTTCCGAAAAGCTTCAACTATATTGCTTTCAGGAAATTGTCGATCTGTGCCTTCCGTTCTCAGGGATATTACTTTAGTATGTTCGGAAGACCCAAGCTTCTGGAAAATTCAGATCTTTCCAAGAAGGATTTCCAGGAATGGAAGACAGACAGTAATGCGGCTGTAACGCCGGAGATGATGACGGGCCTCACTCTTGTGGCGACTTCTACAAGTGATAAAGAGACAGATGCCATCAATAACCAGCTTGAGGCTGAACTTGGAGGGAAGGTAACAAGCAGCGAGACGTATAATATTAACCTTCTGATCTGCAATGAAAAAATTGTAACGGTAGGGTCTTCTATCCGGCTGGCAGTTGGATTCCCCAAAGGCTACGGGCCGGATGACGAAGGAGTTACATTTAAAGCATACCATTTTAAGCGGGATAAAAACGGAGAGATTACGGGCATGGAGGAAGTACCCTGCACCGTGACGCGGTATGGACTGGTGATTTCGTGTAAATCCTTCAGCCCCTTTGCCGTAGTAGCAGTGGCTGATGACGGGACGAACCCCAAAACTTCCAAATCCATTATTCTCTCAGCCACACAGGGAGGACAGATTACCGGAGCGGAGGAAAGCATCCTTACGCTGGCGCAGGGTGAGAACCGGGAACTGACCATCCAGGCGGATGAGGGATATGTGATTGATTCTGTAGTATCAGGCGGAAAATATCAGGAAATTACAGACAGCAAATCTATGGTCATAAAGGCAGATTACAAGTCTATGATAGACGGCGATATTATAGAAGCCCAGTTTGTGGCTGAGACAGTTCGCCAGAAGGAAACAGAACGGGGGGAAACTACGGTTTTGCCGGCTCCGCTTCCTGCCGGAGTGGAACTTGGGACAAACAATATCACGGCAGAGGAGACAAAAGGATTTGAGATAACGTCAAATATAACGGCGGCAGAGGGCTTGGATTATACCTGTCAGTGGTATAAGGACGGCCAGCCGTTAGAAGGACAGACAAAAAACAAGCTTACGGTTTCGTCTGCGGTTAAGCAGGATGCGGGCAATTATACACTGGCAGTTACTACAAGATCCGGCGCTGCAGGAACAGAGGCCCAAAGCGGCGTCTGCAAGGTGACTGTGGCATCAGCGCCGGGGAATGGGGATTCCCAGATTACCCCAGTGCCGGAGGAACCGGATAACAAAGAAGATCAGGTGCAGAAGCCGACAGAGCAAAAACCCAATCTGAAAAAGGTGGCCGGTCTGAAGATCTCTTCAGAAAAAACGGATCGGGTAAAGCTGCAGTGGAAAAAGGTTTCAGGGGCGGACGGTTACCAGGTGCTTCGGTACAATACCTCTAAAAAGAAATTTGTAAAGGCAGCCAATGTCACCAAAACTTCCTACATAGATAAGAAGAGAACCGCGGGCAAGCCGTACCGATATAAAGTCAAGGCATATAAAAAAGTAAACGGCAAGACATACTACGGGCCTTTGTCCAAGGAAGTTAAAATAATTGTGAAGCCTAAGGCTCCCACCGGGGTATCAGCGGTACGTTTGACAGATACATCCGTTCAGATTTGTTTTAATCCTGTGAAAAATGCATCTTCCTACCGTATTTACGAGTATAATGAGAGTACCGGCAAACAGGTGGCTTCTTTCAAGGTGACAGCTAAAAAGCTTTATCAATATAATAAGAAAACAAAGAAATGGAAGTATCTCAGCAAGGTTCAAAAAGGAAAGAGCGGCAGATATATCTGTGAACTGACAGGTCTCAGTGCATCAGATATAAACCTGAAGTTCAGAGTGAAAACCACAGTATCCAAGAAAGGATATAAGGTCCGCTACAGTGTGGGAAGCAAATTGGTGGCGCTGGAATAAATGATATGCAGGAGCATACATATTTGCCGGCGGATTCTCACTGTTTAAAGTGGAATCCGCCGGCAAATCATCTGGCTTACAGACATGCACACTTAAGGGAGGGAAAGTTATGGGAACCAGAATACCGTATCGGCTTTATGTACTGGGGTTCATGTTGATTGCCTATGCTTTTTATACGCTTTTTGGAGATAATAGGCGGGAAGAAAAGAATGTGCCGGTAGGGATGCTGCTTTTAACCAGGCAGCCGATCCTGCGCTATATATTGTATGCTACAGGATGCAGCATGCTTGTTTTTAACGTGGTGATTCTTGCAACGGCATATTTATATGAAGCGGAAGTTGTTGTAATTGTTGTGTCATGTGTTGTCTTTTGCGGTATTGCCGGATCATGTTTTCTGTGTGGGCGTTATTGCTATGCCAGCCATATTTTTTTTGGGGATGAGAGAATTATGATTGGGCAGATGTTTGGCAAACCGGATATTTTGCTTTGGGAAGAAATTGGTAAGGTGGAGATAAAGAAAAACAAGATCAGGATTTGGGATAAAAGGGGCAAAAAGAAAATGGTCGCTTATGCAAATATGGTAGGATTTGAGGAATTTCAGAATCTTGTAAAACATAAGTGCGAAGATTTATTATAAAGGAGAGATGAGAGTTATGAAGTTGTTGCAGCAGGAGTTAAGCAGCAAGATTCTTGCAGGGAGTCTGCAGCTGTATGGGGATCACATGGCAGGCGAGTACCAAGGTTTCTATCTTATGATGGAACCTGGAAACGGCCAATATATTATAACTGTGGCCGCCCATTTGCCGGAAGCAGAAAATAATGACAGCGTAAAAGAGTTTCTGCGGGATCTGCAGAGGGAGAAGGAACAAATCACCGGATACCAGACAGAGAAGTATATGGTAAAATTATCTGTTCAGATTGAGAAAAAGGAAAAAGATATTCCGGCAGTGGTAAACAGTGCAGTAGAACCGCTGATGGCATATCTGTCAGTAAATCATTACATATCAGGTTGCCGAAGCTGCGGCAAACCGGTTACTCTGGCAAATCGGCATAAAGTTTCTGACGGTTATTGTTTTCTGTGCAGCGAATGCGCCAGCGCCAGGGTGCCGGAAGCGGATTTGCAGGGAAGCGGCCAAAACACATTTTTTACAGAAATATCCCAGGAAAAGAGCAGTGCAGCGCCTGGGTTTGTGGGAGCACTGTTTGGATCGCTGGTAGGCGGAGTCCTTTGGGCGCTGTTTTTCAAGCTTGGAATTATTGCCGGGCTTGCAGGGGCAGTAGCGGCAATCTGCGCAGCCTGGGGCTATAAGAAGCTGGGGAAATGCATGGATCGGAAAGGAATGGTAATCACCCTGCTGGTTACTGCATTTACTATTTATCTGGCAAACCGGATCGCCTGGTCCTGGGAGATTTATGAGCTGATGCAGGAGAATGGGTTCGGATTTATGGATATCTTTGCGGAGCTGGATGATTTTCTGGCATTTTCCGGAAGCTGGCAGTACTACAGAACATTGCTGGTAGGCTATGTTTTGACAGTGCTCTGTATGTTTCGGACCAAGAGACGGTAATACAACGTTTTTGAATAAAATGCAAACAGACAAGGGGCTGTCGGGAAACTGGGGATGGAACCAGCCCAAGTACACTGCATTATACAGCAAAGGGGAAAAATGGAGGGATACTGACAGGTATAGAAACTGTAAGTAAATAATCTGCAAAAATTAAGGGCTGTTGAGAATGGGATTCACATCGGAAAACATCCCGTTGGCAATATTATTCTGGTGAAAATTGAATAGAAATCCGATATACTGATATATTACTCCGGCGGTTAAATATCGCAACATTTTGCTTGCCTAAATCAAAAGACGGGAAGTTTTGCCTCTGTATTATGCTGATGGCAGAATGAAAAAATGTTGGAAGAATACTTTGCCTGGTTTTATCATAAATAGTAACAAGGACGATAAACTGGGTGCAGCGGATGAAAAAAAGAATTGAAGTGATAATGGCGGTGGCGTTGCTGGTAGGGGCTTACTTTTTTGCCAGGGAGGGAGCCCATATGGTAGAGAGCAGGAGAGCGCAGAAAGGGGAAATCTGCATTGTTGTGGATGCCGGACACGGAGGCGACGATCCCGGTAAAATCGGCATCAATAAAGAAAAAGAGAAAGACATCAATCTGAAAATTGCCAGAAAGCTTCAGAAACTGCTGGAAAAAGAAGGCATTAAAATTGTTATGACACGGACGGATGAGGGCGGACTGTATCAGCAGTCTTCCAATAATAAGAAAGTGGAGGATATGCGCAAACGCTGTGAAATTATCACGAAGGCCAAACCAGTGTTTACGGTGAGCATCCACCAGAACAGCTATCCGGAGGAATCAGTGAAGGGAGCGCAGGTATTCTATTACGGCCAGTCTCAGGAGGGAAAAAAGCTGGCGGAGGCGCTGCAAAAAGCCATGGTTGAGCAGCTGGATCCCCAGAATCACAGACAGGCGAAGGCAAACGAAAGCTATTTTCTGCTGAAAAAGACGCCTAGCCCTACGGTAATTGTGGAATGCGGGTTCCTGAGTAATTCGGAAGAAGCGGCCCTTCTGGCAACCGAGGAATATCAGAATAAAGTGGCTGAAGCGGTGAAAGCCGGGATTTTGGAGTATCTGGGCGGAAGCGAAGGCGCATCTTCGGAAACGGCAGGGAAACAGGATGGAACAGCGCTGGAAGCTGCGGATGAACAGGATGGAACAGCGCCGGAAACAGCGGATGAACAGGATGGAACAGCGCCGGAAGCTGCGGATGAACAGGATGGAACAGCGCCGGAAGCTGCGGATGAACAGGATGGAACAGCGCCGGAAACAGCAGGCGGGCAGGATAGTAATTAAATAGATACATAAAGCATAGGGCTGTCGGGAAATGATGGATTTTCCACAAGATATACGGCGCTGCAGTTATATCTTGTTTGTAGATTTCATTTTCCGGCAGTTTTTTGAATGGGTGTTCTGGCGGCAGTGTTTTTTCGAACTGCAGCGTTTCCTGGCGCGGCCCGGGAACAGTGAAGTCAGAAGAGGCGGTTACCTGTTGGAAAGAGCATGGAGGTGGACTGTAAACGGTTACCTGTTGGAAAGAGCGTGGAGGTGGACTGTAAACGGTTACCTGGGAAAGAGCATGGAGGTGGACTGTAAACGGTTGTAATTTGCCGGAAGCTGTGTATAATAGAACCATGGAGGAAAGCAGAAAGGAAGTGAATTCTATGCCGGCATTACAGCCGCAGCCCGAAACCATTACATTGGAGCAATATGAGGCTCTTCCGGAAGAAATCAGAGCGGAAGTTTATGAGGGAGTGGTTTATGATATGGGCAGTCCGTCACAGGATCATCAGGCGATTCTTACGGAGCTGCTTGTTTTCATTCGATCCTATCTTAAAAAAAACGGAGGGAATTGTCAGGTATTTCCGGCTCCTTTTGATGTGAAGCTTTCTGACAGCCCCCTTACCGTCGTTCAGCCCGATCTTATGGTTGTCTGTGATAAAAATAAACTGGATGGAAAACGCTGCAACGGTGCGCCGGATTTCATTATTGAAATTGTTTCTCCAGGCAATCCGGCAGATGATTATATCCGTAAACTCTATTACTACAAGAATTCCGGGGTTCGTGAATATTGGATTGTAGATCACCGCCGTAAAATAGTGACCGTCAATTATTTTGAAGAAAGCATACTCAATGTGCAGTATTCTTTTGACTCCACAATCAAGGTTAATATCTATGAAGACTTGTATATTAATTTTTCTGAGGTTGCTGATGTGATGAGTATTTAACAGGAAAAGCATGAATGCAGCCGGCGGTGTTACGAAAGGCGGAACCGCATCCCTATATGTAGTGGTTGCGAAGATTGCATGAATATGGGATAATATGCTGTAGAGAGAAAGGGTAACACACTGGAATGGATCCCAGACAAAAATGGAAAAGAGCTGAACAGAACCAAAAGGAAACAAGAGCAGGTAGATACCATGGAGACAGCAATTGTAAACATTACAGATGACAGGCAAGGCATAGAAGCAATCAGGGAAAAGATTCGTGCAGCAGGGCGGATCATAAGACAGGGCGGTCTGGTGGCGTTTCCAACAGAGACAGTCTACGGGTTGGGGGCGGACGCCTTAAATCCCCTGGCGTCAGGTAAGATTTATGAGGCCAAGGGCCGTCCTTCGGACAACCCTCTGATTGTACATATTTCCAATATGGAAGATCTGGATAGAATAGTGAAAAAAGCCCCGGAACAGGCAAAGAAACTGGCAGAGAAATTCTGGCCGGGGCCTTTGACCATGATTTTTGAGAAAAGCGATATTGTTCCTCTGGAAACTACAGGAGGGCTGCAGACAGTGGCGGTGCGTATGCCCAATCATCCGGCAGCCCTGCTTCTGATCCAATCCGGCGGCGGGTTTATTGCAGCTCCCAGCGCGAATACTTCCGGGAGGCCCAGCCCTACCCGGGCAGAGCATGTGGCGGAGGATATGAGGGGTAGAATTCCAATGATTCTGGACGGAGGCCCTGTGGGGATTGGCATTGAATCCACCATCGTGGATTTCTCAGAAGAGATTCCAATGATTTTAAGGCCCGGATATATTACAGCAGAGATGATACAGGAAGTAATCGGGGAAATCAGAATGGACCCCGGCCTTGCTGCAGAGGATGCTAAAATTCATCCGAAAGCGCCGGGAATGAAATACCGGCATTATGCGCCAAAGGCAGACCTGATTCTGGTGTCGGGCGCTAAGGAAAAGGTACAGGAGAAAATCAATGAACTGGCAGAAAAAGCCGCAGAAGAGGGGAAAACTGTCGGTATTATCGGTACGGAAGAGACGAAAGACGGATACCGGTACGGGGTGGTGAAAAGCATCGGAACCAGAAAGGATGAGACTTCCATTGCCCGGCATTTATATGGTATTTTAAGGGAATTCGATCAGATGGATGTGGAAATCATATATTCAGAGAGTTTTTCACTGTCAGGAATCGGACAGGCGATCAGGAACCGTATGCTGAAAGCAGCGGGGCATCAGATGATAGAAGTGTAGACAGGAAGGTGACGGATATGAGAAGATACAGAAAAATTATTTTTGTATGTGACAGCGGTACGGCACGTGCACCTATGGCAGAGGCTATCATGAAAGAATATATCATAAAATACCCGGTGGAAATAGAGAGCAGGGGGCTTGTGGTGCTTTTTCCGGAGCCGCTGAATCAGAAAACGGAGGCTGTGTTGATCAGCAATGGCATTAATGCAGAAAATCGGATGTCAAAACAGCTTACAGCGGAGGATTTACAGCAAGAAAGTCTGATTATTACGATGGAGGCTGCGCAGAAGCAGAAGATTCTGGAAGAATATAAAGACAGCCTGGAAGCGGACGTGGAGGTGCTGACGGATTTAACCGGAGATGAACTGGAGATTTTAAATCCCTACGGCGGAACCCTTCAGTCTTACGGACTCTGTTACGAGACATTGAATAAGACTATCAAAAAACTGGTTAATCTTATCAACGAAGGAGAAGAATAATATGGCAAAAGTAATGATTATGGATCACCCTCTGATTCAGCACAAAATCGGGTGGATACGGAAAAGCGACACGGGATCCAGAGATTTTCGGGGAATGGTGGGAGAAATAGCCATGCTGATGTGCTATGAGGCCACCAGGAATCTGGAATTGGAAGATATTAAGATTGAGACGCCTATCTGCGCCACAACAGTGAAAGGGCTGAAAGGAAAGAAACTGGCAGTGGTTCCCATTCTGCGCGCCGGCCTTGGAATGGTAGACGGCATGCTTGCAATGATTCCTGCGGCAAAAGTGGGGCATATTGGGTTGTACCGGAACCCGGAGACATTGGAGCCAGTGGAATATTACTGCAAGTTGCCGGAGGATTGTTCCGAACGGGAGGTGTTTGTAGTGGATCCCATGCTTGCCACAGGCGGTTCTGCGGTGGCGGCTATCCAGATGCTGAAGGATAAAGGCGTCAGAAATATACATTTCCTCTGCATCATTGCAGCGCCGGAAGGGGTGGAAGCCATGAAAACGGCCCATCCGGATGTGGATATGTATATTGGAGCCCTGGATGAAAAGCTGAATGATCACGGGTATATTGTGCCGGGGCTTGGAGATGCCGGGGATCGGATTTTCGGCACGAAATAAGACAGGCAGAAGCAATGAAAGAAAAACGCTCTGCGAGGATGCTCAGAGTCTGCCCCAGCGAAGCGAGGGTATTCGCACGAGGGGTATCATGTCGCTAAAGCGGCCGCACTCGGCGCGCAAAGTGTGCAAGAAAGGTATTCTGCAAATAAAAGGAGAGGTTTAGAATGAGCAGTAAAAGACAGGATTACCTTACCTGGGATGAATATTTTATGGGAGTGGCCATGCTTTCCGCCATGCGTTCCAAAGATCCGGGAACTCAGGTGGGAGCCTGCATCGTCAGCCAGGATAATAAGATTTTGTCTATGGGTTACAATGGGTTCCCTATCGGATGTTCCGATGATGAATTTCCCTGGAACCGGGAAGGGGAACCCCTGGACAACAAATATTTGTATACAACCCACAGTGAACTGAATGCCATATTGAATTACAGAGGCGGCAGCCTGGAAGGAGCGAAGCTGTATGTCTCCCTGTTTCCCTGTAATGAATGCGCCAAGGCGATTATTCAGTCAGGGATTAAAACTGTGGTGTATGACAGCGACAAATATAAAGATACGCCGTCCGTCATTGCTTCCAAGCGGATGCTGGATGCGGCAGGGGTGAGGTATTATCAGTATACTCATACGGGGCGGGAAGTGAAGATGGTATTGTAAGCAGAATCAGAGAAATTTGGGCCGTCGGGAAATTTGTCATTTCCCGTCAGCCTCTGCTTTTTGCATATCGTTTATAATGCCTGCAAATGATACTGCCATGACTGGTATTCTCCGGAATGGAAAGGCACTGCAATCCCAGTGTGCATCAGAACGCTTCCGTTTTGTGCGGTCTTGCTGTCTCCAATCAGATAATTCTTTTCGGCATCCAATCCCTTTAACTTGATATTTAACCGCCGGAGATTTCGAAAGCGCAGAAATGACGGGGAGTTGCGGTTCACTCCCGGTCCGTGCGCCACGCCGCACGGTCACAGGCCAATACAGTATTGGGGCCAGAATCTGGTCTCTTGCCGTAAGGCAGCTTTAAACAGGCCGGATGCGCTGCTGTGAGCGCCATAGATGCGAACAGAGTAACGATAGGGATAAATAACTTCCCAAAAATAATAGAAATGAATAGACATTTCCACAGAAAATAGATATAATGATTTCATGTGGTGGAAATTATGGTTTGGCAATGGAGGTGCTGTGTGAAATACAGAAGAAGCGTATACCGTTCTCTTGCCCTGATTACACAGTTTGGGATCAACATGCTGGTGCCTATTTTTTTGTGTGTAATGGCAGGCGTTTATATCGGGAAGAAATTTGAGATAAACTGGATTACAATTCCTCTGTTTGCTGTGGGCGCGCTGGCGGGATTCCGCAATATTTTCATCATGGCGAAGAAAATTTATTCCGATGAGACGCCTTCCCGGCATTCTCCTGTGTCAGGGGAGCGGATAGATCATGGAGAAACGTTTTCCCGGCATTTGTCGATATCTGAGAAGCAAAAAAGAAATAATGAAACGTCTGCCTGGCGTTCTGATCGGCCAGGGCAGCATCTAAACCACAGGGAGAAGGATACGGTCCATGTTAAAAAGAATTAATCAGGCTCTTCCGGAATTGCTGGCGGGAATTGTATTGTACGGCGCGCTGATTCAGGCAGCCGGAGTATGGTTTGTGAATGATAAGGCACGGTATTCCATCGGTCTTTGGGCCGGCATTATTCTGGCAATGGGAATGGCGGTGAATATGGCAATTGTTATTTTTGATACGGTAGAGGAGATGGCAGAGGGCAGGTCTTCCAGAAGGGCCTCTCTGTATGCAGCCCTGCGGTATCTGGCAGTTGTATTGGCATTTGGAGTGGTCGGATACTTTAATCTGGGCAATGTAATTGTTATGTTTGCGGGCGTAATGGGTCTGAAAGTCTCTGCCTATTTGCAGCCCCTGACACATAAATTTTTAGCAGCTTTTCAGGAAAAATATTTTCATGGAAAAAGTTAAAAGAGGTGATAGATTAGAAAATTTTGTAAATAATGTTTTAAAAGCAAAGTTATAAGGAGGTGAGAGAGTGCAGAGCTCAATTTTACTGTCTTCCGGCGCGGATATTGATATTATGGTGCACGGACTGTTTTCGTATGAGTTATTTGGACACACGTTCTGGATCACCACAACCCATGTAAGCCTTCTGATTGTTATGGCGATTCTGATTGGATTTTCTATTGCGGCTAATCGCGCTATGAAACATGCATCAGAAGTTCCCGGAGGATTTCAGAATGTGGTGGAGCTGATTGTAGAGAAACTGGATGGCATGGTCCACGGCGTTATGGGAAAAAGCGGCGGCAAATTTGTCAATTATGTGGGTACGATATTCATCTTTATTTTGATATCCAATCTTTCCGGCCTGTTTGGATTAAGGCCGCCCACGGCCGACTACGGCGTGACATTGCCCCTGGCTTTGCTGAGTTTTATTCTGATTCATTTCAATCAGTTTAAGTATCAGACCCCCAAAGCGATATGGACGGATATGTGTTCCCCGCTTCCGCCATGGCTGCCTATCTGGTTCCCCATTAACCTGATCAGTGAAATTGCCGTTCCGATTTCATTGTCGCTGCGTTTGTTTGCCAACGTATTGTCAGGAACCATTATTATGGCATTGATTTATGCCTTATTGTCAAAGTTCGCTTATTTCTGGCCGGGCGCGCTGCATGCATATTTTGATGTGTTCTCAGGCTGCATCCAGACGTATGTATTCTGTATGCTGACGATGACGTACATCAGTAATGCAATCGGGGAAGAAGAATAGGGGGACATGCAACGTAATAGTTCAGCCCTATGCTATTCCGCGAGTAAAATCGCTCTGTATGCGATTTTGCGAGTTGTGCAAGCGCCAAAATGCGGCTTTGGAGCATTTTGTGTGCATCAGACGTGACAGTGAAGCCGAAGGCTGAACTGTTGCCATGCAACATCAGGTAACATCCGGAGCCAGCTCCGGTCAAAAATTAAGAGTTACATTTAAAAAAGAAAACTCAAGGAGGAAAAATTTTATGGATAACATTACAGGAGCAGAATTAATCAGAGCTTGTTCAGCAATCGGTGCAGGTCTTGCGGTTATCGCAGGTATCGGACCTGGTATTGGACAGGGTATTGCAGCAGGACATGCTGCATCCGCAGTTGGAAGAAATCCCGGCGCAAAATCAGACATTACTTCTACGATGCTTTTAGGCCAGGCGGTAGCAGAGACAACGGGTCTGTATGGTTTGCTGGTAGCAATCCTTCTGATGTTTGTGCAGCCATTGAAATAAGGACATACCTTTATGTGCAAAAAGCAGCACAAAACAGAGGAAGCGCCCTTCGGGCATACCTTTATGTGCAAAATGCAGCACAAAACAGAGGAAGCGCCCTTCGGGCATACCTTTATGTGCAAAAAGCAGCACAAAACAGAGGAAGCGCCCTTCGGGCATACCTTTATGTGCAAAAAGCAGCACAAAACAGAGGAAAGGAGGACAGGCCTTGGAACAGTTATTTGGCTTAAATCCTCAGCTTTTGCATGATACGGTTCTTTCGATACTTGCCATTCTGTTTCTGTTTACCTTAATGTCTTACCTGCTGTTTAACCCGGCAAAGAAGATGTTAAAGGACAGGCAGGATCGGATTAAGAATGATATTGACACTGCCAGAAAAGACAGGGAAGAAGCTGCCGCTGTCAAAGCGGAGTATGATGCGAAAATCAAAGGAATCGAGAAAGAAGCTGAGGAGATTTTAAGTGAGGCCCGCCAGAAAGCCCTGAAAAATGAAAGCAGGATTGTAGATGAGGCGAAGGAAGAAGCTGCCCGCATCATAAAACGCGCCAACGAGGAAGCTCTGTTGGAGAAGAAACGGGTTATGGACGAGGCAAAACAGGAAATGATTGCAATAGCCTCAATGATGGCAGGCAAGGTAGTGACAGCCTCTATTGATACATCCATTCAGGACGCACTGGTGGAGGAAACATTGAAGGAAATAGGTGAAAGTACATGGCAAAGCTAGTATCCAAAACTTATGGGGATGCACTGTTTGAGCTTGCTGTGGAATCTGGTCAGGTGGATGAAATGTTGGAAGAAGCAAGAAGCATACAGCAGATTCTTCGAGAAGACAACGAGCTTTCCAAACTGATGAATCACCCGAAAATCGTAAAAGAAGAAAAAATAGAGATTCTGGAACAGATTTTTAAAGGCAGGGTCCGTGATGAAATTACAGGGATTATGCGTATGCTTGTTTCTAAGGGTCACTATGGTGAAATGGAATCTGTATTCACATATTTCATTGACCAGGTAAAGGAATATAAAAATATTGGCACTGCTTATGTGACTGCACCGATGCCGCTTACAGACAGTCAGAAAGAGCAGATCAAGAATAAGTTACAGGAAACCACCAGATATGTGGAATTTGAGATGCATTATGATGTGGATGAAAGTTTAATCGGCGGCATGGTAGTTCGGATTGGTGACAGGGTGGTTGACAGCAGTGTGAAGAACAAATTGCAGAGCCTTACCAGGGAATTATCAAAAATACAGTTGAAAGTAGGTGAATGCGCTCCATGAATTTAAAACCGGAGGAAATTAGTTCAGTTATAAAAGAGCAGGTGAAACGGTATGCGGCGCAGCTTGAAGTATCGGATGTGGGTACAGTAATTCAGGTGGCAGACGGCATTGCCCGTATTCACGGCCTAGAAAACGCCATGCAGGGCGAATTATTGGAATTTCCCGGAGAAGTCTATGGAATGGTGTTGAACCTGGAAGAAGATAATGTGGGAGCCGTATTATTAGGCGACCAGAAAAATATCAATGAAGGGGATACCGTTAAGACTACGGGAAGAGTGGTTGAGGTTCCGGTAGGCGACGCCATGACCGGACGCGTGGTCAATGCGCTGGGACAGCCCATTGACGGCAAGGGACCCATTGAAACAACAAAATTCAGACAGATTGAAAGAGTGGCGTCCGGCGTTATCTCAAGAAAATCTGTAGACACACCGCTGCAGACAGGAATTAAGGCAATTGACTCCATGGTGCCTATCGGAAGAGGGCAGCGTGAGCTGATTATCGGAGACCGTCAGACAGGTAAAACAGCGATTGCAGTGGATACCATTATCAATCAGAAAGGACAGGGCGTAAAGTGTATTTACGTTGCCATCGGTCAGAAAGCTTCTACCGTTGCAACCATTGTAAAGACATTTGAAGAGTTCGGCGCTATGGATTATACCACAGTAGTGGCGTCTACTGCCAGTGAGCTTGCGCCGCTGCAGTATATTGCGCCTTATGCAGGATGCGCCATCGGAGAAGAGTGGATGGAAAACGGTGAGGATGTGCTGGTTGTTTATGATGACTTAAGCAAACATGCAACTGCATACCGTACCCTTTCCCTGCTTCTGCGCCGTCCGCCAGGACGTGAGGCTTATCCCGGCGACGTATTTTACCTTCATTCCAGGCTTCTGGAACGTGCAGCGAGATTATCTGAGAAATTAGGCGGCGGTTCCCTAACGGCGCTGCCCATTATAGAGACGCAGGCCGGAGATGTTTCTGCATATATTCCTACCAATGTTATTTCTATTACAGACGGTCAGATTTATCTGGAAACGGAAATGTTTAATGCAGGATTCCGTCCGGCAATCAATGCCGGCTTGTCTGTATCCCGGGTAGGAGGTTCCGCTCAGATTAAGGCGATGAAGAAGATTGCGGCGCCCATCCGTGTGGAGCTGGCTCAGTTCCGTGAGTTGGCGGCGTTTGCACAGTTTGGATCGGAACTGGATGCAGATACCACGGAGAAGCTGGCCCAGGGAGAAAGAATCCGTGAAATGTTAAAGCAGCCTCAGTACAAACCGATGCCGGTGGAATATCAAGTTATGATTATCTATGCGGCTACCAAGAAATACCTTCTGGATGTTCCGGTAGAGGATATTCTTCGTTTTGAAGGAGAGCTGTTTGAATTTGTAGATACCAAATATCCTGAGATTCCCGAGGCAATCCGTAAGGATAAAGAAATCAAAGAAGAAACTGAGAGCAAGCTTGTAAAGGCAATTGAGGAATGCAAGGCGCAATTTAAGTAAGACGGGTGGTGAATGTTTATGGCGTCCATGAGGGACATCAAAAGAAGAAAAGGCAGCATACAAAGTACGCAGCAAATCACAAAAGCCATGAAGCTGGTTTCCACCGTTAAACTGCAGAAAGCCAAAAGCCGCGCGGAGCAGTCCAATCCATATTTTAACTATATGTATCAGACGGTAACCTCAATGCTGGCCCGTTCCGGGAATCTGAGCCATCCCTATTTACAGGCGGGAAGTTCTTCCAGAAAAGCGATCATAACCATTGCCTCTAACCGGGGGCTTGCCGGCGGATATAATTCCAATATTGTGAAGCTTGTCACAGACAGCGGAATTCCAAAGGAAGAGGCTAAGATTTACATTATCGGCCGTAAAGCAAGGGAATCTCTGGAAAGAAAAGGTTATGAAATCACAGCGGATTATTCAGATGTCATTGAAGGACCCACTTACGGCGACGCCGCCCAGATCTGCAGGGAAGTGTTAGAGGCGTTTACCAAAGGGGAAATCGGGGAAATCTATCTTGCTTATACTCATTTTAAGAATACGGTCAGCCATGAGCCCACCCTGATGAAGCTGCTTCCCATAGAATTTGAGGAAGCAGAGCTGAAAGAGGCGGACAGTCATGTGCTGATGAATTATGAACCCAATGAGGAAGAGGCGTTGGATCTGATTATTCCGAAATATATGACAAGCCTGTTCTACGGTGCGCTGGTGGAAGCGGTTGCCAGTGAAAATGGAGCCAGAATGCAGGCCATGGATTCCGCAACCAGCAATGCAGAAGAAATGATTAGTGATTTGACGCTGAAATATAACAGAGCGCGTCAGGGCTCTATTACACAGGAGCTGACAGAAATTATTGCCGGCGCCGAAGCCATTTCATAGTAATGTTCCGCATTTCTATGAAATGGGGTTATTCTTTCAGGAGTTTATACCTTGCTGTTTAAAGCGTTCTGAAAGAAGAAACCAGGAAAAATGTTAACAATTTAAGGAGTGAAATTATGGCAGATAAGAATATAGGTAAAATCACTCAGATTATCGGCGCTGTTTTGGACATTAAGTTTTCCGAAGGCAGCCTGCCGGAAATCAATGAAGCAATCAACATTTCGCTGGAAGGCGGAAAACGTCTGGTTGTGGAGGTTTCCCAGCATCTGGGTGATGATACGGTAAGGTGTATTGCCATGGGTTCTACAGACGGATTGGTCCGGGGGATGGACGCCGAAGCAACCGGCGCATCCATCACCGTTCCGGTAGGAGAGCAGACATTGGGACGCATGTTCAATGTATTGGGAGATCCCATTGACGAAATCGATCCTCCGAAGAATGTAGAATACATGCCGATTCACAGAAAAGCTCCAACTTTTGAGGAACAGGCGACCTCTACGGAAATGTTGGAGACCGGCATCAAAGTCGTTGACTTGCTCTGCCCTTATCAGAAGGGCGGTAAAATCGGTCTGTTCGGCGGCGCTGGAGTAGGAAAAACTGTGTTGATTCAGGAATTAATCCATAACATTGCCACAGAGCATGACGGATATTCTGTATTTACCGGTGTAGGCGAACGTACCCGTGAAGGAAATGACCTTTACTATGAAATGAAAGAATCCGGAGTTATTGATAAAACCTGTATGGTGTTCGGACAGATGAATGAGCCCCCCGGAGCGCGTATGCGTGTGGGACTGACAGGGCTTACCATGGCAGAGTATTTCCGTGACAAGGGCGGAAAAGACGTGCTGCTGTTTATCGACAACATTTTCCGTTTCACTCAGGCTGGTTCTGAGGTGTCCGCATTGTTGGGACGTATGCCTTCCGCTGTAGGTTATCAGCCTACGCTGCAGACAGAAATGGGCGCTTTGCAGGAGCGTATTACTTCTACCAAGAACGGTTCTATCACATCCGTACAGGCTGTGTACGTTCCGGCAGATGACTTGACTGACCCGGCTCCGGCAACTACATTTGCCCATCTGGACGCAACCACAACTTTGTCCCGTTCCATTGCAGAGCTTGGTATTTATCCGGCGGTAGACCCATTGGATTCTACTTCCCGTATTCTGGATCCCCGTGTGGTAGGAGAAGAACACTTTGAAGTGGCCCGGGGAGTGCAGGAGATTCTGCAGAAATACAAGGAACTGCAGGATATTATCGCTATTCTTGGTATGGACGAGTTGTCTGAGGATGATAAGCTGGTGGTAAACCGTGCAAGAAAAGTGCAGAGATTTTTGTCTCAGCCATTCTTTGTGGCAACTCAGTTTACCGGACTGGATGGAAAATATGTACCCATTGCAGAAACGCTGAGAGGCTTTAAAGAAATCCTGGAAGGCAAGCATGATGATGTTCCGGAAAGTTATTTCCTGAATGCCGGATCGATTGATGAAGTTCGCGCCCGCATGAAGTAGGGGGGTGAGCACATGGCAGAGGAAAATAAGAACTTTCAATTGGAGATTATCACGCCGGATCGTGTGTTTTACAAGGGGGAAGCGTCTATGGTGGAATTTACATCCGTAGATGGAGAGATGGGTGTCTATAAGCATCATATCCCTCTGACCACCGTACTGGCTCCCGGAATTGTGACTGTGACAGAGCCCGGCGGAAAGAAGCATGCGGCAGTCCATGCAGGGTTTGTGCAGATTCTGGGAGAAAAGGTAACCTTTTTGGCAGAAATTGCGGAATGGCCCGATGAGATTGACGTGAACCGTGCCCAGGCAGCCAAAGCCCGTGCAGAAGAACGGCTGCGCAGCCACAGTGCGGATATTGACGTGGCCCGTGCAGAGATTGCTTTGAAGAAAGCCCTGGTGCGGCTTGATGTAAAACAGTAGTTAAATGAAGCATTGCAGATATCAGATGAATCATCTGGCATTTGCAGTGCTTTTTCTTTCATAGGAAACCCCCATCATGCTTAGCCTGTCGTGCGACGGGCCGCATGGCCATCCATACTATGGAAGTCAAAGACTTTCATAGTAAACTTCCATCATGCTCAGCCTGTCGTGCGACGGGCCGCATGGCCATCCATACTATGGAAGTCAAAGACTTTCATAGTAAAAACAAAAGCCGGAAAATTTATACTATAGGATAAATTTTCCGGCTTCCGTAAAGTCTGGGAAGACAGAAGTCAGTCTTCTCCTGTGCTGTTTTCCTGGACGAAGATCCCTTTTATATGATTCTTTTTGCGCTGCTGTATGCTCCGTAGATCTTTTTCCCGCCCGATTTCTTATAGGCTCGTATCCGGAACGTGTAAGATGTTTTCTTTTTCAGCCCGGTTTTCATGTAAGAGGTCTTTGTCTTTCCAAGGGTTTTGATCTTTTTGTACTTGCCGTTTCCGGTCTTCATGTAGATTTCATAGCCGCTTGCGCCGGTGACTTTTTTCCAGGACAGTTTTGCCTTTGTCTTGCCAATTCTCTTAACTGATTTAAATTTTACTTTTGCCGGCGGGGAAACTTTCTTGCTGTTATTGCTGTTACTCTGGCTGCCGCCTGACTGCGAGCCGGAATTGCCGCTTGTCTGTGAGCCGGAATTGCTGTCGGCCGGAAGTTTGTCAATTTTCCTTGTGAAAGTGTATCCGCAGTAATCGCATACGAGTTTTTCTGTTCCCTCTCGCTTTGTGGTGGGCTTTCTTAGTATGGTTGAGGTGTATTTATGGCCGGGACAGGAAACCTTTACAGTAATGGTGACATCCATTGTCCGGTAATCCCTTGTATTTTCCGGCGTATATACGGCCGGATAGGAATACGTGCCCTCTGTCTTTAATGCGGTTTCCGGGTTCTTCCATGAAAATCCTTTCGGCAGGGCTGTATCCGCCAGTGTTGTGCCGCTTTTTCCCGCTACGCTTTCTGGGATCTCATATTCCGGATCTATTTGATCCACTGTCACTGTGATGGTTCTGCTCCAGGTCTGGTAACCCTCCCGGTTTACCCGGCATATGATCTGATAGGTTCCTGCATGGGTCAGTTTTTTCATGACTGTGGTGTAAACGGGATTTTCGCCTGCCAAGGCATATTCCACCGTATCGCCCGTCTGCGTTCCTTCGACAGTAAGGGGCCAATACCTCCCAGGAACATAATGCATGTTGCTGCGGATTTTAATGGTAAGCCCTTTGATGGTTGGCTGTGCGGAAGCATCCGGCAGTAAATATTCATAGCCGATGGATTTTAGCAGTGTTTTCAAACTGGCTTCCCTTTGGGAGCTTTCGGTGACTTTCAGTACATTCCCGGAGGCATCGGTGTATACGCAGATGGGCAGGTTCGCAGGCCGGGAAACACTTGCGCCCAGATATTCCTCTGCATAGTTCCATAAGGAATTATTCGCTGTATTTTCCAGATCGTAACAGTAAGTAACGCCGGTAGTTGCCATTTGCGCTCCAAACTCTGCCACTGCCGCCTGCTCGTCCTTCATGATGTCAATGTAGCAGATATCAACCTGGTCGTCCGGCAAGCCTAAATCATCCAAACTTTTTAAGGTATCTCTCGTATTGGAGCATGATGCCCGCCCAAACACAGCGACGGTCAGTTCACGGGATGAATCAAACATCCCTTTCCTGTTTCCGTCCACAGTCAGAAAAGTAGTTGTATCCGCATCTGCCGGGGGCGGAGCAGTTTCCGTAATGGTAACGGAAACATCAGCTTCCATTCCGTCATAGACAATTTTTACCTTAGTATTGCCTGCTGCCAGAGCCTGCAGGCTGCCGTCCGCTGACATAGACACCAGCGTTTCGCCTGCAGGAATGCTCCAGTTTGCCCCAACTGTGCCCGAAACCTGAAGGGATGGAGCATATTTCCAGGTTTCCACCGTTCGGAGGGAAAGATAAGCCTGAGGCGCGGAAGCTTTTCCTCCGACTTTTATGCCGATGGAGCTTTTTACTGGCGTCAGAGACCGTTCGGTGATCCGATCATTGGCAATGGTTATTTTGACATCCGCCAATCCGTCTGCCGGTTCCGTCTCGTTGGTATCAACAATATCCCAGCTGAATACCTGCGCCCAGTAAGTGCATCCCTTATATTCGATATGCGCTATTCCCACTGCTTTAAAGTTCTTGTTCAGCAGGTTCCGTCTATGTCCCTGACCGGAATACTTCTCATTGTCCTCCTTCCACATCGTAAATGCCTGCTGCTCATTGGCGCCGTACATGCTTGCTGCAAGATTTTCTCCTCTCGTGCCTTTGAATTCGCTGCCGAAAGCAGTATTAACGGACAGCGATCCGTCCGGCCTTGTATGGGAATAGGCAGCAACCAGTTCGGCCGCCCGCTGCATGGCAATCTTTTCCAGTTCGTAGTCATAAACCAATTCTTCCAAGCCGGAATAATAAACCTTTTCGGTATCTGTTTCGTTCCATGCCCATGCATCGCTTCCTGTTCGGAATTCATTGATCCTTTCCAACATCTGCCGGGCGTCTGTCTGGTTATAGATAACTTCAACTCCGACTTCCGTCTCCGATTGGGACACAGAACTTTCCTGCCCGCTTTCCGCTTCTGCTGTAATCGAAGGAATGCCTGTAAACAGCAGGGATACAGCCAGAAACAGAGCAAGAATCCTTAGCTTTCTTTTTCTCATTATGATCCTCCTTTTCGTTCTATCGTCCTATATGATTCTGTATGCGCTGTTTGTTCTTATAATAATATAACATCTTTCTTTCCGATATCTGGCTTTTGGTGCGAATAGTAAATATAGGGCGCGAACAGTCATGCGTGTTTAACCTATAGCCCTCACAGTAACAAATCCGGTATTGGCCTGTGACCGTGCAGCGTGGTGCACGGCCCAGGAATGAACAGTAACGTCATGCTTTAGCGTTCAAGTTAAGATTTTGTGGATTTCTCTCCCGCTTTATGCTATGATTATATATAGATGGCGATTAATTATCGCCATCTGCGCCGAGCACGGCCGCTTTATGGCATATACATATTCGTGCGAGTGCGCATCCCCCGGAGGTTTATATATTTGGCAGTTTTTAATCGGCAAATATTATAGAAAGAATGCTGACGGGATGGAGCGCCGGGAAAATTATTACAATTGCACAAGCGAAAATTTTTTTCAAAAGAGTGCAAGTATTTTCTCTGGTGAAACGTATTATAAGTAAAGAACCAAATGAAGCATTGACAAGTCATCAATTTAATTTAGGAGGCAGATATGAATAAGATGAAGAAAGCACTGATTGTAATATTCGCTTGCATTGTGGTATGCGGTATTTCCGCACCGGTAATTGCAGCGAATATGCAAAAAAGCAGTACCCGCGTAGAGCAAGAGGTAAGTACCAGAAAAGCAGGGCTGAGCAATGCGATTTTAAATACCAGCGCTGTTAGCCCCAAAGAAACAGCTGAGGAAACATCTGGCATTGCATCGGCAGAGGAATCAGTTCCCGAAACTGTGCCGGCAGCAGATGACAATACGGAGAATCTTGTGGATATCCAGGATACCGACTTAGTTAATGATGCAGCAGACGAACCGGAAGCGCCCGCAGAGGATCCGGCAGATGTTGCAGAGCCGGAAGCGCCCGCAGAGGATCCGGCAGATGTTGCAGAGCCGGAAGCGCCCGCAGAGGATCCGGCAGATGTTGCAGAGACAGAAGTTCCTGACACTGCAGCCCCGGCAGTCTGCCCATATTATGTAGATGCCAATGGAGACGGAGTTTGTGACCATTGTGCCCACGGCGGAGCATGCGGCAATTACGTAGATGCCAATGGAGATGGAATTTGTGACTATTGTGCCCACGGCGGAGCATGCGGCAATTATGTGGATGCGGATGGAAATGGGGGCTGCGATTATTGTTCCCATAACGGAAGCGGCCATTGCGGAAGCTTTGTAGATTCTAATGGGGACGGAGTCTGTGACAATTATGCAGGCGGAAGCGGAAACGGCTATGGAGGCGGCCATCATGGAGGCGGCCATCATGGAGGTCACCACTGGTAAAATACAAAGGGGATATTCTATGCGCAGCGAGCAGGAGGTTGAACAGGCAATCGAATCATACTCCGATATGATTCGAAGGATTTGCCTTTTGCATCTGAATAATCATGAAGATACGGAGGATGTGCTTCAGGAGGTGTTTTTGAAGTACGTCCTCCATTCTGCGGTTTTTGAAAGCAGGGAGCATGAGAAAGCGTGGTTAATCCGTGTCACGCTCAATGCCTGTAAAGATTTGAAAAGGAAATTATTCCGTCACAGTACAGTGCCCCTGGAGGTGCTTTCAGAGGAGGCGGCCAGTGTAATGCCGGAACAGATGGGGATCTTAGAGGTTGTGTTATCGCTGCCGGTGAAATATAAAGATGTGATTTATCTTCATTATTATGAAGGGTACACTGCAAAGGAAATCGGGACAATGCTGCATAAAAAGGAAAATACCGTATATTCTCTTATGTCGAGGGGAAGAGAATTGCTGAAACAGAAGCTGGGAGGTGACAGGAATGTATGATGAGATTCGGGAAGCATTTGATCAGGTTCGTGCAACGGAACAGATGAAACAGTCTGTGTCTGGTTATCTGGTTCAAAAGAGACGGAAAAATGCAGATAATTCCTTTAAACTCCGTATGCGCTCTCTGGTTCCTGTCTGTGCGCTGCTGTTGATATGTATTGGAATTGGAAATTGGTATTTCTGGGAAATGCCGGTGTCTTATGTCAGTGTGGATGTGAATCCTTCTATTGAACTGACGCTGAACCGGAGAAACCGCGTCACAGATGCAAAAAGCCGTAACCGGGACGGGGCAAAGGTCCTGGAGCATGTGCAGTTAAAAGGAAAGGACTATCTGGAAGCGGTGGAGCTTTTAGTAGAGAGTGAGGCAATGCAGCAGTATCTGACTACAGATGCGGAACTGACAGTTACAGTGGCTTCATTGAATGCGGAAGAACTTCTGTCCGGTCTTGAGAGCAGCGTAGTGTCCACCCACTATCATGGGATGTGCAGAAGCGCAGATATGGAAACTGTGGCCTCGGCCCATGATCATGACATGTCTCTGGGAAAGTATCAGATGTACCAGCTATTGTCTCAATATGGTTCCGGGCTGACGGCAGAAGACTGCCGGAATATTTCCATGTGCCGGCTTCGGGAACTTTTGTCTCAATACGAAAACGGAAGGAAAGAGTCGGTAAGCAATGATGAATTAGAAAATATGCAGGTGGGCTGCCACCACGGCGGACAGCAGCATCACCATCATGATAGCGGGCATCACAGCGAATAGTGATGTCCGGTTTTTTTATCTTATAGGAAAGTCCTTCGGATTTCCTATAAGATAAAAAATAAAGATGCGCATTCGCACAAGAGGTATGATGTCGCTAAAGCGACCGTGTTCGGCGCGGCAGGTTGGATATTCCCCTTCAGTAATATACTGATAAAATGTAAACATTTGTTTTGCATAGGTTGACAATTCAAAAAATCCTGTGTATAGTATTTTTAGAAAAAGGGGTGTATTCCTGCATTTCGCAGTATTTTTAAAATGAAGGTAAAAGCGCAGGAAAATGCGGGGATCAGGAAAATATGGAAACCAGGAAAATGCAGAAACCAGGAAAATGCAGAAACCAGAAAGACGGAGGAAATAATGAAAGAGAAACTGGAGCTTTTCAAGAAAAGTGTCTTAGAGGGATATCAAATCAATAAGGAAGAGGCGCTTGAATTGGCGGAGACACCGTTGGAAGAACTGTCGCAGGCAGCAGATGAGATCCGGCAAAGATTCTGCGGAAACCAGTTTGACCTCTGCACGATCATCAATGGGAAGAGCGGAAAGTGTTCGGAAAACTGTAAATATTGTGCACAGTCCTCTTTTTATCCAACGGATGTTGAGAGTTATCCCTTATTGGGGACGGAAGAACTGCTGAAACAGGCGGAATATAACAGGAAGCGGGGAGTGCCCAGGTACTCGATTGTCACTTCCGGCAAAAAACTGAGCAGCCGGGAGGTGGAACAGGTTTGTGAGAGCATCCGTCAGATCAGGAAGAATGTAGATATTTCTGTCTGCGTATCCTTCGGACTTCTGAATGAGGAAGAATTTTGGAAAGTAAAGGAGGCAGGTGCGGCCAGGGTGCATAACAATCTGGAGACATCAGCAAATTATTTCCCAAGTGTCTGTACCACACATACACAGGAAGATAAAATTGCTTCGCTGCGGGCGGCGGAAAAAGCCGGATTGAGCATCTGCAGCGGCGGAATTATGGGGTTGGGAGAAAGCATGGAGGACCGCATTGACTTGGCGCTCAAGCTGCGGGAGCTGGGGGTCCGTTCCGTACCGGTGAATATGCTCAATCCCATCCCTGGAACGCCTTATGAGAACAATCCCAGGCTGACAGAAGAGGAAATGTGCCGGATTGTAGCTGTTTTCCGATTTATTCTGCCGGAAGCCTTTATCCGGCTGGCGGGAGGCAGAGGCCTGATGGAGGATCAGGGTCGAAGATGCTTTCAGTCCGGAGCCAATGCGGCCATTACCGGCGATATGCTGACAACGGCGGGGATTACGATTCAGAAAGATTTGGAAATGCTGAAAGAATTGGGCTATCAGGCTGGAGCGTGCGGAAGATAGAATTGTCTGAAATGGGCAGGTGCAAAATGTTTTGCAGATCTGATTGAAAGACAGAAATAAAAATGCAGGAAATTTGGTATAATATTCATAGTAAACTCTCATCATGCTCAGCCTGCCGTGCGACGGGCCGCATGGCCATCCATGCTATGGAAGCCAGGGGCTTTCATAGTACCCCCATCATGCTCAGCCTGCCGTGCGACGGGCCGCATGGCCATCCATGCTATGGAAGCCAGGGGCTTTCATAGTACCCCCCATCATGCTCAGCCTGCCGTGCGACGGGCCGCATGGACCTGGAGGAAAAGGATTTTGGAGAAGCGCAGGTATTGGATGCATCTGGTCTGCAGGTGTATCCTGGTTTTGTGGAAGCCCACTGCCACCTGGGACTGGACGGTTATGCCATCGGATTTGAGGGAGCGGATTATAATGAAATGACAAATGCCCTGACGCCGGAACTGTCTGCCGTTGACGGACTGAATCCCCAGGATGAAAGCATTCGTCAGGCCATGGAGGGAGGAGTAACCTGTGTGGCGGCCGGACCGGGAAGTTCTAATGTGCTGGGCGGAACCTTTACAGTTTATAAAACAGCGGGAAAACGGATTGACGACATGGTGATCCGGGAAAAAGCCGCCATGAAATGCGCTTTCGGTGAAAACCCCAAGTTCTGCTATAAAGACAAAGAAATTTATTCCCGGATGACCACGGCTTCGAAACTGCGGATTATGCTTCGGAGGACACAGGAGTATCTTGCCAGAAAAGAGGCGGCCGGAGATGATATTTTAAAGCAGCCTCCGTATGATCCCAGCCTGGAAGCGCTGATCCCCGTCATTCAGGGGGAACTGCCCCTAAAGGCCCATGTGCATCAGGCAAATGATATTTTTACTGCCATACGCATTGCCAGGGAATTCGGCGTTGGACTGGCTCTTGATCACTGTACTGATGGGTCCCTGATTGCGGAGGAGCTGGCAAAGGAGGGGTATCCGGTGGCAGTTGGGCCAACTCTGACCTATGCGTCGAAATTTGAGCTGAAGAATAAGAGCTTTGCAACTCCGGGGGATTTGGCAAAGGCAGGATGCCAGGTGTCCATTATCACAGACTCTCCGGTGATTCCACAGCAGTATCTTGCCCTGTGCGCCGGACTTGCTGTGAAATCCGGCATGGATCCATTTGATGCGTTAAAGTCAATTACCATTAATGCCGCAAAGCACATTGGCGTGGCTGATCGGGTAGGCTCCTTGGAAACTGGAAAAGACGGAGATTTTGTAATTGCAGACGGCGATCCTATGATTTCTGATACAAAGATTTGCTATGTGCTGATTGACGGAAAGATTACTTACCGATGTGAAAATCTGTGAGCCGATTGGGTGGCAGTTCAGTCCGGGGCTTTGCGCTGTGGGGCTGGCGCAACTGCACGGCAAATCTTTTTGCCGTGCAGTATATTTTCAGGTGGAATTTTCAGGAGCTTAATAAAACAACAGCCTGAGATTGAGATTCGATATTGTTCGGGAATGTTTATGGGAGCATACAATGTGTTCCAGAATGGAAGGAAAGGGTTGCCGTTTGGCAACCCTTTTTGGGGGAGTAAATTTATGAAATGTTTCATGGGGTGCCACATCTTGGGCGGTGGCACCAATATATGTAAAATAACTTTCCGAAAAAAGTTAAGTTATTGTTGGTCGAAGTCAATAACGGTGCGCGCTTGTTTGTGCTATCAACTTCATTTGATATAATGAGTATAGGACATAAATGTGTGCAAATTGTGGACAATTTCTAAAAGAAAGATAAAGAATTCAAAAGAAATTATGAAGAAAAAGTAAAAAAAATATCAGGGAAAAAAGTAACAGATCATACATCATATTTTATGAAAGGTTTTCGATATTTTCTTGCAAAAAAAGAGGCGGCAATGTTATAATGTACTTTAAATACAAATCAAGGAGGAGCAGTTAGTGTGAAAAAGATTTTCATTACTATTTGTGCCTAAGTGAAACGAAAGGAATGAGTGATTTTTATGGATAAGTCAAAAGTATATTTTACAACATTTAAAACTTCATATACGGAAAATATTCCGGACAAATTAAGGCGCCTGATTTTTACAGCCGGAATACGGAACATTGATTTTACGGATAAGTATGCAGCCATTAAAATGCATTTTGGGGAGCTGGGGAATCTGGCCTTTCTGCGTCCCAACTATGCCAAGGTAGTAGTGGATATTGTGAAGGAGCTGGGAGGAAAAGCATTTTTAACAGACTGCAACACTCTTTATGTAGGCAGCAGGAAAAATGCCCTGGATCATCTGGATACTGCTTATGAGAACGGATTTTCCCCCCTGTCTACAGGCTGCCACGTAATCATTGGAGACGGGCTGAAGGGAATGGACGAAGAGCTTGTCCCGGTGGACGGTGAATATGTGAAGGAGGCCAAGATCGGCCGCGCCGTTATGGACGCTGATATTTTTATTTCCCTGAACCACTTTAAGGGACATGAAATGACGGGCTTTGGCGGAGCGCTGAAAAACATTGGCATGGGCTGTGGTTCCCGTGCAGGCAAGATGGAGATGCACAGCGAAGGAAAGCCCAATGTAAACCAGGAGAAATGTGTGGGCTGCGGCATGTGTACCAGGGTCTGTGCCCATACAGGAATTACCGTGACAGACAAAAAAGCTTCTATTAATCATGACAATTGTGTGGGATGCGGACGCTGCATCGGCATTTGTCCCAGAGATGCAGTTGAGCCAAGCTTCGGAGATTCCAATGATGTGCTGAATTATAAGATGGCGGAATACAGCAAAGCTGTGATTCAGAACCGGCCTCATTTCCATATTTCCATTGTCTGTGATGTGTCTCCCAACTGTGACTGCCATCCGGAGAATGATATTCCCATTATTCCCAATGTGGGAATGTTTGCGTCCTTTGATCCGGTGGCGCTGGATGTTGCCTGCGCAGACGCCTGCAATCGTCAGCCGGTGGTTGCCGGAAGTATTTTGCAGGAAAATAAAGAACATGATCATGATAAAGAACACGATCATTTCCATATTACCCATCCGGACACCAACTGGAAGTCCTGCGTGGAGCATGCGGAGAAAATCGGAATCGGCAGCCAGGAATATGAACTGATTGAGATTTAAGGAAAGAACATTTATGAATATAGTGAAGAGAGTATGGAAGCTGCTGCTGCTTTGCCTGATGGGAATGGTTGTTTCGGAAAGCGCTGCATTTGCCAAAGAATCCAAAGAATCTAAGGAAGTGAAAGTGGTTTTTACCCATGATCTTCATTCTCATCTGGAGCCTTTTTATCTGGAAGAAGATGGAGAAGAACAGCAGGTGGGCGGATTTGCCCGGATTATGACTTATTTGACAAAGCAGCGGCGGGAGGATGAGAATCTTCTGTACTTAGACGGTGGAGACTTTTCCATGGGAACGCTGTATCAGACGGTATATGCTTCACAGGCGGCCGAACTTCGGATGCTGGGAGCTCTGGGCGCAGACGCCTCCACGTTTGGAAATCATGAATTTGATTACCGAAGCAAGGGTCTGGCAGATATGCTTCAGGCGGCAAGAGACAGTGGGGATGAAGTTCCGCCTCTGGTAGTCTGCAACATAGACTGGGAAGCAACGTTAAAAAGTGAGAAGGCAGAAGAAGGAGCCATACTGCAGGAAGCATTTGAAATGTACGGTGTGAAACCCTACATCATGGTGGAAAAAGGCGGCGTAAAAATCGCTGTTATCGGCGTGTTCGGCAAAGATTCCCTGGCATGTGCGCCTACCTGCGCCCTGTCTTTTCGGGATCCGGTGGAAGCAGTAAGAGAAACAGTGGAGGAAATTCAGAAACAGGAAGCCGCGGACATGATTGTTTGTGTGTCCCACAGCGGAACCTGGGAGGATGAGAAGAAATCCGAAGATGAATTGCTGGCCAAGGGAGCGCCGGCATTGGATTTGATTGTAAGCGGCCATACTCACAGCATTTTGGAAGAGCCCATTGTCCACGGCGATACAGCGATTGTATCCACGGGGGAATATGGAGCCAGGGTGGGTTCCCTGAAGATGGTTCAGAAGGAGGACGGCCGCTGGAGCCTTGCGGACTATGAGTTAACCTTGATGGACGAAAACTATCCGGAAGACAAAGAGGCGGCAGAAAAAATCCAGGAGCTGGGCAAAACCATTGATTCTGACTATCTGTCCCGGTTTGGATTTACCAAAGATCAGGTGTTGGCCCATAATCCCTGGGAGTTTACCAAAATAAACGGGCTTGGAGAGATTTTGCAGGAGGAGCCTTTGGGAAATCTTTTGGCAGATTCCTACCGTTATGTTGTGAACAGCAGTGACACCGGCGATGAGAATCCGGTTATGGTGGCGGTAGTGCCCAGCGGCTGTATCCGCGACACGTTTCATAAGAATAACGACATTACTGTGGCAGACGCATTCCAGGTTCTCTCTCTGGGAATCGGACCGGACGGCGTGCCGGGATATCCTCTGGTAAGCGCATATTTTACCGGAAAAGAGCTGAAAACCATGGCGGAGGTGGATGCATCCATTTCGCCGCTGATGTCAACTGCCCAGTTATATGTCAGCGGCCTGTCCTATAAAATCAATCCCAGCCGAATGATACTGAACAAAGTAACGGATGTGGAATTTCAGGATATGGATGGATCGGCGGAGGAATTAGAGGATGACAAACTTTACCGTCTGGTTGCGGATCTCTACAGCGGACAGATGTTGGGCGCAGTGACGGAGCAGTCCTACGGCATTCTATCCATTGTGCCCAAAGATGCCCAGGGAAATGAGATTCCTGTGGAGCAGCTGGAGGAACATACTATCTATGTCAACGGGAAAGAATTGAAAGCCTGGGAATGTGTGGCAAGATACCTGGATTCCTTTGAGGAAAAAACAGAGGCGAAAGAGCCGGAGATTCCTGAATATTACAGCACAACTCATGGCCGTAAAGTAGTAGAAGCCGACAGCAGTTTGGGGGCTGTCCTGAAAAACCCAAACCGGATAGCAGCTGCCGTTTTCGCCATTGGTGCAGGACTGGTCATTATTCTTGTATTAGTGATTTTTGTGATTGTGCGGTGGAGGAAAAAGAAAAGGCGTAGAAAGGAAAATATTTGACGGAGTAAAAGATTGATATTGAAATACGGACGGAAATTCAGAGAAGGTGAGCAGGAAGAAATTTCTGACTGCAAACCTTAAGATAATCCCGCCTCTGCCGCTGGAAAATTGTTCAAGAAACAGCGGCTCAAAATGCCGGGAACTGTCTGCGTACTGAAAATAGTTTTCCAACCGCACAGGCAGAAGTATTATAGACAGTGTGAAAGGGAAATATGTAAGCAAACCAGACCACAAGGATAGCCTGAAGGGAACGGTGCAGCCTGCAAGCAAAATTTTTGCGGGAATATTCTGCCCCTGCGCCTTTTGGCGCAGGGGCTTTTTATATCATGGGAAAGACCTTGTTATAGTGAAACGCTAAAGTTTATGACTTTCCTATAATATTATGCGCAGAGTCTGCCCAAACGAAGCGAGGGTACTCGTGCGAGAGCCCAGGAGGACTTATGAAGCAAACAAAACAATTAATCGACAAACTGGAAGCCGAATCCCGGCTCTCCAGAGAAGAATGGATTGCCCTGTTAGAGGGCCGCAGCCCTGATGCGGCAGAGTATCTGTTTCAAAAAGCCAGAAAATGGCAGCATAAGTATTACGGAAATAAAATTTACACCAGAGGATTAATCGAATTTACCAACTATTGTAAAAATGACTGCAGATACTGCGGCATCCGCAGAAGCAATGGAAACGCTCAGCGTTATCGGCTGACCGAAGAGCAGATTATGGAATGCTGCCGGACAGGATATGATCTTGGATTTCGGACCTTTGTGCTGCAGGGCGGCGAGGACGGAGCCTTTTCGCAGAAGAAACTGGAAGAGGTAATCCGGAGAATAAAAGAGAATTATCCGGACTGTGCCGTTACCCTGTCCATAGGAGAGCGTTCCTACGAGAGCTATCTCGGCTTCTTCCAGGCAGGGGCAGACCGTTATCTTCTCCGTCATGAAACGGCAGACGAAGAACATTATCGGAAGCTGCATCCGCCGGAGCTGTCTTTGGAGCATCGGAAAAAATGCCTGTATCAGTTGAAAGAAATCGGTTATCAGACGGGCACCGGATTTATGGTGGGAAGCCCCGGGCAGACACCGGCGCAGTTAGCAGAAGATATGATGTTTATCCGTGAACTTAAGCCGCATATGGTCGGAATCGGGCCCTTTGTGCCCCATCACGATACCCCATTCGCCGGGGAAGCCGCCGGAAGCCTGGAACTGACGCTGTTTTTGATAGGGCTTCTTCGGGTCATGCTGCCGAAGCTGCTGCTGCCGGCCACCACTGCATTGGGAACCATCGAGCCGCAAGGGCGGGAGAAAGGGATCCTGGCGGGGGCCAACGTGGTTATGCCTAACCTGTCCCCTGTTTCCGTGCGGAAAAAATATGAACTGTATGACAATAAAATCTGTACCGGGGACGAGGCGGCGGAATGCCGGGCCTGCCTGACCCGGAGAATGGAGCAGATTGGATATGAACTGGTCACAGACCGGGGCGATTATAAGGAGGAAAATTATGTATAACGTAATGTCACCGAAAGCAGAAGAATTTATCAGCCATGAAGAGATTCAGGAAACGCTGGCTTATGCAGAGAAAAACAAAAATAACAGAGAGCTGCTGGAACAGATTCTGGAAAAAGCAAAACTTCGGAAAGGACTTTCCCATCGGGAAGCCGCCGTGTTACTGGACTGTGAGCTTGCGGACATCAATCAGCAAATTTATGCTCTTGCCCAGCAGATTAAAAAGGATTTTTACGGCAACCGCATTGTGATGTTTGCGCCGCTTTATCTGTCTAACTACTGCATAAACGGCTGTGAATACTGCCCTTATCATCTGAAAAACAAACATATTGCCAGGAAAAAACTCACCCAGGAAGAGATTGTAAAAGAGGTCATGGCCCTGCAGGATATGGGTCACAAAAGGCTTGCGCTGGAGGCAGGGGAAGATCCGATCAACAATCCCATTGAGTATATTCTGGAATGCATTCATACCATTTACGGCATTAAGCACAAGAATGGGGCAATCCGCCGGGTAAATGTAAACATTGCCGCAACTACAGTGGAAAATTACCGGAAATTAAAAGAGGCGGGAATCGGCACTTACATTTTGTTCCAGGAAACCTACAATAAAGAATCATATGAGAAACTGCATCCCACAGGGCCAAAGCATGATTATGTTTACCATACCGAAGCTATGGATCGGGCCATGGAAGGCGGAATTGATGACGTGGGCCTGGGAGTTTTATTTGGGCTGAACAATTACCGTTATGATTTTACCGGAATTCTGATGCATGCAGAGCATTTGGAAGCTTACAAAGGCGTAGGTCCCCATACCATCAGCGTTCCCAGGCTGCGGCGGGCGGACGACATTGATCCGGATGTGTTTGACAATGGCATTTCCGATGACATTTTTGAAAAAATCGTGGCGTGTATCCGGATTGCCGTTCCATATACAGGAATGATAGTATCCACCAGAGAAAGCAAGGCATGCAGAGAAAAAGCGCTGCGCCTTGGAATTTCCCAGATCAGCGGAGCTTCCAGAACCAGTGTGGGAGGTTACGCAAAGCCGGAACCGGAGGAAGAAAATTCGGCGCAGTTTGACGTCAGCGATAACCGTACGCTGGATGAGGTGGTCAGATGGCTGATGGAAATGGATTATGTACCCAGTTTCTGTACGGCATGCTATCGGGAGGGAAGAACCGGGGATCGTTTTATGACGCTGTTAAAAAGCGGTCAGATTGTCAATTGCTGCCATCCCAATGCCCTAATGACCCTAAAAGAATATTTAGAAGATTATGCTTCACCAAAAACCAGGGAAATCGGGGATAAACTGATTGAAAAAGAGCTGGATGTGATTACCAATCCCAAAGTAAAAGAGAAAGTCATTGATTATCTGGCAAATATTCATAATGGGCAGAGGGATTTCCGTTTTTAAATTACAGATAAAAGAGGCCGTTTTGAAAGGAAAGGTTCTCCGCAATATCTTGCGGGAAAGATCCATTTATCGACGGCCCCTTTTTATTCGGCATAAAATCTGTCGATGTTTTATCGCCGGAGCAATAGCTTTTTTGTCAGCAAATCTTTTTCCCGTTCTGTAATATAAGGAATTGCAATTTCCCGATTTAACGCAGAGGCCAGAATAAAAACCGAACCGTGAAACAGATGATAATGTCTGGATACGGGATTTTGTTTCCACTGTAAATGCTGAATGTGTCCATAGGGGACAATTTTTTTGGGCAGATGAAAGCCGGATACTGCCCCGCAGGGAAGCAGGCTGCACAGCAAAAGCCAGAACAGGCAGGAACAGAAATAAATTTTGCCGGCATGTTTGGACGGCCTTTGCATATGATATAGTAGGGACGAAGAAAATTCCGGTAAAAGTTCCTGTAAATAAGGAGGAAGGGCGGTTTTTTTCCGGCAAAGGGACAGTTGGGTCAATTCCTCTTTGGAATCGCCCACGCCAATGCAGACTAATTGAACCTCACAGCGTCCGGTGAGCCGTGCGATGGGAGGCTCCAAAATTCGCAGTGCATGGATACGGTTTATGGGGATCGTGTAGTCCTGTTTTCGGAAAAAACCGTAGTGAATCATCAGTTCAAACAGGTTTTGTTCCGTATTGATATTAGAGATATGTGCAGGGTTATAAGTATTCTTTTTCCGGCGGAGGGTATTTCGTTCAATGACCAGGGTCTGCTCCTCCAGATAAATCCAGGTTTTCTTCCACACCAGAAACTGATAACCGGCAATAAAAACGGGGAGCAGCAGCATAAGTCCTAAAAATCCCAGGATGAAGGCAATATTTTCCCGCACCATAGGCTCTGAGAAAAACAGATGGATGCTCTCATCCGCCTGAGATAACATCAGCAGCATCCAGGCAATGAGAAACCCACCGGATTTTTCCTTGCAACTATAAGGCAATTCTGGTAAAATTGACAAAGGTATGTCCTCAAAATTTTCAAAGAATACAAGGTTTTATATTCGGGAGCATATTCATGGGCTTTTGGGTATAAGGATCCTAAGTTTCAGATAATTTCAGCAGAACAGGGGATGGAATATGAGCGTACAGGACAAAATAGAGCGCATTTTAAAAAGCATACATCTGCTGTTTTCCAAAAGCGAGCCTTATGAGGGAAGCGGCACGAAGATTATTGTGGAAAAGCAGATTGTTTTTGAATTATTGGAACAACTGAATCTTGCCATCTATGAGGCCATGGATCAGTATGAACTTACCACAAGAAAACATGAGATAGCGGAACGCCGCTGTGAGAAGCGGGGAGAGGAAATCCTTCAGAAAGCAAGCAGGCATGCAGACGACATTTATGCGGCTTCTATCATGTATACGGATGACGCCATCAACCGGATCTGCTATATTATGGATGATGCGAACCAGGCGGTTCAGAGTATTTTCCGCAAGATGAATACGGAGATAGAAGAACAGCGGGATCGGGTCAGACGCAACCAGTTGGAATTGACAGGCCAGCTTCGGGATTTTGCCGATACGGACAAATATGTGAAGTTGATTGAAGAGGTGAACCGCCAGCGGGAAAAAGAACGGCAGATGGAGCTGGAGGGCCGGAAGGAAAAACGAATCCAGAACGAAGGCAAATCTTACTCTGCCGTGAAACCGGAAATTAAAATTAACCAGGCCTATTTTGAACGCACCGGCAAAAGCTATGAATCAGATCAACAGAACGAAGAAAACCAGTCGGACGCAGCGGACAGCCTGGCTCATATCACCGGAAAAGAGTTTGCGGAAAATCTGCGCCGCAGGGCCAAAAGAAACCGGGGAAATGAGATGAAAATTGAGGATATGTCCCTGGATGGGGACAGAACCGGCAAAAAAGAAACTACAATGGCAGAGAGGGAGAAGGGCCTGGATGATATTCTGGCAAAAGCCGGTGCAGGTCTGGCAGCCATGGTGGAATCTGAGATTAGGGAAATAGAGAATGCTTCAAAAGCAGGAGATCCGACTTTCTCTTCCAGGCCGGAATTATCCATGGAAACAGCGGAAATTCCCAAGCTTCCGCCGGAAATCCACGTGGATTTGGATGCTGAGTACTTTAAATGGAAGGAAGGGGAAGAAAATCCTGCGCCTGAGAAGAAGGAAAAACGGTTTCATTTTGGGAGAAAGCAGTGAGAAGCTGTCAGCGTGTGTTTGAAAAATATTTCTTAAAAATATCAATGAGGTTCAGAAAGGAATTGCAGGTTAAAGTCAGATTCTAATAAAGTCTAAAGAAGGGACCATCGGAAAGCAGCGGATTTCCACAATATATAGTTGTGATTCATTCGGTATCACAACCATATATTGTGTGTAAATTTCATTTTCCGATGGCCCCCTTTATAACCTTTTCAGCATCTGCTGAAAAATCTATTTGAATTTATACTCCAAATATTATGACAATTAAAAAAGGAAAATTATGACACTTTTTGAGGATATTTCAGGATTTTTAGTCTTTGGGGCTTGTTCCTGAACTGCCTTTACATTCCCTTTGTAAATGAGCATGCAGTCTTTAGCCTTCTGCTTGCCAGCGGCTATCGGAAAGTGGTTGCCTTTGAAGGAAAGAGAGTCCTGATCGGGGAAAAGGAATCTGAATAGAAACCGAATATGACATTTGAACTGCGGCAGACTTTTTATATGTAACTGCTTGAGTAATAGAATACGGAGGAAAATACAGGATTGCCCTTTTGTACACAAACAGGGCAATCCTGTATTTCTCAATTTCAAAAAATCTTAATAAATTTCCCCCGCATAACTTAACATTCAGTTGCTATACTGTAATTATCCAAATAACGCCCGGGTGGTGCACGGCCCAGGAGTGAACACTAACTGTGAAAGCTCCGGATGCATTTTATCATTTATCTGGAATATTGCCATCTGACCTTCCTCAGGTTATAATGAAAAAGCGGTAATTCCAACGATAAAATGAGGTGAAGGAAATGAAAAGTATTCTGGTTTGTGATGATGACAGGGAAATTGTGGACGCAATTGAGATTTATCTGCAGCAGGAGGGCTATCGCATATTAAAAGCCTACGATGGGGAACAGGCATTGCAGGTTCTGAAAGAAAATGAAGTGCACCTTCTGATTATTGATGTGATGATGCCCAAGTTAGACGGTATCCGCGCCACATTGAAGATCCGGGAAGAAAGCAGCATTCCCATAATCATTTTGTCCGCCAAATCCGAGGATGCGGACAAGATTCTGGGGCTGAATATCGGGGCGGACGATTATGTGACAAAGCCGTTCAATCCGCTGGAACTGGTGGCAAGGGTTAAGTCCCAGCTTCGCCGCTACACCCAGCTTGGCAATGCGGCAGAAAGCAGCAAACGGGTGTATCAGGTGGGCGGATTGATAATCAATGATGATTTGAAAGAAGTCACAGTGGACGACGCTTTGGTCAAGCTTACGCCCATTGAGTACAATATTCTGCTGCTGCTGGTGAAAAATCAGGGAAAAGTTTTTTCTATTAACCAAATATATGAGAGTATATGGAACGAGGACGCCATCGGTGCGGACAATACAGTAGCCGTACATATCCGCCATATCAGGGAGAAAATAGAAATCAATCCCAAAGAGCCCAGGTATCTGAAAGTAGTCTGGGGCGTAGGCTATAAAATAGAAAAATCGAAATAATGTAAAGAAATGAAAGCGGTGGTAAAGTGGCGAAGACTCGATATTCTGCCGGCCTGAAAATTATTGCAGTTGTGGCGCAGCTTGTGTTTTTCGTGGCACTGGTGCTGTCTGTGATTATGCTGGCTGTGCTGTTTCAAAAAGATATCCTGGATTTTGGGGATTTGAAAAATACATCCTTCGAATCTTCCAGTTATTTCTCTTCAAAATTCCAGAGTTCGGTTGAGGAAATTTTAAATTTTATTGATTTAAGGAAAAAATTTGAAACGGACGGAAGCTATGATACGGAAAAAGAAGTGGCGATCTGGAGTTATTACAATCATCAGGAAATCACCGGCCGGCCGGGAAAAAACAAGGATGAAAACCGCCTGCGGTATTATCTGGGAGATTTGTCCGAGTGGTCGCGGGATTACCAGAAGGCGTCTTATGATTTTGCGTCAGAGTATACCATAGACCAGGGAATCCACTTAAAGCAGAATGTGTACAAGGACGGCATTTCTATTTTGAGCGGGGAAAAGACAATATCTTCCCTGGAAGAAATGACCACAGAGCTGCAGGAAATTATCGTACAGAATGTAGAGCACTATTACGGCGGTTCTTACAGCATTGTGGGAATCCAGGAGGGAGAAGGATATTCAGAGGCAACCGTCAGTTCGGAACAGGAGCTTTCGGAAGAACCCGCCGCAGATTCCGCTGAAGTAACGTCAGAAGAAGACATAAGTGCAGAGGATTCACAGGAAACAGATTCTGCAGAGGAAGATGACGAAGCGGAAGAAGAAAAACTGGAACAAATTATCCGAAAAGTCCGAAACGGCAAATTATATGATTTAGACGCAGAGGAACTGATTCTTCTATTGAAAAGTATGGATATGATCAACATGAACATTGTTGCGAATTATGAATTCATAGAGGAAGATTATCTGCCGGTAGGAGGCAGGGGAATCTGGGAAAGCTTCATGAAAGGCGAGTGTTCCATGAACCGGATGTGCAATGCGTATGCTGCGCTGGAATATACGCTTACGAATATCGGCGGGGAAATCAATCAGTATAAAAGGTGTCTGAATCTGTATAATCTCTCGGAAGGCGGAACAAATATTTCCTATTGGATCAGCCGGGGAAGCGAAGACACTATCTATACCAATATCAGGGAGCCGCTGAATATGGGGTTTGCCGAATTTGGGGCAGAAAAAGGAAAATATGTGTACTATCGGGAAAATGACATTCGGCTGGAGACAAATGTCAAAGGGATGGAGGATGTTTTTTACAGTTCCCTGGAACCAAAATACGGAGGAAAGGGAAATGTGCTTTTCGTCTGTGTCGATACATCATATCCTAACGAAGATGGGTTTAAAAAGGCAAAAGAAGAGTTTACCGGGATGCGGCCCTGGATTTTTATCAGTTTAATGGGAACGGTAATCAGTATTTTGGTCTGTCTGGTCTGTCTGATTTATCTCAGTATGGCGGCAGGCAGAAGAGACGGAGACGAGAGAGTGTATCTGAATCTCTTTGATCGCCTTCCAACGGAGATTTTGTATGTTCTGGTAGTTCTGGCAGGAATTTTTTGTTTTTTGCTGTTTGGGTGGATTTTTTATCAGTTCAGCAGCGAAGAACTGGCAGGCCTTATGGTGGTGTCCGGAATTGTTTCTTTTTTCAGCGCGGCGGTTTTTTTGATTTTTTATCTCAGCTTTGTACGGCGGATTCGTGCTGGAATTTTGTGGAAGCGGAGTATGCTTCGATGGTTTGTGCGGGGGATCGGACTGCTGTTTATTACCAGAAAATCCTCATCCAAAATGCTGATTTTGTTCGGAATCCATTTGCTGATCTGCTTTGGGCTTTTGTCCGAGCTGTTGGGTAATCTTTATGATGAAAACGTTACGATACTGATTACAGCGGCGTTTATACTGCTTTCCTGCGTGGAAGCGGTGCTGATTATCCGGGAAGGCGTTCAGCGCAATAAAGTCATTGAGGGCATCCGCAGGATTTCCGGAGGAGATTTGGAATATAAAATTGCCCCGGAGGAATTAAGCGGTGATAATAAATGTGTGGCAGAGGCGGTGAACACCATCGGAGACGGCCTGTTTCATGCAGTGGATGACAGTGTGAGGAATGAACATCTGAAGACGGATTTGATTACCAATGTTTCCCATGACATTAAGACGCCGCTGACTTCCATTATCAATTATGTGGATTTGCTGAAAAGAGAGGATTTGCAGAATGAGCGGGTGCAGGGGTACATTGCGGTGCTGGACAGCAAATCCCAGAGGTTAAAACAGCTGACGGAAGATCTGGTGGAGGCGTCTAAGGTCAGTTCAGGAAATATCAAGCTGGAAATGGAACGGATTAATCTGGTGGAACTGGTGCACCAGACGGAGGGAGAGTTTGACGAGAGATTTGAGGCCAGAAACCTTACAGTGGTCAATAAGCTGCCCCGGGATGCGGTGGTTATTCTGGCAGACGGCAGGCGGATTTGGCGGGTATTGGAAAATGTTTACAGCAATGTGGCGAAATACGCCATGGAATATACCCGCGTCTATGTGGACATGGAAGCAGACGGGAACCAGGTCAGGTTTTCCATTAAAAATATTTCTGAAAACCCTCTGAATATACAGGCGGAAGAACTGACAGAGCGGTTTATCCGGGGAGACATTTCCAGGAGCACAGAAGGCAGCGGCCTTGGGCTTTCCATTGCCAAAAGCCTTACTGCCCTGATGAATGGGACCTTTGAAATTTATCTGGACGGAGATCTGTTTAAGGTCACAATCTGTTTCCCTCAGGAGCCGGAACTATATAAACTGTCGGGCGCATCCAACAGCGAAGGTATCTGACGTTTTGGTTTTGCGAAGAACTGGATCGGGAAAAAGGGAAATTTATATTGCAGTAACGAACAAAAGGCTCTATAATAAGAGTATCTTTATTTTCAGGTAACAAACAGCGCAGAATGCGGTTTGAATTTCCGCATTTTGAGAGGAATGGTGGGATTATGAGAAAAAAAAGCCAGTTAGAACGTGTGCTGGATAGTATTACAGGAATTTCTATTTTCGTTACTGCTCAGGGAAGCCATGAGATACTGTATGTAAATGAGCGGGTGAAAAAGATTAAGCATTCCATTAAACCGGGAGATATCTGTGACGAGGTATGGAAATGCGATCACAAACATTGTCCTGCCTGCAGCATGGAGGGAAAAGAGAGCCGTACCATTACCAGCTACGATATGCCCTTTGGAAAATTTGTGGATATCAGCGCTGCGGAGGTACTGTGGGAGGATAGGATTCCGGCCCATGTAGTGTCTGTCTGCAGCCATACGATAGAAAAAGTGGATCAGGGAACGGAACTGAGACGGATGCAGATGCAAGTTGCGCTCTCTCAGATATATACAATGGTAAATTCTGTTAACTTGACGAAAAACACATATTTTATAATGGAATATGCCGGTTTTGACAGTCATTGTGCGCCGATTTCCGGTAAATTTGATGATTTGGTTGCCGCCGGTGCAATGAGTATGCATCCGGATTACAGGGAGACTTTTCTGGAAAAATTCAGCAGGAGCAGTCTGTTGGAATTGTATGCATCAGGAGAGAATTCCAGGTATATGACTCACAGGCAGATGGGGGACGACGGAAACTATCACTGGACAGACACCCATGTGATCCGTGTTGAGAATCCCTACAATGATGATGTGATGCAGATTTCCCTGAGCCGGAATATTGATGAACGCAAGAAGATGGAAGAACAGATGAAGACAGCGCTGGAAGCTGCAAAGCGGGCAAACCGGGCCAAAACGGACTTTATATCCCGGATGTCCCACGATATCCGTACACCCATCAATGCCATTATGGGAATGTCAAATATTGCTTCCACGAATCTGAGAAATCCGGAAAAGGTGCGGGACTGTCTGGAGAAGGTGGGACTTTCAACACGTTTTCTGTTGTCTAAAATCAACGATATTCTGGATATGTCCAAATTGGAAAGCGGGAAGCTTGCAATTGCGGAAAAGAAATTCCATTTTCGGGAACTGATACAGGAACTGAAAGAAATGTTTGCTCTTCAGACAGAAGAAAAGCAGCAGAAGCTGGAGATTTTTGTGCATGAGAATGTGGCGGATGCCTATTTAGGAGATGCTCTGCGCCTGAATCAGATTCTTTTTAATCTTTTAAGCAATGCCATTTTATATACATTGGAAGGAGGGAATATTTCCCTGAAGGCGGAACAGATCTCGGGCAAGGGGGATGAGGTTCTGCTTAAACTTACTGTTGCAGATAACGGGATTGGTATGAGTGAAGAATTCCAGAAAGTGCTGTTTGAACCCTTTGAGCAGGAGTGCGCCACGGAAGGACGGGTATTTGAAGGCAGCGGTCTGGGGCTTCCCATTACCAGAAGCCTGGTTCAGCTTATGGGCGGAACCATCCATTTTGAAAGCAAGCGGAAGAAGGGAACCACCTTTGTGGTGGAACTGCCCTTTAAACTGTTAGAAGAGGACAGGAAAAAAGAGGTTCAGGAAGAGGAATATGACTTCTCAGAAGTATTCCAGGGGCAGCGGGTGCTGGTAGTGGAAGACAATGAGATTAATCTGGAAATCGTCCAGACGTTTTTAGAGAGCTGGAATCTGGAAGTGGATGCAGCGGAGAACGGGTTGATTGCAGTGGAGAAGTTTAAAAATTCCCAGCCGGGATGGTATCAGCTGGTGTTGATGGACATCCGTATGCCTGTGATGGACGGGCTGACTGCGACCAGAGAAATACGTGCGCTGGATCGGGCGGATGCCGGGACTGTGCCCATTATGGCTCTGACGGCTAATGTGTCCCCGGGGGACAGCCAGCATGCCAAAAAGATTGGAATGAACGAATATCTGACGAAACCGGTGGAGATGAAGCTTCTGCACCGGAAAATCAAAGAATTTATTTGACAAAAGGGTTAGAGTTGATGTTAGATAGGGTATGAATTGATAGAAAACAGGAGGAAATCACATGATAACATTACACGACGGCGGTGTTTATCTGGTAAATGGAACGTCTTTGATTGAGGAAAACAGCCAGGCGGCTGCAGCGATACAGGCAGAGACAGGCATATCCGTCACCAGAGAACAGGCCGCCAGAAATACCATTGCCTATGGAATTCTGGCAGATCACAATACCTCAGGCAGCATGGACAAACTGAAAATCAAGTTTGACAAGCTGACCTCCCATGATATTACTTTCGTAGGGATTATCCAGACAGCCAGGGCTTCCGGGCTGGAGAAATTCCCGGTTCCCTATGTGCTGACAAACTGCCACAATTCCCTCTGTGCGGTGGGCGGAACCATTAACGAAGACGATCATATGTTTGGACTTAGCTGTGCCAAAAAGTACGGCGGCGTCTATGTGCCGCCTCATCAGGCAGTCATCCACCAGTATGCAAGAGAGATGCTGGCAGGCGGAGGCAGAATGATTCTGGGTTCCGACTCTCATACCAGATACGGCGCATTAGGCACTATGGCAATGGGCGAAGGCGGGCCGGAATTGGTAAAACAGTTGTTAAATAAGACTTATGATATCAATATGCCCGGTGTCGTAGGAGTTTACATTACCGGGAAGCCCAGGCGGGGCGTAGGGCCCCAGGACGTGGCCCTTGCCATTATCGGCGCAGTGTTTGCAAATGGCTATGTCAATAATAAAGTGATGGAGTTTGTCGGACCCGGCGTTTCCGGGTTAAGCGCGGATTTCAGAATCGGCGTGGACGTTATGACCACAGAGACCACCTGCCTGTCCTCTATCTGGCGGACAGACGAAGTTATCCGGGAGTTTTATGAGATTCACGGACGGACAGAGGATTATAAAGAACTGAATCCCGGACAGGTTGCATATTATGACGGAATGATTGAAGTGGATTTGGATCAGGTGAAGCCGATGATTGCCATGCCGTTCCATCCCAGCAATACCTATACCATCGAAGAACTGAACCAGAACCTGATGGATATTCTGGATGACTGTGAGAAAAAGGCCCAGGTGAGCTTAGACGGCGCTGTGGAATTTTCTTTAAAAGATAAAGTTAAAAATGGAAAACTTTATGTGGATCAGGGAATTATTGCAGGATGTGCCGGAGGCGGATTTGAGAATATCTGTGATGCGGCGGATATTTTAAAAGGCGGTAACATCGGCGCGGATGAATTCACCCTGAGCGTATATCCGGCAAGTATGCCGATTTATATGGAACTGGTGAAAAACGGCGCGGCAGCTTCTCTGATGGCCGCAGGAGCAGTGCTGAAAACCGCATTCTGCGGTCCCTGCTTCGGCGCTGGGGATACGCCGGGCAATAATGGATTTTCCATCCGTCATTCCACCAGAAACTTCCCCAACCGGGAGGGAAGCAAGCTGCAGAGCGGACAGATTGCATCGGTAGCGCTGATGGATGCCCGCTCCATTGCGGCAACAGCGGCCAACAAGGGATATCTGACTGCGGCTACGGATCTGGATGTGGAATATTCCAGACCCAAATATCATTTTGACAGCCAAATTTATGCAAACCGCGTCTTTGACAGCAAGGGTGTGGCAGATCCTTCTCAGGAAGTTCGGTTCGGCCCCAATATCAAGGACTGGCCGGCCATGAGCGAGCTGCCGGAAAATATGGCGCTGAAGGTAGTCTCTGAAATTCATGATCCAGTTACTACCACAGATGAACTGATTCCCTCCGGAGAGACATCTTCCTACCGTTCCAATCCTCTGGGACTGGCGGAATTTACTTTATCCAGAAAGGATCCGGCTTACGTGGGGCGCGCCAAGGAGATTCAGAAGGCGCAGAAAGCTCTGGAGGCGGGAACCTGCCCCATTGATGCAGTGGAAGAGCTTAGGCCGGTAATGGCTGCAATTAATCAGGCGTTTCCTGAAAAGGCATTCGGGAAGAAGAACGAACCCGGAATGCTGGGCGTGGGAAGCACAATTTTTGCAGTGAAGCCGGGAGACGGTTCCGCCAGAGAACAGGCCGCTTCCTGTCAGAAGGTATTAGGCGGTTGGGCTAATATTGCCAATGAATATGCCACCAAACGTTACCGTTCCAATCTGATTAACTGGGGTATGCTGCCATTTTTGATTCCGGAAGGGGAACTGCCCTTTGCCAACGGAGATTATATTTTTATTCCGGATATCCGTAAGGCGGTGGAGGAGAAGAAGACGGAAATTGCCGCCTATGTGGTGAAAGACAATACGTTGAAAGAATTTACCCTGGGACTTGGAGAACTGACGGAGGATGAGCGAACCATTATTTTGAAGGGATGCCTGATTAATTACTATAAAGGATAGCAGGCCCGGCATACAGCGGTTTGCGGGAAAAGAGGAAGTTTTATTTTGGAAGAACAGGAAAAAAAACAAGGCAATGAAAAAAATAACTGGAATATCAGGCCCTATCTGGCCATAGGGCTGACTTCTTTTTTAGTGATTGCAGCCAGTATTTCATTTTTCTTCTTTGTCTACCGTTTTCACGGAGTGGCGCAGGTGTTGGATCGGCTGGCAGTGATTCTGCAGCCGATTACCATTGGATTTGTTCTGGCATATCTTGTTACGCCTATTGTGAATTTTGAAGAACGTCATCTGCTTCCTGTGATGCAGGAGAAGATAAAGAATAAAAGGAAGACAAAGCGGCTGGTAAGAGGCGTCAGTGTGGCGGGTGCGCTGCTGTTTGTACTGATTATCATCGCTGTTTTGCTGCAGATGGTAATTCCGGAACTGTACAGAAGCATTAATGGGCTGATTGGCACATTGCCCAGGCAGGTAAACAGTTTTATGGACTGGCTGAATGACTATGTAAGCTCTGACAGCAATATTTCCGGCTACCTGGAGACAGCGCTGACAAAGGGAACAGAGTTTTTTGAGGAATGGGCTGAGACGGATTTTCTGCCTCAGACCAAAAATGTTCTGACGGGCCTTACTACCGGGGTGATTACTGCAGTCAAATTAATGTTTAACGTAATTATCGGCATTATCATTTCTATCTATGTACTGATGAGCAAGGAATCCTTTATCGGTCAGAGCAAAAAGGTCGTTTATGCATTGCTGCCGGCAAAAAAGGCCAATGCAGTGATTCATACCGTGCATAAAAGCAATGAGATCTTCGGCGGATTTATTTCCGGTAAGATACTGGATTCTCTGATTATCGGAATTCTCTGTTTCATCTGTCTGTACATTATGAAGATGCCTTACAGTGTTCTGGTGAGCGTGATTGTAGGGGTGACCAATGTGATTCCCTTTTTTGGTCCGTATCTTGGGGCCGTGCCCAGCGCAATTTTGATTATGCTGGCAGATCCCATCAAGGGCCTGTATTTTATTATTTTTATTGTGGTGCTGCAGCAGGTGGACGGAAATATCATCGGGCCTAAGATTCTGGGAGATTCCACCGGGCTGTCGTCATTCTGGGTTGTATTCGCCATACTGACTTTCGGCGGAATTTTCGGCATTCCGGGCATGATTATCGGCGTTCCGGTTTTTGCAGTGATATTTTATATTATCAAGAAAATATTGGATTATATTTTGAAGCGGAAGCGGCTGCCCAGAGATACCCGAAGTTATATTAAAGCCCAGAAACTGGATATAGAAACCAATACCCTGATTTGTTTTCCGGAAGAGCCGGTAAAAATACACAAAACATTGAAAAAGAACGAGGAGAAAAAGGAAGACCAAAAAGAAGATAAAAAAGAAGATAGAAAATAGCAGTTTAGGTTTTCGCAGGCGTTATCTGAAATGGACAATGCCTGCGATATTATTTTGACATATCAGGGTGAATTATGGTAGACTATAAGGTACAGATTGATAATTGGGAGTTTTATACCTTTCATATAATTTTGAGGTGAAACGTTTGGATAAATATGAATACAAACTGAAGCTGGAACAGTTGAAAAATTTGGTGGCAGAGAAAGATTACAGTACTGCGGCAGAGATTGCAGATACGATTAATTGGAGAAAAGTAAAGAGTGCAGCAACCCTTTGTATGGTTGGGGAAATATACGACAGAAATAAACAGTATGAAAACAGCCGTGAGATTCTTCTTATGGCATATGACAGGGCGACGGTGGGCAGGAACATTATTTACCGTCTTGCATTGGTTTCCATGAAGATGGGGAATCTGGAAGAGGCGAAGGAATATTATGAGGAATTTCTGGAGGTCGCTCCATATGATAATCTGAAATATGTGCTTCGTTATCAGCTTGCCCGGCTGGAAGGGCTGCCGATAGAAGAGCTGATCGCCATTTTAGAGGAATTTAAGGAACGGGAATATACAGAAGAATGGGCCTTTGAACTGGCCTGTCTCTATCACCGTTCGGGCAACAGTGAACGCTGCGTGGAAGTATGCGACGAACTGGTGCTGTGGATTGGGGAAGGAAAGTATGTAGAGCGGGCGCTGGAGCTTAAGATGCTGTATCAGCCTCTGAATAAATATCAGGAAGAGAAATACCGGGAAATTAAGATGCGCAGAGGAGAGATTTTCGAAGCGCAGCCGGAAGATACGATAGAATCTGAGGAAATCATCCATGAGACAGTGGAGATACCGGATATCACTGCAAATACCAGCCGGTTTAACACCCTGAACTTGCAGGAAGAACTGGCGAAGGGCATGCAGCAGATTATGGAGGCCAGCACCAGGGAAACGGTTTCCGATACTATGGATAATATTAAGAAAATTGTGGAGGAGATCCCTTATCTGCAGATGCCTCAGCAAGAAGATGAAATTGGAGTTGAAGCAGAGGAAGAAAGGTATGGGCATATCGAAACCGATGAAGAGATTGACGGTTCTCTGCAGACGGATTTTAAGGAATTGCTGGCTGAAGATTGGGATGATCAGATTCGGATGGATGCTCCGGGCAGAGAGTGGTGGGAGGAGCAGAACAGCGGCCAGCCCAGGATAGAAGATGTTTTGTCGGAATGGGAGAAGACCAGACGGGCGGCAGAGGTGGCAATGGCAGTTGCCCAGCAGAGGAAGCTGGAATCAGCCAAAGCCAGGGCACTGCAGGAAGCGGAAGAGTTAATGGAGCGTCTGAACCAGATTATCCCGAAGCTGAATGCAGGGGTTTCGCCTCAGGAGCTTTTGGCGGAACGTTATCTGCAGGATGCAGAGTTTCTGCCCGAGGAGGAATATTACGATGAGGCGGAACCGGAACTGCCGCCAGAAGGGTATGTGCAAGGTGCAGAACCGGGAATGATCCCGGAGGGATATTATCAGCCGGAGGCAGGAATGCCCCCGGAGACAGAACCGGGACAGTCGCCGGAAGGGTATGTGCAAGGTGCAGAGCCGAGAATGATCCCGGAGGGATATTACCAGCCGGAGGCAGGAATGCCCCTGGAGACAGAATCGGGATTGTCGCCGGAAGGGTATGTACAAGGTGCAGATCCGAGAATGATCCCGGAGGGATATTATCAGCCGGAAGTAGGACATCCGTCGGGAAGTTATCAGCCGGAAGGGTATGAACAGGGTGCGGAGCCGGGAGCAGGGCTGCCGCCGGAAAGCTATCTGCCGGAGGACTATATCCCAGAGCCGGAAGCAGGACCGCCTCCGGAGGACTATTTTAACGCAGTGGGATCAGGTATGGCTCAGCCAGGACAGCAGGCATTTGCAGAAAACATGCAGGATCCATCTGGCGTGCTGTCAGAAGAGGCAGAGGTTTCTTTCGAGGAACCGGCGCAGGAACAGGAATATTTGCCAGAAGATTTTCTGGAAGAAGGATATCCGCCGGAAAGCGCTCTGGCCAGGGCCGGATATCCGGTAAGAAATTTTGCACAAAAACAGAGGCTGCCGCAGGAAAGTTTAGCTGGAGCAGCGGAAGTTTTACCGGAAAATGCAGTAAAAGCAGCAGAAATTTTATCAGAAAGTGCAGGGAAAGCAGCCGAAATTTTGCCGGAAAATGCAATAAAAGGCCCTGGACATTTGCCGGAAATTTCAGCGAAGGAAAAAGTGATGCCAGAAGTTGGCAGCGTGTCGGGTGCGGCAAACTACCAAAAAGTTCTGCCGCAGGTACCGAATTTTCCAGAGAATTCGGAAGAAGCAGGGATACAGCAAGGTTTTCTGAAACCGCAGAAGACTTTACAGAATCTGCCCAGGCAGCAGGAAGCTCCAGCGGGAATGCCCGTGCAGGAGGCTCCGGCGGGAATGCCCGTGCAGGAAGAGCTGGCAGGAATGCAGGAAGAGCCGGTGAGAGCGCCCGTGCAGGAGGCTCCAACAAGAGCGCCAGCGCTTAGGGCTTCGGCGGGAATGCCTGTGCAGGAAGAGCTGGCAGGAATACAGAAAGAGCCGGTAAGAGCGCCCGTGCAGGAGGTTCCGGCAAGAGCGCCAGCGCCTAAGGCTTCGGCGGGAATACCCGTGCAGGAAGAGCTGGCAGGAATGCAGGAGGCTCCGGTAAGAGCGCCAGCGCCTGAGGCTTCGGCGGGAATACCCGTGCAGGAAGAGCTGGCAGGAATGCAGGAGGCTCCGGCAAGAGCGCCAGCGCCTAGGGCTTCGACGGGAATGCCCGTGCAGGAGGTCCCGGCAGGGATGCCCCTGCAGCCGGAAATACCCAAGGAGCCGGAAACTCCTCCCAGGAAAGACGCTGAAAGCTATCTGGAATCTGCGTTTCGGGCGGCAAAGGCTTCCCGGGAAGAAAAAAATCAGCTCCCCAAAGTAGAACTGGAACGGAAAGAGGAGCAAATTCCGGAACCGGAGCCGATACCCAGGGAGTTTCCCATTCCCGAGGTTACACTGGAACCGGAAGAGACGCTGTTTGTATCTGAGATAGGAATTGCGCCGGAGGAAGAGCCGGTTCGGAAATTGAGCGAGGAGCAGAGGGAGATATTCTCCTATTTTGTTCCGGTCACCGGAATGGAGCAGCAGCTTTGCCAGGTATTGGAAGGGGCTTTACATAGAAAAGGAAAAGACAGCAGTTCCGGCAGCGGAAACATTCTGATTATGGGCGGCCGGGGCAGCGGTAAAACAGTGCTGGCCACTGATATTATCAAAGCCGTTCAAAAGAGCGGCAGCCATCCGGAAGGGAAGGTAGGAAAGATCACAGGAGAATCTCTGAACCAGAAAGATTTGAGCCAGCTAATTAAGAAAATTGCAGGAGGCTATCTCATCATTGAGCGGGCAGGAGAGATTTCTCAGGAAACAGCCACCAGGCTGGCCCTTTTGATGGATCAGGATACCGACGGGCTTTTGTTCATTCTGGAAGATACCAGAAAAGGGATTGAAAAGGCTTTAAGCCAGGATGCAAATTTTGCAAAGAAATTTACAGAACGGATTAAGATACCTGTCTTTACCAGCGATGAGCTGGTGGAATTTGCGAAAGCATATGCTTTTGAACAGGAATGTGAAATTGATGATATGGGAATATTAGCTCTTTATAACCGTATCAGCAACATACAAAAGCTGGATGAGGCCACTACGCTGACAGAGGTAAAAGAAATTGTGGATATGGCCATCAGCAGTGCGGAAAGAGGTGGATTTAAGAAGTTATTCGGAGGAAAAAAATTCAGCCCGGAAGGGTATTTATATCTGAGAGAGAAAGATTTTGAAGAATAAAATAAGATAAAACAGGAGTGGTAGCTATGGAACGTTTTTCAGATTTAGACATGTACTATTTTGGACAGGCAACACATTATGACATCTATAAGAAGTTAGGTGCGCATCCCACTACAGAGAAGGGCAAAAAAGGCGTATACTTTGCAGTATGGGCGCCCAATGCCGCTAAAGTTTCCGTAATTGGAGAGTTCAATGAGTGGAAAGAAGACGCAAATGAAATGAAACGCTTAGAGCCTATGGGGATCTATGAGCTGTTTATCCCGGGAGTAAAGGAAGGGGATCTGTACAAGTTCTACATTGAAACTCCGGAGGGAGATAAACTTTATAAAGCAGACCCATTTGCAAATTATGCAGAACTGCGTCCGGGAAATGCTTCTGCGGTGGCAGACATCAGCGCATTTAAGTGGACAGACGCCAAATGGATGGAAAAGCGCAAAGCCTGCAAAGATGTCCATGCCCAGCCAATGGCAATCTATGAAGTGCATCCCGGTTCCTGGATGCGCCATCCGGGCAGAGAGGATGAAGGTTTTTATACCTATCGTGAGTTTGCAGTAAAACTGGCGGAATATGTAAAAGAAATGGGATACACCCATGTGGAGCTGATGGGAATTTCTGAATATCCCTTTGACGGATCCTGGGGGTATCAGGTGACAGGATATTATGCGCCTACCTCCCGGTATGGAACTCCTGCAGATTTTGCCTATCTGGTAGATTACCTGCATAAACACGGCATAGGCGTTATTTTGGACTGGGTACCGGCCCATTTCCCAAGAGACGCCCACGGCCTTGCGGAATTTGACGGAAGCTGTCTGTATGAATATGCAGACACCAGGAAAGGGGAGCATCCTGACTGGGGCACCAAGATTTTTGACTATGCCAAGAATGAAGTAAAGAATTTCCTGATTGGAAGCGCACTGATGTGGGTAGAACATTACCATGTAGACGGCCTTAGAGTGGATGCAGTGGCTTCTATGCTGTATCTGGATTACGGCAAGCAGGATGGGCAGTGGGTAGCCAATAAATACGGCGACAATAAGAATCTGGAAGCGATTGAATTTTTCAAACATATTAATACCCTGATACTGGGCAGAAATCCGGGAACGGTTATGATTGCAGAAGAGTCTACCGCATGGCCCAAGGTAACCGGAACGGTGGAAGAGGACGGACTGAATTTCAGCTATAAATGGAATATGGGCTGGATGCATGATTTCCTGGATTATATGAAGTTAGATCCGTATTTCAGGAAAGACAACCATAACAAGATGACCTTTGCCATGAGTTATAACCACAGTGAAAATTACATCCTGGTGTTATCTCATGATGAGGTGGTACATTTGAAATGCTCCATGATCAATAAAATGCCGGGAGAAGGCAAGGATAAGTTTTCTAACTTAAAGGCCGGATACGGCTTTATGATAGGCCATCCCGGGAAAAAGCTTCTGTTTATGGGACAGGAATTCGGGCAGCTTCGGGAGTGGAGCGAAGAGAGGGAACTGGACTGGTTCCTGCTGGCAGAGCCGGAGCATCTTCAGCTTCAGACTTTTGTAAAAGATCTGCTTCATATTTATACGAAATACCCTGCCATGTATGAGGCGGATACCAGCTTTGATAACTTTGAATGGATTAATGCAGATGATAATTTCCGGAGTATCTACAGTTTTGTAAGAAAGAGCCGGACCGGGAAAAATAATCTGCTGTTTGTCTGCAACTTTACCCCGGTGGAGCGGGAGGATTACCGGGTGGGCGTGCCGCTGAAAAAGCAGTATAAGCTGATTTTTAACAGTGATGATAAGAAATACGGCGGGGAAGGCGTAAAGCGTCCGCTGGTATATAAGGCAGAAAAGCAGGAGTGTGACAACAGGCCGTTCTCCTTTGCGTATCCGCTGCCGGGATTTGGCGTGGCTGTATTTGTGTATTAAAAAGTCCGGTATGATGTAAAGTAAGAAGAACCCCATGTGGATCGGGAATTTTGGTTCCGCGATGGGGTTCTTTTTTATGCTCTATGCTCTATGGCTTTCCTCAAATGCTCCAGGTAAATGTCCTGAATCCCTTTTATGCTCCCTGTTCTATGGCTTTCCTCAAATGCTCCAGGTAAATGTCCTGAATCCCTTTTATGCTCCCTGTTCTATGGCATTTCTCAAATGCTCCAGGTAAATGTCCTGAATCCCTTCATATTCCCCCAGGCCTTTCAGATGACATTCCACCTCATACCCTGCGGCCTCAAACTGGGATTTCCAGGAGTCTTCCTGTTTCCCGGCCATATCGTGATTGGCATGATCTCCTGCCACAAGCATAAAAGGCGCAAGATGGACTTTCCGGGCGTTGGTCCTTGAAACCTGGCGGATTAAAGCATTAAGGTCAGGATAAGCCTCCACCGTGCCCATGAAGAAATTGGGACAGTCCATATCTTTCAGCATATAATCCAGGGCGGCATACACGGAGTTGGCATGGTGGGTGGTTCCATGCCCCATATACACCAGAGCCTCATCTGCCGGAAGCCGGGAGAATTCCCGAATCACTGCCTGAAGCACGGCTTTCTGGTCTTCGGTGCTGGTAAGCAGCGGATTGCCGAAGCTGACGCTGATGTCTGGAGCTGCGTGCTGCAGGATAAGCTCTTCCATGGCCTCATTCTCAATGCCGTTGATAAAATGAGTGGGCTGCACAATCAGCCGTTTTATGCCGTCTGAAAGAATCTTCGCCATCGCTTCCTCAATGGTCGGGATAACGATGCCGTTTCGCTCCTTTAAAATTTTGATGATAACTTTACTGCTCCATGCCTGATAAACGGCGCAATCCGGAAACTCCTCTTTGGTTCTTTCCAATATTCTGTCAATGGTTTTTTCCTTGCTGCTAAGATAACTGGTGCCGAAACTAACCAGAAGAACAGCCTGTTTTTGATTCATATGTATGTCCTTTCCAGTAAAAAAAAATTGCTTTTATTCACTATTGTCTTTCTATCCTTATTATATCAGAAATAACACTTATGTACACTGGAAAATAAAATTAAAACACCGGGACGATATATAGTTGTTACTTATAAAAATCCATGGTAAACTATTAAAAGAAGCTTTATAAATAGTGATATCCTGGCTGCCGCACCCAATAAACCGGTTCACTGCAGCCAAACAAACGTCTTTTTATGCTCAAGGAGAACGAAATGCATCACATAGCAATTGTAGAGGACGAAAAACCCTGTGCCAGACAGCTTCAGAATTATCTGGAACAATATCAGAAGGAAAAAAATATGCAATTTAAGATATCTGTTTTTTCAAACGGAACAGAACTGCTGGCGGATTACCGGCCCGTCTATGATTTGATTCTTTTGGACATTGAAATGCCCGGAATCAACGGAATGGATGCGGCAGTAAGAATCCGGGAGACAGACACCGAGGTTGCATTGATGTTTATTACCAATCTTGCCGGCTATGCCATCCGCGGCTATGAAGTGGAAGCGCTGGACTTTGTGACCAAGCCGGTGAGTTATTACCAGTTTGCCATGAGGCTGTCAAGGTGTCTTAAGCGTCTTGGCAAAAGGGAATCCAGGGAAATTCTGCTTTCCTGCCCGGACGGCATTAAGAAACTTGATATCTCGCAGATTTATTATGTGGAAGTTCAGAACCGCATTCTTCACTATTATACTTCCGAGGGGGAATATTCCCTCCGGGGGACCATTCAGAGCCTGGAAGAATCCTTGCCTGCAGCTTCCTTTGCAAAATGCAACCGCTGGTATCTTGTGAACTTAAAACATGTATCTGAGGTAAAAAAGAATACAGTGGTGGTGGGCGGATATGAGCTGGAAATCAGCAGGCGCAGCAGGGCCGCCTTTCTGCAGTCCCTGGCGGAATATGTGGGAGGGATACGCTGATGGATTTGGTGAGCCGGTGGATCAGAGGCTTTGCATTTTTGCCAAGCGCGTTCGTTTATGTCTATACCCTTCAGCGCAGAGTGGAAAACAGGAGACGCACTGCGGCAGGAATCGCCCTGTTTCTGCTTTTCTGGGGAATTGTAAACGGAAACTGGGCGGAAAGTCCGTCAAAGTTTGAGTTTTTGATAAAAATTCTGGGATTTTTATTTCTGGTGGGTTTGCTCCATCAGGGAATCTGTCTGACCTGGAATGCTTCCATTTATTATGGAATCTGGGCGTTTCTGACCTGGCAGGCGCTAAGTGAAGTCTGGACTATTTTCAGCCGGCTCTGGGGCACGCCCAAAACAGGAAAACCCTGGCATGACTGGATCATGGGAATTTCTATTTATCTGATTGGGGATACCCTGTCTGCTTTGACCATCGGAAAAAATATGCCTGACGGGGGAGAGAAGAAAATCGGCCCCCGGCAGCTTGCCCTTGCTGTTTTGGATTTCATTGTACTGCAGGCCCTTGCCGTTATGTTTGACTCTCTGGAAATCGGAACGGATGATTTACGTTGGCTGATTCTCTATATGGCACAGCTGCTGCTTGCAATAACCCTTTATTTGCAGAATGAACTGTTCAAGAAAAGTGAAATGCGCAAAGAAATTGAACTGATGAATCTGCTGCGGAAAAAGGAACGGGAGCAATATCAGCTTTCCAAAGAAACCATTGCATTAATCAACCAGAAAACCCACGATTTGAAACATCAAATCCGTGCCTTACGGAATATGCCCAAGGAACAGACGGACCGGTATCTGGATGAGATGGAAGAGTCCGTTTCCCTTTATGAAGCTATCGTTAAAACAGGTAATGAGACGCTGGATATTATTTTAACAGAGAAAAGCCTTTTCTGCCGGGAACAGGGCATTACCCTCTCCTGTGTGGCAGACGGGAGCTGTCTGGATGTTCTGGATACGGTAGATTTATATACCATTTTGGGAAACGCCATTGATAATGCAATAGAGGCGGCAGGGCAGCTAAGAGAGCAGGAAAAGAGACAGATTGACCTGATGATTTACCGCCGGAAGAAATTTCTGACCATCCAGATCATCAATCCGCTGGAGGAGCCGTTGGCCTATGAAGGGGGAATTCCGGTGACCACGAAAAAAGATAAAGGATATCACGGATTCGGCCTTAAAAGCATCCGGCATAATCTGAAAAAGTATGACGGTGCGCTGAATATTGAGGAAGAAGACGGATGCTTTTTTGTTACCATGCTGATCCCCATTTCCTGAAATAGGAAAATTTGTCAGTTATGCACAAATTCATAGGTAAAATGTTGAAAAGTTGGGTGCAGTTTGCCAGATAGGACACATAAACTACCGCTCAGGACATAGCGCTGGAAATAAAAAAAGGAATTTTGTTATAATCATTTTATTGCAAAGTTCCTTTTTTATTGCTTAATTTGTTTTGAAAGGAGGAGGGAGTAAATATGGCGGAAAGAAAAACCATAAGCCTGATGGAGGGCTGGACTTTCACCGGTCCGGAGGGGACAAAACAGCAGGTGAATCTTCCCCATACCTGGAATGCCCAGGACGGTCAGGACGGCGGAGATGATTATTTCCGGGGAACCTGCGTCTATGAAAAAGAAATTCCAAAGCCAAAATTCCAGGACGGGGAACGGGTGTATCTGCAGTTTCACGGCGTCAATGCCAGCGCCCATGTTTTGCTGAACGGAAAAAAAGTCTGCAGCCATCATAACGGATATTCCACATTCCGGGCAGACGTCACGAAGAAACTGAAAGAAAACAATCTGCTCCGGGTGGAGGTGGATAACAGCAAAAATGAGAGGGTCTATCCACAAGTGGCGGATTTTACATTTTACGGCGGAATCTACCGGGAGGTGGAATTTCTGATTGTATCAGAAAACCATTTTGATCTGGATTATTTCGGAGGGCCCGGAATGAAAATCAGCACGGATGTGAAAGGGACGGACGGAATCGTAACAGTCCAGACATATCTAACGTGCGCGGCTGCAAAGCCAAGTCAGGGAGCCGATGATGAACCGGAAGAAAGTCTCACGGTGGAGCTGAGCCTGAAAGATGCAGAAGGGAATACCGTGGCGCAGTCCAAAGGCGCCAAAGCCGTATTTAAGGTGGAACAGGCTCATCTGTGGAACGGCGTGAAAGATCCGTATCTGTATCAGGTCACAGCTTCCCTGAAACGGGGGGAGGAGCTGCTGGATCAGATTACATCGGCCTGCGGCATCCGAACATTTTCCGTTGATCCGGATCGGGGATTTTTCCTGAACGGGATATCCTATCCCCTGCGGGGCGTTTCCAGGCATCAGGACTATAAAGGAATCGGGAATGCCATTTCCAGAGAGCAGATGGAACAGGATATGGAACTGATCCGGGAGGTGGGGGCCAATACCATCCGTCTGGCCCATTACCAGCACAGCCAGTATTTTTATGATCTCTGCGACCGGTACGGCATGGTGGTATGGGCGGAAATTCCTTACATTTCCGCTCATATGCCGGGAGGAAAGAAAAATACGCTGTTTCAGATGAAGGAATTGATTACTCAGAACTACAATCATCCCTGCATTGTGACCTGGGGACTGTCCAATGAGATTACTATTTCCGGAAAACACAGAAAGGACATGCTGGACCATCACAGGAAGCTGCAGAAATACGTGAAAAGACTGGATCCGGGCCGGCTCACTACGCTTGCATGCTATGCCATGTGCCATCCGTTCCATCCGGTTTCAAAGATTTCCGATCTTGTGGCATGGAATTTGTATTTGGGATGGTATGTGCCGGGATTATTTTTAAACGACCTGTTTTTGAAGTTTTATCACTGGAAATACCCGAAGCGGTGTCTGGGGTACTCAGAGTACGGGGCAGAAGGAATGCCCAATCTCCACAGCGGGAAGCCCAGGCGGGGGGATCAGACAGAGGAATATCAGGCCAAATATCATGAATATATGCTGGAGTGCTTTGCAAGGCATCCATTCCTTTGGTCCACCTATGTATGGAATATGTTTGATTTTGCGGCGGATGCCAGGGATCAGGGCGGAGAGCCGGGCATGAACCACAAAGGGCTTGTAACCTTTGACCGGAAAATCAAAAAAGACAGTTTTTATATTTACAAGGCATGGTGGAGCGAGGAGCCTTTTATCCACCTTTGCGGAAAACGGTATGAATACCGGACAGAGCAGATCACAGATGTGACCGTTTACACCAATCAGCAGGAAGTGTCGCTGTATCAGAACGGAAAGAAAATTGAGGTGAAAAAGGGCAGCCATGCGTTTCATTTCAAGGTGGAGCTGGAGCAGGAAAACCATTTGGAGGTGCGCTCCGGAGAGCTGAAAGATGAAGCGGTTATTTACCGGACAGACACTCCCCGGCCGGAATACAAAGTAAAAAAAGGAAAGAGTAAAAACTGGGTATAGGCGGCTTTAAATGTGCGAATGGCGTTATTATACTCACGAGCATACTTGTTTGCCAAATCATTTGCTTTTTTCTCAAAGCTATGAACAATCTTCTGGCAAATGATTTTGCTCACGGGTATATAAGCATTTGAAAACTATAAATATATAGATGGCGATTAATTATTGCCGTCTGCGCCGAGCGCGGCCGCTTTGCGGCATATACATATTCGCGCGAGTGCGCATCCCCCGGAGGGGCTATATATCTGGCAATTATTTAATGCCAGATATATAGTAACGGCAGAGGAAGAAATGCAGGTTTTTATGCGGATGATTTGCGTAAAAATGTGCGGAATGGAGGAGACTATGGAAGAGAAGAAAGAAATGAAAAAGAGAAAAAAAGAGTTTAAACGGGCCCGCCGCAAAGCCACCAGGCCATGGAAGTTTCTGACCTGGTTCAGCCTGCCGCTGGCGGTGATTTTGATTGCAGCAACGGTTGTTACAAGCATGTTTGACAATTCTTTCTCGATTTTCGTGGGAGGAACGTTTAATCATCTGGACAACAGAGATGACAGCGCCGTTTATTTTGAATCAGATTTTGATTCCAAGGAGGAGATGGTGCATTACGGACTGAAGCTCTGCCAACAGGTAGAGGCAGAGGGCGCAGCCCTTTTGATGAATGAAAACGATGCGCTTCCCTTGGCGAAAGGAAGCAGGGTAAGCTGTTTTTCCAATTCTTCCGTGAATCTGGTATACGGCGGCACAGGTTCCGGTAATATTGACGCCTCCACTGCCAATACGTTAAAAGGGGCGTTGGAGAATTCCGGATTTGAAGTGAACAAAACGCTTTGGGATTTCTATTTAAATGATGCCGCGGAATATGCCAGGAAAGTGGCCGGCATGGTAGCGACAGAAGGCGCCAAGGTATCAGAATGTCCCTGGGATAAATACACGGACGCCGCCAAAAATTCTGTGGCGGAATATGGAGACGCGGCAATTGTGACTTTATCCCGTGTGGGCGGAGAAGGGGCGGATTTGGACTATAAAGAGGTGAATTACCTTGCCCTGGATGAGAACGAAAAGGAAATGATGGAAAATATTGCCTCTATGAAGAAAGATGGAACCATCAAAAAAATTATTGTCCTGATTAATTCCGCTAATGCGCTGCAGGTGGATTTTTTGAAAGATAATGATTATGATGTGGACGCCTGCCTCTGGATCGGCGATGTGGGAATTTCAGGAATTGACGCAGTGGGAGAAATCCTGGCCGGAACGGTAACGCCTTCCGGACGGCTTGTGGACACTTACTGCTACAACAACTTTTCCGCTCCGGCAATGGCCAATTTCACTCCTGTTGTGTATGAGGGGTATACTGAAGGGGCAATACCGGATAATGCAAAGACTTACATGACTTATCAGGAAGGAATTTATGTGGGTTATAAGTATTATGAGACCCGCTATGAGGATTATGTGACAGGAAACGGCAATGCGGGAGATTACGCATATCAGGATACGGTAGCTTATCCCTTCGGGTATGGGCTGAGTTATACGGATTTTGCTTACAGTGATATGGAGGTAAACTACAACAAAGAAACGGATCAGTTTGAAGTGACTGTAACAGTTACCAACACTGGGGATACCTATTCCGGAAAAGAAACCGTACAGATTTATGTTCAGTCTCCTTATACGGAATATGATAAAGAGAACGGCGTGGAAAAATCTTCTGTAGCGTTGTGCGGCTTTGAGAAGACAGATGTATTAGAGCCTGGCGCTTCTGAGGAACTTACCGTTTATGTGGATCGGAGAGAATTCGCCTCCTATGACGCATACGGCGCAGGAACTTATATTTTAGACGATGGGGATTATTATCTGACAGTGGCTAAAGATGCCCATAACGCAGTGAACAACATTCTTGCTGCAAAGAATTTTACAGCAAAAAATACAGATGGGCGCATGGACGGCGCAGGTGAGAAAGATCTTACCTACCAGTGGACCAATGATAAATTTGATGCGGAAACCTATGCCGTTTCTGAAAACGGCACGGCAATTGCCAATCAGCTTTCAGATTCTGATATTAATCTGAGCGAAGATTTGGACGGAGCGCAGGTGACTTATCTGTCCAGAAATGACTGGGAAGGCACCTTCCCTACAGAACCGCTGAAGCTGGCTTTGACGAAATCACTGACGGCAAAGCTGCAGGACGTCCAATATGATCCAGAGGATTATGAAACGGTGGATATGCCGGTTCTGAATGCCAAAAATGGCTTAAAGCTGTACGATATGATAGGACTGGATTATGGGGATCCCAAGTGGGAAGCTCTGCTGGATCAGATGTCTTTTGATGAAATGGTTTCCCTTATCGGTGACTCGTTCCATTGGACCATGCCGGTAAAATCCATAGAAGCTCCGGCTACCCGGGATGAAAACGGTCCCCAGGGATTGACGGCGTCTTTATTCAAGGCAGGGGATAACGAAGGAAAATCTGCACTGACAGCAACGGCGTTTACTTCAGAAGATGTGATGGCGGCTACCTTTAATCTGGAAATCATGTATGAAATCGGCAAAGTCATTGGAAATAACTGTCTGGCAGCCGATATTGCATGTCTCTACGGCCCGGGAAATAATATTCACAGAACTCCTTACGGCGGCCGGAATTTTGAATATTATTCAGAAGACGCGTTCCTTTCCGGGGAAATGTCCAAGGAAGAAATACGCGCCATGGCAGAAAAAGGAATTTTCGTGGTAATGAAACATTTCGCCCTCAATGACTGCGAGCAGGATCGTATCGGACTTGGGGTGTGGCTTAGTGAACAGGCGGCAAGAGAAATTTATCTGAAGGCGTTTCAGGCGCCGGTGGAAGAGTCAGACGCCGGCCTGATGGTAGCTTATACCCGCTGGGGCGCAATCTGGTCCGGCGGAAACAGAGGGCTGATGAATAACATTCTCCGTGAGGAATGGGGAAAGAAAGGCCTGATTATTACAGATAACGTGCTGACTACTTATGTAAACGGAGTGGACGGCGTGATGGCAGGCGGCGTATCTACCTTTGACGCCATGCTTCCCCATGTGACGAATCAGCTTCCCAAATACGAGAAGGATGCTGTTATTGTAACGGCGATGCGCAATGCATGCCACCAAAACCTGTATTCTATCGCTAATTCTGCGGGGATGAACGGAGTAGGGCCTGAAACAAAAGTGAAAATCAAGGATATTGCAATCGTTACTTCTTTCCGGGCGGGAGCCATTGCCTTTTCCGTGCTGTTCCTCTGGTCTCTGGCGCTGTGGATTGGGAAAAAGCGTGACTTTAAGCAGACGGAAATTTATAAGAGTTATAAGGACTACAAGGCGAAACATGCCAAAAACTAAGAAGGGATGATTCCTATGAAACAAGAGTCTGCGGCTTTGAATGCCGCAAACCGTGCAAAGCTGTATCAACTGGTATTATTCCCCATGAATAATGGGGCAACCAACGTATATTATATCCTTACGATGAATTTTATCGCTTACTATGCCAACGGGGTTTTAGGGCTGCTCTTGATGTTTGCCACTACAATGGTAACCGTAATGCGTCTCTTTGATGCAGTGACAGATCCCATTATCGGAGCTTTGATTGACCGGACTTCTACAAAATTCGGGAAGTTCCGTCCCTATATGGTACTGGGAAACGGAATTATGATTCTTTCATCCCTGCTGCTGTACTTCGGTACACGGGTGATTTCGGCTGAATTGGTATGGCTTCGTTATGTGTGCTTTGTTCTGTTTTATGCATTATATGTCATCGGATATACCTTTCAGACTGCATGCACCCGTTCCGGCCAGACCTGCCTGACCAACGATCCCAACCAGCGTCCGCTGTTCACCGTATTCAATACGGTGGCCAGCCTGATTGGTATGGGATTGGTGCAGTTTCTGGCGCCGGTGTTAAGCGAGAAGCTGGGAGGCTATAACAGCCCGTCATTTTTTAACTTTATGATTCCCCTGGCAATCGTGGTTTCGGCAGTTTTGACTTTGCTTGCGGTCATTGGAATCTGGGAGAAAGACCGGCCGGAATTTTTCGGTGTGGGAGGAACTCAGGAAAAGGTGCAGTTAAGGGAATACATTGCCATTTTAAAGGCCAACAAAGAACTGCAGCGGCTGATGGTAGCCGGGGCCGGATGTAAGCTGGCATTTTCCATTGCAACCAATATGACGGTTCTGTGTATGCTTTACGGGTCCATGATGGGCAATTACGGAGGGCTCTATCTGCCTATGATGATTGTGGGCTATGTCTTTTCCGCGCCTTTCTTCCTGCTGACGGTGCGGACCTCCCAGAAGCTGGGGCAGAAGGCATCGTTAGTGCGCTACACAGGCATTGCGCTGGCAATGTATGTGGGAGTTCTGGTACTGCTGCTGCTCTGGAGGCCCGGGGCAGAGGTTTTCCGGCTGAGCCTGATGCCTTTGAATATTTATACCGTACTGTTTGTATTGTTTTTCGGCGTTGGATACGGTGCTTATTATGCGACAGCGGATATGCCCATTCCCATGGTAGCGGACTGTTCCGATTACGAGACTTACCGTTCGGGCCGTTATATTCCGGGGATTATGGGAACACTGTTTTCTCTGGTGGATAAGCTGGTAAGCTCCCTTGGCTCAACGATTGTGGGCGCGGCTGTGGCAATGATTGGAATCAGCACCCTGCCGGACGGCAATACGCCTTATGCGGACGGAATGCATATGGTGGTGCTTGTGCTTTTCTGCGTCATTCCCATGCTTGCCTGGATTGCAACTTTAATCGCCATGAAAGGCTATACCCTTACCGGTGCGCGGATGAAGGAAATCCAGGCAATTAATGCGGTGCGCAAGGATGCCATCGGAAAAGGAATGGAACTTTCTGAGGCCATGGAAAAATGGAAGACTTTTGATCAGGTGCCAGAGGAGTTCCGGTAGCGCTGCCGCTGGGAGCTGAGATGGGCAGGCGCCGGAGAAGCATGGAAAAGTTTTCTGAGTCAGGATTCCTTTAGACTTGAATATGGCGCTGCATGAATTTGTGTATTCGTGCAGCGCTGTTTTTATGCCCAGGGTCTGCCCCAGCGAAGCGAGGATACTCGTGCGAAGGGTATGATGTCGCTGAGACGGCCGCACCCGGCTCGCAAAACAAAGTGAATGACAATGGATTGAATCAATGCGGCAGGCTGCTGCGGAAAGAAAAACGGTTTTTCATTCCGCGGCAATTTTTCTTTAGAGACAAGAGGGCAAAACCATAAAAAAACGTACCGTCATCTTAAGAATACGTCATTTGAATCCCCAGTGACTTCTGATAAAATTTTAATATAGAGTAACCATTCAGCCGATTGGCGCGGCAGTTTTCCGGCGGCCAGCGATCATGAAGGGAGCAAGGCGCAGGCTGTGTGAGATTATTCAAAATGTAAAAATTAATCATAAAATCAGGAGGAAAATCTTATGAATAATGAAAATTTCCATCCGGTGCAGAAAATTCCCCCTGCTGTCCATGCCCTGCATAAATGGGATCCGGATACGAGAACGTTATCGTATGAATACAATGGGACAGACATCCTTACGGTAGTGGTTCCGGGGGATGGAGAAGTGGGATTCCGACATGGATCTGACGGCACAATGCAAAGCGTCGCCTATGTGCAGCAGGTTTATCTGGAGGTGGAAGAACCTGTCTGGGCTACCCTGACATTCAGGCTTGGGAAGGATGCCGTAAATATGAAGCCCCGCAGAGCCGGAGCTGATGAAGCGATTCTGGGCCAGTGCGGGAATGTGCTGCTCTATGGAGTAAACGGCTTATACGATGTGGGGCAGGATTTACTGATTGATGTAAACGGCAGCGAATGGCATTGGGAAAGCGGCTGTTTTGAGGAGGAAGAAAACTGCCGTATCGCCAGAATGCGGGTGAAGCTGTCTAAGAAAGCAGTTTATATTAATTTTAGGATGCATTATTACAGGGCTCATTTGGGATATTATTATTATGAGCCATGGAAGAGGAGGCCCAATACCAAGAGCATTGCGGGTTGGTGTTCCTGGGAGGCTTATCGGCGGGATATTGATATTGAAAAGGTCAGGGCAATCTCAGAATTTATGGAGAAAAAGTTAAAGGCATATGGATTGGAATACATCCAGATCGATGACGGTTATCAGAAAATGCCGCTTCCGTATCGTCCGGAAGGAACCATGGAAGAAGGATGGATGACCTGCGAAGAAGCGAAATTCCCCGGGGGCCATTCGTCCATCGTAGAGGCTATACGCAGCCATGGCTTTCAGCCGGGCATATGGACCAATGCAAATATCACCAATGAGGAATTCCCCGAATGCCATCCGGAAAGCCTGATTTTCCATGAGGGAAAGCCCTTAAAAGGGGAATGGATTGATTATTTATATAATTGTTCGGAAGAGACTCTGGAGAAACAGGTTCGTCCTATTTTCTCTAGCTTTGCCAAAGAAGGCTACCGGTATGTGAAGATAGACGCCATCCGCCATTTGCTGTTTGACGGCCTGCATGAAGCGGTGCGGCTTGGGATTATGACAAATGAAGAAGCCTCTCGGAAATTCCGGGCCTATATGGAGGCCGGCCGGGAAGGGTTGGGAGAAGATATTTTTTATCTGGCAAGCTGGGGAGAAATGCATGAAGTCATCGGCGTGGCAGACGCCTGCCGGATTTCTATGGATGCAAATCCCACCTGGGCGGGAGTCCGCATGCAGATGTTTGAGAGCGCCCGATGGTTCCATACCCAGAGGATTCTGTTCGTAAATGATCCGGATCATGTATGTGTGCGCACCAGGCTGGACTGGGCAAAAAGCGTGCTTTCTTTGATTTCTCTGTCAGGGGGGCTGTATATGCTGAGCGACACAGAAGACGCTTATACAGAAGAGAAACTGGAAGCAGTGCGAAAGACAATGCCACCTCTGACTACGCGGACGGCAGAGACAGGACCGCTGAGCCTGGATTATCCGGCATACACATGGACAAAGCTGCACGGGTTTGCGGTACAGTCCAATGAGAAGCCGGTTTTGGCAGAGGAAGTGAACTTACAGGATGCTTATCATATGGCGGGAAATTTCCCTGGCATGGAAAAAAATCATCCTTTCTCTACCCTTTGGAGCTTTCATTTGAACCATCATGGAAAAAGCTGGTGCGTGGCCGGAAGGTTTGCAACAGTTCCTCTGCCGGAAAGTGAGATATCTCTGGATAAGCTGGGCCTGGATCCCATGGGGGAATACCATGTATTTGATTTTTGGGATCAGACTTACCTGGGAAGCATTACCGGAAGCATTACCGGAAAGGCATTAGAGCTGGGCTGCTGCCAGATTCTGGGTTTCTATCGGAAGGAGGAGTATCCGCAGCTAATCGGTTCCAGCAGACACGTATCTATGGATGCAGTAAGCGTGCTGGAAGATGCCTGGGATGGAAGCAGCCACCGTCTGACGCTGCAATGCGTTCCGGAAATGGAAGAGTCCTATACCTTTGCGGTTCCTAAGGGATTTTGCAAACCGGAACTTCAGTGCAGAGGCGCAGCGGGAAGGCTGGTTCAGGAAGGCAGTATCCTTACTTTGATTGTGAAAGGAAAAGAATCCCGGGCGGAAATTAAAATCAATTACAGCGTTGGGGGATGAAAGACCGCTTTACGGCATATGCATATTCGTGCGAGTGCGCATCCCCCGGAGGTTTATATATTTGGCAGTTTTTAATCGCCAAATATATAGAAAGGAGAATTTATGGCATTATTAGAATATATTACAAAAGAGGCTTTTACACCCTTTGGAACAGTGCTTGAATTTCCGGAAGGATCCGGAGACGGCTTCTGGGTGGTGGAAACAGAAGAGAAAGAGCCCTGGAGGATCGGCCTGTTCCGTTATTCCAACCGCCAGATCCGGCGGCTGGAATGCCATCCTTATTCTAAAGAGAGCTTTGAACCGTATAAAGGGATTACCGTACTTCTGGTGGCGGAGCATCACGCGCCGGAGGACTGCCATGCATTTATTCTGGACAAGCCAGTCTGTCTGAAAAAAGGAATCTGGCATCAGGTGCTTTCTCTGACCGAAAAAGCGGAAGTGAAAATTACAGAAAACCTGGAGGTGACTTCGGAATTTTATGATTATGAGGAACCTGTTGAGGTAGGAATCTGTAAAAAAGGGTGATCATGAAGGTGAAGGAACGAAGCTTTGGGGCGAAACTGTATTCTATGTTTATAGGAAGCGTTCTGATTCCTGTCGCTATAGCGATGGCGGTATTTTTGCTGTATTCTATCCGGGTTTTGTTAGATCAGGAGGAAAAAAACGCCCGGAACATTCTGAATTCTGTTTCTCAGAATATAGAATTGCAATTTTCAAGAATAGAAGAAGTGCGTTCTATGTTTTATATCAATAAAGAAGTGTTTCAGGAAGCTGAGAGACTGAATAATCCTGATTTGTACGCCTATTATGATGAGTATGTGAAAACATCCATTGAAAATGCGTACACAGGGGTGTTTACCAGAATTATGTATACTTCCCTGCAGAATGTCTGCGGGGTTGTATTTTTTCCGGTGTCTGGAAAAGACCATGCTTATTACCTGGGCAAATCCCGTGCCAGGCTGACCGAGATTACCTATCCCGGCTATCAGGAGACGGACTGGTTTCAGGAGGCGGTGGATGAGCCCCGGAAGTTTGGATATCATGCGCCTCATCTGCCGGAGTACAGTCCAAATAAGAAACTTGGCCAGGTGTATTCTGTGATTTTCGCAGTGTGGGATAATGATAAGCGTAAGGCCATTGGGGTAGTGAAGGTGGATGTGGACGCGAAAGACCTTTATGAAAGCCTGAATATGCTGACGGATACAAAGGACAGCGGGCTTTTGCTTGCAAAAGACGGGAAGGTGTTTGCAAAATCAGAAGAACCCGCAGGGGAAGCAAGAATCACCGGGAAAAATCAGATTACGGTAGGAACACGGAAATACCATGCAAAATTGCAGGAGATACCGGATACGGAATTGAAAATTGTTTATCTGCATTCCCTGCCCTCTGTGTACGGGGGGTATCTGTATGTGATTTTATTTTCAGTTTCCGTTGTTTTGTTTGGCCTGGGGTTGGGCTTTATAAGTTATCGGTATCAGGCAAAAAAGATGGTGGAAGACATCGGAGAGATTACAGCCGTTGTCCAGCAGGTGGAAAAAGGGAATTTGGATGTATTCATTTGCATTGAGGATGAAAGCGAGTTTGGTAAAGTTGCAGAAGTAATTAACCAGATGATAAAAAATCTGCAGGAATATATTGAAAAAGAGTATATTCTTACGATTCAGCATCAAAAGGCCCGTTACCAGGCTCTTCAGGCTCAGATTAATCCCCATTTTCTTTACAATACCCTGAATGGATTTGTGGCATTGAACCGGATGGGGGAGCGCAGGCAGTTAGAGAGAAGTATTACCGGCCTTTCCAAATTGTTCCGTTATGCCTGCAGCAGCAGGGAAACAGCCAGTATTTGTGACGAACTGGCTTTTTTGGAGGAGTATCTGAACCTGGAGAAATTAAAATACGACGGAAGGCTGGAATATCTCATATGGATGGACGAAGCCTGCAGGCAAAGGGAGATCCCTAAGCTGCTGCTTCAGCCTATTGTGGAAAACAGCATCGTGCATGGAATGGGGGATACGGATCGGCCCATTATGCTTCAGATTGCGGCTTCCTGTATGGAAGTGAAAGGAATAGGGCCGGTTACAGTCATAATGATCAGGGACAATGGGGTAGGTTTTGAAAAGAGCAGCGCCAGGAATCCAAAAGAGCGCGTGGGGACTATGAATGTGCAGATGCGCACAGAACTGTATTGCAGGCAGGCAATCTATCAATGCGTATCTGAAGTAGGGGTGGGAACCAAGACAACATTTGTTTTTCCGGAGGAGCGTTAAGGAGAGTTACGTATGGTAATATTGATTGCAGACGATGACAGGCTGGTGCGGTTTACAATTAAGAGTATTCTGGGAGAGATATTAGAGGATTCAGGAAATATTTTTTTGGAAGCGGCAAACGGCAGGGATATGATCCGGCTTTGCCGGGAGGGAAAGCCGGATGTGGCCTTTGTGGATATCCGCATGCCCTATGTGGACGGGCTGAACGCCATTGCCGAGTGCAGGAAATACTCAGAGTGGACAGAATATGTGATAGTAAGCGGATATTCGGATTTTACCTATGCACAGACGGGCATACGGCTTGGAATTACAGAATACTTGTTAAAGCCGGTGGATGAGGAGCAGCTTCGGCCGGTGGTTGAGAAGCTGAAGAAAAAATTGGAGAAACAGAAGAATGATTCCAATGCCAGATTTCAGCTTCAGGTTATGGAAGTGTTCAATTACTATTCTACCGTGGGCTTGGAAGAGTATGAGGAAGAACAGGAAGAAAAGAGTTACAGATATTTAGTGTTTCTTCTGTATGTGAAGGCGGGCATACGGGAGCGGGAAAAATCCCTGGATTTTCAGAGAGATATGGTAAAAAGTATTCGCCAGGCAGGGGAGAAAGCTGTACTGCAAAAAGGGCATTATGGAATCACAAATACAGCGGAGGGCACGATCTGCGCTGTATTCGGCGTGTCTGACATTCAGCGGGAGTTTGTCTTATCCCGCATCCGCAAAATCAGCGCACTGGCGGGAAGCGGCAGCTGCCCTTGCTACTATTTCCGATGGTTTTGCCGGGATACGCTCAAAGAAGTATACAGTGTTTGCGAAGCGGCGGACGCACAGGAATATCTGCTGATGGATCAGCCAGTTGGGGAGGTGTTGGAATACGGAAAATTGGAAGTGCAGGAGTATGAGCGCACGTTTCTTTGCCAGATAGAAAATCTTTTGGATGCCTGGGAGCAGGCGGATGGAATTGCCTGCAAGGAGATTATCAACACTATCTGGCGCAACTGCAAAGAGACCGGGAAATACCCCCAAGTAGACCTGGAAAATCTCAGCAGGTTTTGCAGCTCCATTTGCAGGTTTCCGGTGGACGCATCCTCTTGGAAGCTGTTTTTTACTTCTTTTGTGGAGCATTCTGAAGAAATGTACAGCGGCGCAGCAGTAGAAGAAAAAAGCATTGTGGAACAAGTTAAGGGGTATATCCAGAAATATTATATGAATGATATCAGCATCAGCCTGATTGGAGATCATTTCGGTTTGACCGCCAATTACCTCAGCACGTTGTTTCATCGGAAAACAGGGGAGAAATTTATTGATTATCTCACAGGGATCCGTATGGAAGCAGCCAAAAAGCTGCTGGTAAAGAATACGTCAGCCTCTGTGCAGGATATTGCATTGATGGTAGGGTACACCAGCGTCAGGCATTTTTCTTCACTGTTTCAGAAGCAGACAGGAGAAACCCCATCCGCTTATCGGAAGAGCAGGTGCTAGTATAACCCGCGCCAAACATTAAGGTATTTAGCGTGAATCATACTAGCATTCCTCGTGCAGGCATAATCAGCTGCTTTCTCATTGCCTGGCAATAGAAATCCGTACTGCGATCAAAGTTTTACTGCATTTTCGGTTCAATTGGAATCGGGTATAGTATGAGTATCAAAACAAAAGTTTTAAAGGAGGAAACATTATGAAGATGAAACGATTATTGGCAGTTGGCATGGCGGTCAGTATGGTTCTGTCACTGACCGCATGCGGAGGAAACAACAAGGGAAGCGAAAGCAGTGACGCTGATTCCAAGGAGAATGTTTCTCAAGAGGACGGCGGCCAGGAAGAAAGCGGGGACGAAGGCGCCGGCAGCGGAAAAACCGTAGTGTTTTCCACCAATGTGGTAGGCGGGAAAGCGGACGCTTTGGAAGCGGCCTGCAAAGCTTTTGAAGAAGAGACGGGAATCGTAGTGGATTTCCAGGCGCCGGGTTCTGATTATGAAGAACTGATGAAAACAAAAATGGCCTCCAACCAGCTTCCGGATGTGTTTACCACCCATGGATGGTCTGTGGCAAGGTACAGTGATTATCTGATGCCAATCAATGATCTGGAATGGGCAGGGAACATTGACAGCCAGATTAAAGGCGTGATCACCAATGGAGACGGCGATATGTTTGTACTGCCCATAGATGTGGATATTGCGGGTATCGTGTGCAACGTGGATGTGCTGCAGGAAGCGGGCGTGAATATGGATGATATTAAAACATGGGATGATTTTGCTTCCGCCTGCGATAAAGTTGCGGCAGCCGGAAAGAATCCCATCCATATTGGCGGCAAAGACAGTTGGACTATCGGGCAGTTTTTTGACTGGGCAGCTCCCTCCTTCTATGTTACGGATGAAAAAAACAGCAAAGCTGAAGAGCTTAAAAGCGGTACGTTTGATCCCAAAGTGTGGGAAAGCGTAGCAGGGCTTTTGGATAGCTGGGTAAAAGCCGGTTATCTGAATGAAGACTGCCTGACGGCAGATTACAATTCAGATATTGAATCACTGGCTTCCGGAAATACCGCATTTTGCTTCTATGGAAATTCTTCCATCGTAGATGCGAAGGGCGTAAACCCGGATGCGAACCTGGGCATGATTCCGATTCCTGCCGCAAGCGCAGATGATGAGCCTTCTCTGATTGCAGGGGAAGATATTGCAGTTGGCATCTGGAAAGATACCGAAGTGAAGGACGAAGCGGTTGAACTTTTGAACTATCTGGCAAGGCCGGAGGTAATGAAAGCCATTGCGGAGGAAGCTGGAAGTAAGGCTGGGTTGTCTGGCGTAGATGCAGAAATCGGAGATATCGGAGAATATTTAAGCAAATATTCAGACGTGGAGACGTATCCGTATTTTGACAGAGAATATCTTCCCAGCGGAATGTGGGACGTGATGTGCACTACAGGGGCTGATATCCTGTCTCAGAAAGACGGTGCAGTGGAAAGCGCTGCAAAGGTGATGGAACAGAATTTCAATGATAAGTATACGCCTTAATAAGCAGAGGGAAGCATAGCTGCTTCCCTTTTGCAGACAGTGGGGAAGAAAGGAGAATGGCGCCGGCCCTGATACAGTATAGCGGCAGGGCCGGCGTCTGCAGGTTATTATGAAAAAACGGGAAAGGACAATGAATCTGTTTTACATACCGGCAGTTATTTTGTTTGCTATTTTTGTGATATATCCCCTTTGCAAAGGAATATCCCTGTCCTTTACGAACTGGAATGGATATTCCCAGACATACAAATCAGTGGGTCTTAACAATTATACCAGAATGCTGACGGATAAAAATGTAATTCGGGCGTTTGTAAATACCTTGATTTATGGGGCCGGAAGTACTTTGCTGCAGAATGTGCTGGGATTAGCCTTTGCCTTGCTGCTGAACCAGAAATTCAGGGGTCGTTCGGCTACGCGTACGCTAGTTTATCTTCCGGTTATGATCGCTCCGCTGATTATGGGATATATTATGTATTTCTTTTTCAGCTATAACAACGGGGCTTTAAACGATCTCATCGGAATATTCGGAATGGAGGCTGTGGACTGGCTTTCCAACGGAACAACAGCCGTGGTGATTCTTACTCTGCTGAATTCCCTGCAGTTTGTAGGAATTTCTATGGTAATATATCTGGCAGGGCTTCAGGGGATTGCAGATATGTACTATGAGGCGGCGGATATTGACGGAGCAAAGGCATGGGAAAAGTTTCGTTATGTGACACTTCCTCTGCTGCTGCCGGCGATTATCTCCTCCGTTACGATTAATCTGATTGGAGGCTTGAAGCTGTTTGACATTATTATGGCGCTGACTTCCGGGGGACCCGGATATGATTCCCATTCTCTGTCAACGTTAATCCACAGAACTTATTTTGCAAGTGAGAACGCAGGATATGCATCTGCCATTGGAATTGTCACATTTTTGCTGATTGCCGTATTCAGCAACGTTGTGGTGCAGTACTTAAAGAAAAAGGAGGTGGAGATGTGAGGAAGAAAAAGGCATGGATTTGGAGAATACCGATTTTGCTGATTATTTTCGGTGTATATTTTTCACCGTTTTATATTCTGACAGTGATTTCTTTTAAACCGGTGACGGATTTAAGTTCCAGATGGAAGTTTCCGTCTGCGCCGACTTTGGATAATTTCCGTACGGCAATTGAGCAGGGGGGAATTCTGCAGGCGCTTTTCCACAGCTTCGTAATTATGGTTGTGACAGTGCTGCTGATTGTGGCGGTAGGTTCTCTGGCTGCTTATCCTCTGGCCCGGAGCAAGGCAAAATGGAACAAATTTATGAAAGCTTTTGTGTTGGGAATTATGATGGTGCCGCCCCTCAGCATATTGGTTTCCCTGTATTCCATTATTGTGAATATGGGAGGGGTGAACCAGTATTGGGGAATTATTGTGGTATTGCTGGCTTTTGAGCTGCCCCAGGCAATATTTTTGTATACCAACTTTATTTCATCCATCCCTACGGCGCTGGATGAAGCGGCAGCCATTGACGGATGCGGCCCGATCCGGACTTTTTTCTGGATTATTTTTCCGCAGCTTAAGTCAGTGACGGCTTCTGTGGTGATTTTAACAGGAATCCATTGCTGGAATGACTACCAATTTTCCCTCTATGTGCTGCAGTCATCGAAAATGAGGACGGTAACTCTGGCGATTTCGTCCTTTTTCTCACAGACCACCAGTAATTTGAATGCAGCGTCAGCGGCGGCATTACTGGCAATTCTGCCGGTTGTGATCTGCTTTTTGTTCCTGCAGAAATACTTCATTAAGGGAATGGTGGACAGTGCAGTGAAATAGAAGGGTTATGATAGGAGGAAGAATTATGAGAAATAAAAGAAATAACAGAAGATGGCTCTCATGTTTGCTCAGCCTGACCGTTGCGGCGGGATGCCTGGCGGAGCCGGCATGGATAGTAAGGGCAGAGGAATTTACCCAGGGGAAAGCAGTTGAGAACGAAGAAGCGCTTCAGAATGAGGAATTGCTACAGGATGAAAAACGGATTCAGAATGAGGAATTGTTTCAGAATGAAGAACAGCTCCAAATGGAAGAACAGTTCCAGGATGGGGAATGGCTTCAAAGTGAGGAAGCAGTTCAGAATGGGGAGCCGGAATTGGCTGAGCCCCTTGCGGAACCCGATTATATCTTTTCCGGAAATATGGTAAGAAATCCCAGTTTTGATGAAGAGCAGGGATGGGAATTCAACGGAGGAGGGTATGCGTCTAATAATGGGCATCATGGCCGTGGAGACAAGCATTTTTACCTCGATGGAGGAGGCGCTTACAGTATGTCGCAGAAATTCCGCGTGCCTTATACCGGATATTATAATGCAGGTCTTTGGATAGCGGCAGCAGGGGAAGGCGGAAAAATAAAAGCGGCTGATCTGACCACAGGAGAATCCCAGGAATGTGTTCTTGCTGACGATGGAGCTTATAAGGAATATCACCTGGAAATCTGGCTGAACAAGGGCGATGAGGTGGAACTGTCTGTGTCTGGCGCCGAAAGCTGCTGGTGGGTGAACGGGGATGATATTTCTCTGGAGTATAACTATCAGAAGTTTGCGGAATTGGCGGTAAACCCGAATTTCGCTTTGGGAGATACTGTATGGACTAAGGCAGGAGCTGCAACGGTTTCTGCAGGAGGAGCAACTCTTTCCGCAGCGGGAGACAGTATCAGCCAGGAGATATATATTCCTCAGAACGGTCCCTATTATGCAGAAGTTTCTTTGGAAAATGCAAATGGAGCGAAAGTGGTTTTTGCAGGAAAAGAGAGCGAGGCAGTCACCGGAACTCTGCCTGTCAAGGTTGAAGTGGCAGGTTTAAAGCAGGGAGAACGGAAGGAACTTAAAATTTCAGGCCCAGCCACTGTGAAGAGCGTTAGCGTAAAGGTGAATGAAAGCGCAATTTCCAATGAACTGCCCAGCGCTTCTGACGTTGCCGTAAAGGTAGACTGCGCAACGGGATTAACGCTGGAGGGCTCCTATATCTATGCGGATAAAAACGATTACAGTGAGGGAAGCTCAGAATGCCAATGGTTTCTGGCAGATACAAAAGACGGGGCATATCAGCCGTTGGAAGGTGAGACAAACCGAAACCTTACGGTGAAAAAGGAATGGCAGGATAAGTTCCTGAAGTTCCAGGTAACTCCGGTAAATATGTATGGAAAGAAAGGAGCAGCCGTTCAAAGCACTGCGGCAGGCCCGGTGGATTCTAATTTAATTGAAAATCCGGGATTTGAATCAGGCGGGAGTAAATGGACAAGAATGTTTATTTCTACCCAGGATGCTTATGAAGGGAATAACCGGGGAATTGTCATTGCAGGACGTACGGCGTCCCAGTCTGTTACGGCTCCGGAGGCGGCATATTATAATCTGTCTGGTTATGTTCGGTATGACGGGACAGCGCAGGGCGCTGTCAGCATAGAGGACGAAGCCGGCAATGAGCTGGGAAATGCACAGGTTATCGGCGCTGAAGGATGGAAGCGGATTGAGATAAAAGATATTCCTTTGGCGGAAGGACAGAAAGCTAAGATTGTGCTGAAAGGCGCAGAAAAGAATTATTATATTGACGCCCTTTCCCTGAAGCGTGACAAAGAAGCGGGAATGCCTGCATTTGATAAAAATGTAATAAACTTTACGACTGTGCCGGAGGCATTCAAAACTTCCATAAACGTAAAAGAGCAGGCCATTCGTTTGGAATATCTCTATGGAACGGATGTATCCAAGGCAGCCATAGGGGAACTGGAGGTATCTCCGGGGGCATCGGCTTCTCTTAAGTCAGGCGATACGCTGAATTTATCCGGGAATAATGTGGTTACTATGGTTGTCACCGGCAGCGACGGCAGCAAGTCTGAGTGGAAGATTCAGGCAGCGATAAAGGATAAGAAGGTGGCAATGTCCTCCTCCAATAAAGATTTGGAAAGCAATTTCAACTGGGCGGCAAATAAGATGGATCAGTTTGTGATGTCCGGCCAGAAAGGGCCTGTCAATGTGTCAGAAAATGGCGGCGGAGAAGAGGGCGTGAAAGATTATATCCCTTCTTACTGGGCAGGATACTATGACAGAACAGCGTTCTATGGAAGAGACTTTGTACATCAGGCTACAGGCGCACAGATTGCAGGTTTGGCGGAAGAGAATTATTCCATGTTTGAGGCATTTGCAAAGGAATGTACGGAGGCAAGGAAATGGTATACGGTCTGGGCGCTGAACTTTGACGGTTCCGTGTACGGCCTGGATTATAATAATGAAAACTCGTTTGTAAGGGAAGTTCCGGCGCAGTTTGAACTGGTGGAAAAAGCCTATAAACAATATCTGTGGTCCGGCGACAGACGGTATATTGAAGATGAAACATTGTGGAATTTCTATACGAATGTTATGACAAAATATGTGGAGTCCCATGATGAAAATGGAAACGGGGTTGCACAGGAAGTAGGAACAGGAATTTTTGCCGGTTCCTGTACCTATAACGAGAGAGGCCGGCGGGTGATAGAAGCCGGAGACGCCATCGGCTCCCAGTACCAGGCAACGCTGGCCTATGCGGGAATGCTGAAGGCAAGAGGGGAAGAGGCGGCTTCCCAGGAATGGTATCAGAAAGCGGCAGACCTGAAGAAATACTTTAATGAAGAGTGGAGCGTTACAGATGGTGACATGGACAGCCAGTATGTATGCGCATGGGGTCCCAATGGAGAGCGGTATTCCGATTTTTCAAAGGAAACCAGTTGGTTTATTCCGCTGAAAATGATTACAGATCCAGGGGAACGGAATGATGCTTATATTGATTTCCTGCTGGAGAACTTAGGGGAAGGAATCGGAACTTCCGAGACAGCTCCCAGCAATATTGAAGCATATACTTATATTCCTGACATGTTGTTCTTATACAACCGGAAGGATGATGCATGGAAATGGATGCAGTACATAACATCTATTAAGGATGAGCCTCACGAGCGGGCTGCCCAGGGAACCAATGGGGATTATCCGGAAATATCCTATACTTATGTGTCCCATGTAATTGAAGGCATGATGGGAGTGGAACCCAATGCGGGAATGAACTTTGTGGCCACAAGCCCGAGGCTTCCTTCTGCAGTAAATGACATGGAAGTGAAATATATGCAGATTGGCGGATATGAGCTGGATTTGGCGCATAAAGGCAATACAGAATCAGCATTGACAAATAATGGACAGAAAGCAATTACCTGGGAAGCACGGTTCTATGGAAACCATGACAGAATCAAAATCGGCAATGAGATGCTTCCGGCACAGAAAAAAGAAATCAATGGAGTTACCGTAAGTTATGCAACAGTAGAAGTGCAGCCAGGCGCCAGCGTAAGCGCAAAGGTGGCCACCCAGGGCGAATGGGAAAGCAGCGTCAGAGTAAAAAATGTTGAAGATTTAATCAGTAAGATCGGTACAGTAACCGTTAACAGCAAAGCGGCCATCGAGGCGGCAAGAGCGGCTTATGAGGCATTGAGCGCTGAAGAAAAAGCTCTTGTAAAGAACCTGGAAACATTGAAAGCGGCAGAAGCAAAATATGAAGAGCTGACAAAACAGGATCAGGGACAGAACCAGACCGTCAAAACGGATATTTCCAAGGCCGTGATTAAGACGATTCCGACCCAGTATTACAAGGGAAAAGCTTTGACTCCGGCTGTGGGCGTTACCTATGGCGGCAAAGCGCTTGTAAAAGACAAAGATTATAAAGCTGTTTACAGCAATAACAAAAACATTGGAACGGCAAAAGTGGTAATCAGCGGTATCGGAGATTATACAGGAACCGTTACAAAGACATTTAAAATTACAGTTAAGAAGAACGCCGTATACACAGTGGGCAATTATAAATACAAGGTACTCACTGCAAAAACCAATGGAAAGGGAACAGTAGCCGTCACCGGGGTAAAAAGTAAATCAGTCAAAAATAAGCTGAAAAAAATCCAGGTGGCAAGCTCCGTAAAAATCGGCGGCAAGAAGTTTTTAGTAACCCAGATTGGGGCTTCCGCTTTTTCCGGATGCAAGAAGGCATCCAGCGCCGTTATTGATGTGAATGTGACGAAAATCGGCGCTAAGGCATTCTATAATTGCGGGAAATTAAAGAATATTACAATAAAAAGCAAGAAGCTGAAATCTGTCGGAAAAAATGCATTGAAGAATATTTCATCAAAAGCCAAAATTAAAGTGCCTAAGAACAAGCTGAAAACATATAAGAAGCTGTTGAAATCAAAAGGCCAGAAGAAAAGCGTAAAAATTGTATCATAAGTAAAGCCGGGACGGCTGCATTCAGGATGTAATGCAGCCGTCCTGTTTTAAGTTCCTGCGTTTACGGTATTTGGACTTTTGCCGTTTTAAATGGATTATGCTTTAATGAACCTTCTATAATAGATTGTTTGTTCCAGCGATCCGGTGATTTATTGTGGGAGTAATCGCAAAGAAGTTTCAGTGATTCTTTTAACTTCAAGTCAGCCTTGCAAAGATATTTACGGAAAGCTATAATGAAAGCGCGGAAAGAGGATTCTATAGCATAATTGCCGGATCCGGGAAATATCAGAGGTTATAAAAGGAGGAAATTGTATGAAACGGGCAATTGCACTTTGCGGCGGAGGCACGAAAGGAGCTTATGAACTGGGCGTATGGAGAGCATTGAGGGAACTTGGCATAGAATATCATATTGTGACCGGAACTTCCATAGGAGCCATCAACGGTGCATTGATGGCTTCCGGCGATTACGATAAGGCATGTGAACTGTGGGAGACAATCCGGCTGGAGGATGTGATGACAGAAGGGCTGAACCTTACCACAACTATTGAGGGAATGTACAATCAGAGGGAATCCATTCGGCCTTTTCTGAAGAAATATGTGAAGAACAAAGGGGCGGATATTTCTCCTTTTATTGAATTTATTGACCGGATGGTGGATGAAGGGAAAGTCAGGGAATCCCGGACGGATTACGGCCTGGTGACCGTTCAGGTATCTTCCATGAAAGCCATGGAACTGAGAAAGGATGAAATTCCTCAGGGAAAATTAAAGGATTTTATTATGGCGTCCGCTTCGGTTTTTCCGATTTTTCCGATGCACAAAATTGACGGGGAAACGTATCTGGACGGGTGTTATTATGATAATCTCCCCATAGATCTGGCGTTTAAAATGGGGGCGGATGAGGTGATTGCCGTGGATTTGCACACATCCCCCAGTCATCCGGCTTATATGAACAAGCCTTATGTCACCTGTATCATTCCCAGCCGTTCTCTGGGAACGATTCTGAACTTTGACCGGAAAGTAATTGAGGATAATATAGAACTTGGATATTGGGATGCTCTGAAAACTTTTGGCAAAGTGGCAGGGAAAAATTATACTTTTTATCCGGATGGGCTGCCGGAGTTTTCAGATGTGATTCAGGCTTTTGCCAGCCGCGTGGCCAGAACGGAATCCTACCTGACAGAGGGGATCTTTAACCGCTTTATCAAACCCGGGGACAGCAAAAAGCTCTGCGGAAACATAGAAGAACATATCCGAAAGAATCCGGGCGCTTATACAAAAGAAGATTATTTTTTGGGAGCGGCGGAAATCTGCGGGAAGATTTTCGGGCTGGCCGGGGAACAACCATGGCATATTGGGGATTTTATACGGGAAATCTTTGGAAAACTGGGGGGAAAAGATCATTATCCGGATATTTTCCTGTTTCACGGGAGAAAAGGGAGAGATCTGGTTCTGGGGCTGGCGGAATTGAAGCAGCGGGCCGGCAGTGATTATATGGCAGCCTGCATGTATTATGGGTATCTGGAAGGGGAAATAGATTTAAAAGAACAACTGAATTTGCTGGCCCGGCAGCCCTATGAACTGACTGCGGCATTGTTCCTGCTGACGGTGAAAGAAGGGTATGGAATGTAAGGGAGGAATGTTTCTGCCGGCAGTTCTGCTCCTGCTGACGGTGAAAGAAGGGTACGGAATGTAAGGGCGGAATTGATTCTGCCGATGGAAGGAAAGCGGCCGAAAGAGTGTAGCATTTCCAAAAACAGGGCATATAGTATAGAGATAGAAAAAATGGGAGTAAAGCAGTGGATTATAAACAGGAAATGTTTTACCGGATGCCGGATCAAAACAGGAACAAAATGCCTTTTTATATGGCATATCCTATGCAGAATGTATATCTGGAAGAACTGGAATACGAGCGGGATATGCAGAAATTAAAAGATTTATATCCCAAAGAAGTAAAATCCATTCAGGCATTGGTAGAAGAAGAATGTGACAAAATGGAATATGAAGGCAGCCTGATGTTTGACGAATATCCCGATAAACTGATGCTTCGGCAGATTGTAAACCGGATTTATGACGGAGCCACCGGCGGGCAGATGAATATGCAGAGTGTCCAGGGATTTGAGGCCAGCCCTTATGAAGCAGAACAGTATGAACCCCAGCAGTATAAACCGGAGCAATACGAAGCCGGATATTACGAAGAAAATGCGGAAAAAGAAGCGGAATCTGCAGAGAAAGAGGATACTCTGAATGCGGAAGAAATTCCCCTGGCGGGGAATCTGATTGAACAGAGAAGGCCGCCGGGGCCGGGCTGGGGACCTCCGCCACCGCCTCCGAAACCAGGTTGGGGGACGCCTCCGGGAAGGCCTCCTCATGGCGATGGGCTGCAGAATCTCATAGAGGTGCTTCTGTTTAATGAAATGTATCAGAGAAGATGCCGCCATAAACGCTGCCGCCGCTGGTGGTAATAATCAGAAGAAATGCTGCCAGATAACAGCGGATAGTTGAATCAGGAGGAACTCTCTGCAGAACGGAAAAGGAAAAGTTCTGCAGAGAGCTTTTTGAATTTTGGATTTCTGGGGGAAACCGAGTGACTTCTTGGATATTTTGTGGTAGAATGATTGGGAAGTTATGTTTTAAATGTTAGTTTTTTGGATGCAGAGTAAGATATATGATTCACTTTTACTGTGACGTAAAAGTTATTTCTGAATAGTTCCTTATCGAAGAAAATGGTATTTCGTGCAGTTATACTTACGAGCATACTTATTTGCCAAATCATTTGCTTTTTTCCTCAAAGCTATGAACAATCTTCTGGCAAATGATTTCGCTCACGGGTATAGGAAAATTTTAATCGGCATACTCCAGTATGCTTCATTTTTCTGTCATGCAGATTGAGAATCTATTCTGTGTTAAAATAGAAAGGCCGGTTTATGGAAGATTTACGCCAATTATTAGATAAATACTTAAACGAACAGCTACAGCGCATCATCATCAGCAATCCGAGACATGGGGAAAGCGCATCTAAGCTTACCATACGTCCGGTATTGGTGAAAAATGCCCTGTCATTTCAGGCCAGCGAATACCAGGAGAAAAAAGTATTCCACAAAAACTACACCAGAGCGGAAGCCGCAGCAGAGATTGAGAGCCGGATGGAAGAATACCGTCAGATGGAACTTTTCTCAGGACTGGGACAGGCCGCTGTGCGAATCAGCAAAAAGGGCAGACTTACCATCAAAGAAAAACCCTGCGCCGCCTGTGTAAAAGAAGTGGATTTGTCCCATAATAGAAAGAAGCATTATATTTTAGATCCTTCCCAAAAGACAGGCTTTCTGATTGATTTGGGCGTCCAGTCCCGGGAAGGGAAAATTATCAACGCCAGATATGACAAGTTCCGCCAGATTAATCGGTTTCTGGAATTTATTGAAGATATTCTGCCCCAGCTCCCGAAGGATCGGGAAGTGACAATCTTGGATTTCGGATGCGGAAAATCTTACCTGACCTTTGCCATGTACCATTATCTGAAAGAATTGAAGGGATACCAGGTGCATATCATCGGATTGGATCTGAAAGAAGACGTCATTGCAGAATGCAGCAGGCTGGCGGAAAAATATGGGTATGACAGGCTGGAATTTCAGGTAGGAGACATTGCAGGGTATAAGGGCACAGAGCAGGTGGATATGGTGGTAACCCTTCATGCCTGCGATACGGCCACAGACTATGCCCTGGATAAAGCCATCCGCTGGGGCGCAAAAGTAATTTTGTCCGTGCCCTGCTGTCAGCATGAACTGAATGGTCAGATAAGCAATGAAATGCTTGCGCCGGCGCTGGGCTACGGACTGATTAAGGAGCGGATGGCGGCTCTGTTGACCGACGCGCTCAGGGCCGGGATATTGGAAAGTAAAGGATATCAGGTACAGATACTGGAATTTATAGATATGGAGCACACTCCTAAGAATATCCTGATCCGTGCAGTGAAAACAGGAAGGGCAAAGGAGAGCCGGCAAATCCGGGATCTCATGGAATTTCTGCATGTAACCCCCACACTGGCTAAACTGCAGGGAGATGAGTCGGAATTGGACGAACTGCAGGAGAATGAATCAGGAGAAAAGACAGGAATGTCATAGAAAACTCCCATCATGCTAAGCATGCCGTGCGACAGGCCGCATGGCCATCCATGCTGTGAAAGTCGAAGACTTTCATAGAAATCCTGTGTGCTGTGCCTGCCGGCCGTATTGCAGGGGCAGCAGCAATCAGAGTAATCTGGAAAGGAAGACAATCAGAATGCGTAAAGGTTTAATAAAAACAGTGGTGCTTCTGGCAGTTTTTGCAATCACAGTGGCAGCTACCGGATTGTTCAGCTATAAAAACAGCACAGATATGACCTCAGAGATGGCCCCGGCCACTCTTCCCGTTGTGTATCTGCAGCAGGGAGATACTAAAATTAACGGGCTGTACGGCTATACTTCCGAGATGGACGGAACGGGTATGCGCGACACCATTACTCCGCTGGAAGAGGATTTGTCCCTTCCGGTTGTGATAAAAACCTATGAAAATGAAATCGAGGAAGTAGATTATGAAGTGCGCACCATGAATATGGAGCGTCTGATTGAAAATGGGAAGGAAGAGGATTTCTCGCGGAAAAACGGAGAAGTGCGCTTTACCCTGCAGTTTCAGAATATTCTGGAAGAAGAGACGGAATATGTACTGGCGCTTACGGTAAAGTATTCCGGGAAACAGGCGTTTTATTATACCAGAATTGCAAGGGAAAATAAATATTATGTGGCAGAATCCCTGGAATTTGTCAATAGGTTCCATGAGCAGACTTTTGAAAAGGAAAATTCTGACAGCCTTGCCACCTATCTGGAACCGGATCAGATGGGAGACAACACAACCTTGCAGAAGGTAACCATTCATTCCAGCCTGCGGCAGGTCAACTGGGCGGATTTTGAAGGAGAGCGCCTGGAGCCGCCGGTGCCCTCCATCAAAGAAATGGGGGATTCCTACAATGCAGTTGTGCTTCAGTATGTGCTGACATCCACCGGGGACAACGGTGAGGTGGAATACTATAATGTGGAGGAATATTATCGTGTCCGTTATGATCAGGCAATCGGCCGGATGTATCTGCTGAATTATGAGCGAACCATGAATCAGATTTTCCGGGGAGAAAACGGAACCGTGAGCAAGAACCGGCTGATGCTTGGGATCCGCTCCTCAGATGTAGAGTATTCGGCAAATGAAAAGGGAAATATCATAGCGTTTGTTCAGGAAGGGGAGTTATGGAGTTATAACAGTGACAATAACCATCTGTCCCAGATATACAGTTTCCGCAATCCCGAAGGGATTTCTGAGCGGGAGAATCATTCCGGGCATCAGATACGGATTATGAAAATAGATGAAACAGGAAGCATGGACTTTGTGGTGTATGGCTACATGAATCGCGGAAATCATGAGGGTCAGACAGGAATCAATGTTTTTCACTATGACAGTGTGGGCAATACCATTGAAGAGACTTTGTTTATTCCCTTCGACAAATCCAGCGAGGTGCTGAAAGCGGAATGGGGAAAACTGTTTTATGTAAATGATGGGAATATTTTCTATCTTCTGGCGCAGGATGTCCTGTACCGGATTGATTTGGACGCCAGGGAGACCCGGCAGGTGATTGAGGGGCTGAAGCCGGGAAGCTTTGCGGTGTCGGAAAATGGAAGATATATAGCATGGCAGGAAGGAGAGGATACAGACAGAACAGAAATATTGAAGATCATGGATCTGGAAGGGGAGGAAACCAGGACGATAAAGGGCAGCGGCGGAGAGTATTTAAGGCCCGTGGGATTTGTGGAAAGTGATTTTGTCTATGGGATGGCAAGGGCAGGGGATGTGGTAACTGACGCTGCAGGAAACACCAGGTTCCCCATGTACCGGGTAACAATTGTGGACAAGGATTCTCAGGTGGTAAAGGACTATCAGAAAGAAGGGTTTTATGTGACCCGGGCGTATGTGGAGCGGGATACGATTTTCCTGGATCGGGAAATCCAAACCGAAGCCGGCAATGTCAGCGTAGAGCAGGACACTATTAAAAATCAGCAGTTAGAATCCGCCAGAAAAATCACGGTAGAGACATCCCAGTCGGAGAAAAAGCAGTGCCAGGTTCAGATTGCCTTAGGAGACGGGGCTGCAGAATCAGCAAAGCGGCTGCAGGTAACCGTGCCGAAAGAAATCGCTTTGACAGAGAAGCGGAGTGTGAAACTGGATACAGGAAAGGCCCAGGAAAACTACTATATTTACAGCGGGGGAAGAATACTCTTGTCAACCACTTCACTGACGGAAGCCATTGTTCTGGCCGATCAGAATATGGGAGTTGTGATAGGGCAGGAACAAAAGTATATCTGGCATCGGGGAAGGAAAAGCGTTCAGCCGATGATTGGAGCAGGAGAAGTGGATATTGCAGGGGTCAGCGAAAGTTCAGCTTCCCGCTGCCTGACCTATCTGCTGCGGACAGAGGAAATCAACATTGATGTGGATGATCTGATTGCCCAGGGGGAAACGCCCAAACAGATACTGACAGAGGCGCTAAACGGCAGAAAAGTAATTGATCTTACCGGGTGCAGTGTGGAACAGGTGTTGTATTATATCAATTTAAATACACCGGTATTTGCCATGGTGAATGATGAGGCGCTGCTGATTGTGGGATATGATGAACATAACATTCTGCTGTATCAGCCGGATGTGAATGTGGTGCGGAAAATGGGCCGTCAGGACAGTAATACCATGTTCGGGGAGGCGGGAAACATATTTTTAGGGTATATTGAATAGAAAATATAGGAATGGCAGTAAAAAGGAGGAGCATTATGCATAATGATGATATTAAAGCGCAATTAATCAGGCAGTTTCCGGCAGAGGTAGTGGAGCAGAAGGGTTCTATGAATCAGATGTATTATTCCTGCCCCACCTGCGGCAGGACGGTATCCATGGGAATGGATAAATGTATGGGATGCAGCCAGATTCTGAGTTGGAAAAACATTAGCCAGAAAGATTCTCCGGATGGAAAAAAGAAAGCGATTCTGGAATTTGAAGTGTTAGGGGAATTTACCGTAGGGGACTGCCGGAGATGTCCCATTTCCTACATAGCTTCTAACGGAGCTGAAAGTTCCTATGAATGTCCGTTAAAAATGCGGGGCTCCTGCAAGATTAAGCTGGTATAGCCTGATGCAGGGCAGTGAATCATGAAAGGAGATTGCTGATGCAGGACAGTGAATCTACGCTGCTGACAGAGGGAAGCATCTGGAAAAAGATTATTGCCTTTGCCGTGCCGATTTTTCTGGGTAATTTATTTCAGCAGCTGTATAATACGGCAGATTCCCTGATTGTAGGTAATTTTGTGGGCAGTGACGCTTTGGCTGCAGTCAGTTCTTCCGGTAATCTGATTTTTCTGATGGTGGGATTTTTCAGCGGAATTGCCATGGGCGCCGGGGTGGTGATTGCCCGTTATTATGGCGCCAGGAGTTCCGATGAGGTCTCCAGGGCAGTGCATACGCTTGTGGCTCTGGGGTTGGCGTCAGGAGTGATTCTGACTCTGGCAGGGGTAATGATAACCCCGCAGATATTGCGATGGATGGGGACGCCGGATACGGTGTTCCCTAATTCTGTCCTATATTTCAGGATTTATTTTGCAGGTTCCCTGGGATTTGTGATGTATAATGTGTTTGTGGGTATCCTGCAGTCGGTGGGCGACAGCAGACATCCGCTGATCTATCTGATTATTTCATCCGTTACCAATGTGATTTTGGACCTGCTGTTTATCGCCGTATTGGGAATGGGAGTAGGGGCGGCGGCCCTTGCAACCACCATTTCTCAGTTTGTCAGTGCATTCTTGTGTCTGGCGCGGCTGACGCGAACGAAAGAAGAATACAGGATTGAATGGAAGAAAATCCGGTTTGACCGAAGCATGATGCGTCAGATTATTTCCAACGGTCTGCCGGCGGGAGTTCAGAATTCCATTATTGCGCTGGCCAATGTAGTGGTTCAGTCCAACATCAATGTGTTTGGCATGACTGCCGTTGCGGGCTGCGGGGCATATTCCAAAATTGAAGGTTTCGGATTTTTGCCAATCACCTGCTTTACCCTTGCCATGACTACTTTTATCGGGCAGAATCTGGGGGCAAAGGAATACGGGCGAGTAAAAAAGGGCGCAAGATTTGGGATTTTCTGTTCCATAATCACGGCGGAATTGGTGGGAATCTTTATTTATATTTTTATTCCTGCCCTGGTCCGTGCCTTTGACGTCAATCCGGAAGTGATTTTGTATGGAACTACTCAGGCCAGAACGGTGACGCTGTTTTATTTTCTGCTGGCATTTTCCCATTGTCTGGCAGGAATTTTCCGGGGAGCCGGGAAGTCCATGGTGCCTATGGTGGTTATGCTGGTATGCTGGTGCGTGATCCGGATCAGCTATATTACAATAGCAGTGAAATTTGTGCCTGTAATCCGCACCGTATTCTGGGCTTATCCCCTGACCTGGAGCCTCAGTTCCATTATTTTTTTGATCTATTATTTAAAAGCAGACTGGATGCATGGATTTGAACGGTAGAATCTCATTTATTTTGACTTTCCGGCTTTTCTATGGTAGTCTTTGTTAGTAAGGAGGCATTGAATATGTGTACAAAGTGCAGTAAAGGTAAATATTATATGACAACGGCAATTGCCTATACCTCAGGGAAACCGCATATTGGAAATACCTATGAGATAGTGCTGGCAGACAGCATTGCCCGGTTTAAACGTCAGCAGGGGTATGATGTCTATTTTCAGACCGGAACGGATGAGCATGGACAGAAGATTCAGATTAAGGCAGAAGAAGCGGGTATCAGCCCTAAGGAATATGTGGACAAGGTTGCTGGAACAGTAAAGGATATCTGGGATTTAATGAATTCCTCTTATGACAGCTTTGTCCGGACTACAGATAAAGATCACGAAGAACAGGTGGCAAAAATATTCAAAAAATTATACGATCAGGGAGATATTTACAAGGGAGCCTATGAAGGTCTGTACTGTACTCCCTGTGAGTCTTTCTGGACGGAATCCCAGTTAGTGGACGGCAAATGCCCGGACTGCGGCGGAGAGGTTCAGCCAGCCCGGGAAGAGGCTTATTTCTTTAAAATGAGCAAATATGCGGACAGGCTGATTGAACATATCAATACCCATCCGGAATTTATCCAGCCGGTGTCCCGCAAGAATGAAATGATGAACAATTTCCTGCTGCCGGGGCTTCAGGATCTGTGTGTATCCCGTACATCGTTCAGTTGGGGAATTCCGGTGGGCTTTGATCCGAAGCATGTGATTTATGTGTGGCTGGATGCGCTCAGCAATTATATTACCAAGATAGGCTATGATGCAGAAGGGAATTCCAGTGAATTATTCAGGAAGAACTGGCCCGCGGAACTGCATCTGATTGGAAAAGACATTATTCGGTTCCATACCATTTACTGGCCGATTTTTCTGATGGCTCTGGATCTGCCTTTGCCGAAACAGATTTTCGGACATCCCTGGCTGCTTCAGGGGGACGGCAAGATGAGCAAGTCCAAGGGAAATGTGCTCTATGCAGATGAGATGACGAAGGTGTTCGGAGTAGACGCTATCCGTTATTTCCTTCTTCATGAAATGCCCTTTGACAATGACGGCGTCATTTCCTGGGAGCTGGTGACAGAGCGGCGCAATTCTGATTTGGCCAACACCCTTGGAAATCTGGTGAACCGCACCATTTCCATGAGCAACAAGTACTTTGACGGCGTGGTAACCAATGAGAATGTGGCGGAGGATGTGGATGACGACTTGAAGCGCATGGTGACAGGCACAGTGAAGAAAGTATCCGCTAAAATGGAGGAACTTCGGGTAGCCGATGCCCTGACAGAAATCTTCAATCTGTTTAAACGCTGCAATAAATATATTGATGAGACAACTCCCTGGATTCTGGCGAAAGAAGAGGCTTCTAAACCGCGTCTTGCAACGGTCTTGTATAACCTGGTGGACAGCATTGCCATAGGCGCCAGTTTGTTAAAGAGCTTTATGCCGGAAACTTCTGAGAAAATTCTATCTCAGTTAAATGCATTTGAGGTGCCCTTTGATGAACTGGACAGTTTCGGCCATTACGGAAGCGGAACCAAGGTAATTTCCCAGCCGGAAATTCTTTTCGAACGGATGAAGCTGGAAGATGTATTTGCCAGGGTAGAGGAATTGTATTCTGCGCAGCAGGAAGAGAAGGAGCCGGAAGAAGCAGGCATTGATCTGGAACCGAAAGCAGAAATCGAGTATGACGATTTTATGAAAATGCAGTTTCAGGTAGGAGAGATTATCGCCTGTGAAGCGGTTGCCAAATCCAAGAAACTTCTCTGTTCTCAGGTGCGGATTGGGAGCCAGGTGAAACAGATTGTGTCCGGTATTCGGAAATATTATACGCCGGAAGAAATGGTGGGCAAAAAGGTAATGGTACTGGTAAATCTGAAGCCTGCAAAGCTGGCAGGAGTATTATCTGAAGGAATGCTTCTGTGCGCAGAGAATGAAAACGGTGAACTGGCATTGGTGGCGCCGGAAAAAAATATGCCTTCCGGAGCGGAAATCTGCTGATAAATGCTTTCTGTCAGCTGCATTCTGCGATTTTGGGGCAATAGAAATAAAAATGGAGGAAAAGAATGGATTTTACAGGTTATGACGGAGAAATCCGTAAACTGGTAAAAGAGATTACGGAGTGCCGTTACAGAAGAGACGGGGCATATATGGAGGACTGCAGAAAGCTCATCAAGATAGGAAAAGAGAGAGAAGATTCCTATCTTCTGGGCTTTGCCTGTTATTACCAGGCAGAAGGATATTTCTGTCTTAACGATCATCAGAACATGATTAACAGCTTAACCGAAGGCATTGTAAATCAGCGGGAAGCTTCCCAGTGGAGACTGCTGGTGCGCTCCCATAATGCCATGGGGATTGACGCTATTAACAGGGGGAATGCCACAGTTGCGCTGGATCAGTATATTACAGCCCTTTCTTATGGAAAAAAATATGACTATCCCTATGAAACCGCTCTTGTGAACAGTAACGTTGGAAGGCTGTATATGTCCTTCGGGGAATACGATGCGGCCGTTCATTATCTGAAAAAGGCATCACAGACTTTCTGGGATTACAGAGATGATTTCTTTGGAAGGGTAAATTTGGCCACTGCCTATGCCTCCCTGGGAAGGTGCAGTCTTTTTCAGAAAAATCTGAAACAAGCTGAGGAGTATGAAGAGAAAATCCACCAGGCAGGCAAAGAAGCGGAGTTCAACTATTTTATGACCCGGGGATTGTTTGCAAAGATACGCCATGAACAGGGGCGCTGGCAGGAAAGAGATCAGTATATTGAAAATATTGCTCAAAATCTGAAGGGATTTCAAACGCTGATAGACAGCCATGAAGATGTGTTTGATTTTCTGGATTTTCTTCTGGAAATTGAAAAGTATCAGGAACTTGAGAAAGTATTTCCAAGGCTGGAGCGCATGGCAGAGGAATCCGGAATTACAAATCTGAAAATTGAGCTTTTGCGCCGTCAGGCGGAATATTACCGTGCAGTGCAGAATCGGGAGAATTATCTGGAAGTATGCGCCAGGCTGTACGAAGAGAGGGAGATTTTAAAAGAAGAGGGCGTGAGCGTTTTTCATCGGGCCACAGAGCTTCGGTTCAGCCTGGAACGGGCCAGGAAAAAAGAAAAAGAGCTGCTGAAGGAAAAACAGATTCTAAAGGAGCGTTCCGAAAAGGATGCGTTGACAGGGTTGGCGAACCGCTACAAGCTGAATGATTATGCCGGAAAGATTTTTGACAAAGCCAGAGAAAGGCATGATTTGCTTTCTATAGAGATTTTTGATGTGGATTATTTTAAACAGTATAATGATACCTATGGGCATCAGGCGGGAGACGGCTGCCTGAAAGAGATAGGGAAAATATTGAGCGAACTGATGCAGCGGGATAAAGATATATTCTGTGCCCGGTACGGCGGTGATGAGTTCATTGTAATTTATTACGGGAAAAGTGACGAAGAGATTTTAAATCTGGCGAAAGAGCTCCGTCAGAGGGTTCTGGATTTGAGGTTGGAACATAAAGAATCGCAGGTATCCGGGTATGTGACAATCTCTCAGGGAATCCGCAACAGCATTCCCAGACATCAGCACCGAATGTGGGATTATCTCTGTGCGGCAGATAAAGCGCTGTACCGTGTGAAGAAGAAAAGGAAAAACAGTATCTGTCTGATACATAAAAATGAAGATAATGCAGAAAGCGTGATAGTATGATTTTTGAAAGCCATGCCCATTATGACGACAGAAAGTTTGACAGTGACAGAGATGAATTGCTGTCTTCCATGCAGGATCAGGGAATAGAGACGATTATAAATGTTGGTTCCGATTTAAAAGGAGCCCGGAAGACGGTTGCTTTGACGGAAGAGTATGATTTTATTTACGGAGCCATAGGAATTCATCCCAGCGATATCGGTGATTTGAATGAGGAAGTCTATAAATGGATGCAGGAAACCAGCAGACTGCCGAAAATAACCGCCATAGGGGAAATCGGCCTGGATTATTACTGGGATAAAGACGAAGAGGTAAAACGCAGCCAGCGTTACTGGTTCTGCAGGCAGATGGAGCTTGCCCGGGAGGAGGGCCTTCCGGTGATAATACATTCCAGGGACGCGGCGGAGGACACGTTGAAACTGGTGAAGGGAATCCATGGGGAAGAGATTGGGGGCGTCATCCATTGTTTTTCTTATTCCCTGGAAATGGCGGAAGAATATATCAGAATGGGATATTACATTGGCATCGGCGGTGTGGTAACCTATAAAAATGCTAAAAAATTAAAAGAAGTGGCTGCGCAGATTCCGCTGGATCGGATTCTTTTGGAGACAGACTGTCCCTATCTGGCGCCTGAACCGGAACGGGGAAAACGAAACTCTTCGCTGAACTTACCTTATGTGGCGCAGGAGATTGCAGAGCTCAGAGGAATTCCTCAGAAAGAAGTGGAGACGGTTACCAGAGAGAACGCCAGAAGATTATTTCGGAAAGTGAAATAAATAAAAAACACTTGACAGACCTGTGTATATACTGTATATATTAATATATACAGTATATACACAGGTCTGTTGTGCGTAAAAGAGGAAATTCTGGAAAGACAGGTGAAAACATATGCAATGGAAAACAGAGGGATCAGAAAATATGCAAGGGCATGGGAACAGCCGGAAAGGACAGGCAAAAACAGATGCAATGGAAAAAGCGGAATCCGATGGTCTGCAGCCATTGCTGCAGATAGAACATGCAGGCGCTGAACGGGGAAATACATTTTGGCTGCGGGATGTGAACCTGGCTTTAGAGCCGGGAACCTTTATGGGGATCATCGGCAGAAACGGGGCAGGCAAGACAACGCTGTTTCACATGCTGTGCGGGCTTTCCCGCATCAGCCAGGGAGATGTATGGCTGGAGGGAATCAGTATGAAGCAGGAGCCGGGACGCTGCAGACAGAAGATGGGAATTATCTTTGATGATGATTATTTCCGGCTGGATCTTTCTGCGAAATATGCTGCAAAAGTATATGGGAAATATTATGAGAATTATTCCCAGAAAGACTTTTTGTCTTATTGCAGGAAATTTGAAGTGGATATTCGGCAAAATGTCCGGAAAATGTCCAAGGGGAATTATATGAAGTTCCAGCTTGCTTTTGCGCTGGCCCACCATCCCCGGCTGATTCTGATGGATGAACCGGAGGCAGGGCTGGATCCGGTGTTCCGAAGGGAATGGATGAATATGCTTTACGATATTCTGGATGATTCCTGCAGTATTTTGTTTGCCACACATTTGACAGAAGAACTGGAGCAGTATGCGGACGCAGTCACCATGCTGTCTCAGGGGCGGCAGATATTTTCCCTCACTATGCCTCAAATAGAGGAACAGTACCGGATTGTAAGAGGAAGTAAAGTACAGTTGGACTACCTGGAGAAACGTCTGATTGGCAGACGAAGTATGGAATATTATGAGGAAGGGCTGTTTCAGAAAGATGGCCGGGAATTGTGGGAGGAGGTCAGCCAGTCACGGCCTACGCTGGCCCAGTTGATGGATTATCTGGATGGTATAACAGGATGTGCAGAACGGGGAATGGGAGGATGAAAAAATGTGGAAGAAGATGGAAGAAAACAGAATAGAAGAGAAAGAGAAAACAGAAGAAAACCGGATAAGAAAGGCCGGACGGTATGCAGAGTGGAAAAATTTTTCTCCGGCGAAATTCCTGTATACCGGACAGGAGATGTTGGTGGAAATACGGGCTTCTCTCTACACAGCCAGAGGAAAAATAGGGCTTATTTTGTCTCTGGCAGGAATTCTCTGGGGGCTAAGTGAGGTCAATGGCTTCACCGGAGGGGAACCTGAACCTTTCGTTTTGGCCGCCGCTCTGATGTGGTTGGCGATGGGGCTTGCAATGCTGGTGACTTTGGAAAATAACAAGCTTTTGTATCTGCTTCCCGTCAGCAGAAAAGAATTCGCAGCCTTACAGATACGGCGGATGATATGGATCTTTCTGATGATTCTGGGGGTGATGGCCTTGTTTCTTGCCTGTATGGATCTAAAAGCCGCTGTTTTTTGGAGAAATCTGTTATTAAAAGCAATTCCTTTCAGCGGGGCCATGAGTATTTATACCATTGCAGCCATTAAACCGGTGAAAGAGAGCCAGCAGACGGGGAAAAAGATTTATCAGTTGTCAAATGCTGTCATTATTTTGGTGCTGGTATGCTGCTTTTTGAATTTTATTGTGTTCAAAGATTCCTGGAGCATCCTGGACTGGATGATTTCGGTGACGGATTATGGCGTAAATATGTTTACCGTCGGATATCTCTATTGGAAATTCGGCTGTGCAGACGTATATTATGATGAAATATAGAGCAACAGGGTTATACTCACGAGCATACTTATTTGCCAAATCATTTGCTTTTTCCTCAAAGCTGCGAAGGATCTGCCGGCAAATGATTTCGCTTACGGGTATAGAAAGAGGGCACAGATGAAAATTTTAATTTCAAACACCAGCAATCTTGCGATATATGAGCAGATCATCCGCCAGATTAAGGATGCAGTGATAGCCAAAGAGATTCAGGAGGGGGAAATGCTGCCCTCCATACGTTCACTGGCCAAGGACTTGCAGATCAGCGTGATTACCACGAAGCGGGCATACGAAGAACTGGAAAAAGAAGGCCTGATTTATTCCGTAAAGGGCAAAGGGTTCTACGTTGCGAAACAGAATACCAATATGCTGAAAGAAAAAAAGATGCAAATGCTTGAAGAAGAGCTGGGAAAACTGGCAGCAGAATGGAAGATGGCTGGGTTGTCCAAAGAAGATATGAAGGATTATATTGAGGTGTTGTTTGAAGAACTGTAGGCATTGGAGAAACTATTTTGGGACAATATGATGCAATGAGACAGGACAGCCTTGGGAGACGCTATTCTGAGACAATATGATGCAATGAGACAAGACAGCCTTGAGAGATGCCGGGTGTTGTGAAAATGCAGAAATAGAGCGGGAGCGGAAGGCGGGAGGAAAAGATTATGGACAAATATCAGGCAGGGTTAAGGATGAAAGAAGAGAGAAAGAATGAAAATAGCTTAAAAGCAGAGGGACTCTCCAAAAAGTACCGTAACTTTCAGTTGCGCGGCATATCCCTGGAAGTGCCGGCCGGGAGCATCCTTGGACTGTTGGGCAGAAACGGTGCAGGCAAGACAACGGTAATGAAATTGCTGTCAGGCCATACTCCAAAAGGCAGCGGAAAAATATGGGTTGCAGGATATGACATGGACTGTGAACCAATTCCAGCCAAAGAACAGATTGGTTTGATGATAGATGAACCTATGTTTTTTGAAACCAGGAGTTTGTGGGAAAACGGAATGGCTTTCGGCAGATTTTACTCTGATTTCAGCGAAGATTCTTTTCGAAAGTGGCTTTCTGTATTCCGGCTGAGAAAGTCAGAATGGCCTGGTATGTTGTCAAAAGGAGAACGGATGAAATTTCAGTTTGCTTTTGCTCTGTCGCATCATCCGAAAGCGCTTCTTTTAGACGAACCTACCGGAAATCTGGATCCTGTGTTTCGGAAAGAGTTTCTGGATCTTTTGCAGGAAACGGTAGAAGAGGAACAGATTGGCGTATTGTTTTCTTCTCATCTTACTTCAGACCTGGAGCAGATTGCAGACGGCGTGGCATTATTAGAGCAGGGAGAACTTCTTTATTCCGATTCCCTGGAATCGCTGAAATCCCGCTACTGCCTGCTGAAAGGGGCGCCCGAGACAGGGAAAAGACTAAAAATGAGCAGAGAGCCTGGAATTGTGGGCATTCAGGTCAGCAGAGTGGGATTTGAAGCGATGGCGGATCTGAAACATATTTCAGAAAATATGCAGGAGATTATGGAAAACACGGTGCGGGAAGAGGTTGACTTGTCAAAGTGGATGTACTATATGACAAAACATTGACTTGTCAAAGCGGATGTATTATATGACAAAGTTAGCGGATGGAAAAAGAGGAAACAGTATGTGGAAAAAAATTTTGCAGTTTGATAACCCGAATGGTCTGGGAGGTTTTGTACGTTCTCCCTTTTTAAATATCAACCGGAAAATTATCGGGGAAGGCGCAATGGGCGCCAGAGGCATGCTTCTGTTTTTGGGAAACAGCATTTATTTCATTTTGGCTCTGTGCGGAGACTATGAAGAGCCGATATTTATGGCAGATCTGGCGGCTGCAGTTGTTATGGGGCTTATCTTTCTTACCATGGTGCGTTTTACCAGAAGAGAGGGGGAGCGCTGGCGGCCAGTGTATCAGAAAATCAAGTATTTTCCAGTAGACAGAAAGAAATATCTGCTGGCCAAGGCAGTGCCTGCCGGGTGTGTGATTGGGATGGCGCTTGGGATTCAGTGGATGGCTTATCTGTGCAGAATACTCATGCACCGGGGAATTCCGATGGAAATTATCGCAGTTATCACTTTGGGCACGCTGATCAGCGGTATCTTTTATTTTCTTTCCTTTCTGCTCTTACTGGTATTGGGAGAGCGGGCATTGAACCTGTTTCCAGTTCCGTTTGGAGCGGGAATTATCATGGTGCATCTGCTGTGCCGGGGGTGGTAGGAAAGAAATCCAGCCTTTTGCTGAAAGCAAACTTTCAATGGGCTGGATTCAGGAACAGTGAAGCCGAAGGCTGAACTGTTACGTATTTTTTTAGCGGCATTGGAAAACAGATTGCTATCTGCTGAAAAACCATGTATAATCTGTTAGTATATGTTTTCGTTTGCATTCAGCCCAATCGAAAATGCGGGGATTGGGTCAGGCGCCTTGTTTATACCCGATGAATCGGGCACATTTCAAATGCAATCTCATCAATAATTTTTAGGCGCCTTGTTTATACCCGATGAATCGGGGCGCGGCATACGGAAAGTCGCACAGGATGAAGGGAATCATGGCAGATTTAGGAAAGCCGCACAAGATGAAGGGAATCATGGCAGATTTAGGAAAACCGCACAGGATGGAGGGAATCATGGCAGATTTAGGAAAACCGCAGAACACCATAGCGGTATTGCAGAAGTATCATTTTAATTTTCAAAAGAAATTCGGACAGAATTTCCTGATTGATCCCAGGGCACTGGAAAAAATTGTCGGATCCGCCGGAATTACCAGAGAGGATTTTGTACTGGAAATCGGGCCGGGTATCGGTACATTGACCCAATATCTCTGCGAAAACGCAAGAGAAGTGTCGGCAGTGGAAATTGACCGGAACTTAATCCCCATTCTGGAAGAGACGCTGCATGATTATGAGAATGTGGAAGTAATCCATGAAGACATCCTCAAAGTGGATATCAATCGTCTGGCCCAGGAAAAAAATAACGGCAACCCCATCAAAGTAGTGGCCAATTTACCCTATTATATTACAACCCCTATTATTATGCGCCTGTTTGAAAGCCATGTCCCGGTAGACAGCATCACCATTATGGTTCAGAAGGAAGTGGCGGAACGCATGCAGGCGGGGCCGGGAAGTAAGGATTACGGGGCGTTGTCCCTGGCAGTCCAGTACTATGCCAAACCGGAAATCATTGCCAATGTGCCGCCCAACTGCTTTATGCCAAGGCCAAAAGTGGGAAGCGCGGTAATCAGGCTGGCAAGGCATGAGAAAGCGCCGGTACAGACAAAAAATGAGGATCTGATGTTTCGTATGATCCGAGCCTCCTTCAACCAAAGACGAAAGACATTGGCAAACGGATTAAATAATTCACCGGAAATCCCGGCTTCAAAGGAACAGATTGCAAAAGCGATAGAGGAATTGGGATTAAACCCAAATGTACGGGGAGAAGCTTTAACCCTGGAACAATTTGCAAAATTAAGCAATGCCCTAGTATAATCCACACTAATTGTGATACCTTTCACGCAGGATAAATTTTGTTGCTGCCCGTTTATTCTGACTTCTAATAAATCTGATTGATTGTCACAAAATTAACCGATATAATGACATCAGCATATAGAAAGAGAAAGTTCCAGAGCACTTACTTTTGACA
>JAETSX010000211.1 GCA_021769425.1 Eubacterium sp.
CCTTCCTATAATGTCAAGCCCTAAATCATTAATTTTTCAGGCTTTTCTTTAAATATTTACCTCATAAAACAGAGCCAAAAGTGTATGACAGTCATTGTATCTTGTACTGAACAGCTAAAAGAGGGTGCAGTTTATAAAGCGTCCCATTGTCTTGCTTTATAAAGGCTATAAATCCTCTGTTAACTATGATGGTGAACCTTCCGTGTCTAAAGGGATCGTGTCCCAACTTCCTTCGTCCCACCTGCTCATACACTGAGTGCCCGCTAAGCTTTCTAACAGGGTCATGCCCTACGGAGAGAACTACTGCAAGCTACAGCTCTTGTTTGTATCTTGATTTTACTGACCTGCCCATTCCACACAGGGTACAGATATTCCGTGGACGCATCACCCTGCCTCGTTTAGCTGGTCTTTGTCATGATGCAGTACCTCTGTAGTACTCCATCGTTATCGGGTTTCTTTCCAGAACCCTGCCCGATTTCGGAATCATCCGGAACCCGGCAAGGCTCTGGAACAAATAATGCTGTCGACTGTCTTACGCTGCAATCGCTTCCTTTTTTTCCGGTCGTCTGATGTCCATCAACATCTTCTTCGGATCATAGACCGTTCCTTTCTTTAGAATCGTGTAGATGATTCTCAGAAGCTTGCAGGCTATGACAATCAATGACTGCATCTTTTTCAGCGGATTATCGGCTCGTGTTGTATAGTACACATGGAGTTCTTTGAATTCCTCCGCATGGGCCACTGCTGACTTTGCCGCCTGGAATAACCAATATCTGAGTCGTTTGCGTCCCCTGTGACTGATTTTGGTTTCTCCTTTATGCTTTCCTGAGCTGCATGCTACAAGACCTAATCCACTTAATTTTTGTATTTCCTTAACATCATCAAATCTCGAAATATCTCCCATCTCTGCAAGGATTCCGGAAAGTGTGTTTTCTCCGATTCCTGATATCTCCAGAATGTTACCGGCATGCGGTATTTCCTGACATTTCTGGTTGATCTGATTCTCTATAACTGCAAGTTCAGCATCCAGCTCCATGATTTTCTGGACAAACCACTGTACAGCTGTCTTGCCTGCTACGGCTCCATCCTTGATCCCTACACTTACTTTCGCATACTGTAAGATTTCTCCGGCTCTGCTATAACCGCGTCCTCTAAGCTTAGCGTCATGCCAGATTTTTCTTATTCCATCTTCACCAAGTGCTATCAGATCTTCCGGAAATGGTGCCTGTTTCAGCAGTTCCAGACTAAATGCACCATCGACTTTTCCCAACGCATCCTTATACTCCGGGAAATATATCTTCATCTCCCTGTGCATCCGGTTGATTGACCGAATTCTGTCCTCATTCAGCTGATCTCTGAACATGGATAACCTGCGAAGCTCCCCATAGAGTTTTTCCG
>JAETSX010000088.1 GCA_021769425.1 Eubacterium sp.
AGAGGTTCGCGGGCATGCAAAAAAGGAAAATGTTACAGGAAACCAGAGGTGAAGTTGAGATTTGGGAGACGGAAAAAGTCAGTAAAATAAAGGGCTGTGAGTTTCCGAGACTACACTTTGATTTTTAAGGAGGTGTTTGGAGATGTTACAAGAGAATGCAATTATGGTGGCGGATAAGAAGAAGATGGAGCAGGTGCTGGAGTCGGCTAGGGTATATATTGACCGAGATTATTTGATGAATCTCGAAAACCCGCAGAATACAGTCATGCCACCACATTCCACGCCACCATCCAGTATTCGCATACTCAAACTGAAAAAGATTGTGTATAACACGGAAAGTGTACAATCTCGGCTTTTAAGTGTTTTTCACACTTTGTCTGGTGTGAGCAACGCATGTTTTCTGATGATTTGTGGTCGGAGAGAACGAGCAGAATTGTACTTAGGGTTGCAATCTGATGAAAGCGCATCTCTGGCTGGCAACGCATTGTATTCTAGTATCTGTGGAAATTTCCCAGGAACGGAATTTGAAAAGTTGAACGCAGAGCAGTGCGTAGCCATCTTGTCGGCTTTGGAAGGAAATGGACAGGAGAAAAATTCTACGGTAGTATCTGTGTCACAGGTTCCTTCTCTGCGTGAAAATTCTCAAGAAGCACCTTTGGCTGTGCAAGGCATAGAGCATTTTATTGATGCAATGAAGGGGCAAAGTTATGCTGCAATTATCTTTGCAATACCCCATTCAAGGACTGATGCAGAGGCAATTCGGAGCAATTTGGAAAATCTCTATTCGTCTCTGTCTTCCTTGGAAAAATTGTCCTACGAATATGGCGAGAACATGTCCGCAACGGAACAGATCAGTCTCACGTCCAACATATCAGAGGGTATTACAAACAGTATCATGGCAGGGTATTCCTATGGTACCATGCAAAACTTAGGAACCAGTCGTGGGGGCTCCCCCAGTATCCACACCTCGCTCGGGTCACTGGGACTGGGATTTGGGTTACAGCGAGGTTCTTTTCAAGGAACCAGTACGCAGGTTTCTCAAAGTAGTAACACTGGTCAATCCGTGCAAAAAGGAATCCAGCGAGGTCAATCCAAATTGATGGGGGAAAGTACGGGCCAATCCAAGTCGATGTCCCTTGTCCAGACAAATAAGACAGTTTCCAGTCTTCTTCAGCGCCTGGACAAGCAGATTACTAGGCTTCAAGAGTGCGAGACTTATGGTTTGTGGGAGTGCTGTGCATTTTTTACGGCTCCTGCACCAGATGTAGTGCTGGTAGCGGCTAACATTTACAAATCCATCTCTTGTGGCACAAACAGCGGTGCAGAGCGGTTCTATATGAATATGTGGGATGATCGAAATCCAAGTGGTGTCTCGGGGGTTCTGCAGTCCTTGAAAACTGCACGTATGCCTGTGTTTCAGTTATCATCGGGTGTGCTGTGTAATGCAGGCTCCATGGTCAGTGGCAGTGAATTGCCGATATTGATGAACTTTCCACTTCGTTCCGTCTGCGGCGTTACGGTGATGCAGATGGCTTCTTTCGGACGTGACGTATTCCGTATGGATAATACGGCAGCAATAAAGCGCACTATGAAAATCGGCAATGTTTTTCACATGGGCCGTGTGGAGGATACGCCGGTAAGATTGAATATTGATAGTCTAAGTGCTCATACACTGGTTACTGGAACGACAGGCGTAGGAAAAAGTACCTTAATGGCCATGATACTTTCTGCACTGCACGATATCGGTGTGAAGATATTGGTGGTGGAGCCGGTAAAAGGAGAGTACAAGGATTTACTGGGTGGTATACCAAAACTCCAAGTGTTTTCCACTAATCCCCGCAAAAACAGAATGTTGCGTATCAATCCGTTTGAATTCCGGAAAGAAATCCATGTGTTAACCCACATTGACAGGCTTATTGAGGTATTCAGCGTCTGTTGGCCTCTCTATGCAGCACAGCCAGCATTATTGCGGGAATGTGTGGAGGAAGCCTATGTGCAGGCGGGGTGGGATTTGAGCAATTCGGTCTATGTGCGCGAGGGTGTAGTAAAATACCCGGATTTTCGTCTGTTATTGCGAATCATCCCAAAGATCATTGAGAAATCCCATTTTGTGGGAGAATCCAGAGGAACGTATGAAGGTGCATTGTTGACAAGAATTTCAATGCTGACCCATGGGATATTTGGACAGGTATTCAACAGTTCTGCCGGATTGCAGGACGATGAGCTTTTTGAGCAGGATGTTATTATTGATTTGAGTGAAGTTGGATCACAGGAAACCATTTCGTTGTTGATGGGTATACTTGTGGTACGCATACGGGAATACCGAACAGGAAAGAGTAGGCCGTTGAATCAGGCACTTCATCATGTAATGGTATTAGAGGAAGCACATAACATTTTCCAAAGGAACATACAGAACAGTGTGGAAGGCGGGCAAAGTGTCGCTGGAAAATCTGTTCAGATGCTCTCTCAGTGTATTGCAGAAATGCGAGGATATGGGCAGGGCATTTTTATCGTGGATCAGTCACCTGGAGAAATTGATCTTTCAAGTATTCGGAATACAGCAACCAAGATTGTTATGCGACAGCCGGAGGCTGCAGATCAAAAAGCTATGGCGGAGTCCCTTTCTCTTTCAGCAGAACAGACTGCGGAATTGTCTCGTTTGCCAGAACGCGTGGCACTGGTGTATCAGACTGGTTGGATTGAGCCAGTGATGGTGCATATGAATAGTAGTCGGGAAAAATATAGAATGGAAAACACAGATATAGTCAGTTATGACGATATCCGGGCTGTAAGGAAGTTTTATGTGAAGATTTTGATGAGTATGGAACAGGGTCATGTTTTTGACATCGGGATATTGCATAAAGCCACATCGGAGATCGAAAATTTCAGTTATAGCAAAAAGCAGGATCACTTAGCTCTTTTTGAAGCATTTTATAGGGAATACCAATATGTTCAGAAGGACTTTGGTCATGCTAATATTCGCATTCCTTTTTTTAGCCGACTGTTTACGGAACTGCTGTCTTGTGAAGATTTGTTTCGACTTTGTATGCTACCTGTTCCGCGAAAAGATGCCACGAAACCATATAGTAGGGACGAAACCTTTCAAAAGGATTGTACGAAATGGAAGATACAAGCTTTGCAAATGTTGGATCAGTATTTGTTGCCTATGTCTATACCTGAAAAGGAGCGGCTTTTACAAATGCTTTTGCTGAATGATGATACACAACGGAGACAAATATCTGTGCATAACACGCTGTTTGGGCGTATTGCAGATTGAATGGTAAAATAGAAAGGAGTTTACTATGGGAGATTCATATGATGGCGGCGAAGCAAATGACAGTGCAGAAAGTAGCGGAAGTGCAGAGAATACCGATAACGGTGACGATTTTAGTGCTTTTTATGGTGGAGACATTGAAGAGGATGAGATTGATGATACAGGGGATTCTGCCTTTGGAGGGGAAAATGAATTCATAGGCGAGATTCCGGAAAGTATCACATCTGAAAGCACTTATGGAGACGGTCAAGATAGGTTCGATGTGGAATCTTCAAAACACATGGAGACCAACGAATCGGGAGACGACGAAAGTGCCTATAGAGGCGGTGATGTTACACTGGATGAGGTGAGCCAAGACATCCCCGAGGAGTTGGAAAGCGAGATGCCTGATGAGGTGGAAGTGGATCAAGAAGGGGATGAGGAATCCGCTTACGAGGATGAGCCAGACGAAGTGCAGGAGGACATGGGAATTTTTGTCGAACAAGACTTAGAAGATGAGGTGCATGAATCGGAGGAGTTCAATGAGGAGGAACTGAAAGCTTTACAGGAACGGGCGGATAATGCTGCACAGGAATATAATGACAAATATTCTCCCTATGACCGAGCCGTATCCAAGGGTGTGGAGGGGGTAACAGAAACGCCTAACGGAGGTATTTCCTTTGAGAACTCTGATGCGCTCTATATGACAGAGGATGGAAAAAAGGGAGTTGTAACCATAGAGGCCACTGGCAACCGTAGTGCGGATTTTGATATGGCTAATGAAGTACTAGGGTTGGACGAGAAGCCAGATGGTTATACATGGCATCACTTGGACAACTATAATGTAAAGGATAATACAGTTACGCTGGAACTTGTTCGGGACGATGCACATAACAGTGCTAAGCCTCATTACGGTGGTTGCGCCCAGTACGATGTTGTCCATGGTTCCACTTATAATCCGCCGAGATAGTAGCGGAAGAAAGGATTGAAGAATATGAGTTTTCTAATAAATCAGTTGATAAGCAACAATGAAGAGGCAGTATGTATGATCATGAAACGACTTGAGGCAAAGTACGGTATTTCCTTTCCGCCAGTATTGAGAGAGTTCTACAGACAGCATGACGGACAAAAGATAGCACTCTGCAAGTTTCAAGTAAACGGTTATTGGTGCGAGGTGTCCAGCATAGTTTCCCTTTGTGTTGGGCGAATGACTTTCGAAAGAATCACAGACAACGATAGGGAGGATGGCCTTATCAGTTCTTTGCTATTCCCCCTAGCGATGGATAGAGGGGGCAATCTCTACTATTGGCAGAAAGGAACAGAAAAAGTATTCTTGTTGCTTTCGGATGACATTGAGAATCCATTCTTGGTCACAAATTCCATTCAAGCATTCTTTGAATTGTTAGAGCAGGCCGTTCTATGATTGTCTTTGAGAAAATGGAATACATTTATGAGTATGGCATACTCAGGTATGATTGTGAAATACACATGATAGATGAGGAATACTGCTATTGATTACCTTTAAGGGAATTGTGATCTAAAGATAGGAACCTGTCTGACATACTGCTGTTTCCGTTCCCATACTTAATAAATATACACACCCCGTTCCATTGTCTGACCATAGCATTACCCTTAGTATATCCTTAAAAACCATAACATCATCATGATAGGTTCATAGTGACTGGTGGCTGTTTTGGTGAAAAGGCAGGAGGATATCAGAAATGAAACGTGTGAAATACAGCAGGAAATCCCATAGGTTTATGGGAAGGCTGCTTGCGGGCATGACAGCGGTGGCAGTATTTGGTTCATCTTTAGCTGTGCCGGGGAATACGGGAATGGTGTATGCAAAGGAAACGGAAACAAGTGATCTGGCATTTACACAGCCCGAAGTGAGGAGTGTCAACCTTAATATTGACGGAAAAATCGCCGGGCTTGAAGACCAGACCGTGCCGGAAAGCACGGAAGCGGAATGGTCCAATGGGACAGGTACATATGTTTATTTTGGGAATATGGGAAGAAGCAGGCTCCTTGATTCCGACACAGCGGATTTTGCTAAAGACGGGGAGCGCACCATGTTTCTTGTATGTGATTCGAGCGTGGGAAGCGGATATTACAATGCGGATGTAGAAGCGTGCAACGGGCAGAAGAAAGCAAATGACTGGAAGTTCAGCGAAATATATTTATACATGAATGGGCAAAACGGAGTTTCCGATCCATGTTATAGCGGAAGCCTTCTTGATAAGCTGTTTCATAAGGCACAGCAGGCGGCATTGATAGAAAATTATAATACCAGCCACGGGGAATGGGAGGAAACATCCGGTGGACTCGCATATTCCAAGCTAGATGGGGAAAAATTGTTTTTGCTTGATGCAAGGGAAGCGGAACATGAAGAATACGGCTTTTCCCATACTCATATGCCGTCTGAGAGCAGGCGCTTTAAGAATGGCGGCGGGTGGCTACGCTCACCATCGTCCAGTGATGATACCAAAGTCGGAACAACCTACCATGTGGATGAAAATCTTGATGTTGCCAGTGGCGCAGTATCGTCGGATAAGGTTACAGTGGTGAATAACTCGATTTACCCGGCATGTAATATCAGACTTTCTTCCGTTTTCTATACGGCTTACCGGGAAGAAGACCAGCTTTTGAGTGCTAACTTAGATCCGGATGAAAGTTACCGCATGACAAAAGAAAAAGGCGGAAGCAATGCGTGGACAGTTTCTGTATTTGACGGCAATGACGGCTTCCGGGCACGGCGTATAGACGACGATGGCATTCTGCAGCCGGGCGGCGGCATACATTTTACCATTGATTCCATGGGAAAGTCCGGTGAAGATGTGGAATATGACCGGATTTCAGCCATGCTGGTAGACGAAAACGGAACGGTGATTGCATATGGAAAGATATGTGATCTGCCTGAAAAAGGAGGCAGTCTTATGGTAAAAGTTCCGGAAGGGGTGGAAGACGGGAAATATACGGTTAAAATATTTGCAGAAGATATGCTGTACGAACCGGAATGGCATGGATATTTTTATACCCCCGCTGGTTCCATCGCGAGCAACCCGACTGATATTGAAATTGAGGTAGACAAAAGACCGGAACCATCGCTCCAATTCTATACCTATACCCCATCCGTTGCATATTCCGGGAACAGGCTTTCCGTTCCGGGCAGATCTGAAATGGGCGTTATGGGGGCAGAATATGAAGATGTGGAATTTCGCTGGTATAAGGACAGCGTATCGGAAGAAGACAGACTGCAAGAAGCGCCAAAGGACGCAGGAACCTATTATTTGGAGGCTTCCATACCTGAAACGGAAACACGGCGGGGCGTCAGCACCATCAATGGGCCGACAGTCATAACCCCGAAAACAGTTACCCCATATATAGAAGGAAGCATATCAAAAACCTATGACGGTTCTGATTCCATAGATGGGGCAGACAGCACGCTTTCCATCTGGCTGGATGGCGCTATAGAGAACGACAAGGTATCTGCTGATGGTAAGATTAGATATGCGGATTCAGAAATCGGCACGAATAAATCTATCATTGCGGAAGATATAGAGATTACCGGAGCTGACAGGGACAATTATATTTTATCGTCTGATACAACTACTGCAGATATAGGAACCATTGGGAAAAGGGCATATCCGCTGAATATCCCCCAAAGCCGGATTGATGCGGCCAATACGGTAAGGACGGTATCTGCCAGCATGGTTCTTCCGGATGGATGGGAATGGAAAAACGAGGATGGAGATAAGAAAATTCCTGCAGGGGATTCCGTTATGGCAACTGCGGAATATACTGGGGATGATAGGGAAACATACCAGACAACCTCTGTTGCGGTTACAATTACAAGGGAAGCATGTACGGAAGATATGACAGTGCGTTTTGATGGCACCGGGGATTATGAGCCGACCTGCACAGAACAGGGGAAAGGACATACCATCTGCTCTGTCTGCGGCGATGTAATGAGAGATTCGGTAACCGTTGATGCGAAAGGACATAGCTGGAATGAGGGCGAGGTCATGCAGGAGGCGACATGCCGGAAAGAGGGAAAAAAGGTCTTTTCCTGCAATAGCTGTGGAGAAACAAGGACGGAAAAACTTGCAAAAACGGATCATATACCAGGCGCTCCGATAAAGGAGAACTCTGTAAATGCGGGCTGTATGGAATCCGGCTCTTATGATGAGGCAGTATATTGTGAATCCTGCCATCAGGAGCTTAGCCGCAAAAAGATTGAAGTTGCCGCACCAGGGCACAGTCTTTCAAAGGTGGCGGAAAAAGCAGCTACGGCATCAGAAACAGGATACCGGGAGCATTGGGCTTGCAGCAAATGCGGCAAATTATTTTCAGATAAGGATGCCTTGGCTGAAATTACGATCCTTGACGTCACGATACCGAAATTGGACGGGCAGGAAACTTCCGGAACGGGGAATAATGGGAATAGTGGAGTGGACGATAATAGTAAGCCGTCACCATCAAAGCCGGATGATAACCCGGCAAACCCCACCCAGCCGCCTTCAGATGAAAATGGAGGAACAAAAAAGCCGTCGGACGGTAAGGACACACCTGATTCGAGTCAGCCAGGCGGAGATAAAAAACCTTCACAGAACCCGGCAGGAGATAATGGAACCCCATTGCCAAATCCGTCAGATAATGGCGGCACCACGCCAATACCTTCCCCATCACAGGATAATGGGGATGCCGATAAGGACAAGACAGAAGGGGAAGGAACGGATGAAGGGAAAGCTAAAACAGATGCCGGACAGGGAAAAACGGATACCGAGGATGAAAACAGTCAGGAAAACAAACTGCGGCCAAGAGCCGGGGAGCAGTTCAAAGATGCGGATACAAATGCTGCCTATACCGTGTTAAGCGTTTCAGGCAGAACGGCAGCTTATGTGAAGCCTTTGGATAAAAAGCAGAAAACCATCGTAATCCCTGCAACTGTGAGCATAAACGGCGTGAAATATAAAATCACTGCCATTGCAGACAGGGCTTTTAAGGGAAATAAGAATGTTGCCAAAGTAAAAATAGGGAGCGGCATCACAAAGATCGGAAAGAATGTGTTTTATGGCTGCAGGAACTTGAAAACCGTAACAATCGGGAAGAATGTCGTGGAGATAGGCGCAAAAGCTTTTTATAAATGCACATCCCTTACGAAAGTGACGATTCCGGCAAAGGTTCGGAAAATAGGGAAACTGGCATTTTGCGGATGCTGGAAATTGAAGCTGGTGGATGTCAGGACAAAAAAGCTGACAGACAAAAAAGTCGGTGCAAAGGCATTTATGAATATCCATAAAAAAGCAAGAATCAAAGTCCCCACAGCAAAAAGAAAAGCTTATAAAAAGCTGTTCCGTGCAAAGGGAGTGACGGGGAAAAATCAAGTGATAAAGTGATCTGTACTGAAATAAATTGCATATAAGACAAAAGGAAACACCATTGGGAGCAATCACTGCCGCCAATGGTGTTTTTTAAGTGTGCTCAATAGGGGAGTAATCAAAAACTGTTGTCTTATCTAACCGACATTGAGTGTGAGCGATAACGGCAGAAGAACTTGACAAAGATATTTTTTTCATTGAGTTTGCCATACACAGATGAGCCTGTTATAATTAAATAAATATACTACAAAATGCGGAGAGGTGGAAAAATGGATAGTCAAGCCAGAAAAAGATTTTGGGACATTCTATGCTCCTTAGATGGAATTGATGTAAAGCATGATGAGCAGAAATTAGTGGATGCAATGCAGTATCCTCGGTACTTGTATCGTTTTCGACCTGTATCGTTTAGCTCTTTGGATGGGTTGCAGGGTAATAAGCTATACTTTTCAAGTGCGGACCATTATGATGATCCATTTGATTCGTTTTTGCATATTGACATTCCTCAAATTGAAAGTGAAGTAGAAGAATTTTTTAATGCAAGAAAATCTTGGGAACCCCACTTGGGCAGACTCTCAGATATGTCTGGTATCTCGAAGGAACAAATGGATGCCTATTTTTCTTCTTTAGAGTTAGGATCGTCCTCAAATATGGTTATTGGCATTTTAGAACAAATTCAGTATATCGTACAATCAGAAATGCAGTCCATCTGTTTTTGTGAATCTGAAGATGGTCTAAATGAGCAATTATGGCTTAAATATGCTGAAAACCATAGTGGGTTTGTCCTGGAATATGATATGACAGATAATAATGCTTTTTTGTGCGGAAAACAAAAAACATGCGAAAACTGTCATGTAAAGGATTTTCGCTATCCGATTTATCCCGTATATTATGCGACAGAAAAATATGATGCAACAATCTTTGCCCGGAATACTGCAATCATTAAGGCAAGTGCATATTATCCGAAACCCGTACAAGATATAATATTAGACGGAGTTCCGACATCCAAATGGGAAAGAGAACGTATTGCTTTAATCAAGAAAAAATGTCATGAGCATGACGAAGAGTGGAGGATGATTTATCCTGGACCAGCTGGCGGTCGTCCTTATATTTGTTGGCGACCAAGCAGTGTGACAATGGGCTTAAAAATGTCATCGGAGAAAAAACATTTAGTATACACATTGTCAAAAGTAGCAGGGATTCCGCACATCTATGAATGCTATACAGAGAACGGTGAGTTAAAAAGGAAGATGCTTGAATGAGAGTATTGATAGTTGAGTTGCAGCAAATATTTCAAAAAAATCCTAAAGGGATTTTAGCTGTTTTAGCGTTAGACATATTGGAAATCGCATTTTTATCGTTAAATCCGCTTGTAATAGGGCTGTGTATTGATAGTTTCTTTGAACATGATTATTTGTGGCTTTGTGTGTTGATAATTTTACAGGTGGCTTTCATCTTAGTTCGTGTCACAAATAAGGTTTTTGATACTCGTGTCTATGAGAGAATTATAGAAGATAAGAGTAATATATACTACGAAAGAGCCATACGCACAAATACCAGCAACTCGAAAATTACTTCTAGGCTTGACTTAGTTATACAAGTATCAAGTTTTTTTGATGACTGTTTAGTTCAACTAATTGATATAGCTGTAGGTACTTTGTTCTCGATAGTGTATTTGTTTTGCATGACTGAATGGCCCTTGTTTTTGTCTGTACTTTTAACATCTGTTTTAGTGCTTGCTTTTACCCGGCAATTTCGCAGGCAAATCATCAGAAATAATAAGTGACTGCTGATTAAGTCGAAGTTACAATGAATTTTTTAGTACATATAGAAAATTCTTTGCTCGACTCAATAAAATTTAACAGATGCATTTTCAAATTACTATCCTTTTTACAGT
>JAETSX010000089.1 GCA_021769425.1 Eubacterium sp.
TATCTTGAAGTATACTCATGAGACTATTATAAAAGAAAACGAAACAAAAAGAAACCCCTAATTCCCCTCATGAATGAGGGGCTAGGGGAGTTGAAGTGTCGAAGACACTTTTTTATTGGGATCGCGGCGCCCCATCTGGTGAAGAAACTTTTAAATACGGCGGAACCTATCTGGATGATACCGGCATGTTTTCTGGGCGGAAGTGTATTCTGCCTGTTCTGCGATCTGCTTGCCAAAACAATGCTTGCGCCCACAGAACTGAGCATCAGTACCGTAACGGCTATTTTCGGTGCTCCGGTGGCGCTTTGGATAATGATAAAAAGACGAAAAGAAAAACATGTATGAGTAAAGGGAAACGCATGAAGGATTATCATTTTTCCACAAAAAAGATGTGTGTGGGGTATGACGGCAGGCCGCTGATTAAAGAGGTGGAAATTGCTTTGCCGAAAGGGGAAATACTGAGCCTCATCGGGCCCAACGGCGCCGGAAAATCCACGGTTTTGAAAAGCATTGCCGGACAGCTGCAATTAATCGGCGGAGAAGTATATTTTGGAGAGGGCAGATTAGGGGAACTGAAAGCTGGGGAACTGGCAAAGAAAATGTCAGTGGTATTTACCCAGAAAGTAAAAGCGGAAATGAAAAACTGCCGGGATGTGGTTGCAACAGGCAGATACCCTTATACCGGATGGTTCGGCATTCTGTCAAAAGAGGATGAGCGGATTGTAGATGAAGTGATGGAACTGACCCATACCGCAGAGATCCGGGAACAGGAATTTGATAAAATCAGCGACGGACAGAAACAGCGGGTGATGCTTGCAAGGGCGATTTGCCAGGAACCGGAGCTTGTGATATTGGACGAGCCCACGTCTTTTCTGGATATCAGGTATAAGCTGGATTTTTTATCCATACTGCAGGAACTGAGAGAGAAGAAAGGGCTTACGGTGATCATGTCTTTGCATGAACTGGAGCTGGCAAAGCTTGTTTCTGATAAAATACTCTGCCTGAAAGGAGAGTATGTGGAAAAGTATGGAACCCCGGAAGAGATTTTTGCATCGGATTTTATCGAAAGGCTGTTTGATTTGAAAGAAAGGAGTTTTTTGAAAAATGAAAAACTTTCTGCGTATATCTGCCAAATCAGTTCACAGCCTTGATATTTGCGGGAACAGAAGATGAGGCAAACGCGGCGGCATGAGCGTTTGCAGGAAAATACAGGAAAAGAGGTTTGCATAATGGAGGGAATATTATACGGAGCAGGGGTAGGCCCCGGAGATCCGGAACTTATGACATTAAAGGCTGTAAAGCTGATAAAAGAAAACAATGTGATTGCTTTACCGGGAAAAAATCCAACGGAAACCGTTGCCTATCAGATTGCCGCAGCGGCAGTGCCGGAAATTGCAGAGAAAGAACTGCTCCCTGTGTATATGCCTATGACCCACGGCAAAGAAGAACGGGAAAAGCGCCACAGAGAAGGCGCATATCTGGTGGAAGCTTATCTGAAACGGGGAAAAGATGTTGTGTTTCTCACATTGGGGGATCCGGCAGTCTATTCTACTTTTACTTATATCCAGAAAATTGTGGAAGCGGATGGGTTTCGGACAAAGTTAATCAGCGGGGTTCCGTCTTTTTGCGCAGCGGCAGCCAGAATGAACATACCCCTTGCCATATGGAATGAGCAGATCCATATTTTTCCGGCAGTTCATCATTTGTCGGGAGAATTGCCGGACAAAGGAACGTGTATTCTGATGAAATCAGGCAGCAAAATGAACCGGGTGAAAGAGATTTTAAAGGAAAGCGGACGGGATGCCGTTATGATAGAAAATTGCGGAACAGGGAAGGAACAGGTTTATCTGCATGTAGATGAAATACCCGACACGGCAGGATATTATTCTCTGATCATTTCAAAGGAAACGGAGCAGATATGATTGTTTTAAAGAATTTAACCAAAAAATTTGATCAGTTTACCGCCGTGGATTCCGTCAATATGACCATTGAAACAGGAGAATTTTTCGGGCTGCTGGGGTTAAACGGGGCAGGAAAGACTACCACAATCGGGATGCTGTCCACGCTTCTTCTGCCCACTCAGGGGGAAATCTTCATTGACGGGGAGCTGCTGACCAGAAAAAGGACTGACCTGAAGCGGAAAATCAGCGTGATTACGCAGGAATATTCCATGCGGCAGGATATGAATATGGATGAGATTATGGAATATCAGGGAAGGCTCTACTATATGCCCAAAAAGGAAATCCGGCAAAAGAGCCAGGAATTGCTGGAATTCTGCGGACTGATCCAGGACAGGAAAAAGACAGTCCGCAAGCTGTCCGGGGGAATGAAGCGGAAGCTGATGGTGTGCCGCGCCCTTTTGACGGATCCTGAAATATTGCTGCTGGATGAGCCAACGGCCGGAATGGACGCCCTGTCGCGAAGGCAGATGTGGAATCTGTTAAAACAGTTAAACGGGAAAAATCTGACCATTTTGCTGACTACGCACTATATGGAAGAAGCGGAAAGCCTGTGCGCCAGAGTGGCAATGATGGACCATGGGAGAATAGAGGAAATCAATACGCCACAAAGCTTTATCCGCGGGCTTGGGCAGTTTGCCGTTGATGAAAATACGGAGCGCAAAGCGCTGACTCATTTTTTCCATACAAAAGAAGAAGCTCTGGAATTTGCCGCCCGGACAGACGGCAGCGTTCAGCTGCGGGATACCACTTTTCTTTGTTGGCGCTGTTTTTAAACGGGCGGTATTTTCAGCCCTGGGAGTGGTGGTTTCTTTTCTGGCAAGGAATCATGCCGATGTGCCGAGATTTTCCAATTATCTGATTATGCCAATGGCATTTTTATGCAATACATTTATTTCAACGGAAAATATGCCTGGGGGAATCCGCAGCGTGATTGGCATTCTGCCATTGTCAGAAACCAGCAGCATTGTACGCAGCATCGCTTATGGCGAGAGCTGGGATCCCCTGGGAATTTTTGTGCTGGTTGTGTATCTGCTTGTTTTTACGGCAGTGGGATTATGGTTTGTGTACCGGAAACAGAATCTATAAAAGGAGCGTGAAAGGGAAAGTATGGATGAAACAGTATCTGTGAAACGGAAGAAATGCAGCCAAAGGAGCAGGAGAAGGGCTGCGCTGATTCTGTCAGCGCTTCTGTCGCTGCTTTTTTTATGCGGATTTGCCGGAAAAGACGGAGAATACAGCGTATCTTTGGATATGAGCGGCGGAAGCGGGAAAGCCTCTGTCACGTCTCCCACACTTCTAACGGTAGAAAATGGAACGCCGGTTGCAAGGATTCAATGGAGCAGCCCCAATTATGATTATATGATTGTGGATGGAGTGACCTATTATAATCAGAGTGAAGAGGGCATGAATTCTGTCTTTGAGATACCGGTTCTTTGCTGGGATGAAGAAATGGATGTGATTGCGGATACCATTGCCATGGGAAGTCCTGTTGAAATTCATTAGCAGTTCTTTTTTTATCAGGAGTCTGTGGGGAGTAAAAATGAGCTGCCCCAGGAAGCGGCAAAAAGGGTGTTATGCACAGCTTTTGCAATTATTGTAATCGGAGGCGTTTTGAATTATATGGTAAAAAGGAAAAACGCATAGCGGATATGGGCAGTCTCCCCGGGAACCTGCATGGCTCAGCTTTTTGTCGGCAGGATTTCAAATTGTGCGCCTTTTGACAGATTGCTCCTGCATATTGGAAGTTTGCCTGCGGCAAAATACCGGATTCTTGACAACGATTCTGCATTGGCCCCAGCAAAACATCAAGTGTTTAGGGAGTGAACAGTAACCAAAATGTTGCGATATTTAACCGCCGGCGTAATAATACTGGAAATTTTCAGCCAAATATGATAAAATCTTTACAGCGTAGTGGCAGCTATGCCATATTATAGTGAAAAAGATATTGACAGGTGGGGACATGGAAAAAGAAACAGATGTTGTAATTGTAGGCACAGGGGCCGCGGGGCTGTTCTGTGCTTTGCAGCTGCCGGAAAGCAAGAAAATAACCGTTATTACCAAGGATGAAGCTAGAAACAGCGATTCCTTTTTGGCACAGGGAGGAATCTGCGTCCTGCGGTCAGAAGACGATTATGATGCGTATTTTGAGGATACCATGCGGGCAGGCCATTACAGGAATAATGAGAAATCAGTGGAGATGATGATCCGAAGCTCCGGGGAAATCATTGATTTATTGCTGGGATACGGCGTAGAATTTGAACGGCGGAACGGGAAACTGGCGTATACCAGGGAAGGCGGACACTCCCAGCCCAGAATACTGTTTCATGAGGATGTTACCGGCAAAGAAATTACCGGGAAACTATTGGCGCAGGCAAGGGAACGCAGGAATATCACCATATACGAGCATACGGAAATGATCGATATTCTCTGTAAGGATAATGTCTGTTACGGAGTGGTAACAGCAGACAGCCAGGGAACCGTCCGTCCCATCTGGGCAGAGCATACGGTGTTTGCCTGTGGGGGAATCGGCGGATTGTATCAGCATTCCACCAACTTTGCCCATCTGACCGGGGATGGGCTTGCCGTTGCGCTGCGGCATAAGATTAAGCTTCAGGATGTGAATTTTGTCCAGATACATCCGACGACGCTGTATTCTGAGAAGCCGGGCAGGAGGTTTTTGATTTCAGAATCCGTTCGGGGAGAGGGGGCTGTCTTATACAATGCCGATATGAAGCGGTTTGTGGATGAGCTGCTGCCCAGGGACGTGGTGGCGAAGGCTATTGAGGAGCAGATGAGAGCAGACGGGAAGCCTTATGTCTGGCTGTCCATGGAACATATTGCAAAGGAGGATATTTTAAGCCATTTTCCGAATATCTGCAAGAGGTGTCTGGAGGAAGGCTATGATGTGACAAAGGAATGCATTCCGGTGGTGCCGGGACAGCATTATTTTATGGGAGGCGTCCAGTCGGATTTGGACGGCAGAACTTCCATGGGGCATCTTTACGCAGTGGGTGAGACAAGCTGCAACGGCGTGCATGGGGCAAATCGCCTTGCCAGCAATTCCCTTTTGGAGAGCCTGGTGTTTGCAAGGCGCGCAGCCATGGATATTGCCATGGATGGAGCCGGACAGACGGCTTCATCTCAGGAAAGAAATGAGGGGAATGGAGCCGGGCAGATGTCCAAGCCCCTGGAAAGAAATGGGGGGAATGCGGCAGGCGCTGCTGCTCAAAAGAGAGAGAGGCAGGCAGAGTTATTTTCCTGGGAACAATATCAGGATATTGATAAACTTCATCAGGAGAACCATGCCCTGGTGCGGCAGGAAATAGAAAGGATGAAAGAAGAATATGAACGACAGCATAACCATGACGTTAAATGCAGATGAATTGATTTTGCAGGCATTGCGGGAAGACATTTCCAGTGAGGATGTCACTACCAATGCAGTGATGCGTAAGCCGCAGAAAGGGGAAGCCCAGTTAATCTGCAAACAGGACGGGGTATTGGCCGGCCTGCCTGTATTTCAGCGGGTGTTTGAGCTGCTGGATGAAACCGTTTCTGTAGAGTTTCATTATTCCGACGGCGATAAGGTGAAAAAGGGAGATTTAATCGGGACAGTGACGGGGGATATCCGGGCCATTTTGTCCGGAGAGCGGACGGCGCTGAATTACCTGCAGCGCATGAGCGGAATTGCAACGTATACCAATTCCATTGCGCGTTTGCTTGAGGGCAGCAAAGTAAAACTCCTTGACACCAGAAAAACTACGCCCAATATGCGTATTTTTGAGAAATATTCTGTAAAAATCGGCGGCGGTTACAATCACCGTTACAACCTTTCGGACGGAGTTCTGCTGAAAGACAACCATATCGGCGCGGCAGGCGGAGTGAAAGAAGCCGTTTGGATGGCTAAGGAATATGCGCCTTTTGTGCGGAAGATTGAGATAGAGTGCGAAACGGTAGAGATGGTTCAGGAAGCAGTGGAAGCAGGCGCAGATATCATTATGCTGGACAATATGGCGGTGGAAGAGATGCAGAAGGCAATTGCATGGATTGACGGCAGAGCAGAGATTGAATGTTCCGGCAATGTGACAAAAGAAAATATTGAACATTACATTTCTTTGGGCGTGGATTACATTTCCAGCGGTGCACTGACCCATTCAGCGCCTATTATGGACATTTCCCTGAAAAATCTTCATGCAGTTTAGAACTTTTCGGTAAGTCATTGGGTTCCTGGATAGATGCTTAAGGGAGATCAAAATACAGAATGTCATTTGAGCAATTAGATGGCATTCTTTTTTGTTTCATAGGAAAAACCTTGTTGCTATGAAGCACTAAAGTGTATGGTTTTCCTATGAAATAAAAACACTCCGCGAGGATGTGCACTCGCACGAGAGGTATGATGTCGCTAAAGCGACCATGCTCGGCGCGGCAAAGTGTCCAGGCCCTTCGGCATAAATTTACGGAAAATCAAATTTCTATCACAATTTATTTTTACACTGAATTATGATAATTTGGAAATTATTTGTTTTATCAGACAATATGCAATAAAAGGAGAAGAAAATGAGCCATTTAGATGAACTGGAAGCAGAAGCTATATACATTATGCGGGAAGTGGCGGCAGAATGTGAGAAGCCGGTGATGCTGTATTCCATCGGGAAAGATTCTTCCGTTATGCTGCGTCTGGCCATGAAAGCATTTTACCCGGAGAAGCCGCCCTTTCCGTTTCTGCATGTCAATACCACATGGAAATTTAAAGAAATGATAGAATTCCGGGACGCCACAGCCAGGGAACTGGGAATTGAGATGCTGGAGTATATCAACGAAGATGGAATAAGGCAGGGCATTAATCCCTTTGACCACGGTTCTGCCTATACTGACATTATGAAGACTCAGGCATTGAAACAGGCATTGGACAAGTACGGATTTACGGCAGCCTTCGGCGGCGGAAGAAGGGATGAAGAGAAATCCAGGGCCAAAGAGCGGATTTTTTCTTTCCGGAATGCAAGCCATGCCTGGGATCCTAAGAACCAGAGACCGGAAATGTGGAAGCTGTTTAATACCAGAATCAAACAGGGAGAAAGCATAAGGGTATTTCCTCTGTCTAACTGGACGGAAAAAGATATCTGGCAGTATATCAAGCGGGAAAATATACCCATTGTGTCCCTTTATTTTGCAAAGCCGCGGCCTGTGGTTCTGCGGAACGGCCAGATGATTATGGCGGACGATGACAGGCTGAAGCTGAAAGAAGGGGAAAAAATCGAGACCAGGACAGTGCGGTTTCGGACCCTGGGCTGTTATCCTCTGACCGGGGCTATGGAGTCGGAAGCGTCAACTTTGGATGAGATTATAGAAGAAACTTTATCTTCGGTGGAATCAGAGCGGACAAGTCGGATTATTGATTCAGATGGCGGCACAGCCAGCATGGAGAAAAGGAAGCGAGAGGGATATTTTTAATATGAAGAATGAATTATTGAAATTTATTACCTGCGGAAGCGTGGATGATGGGAAATCAACCTTAATCGGGCATATGCTCTATGATGCGAAACTGATTTTCGCAGACCAGAAACGGGCGTTGGAACTGGATTCCCGGGTGGGCTCCAGAGAGGGAAAGATTGACTATTCCCTGCTGTTAGACGGGCTGATGGCAGAGCGGGAACAGGGAATTACCATTGATGTGGCTTACCGCTATTTCAATACAGAACGCAGAAGCTTTATTGTGGCGGATACGCCGGGCCATGAAGAATATACCAGAAATATGGCAGTGGGGGCTTCTTTCGCTTCCCTGGCCGTGATTTTAACAGACGCCAGCCAGGGGGTGCTGCAGCAGACCAGGCGCCATGCCAGAATCTGTTCTCTGATGGGGATCCGTCATTTTGTGTTTGCAGTGAACAAAATGGATCTGGTGAATTATGACAGGAAGCGGTTTAAGAAAATTGAAAAAGAGATCAAAGTGCTGATGGCGGAATTTGATTACGGGTCTCTGCGGATCATCCCGGTATCCGCCACAGAAGGGGATAATATTACCCAAAAATCTAAAAAAATGATGTGGTACAATGAAGATACGCTGCTTCATTATCTGGAAGAAGTGGATGTTGGAGAAAAGGAGGGCCAGAGGGGCTTTTCCATGCCGGTGCAGCGGGTGTGCCGCCCGAATCACAATTTTAGGGGATTCCAGGGGCAGATTTCCTCCGGCGAAATTGCAGTTGGGGAAGAAATCACGGTAATGCCAAGCCGCGAAAAAGCGAAAGTAATCGGAATCCTTCAGGGGGATCAGCCGGTGGAGAAGAGCGGTTACGGACAGGCAGTTACCATCCAGCTGGATACGGAAATTGATATTTCCAGAGGATGCGTGTTAGAGAAAGACTATAAGCTTTCCTCGGCAAATATGTTTGCGGCTTCTATTCTTTGGATGGATGACAACAGCCTGATTGCAGGGCGGAATTTCTGGCTGAAAACGGGAACCCAGCTGATTTCAGCTACAGTGATGAAGATCAAGTATAAGATTGATGTGAATACCGGAGCCGAAGTCTATACAGACGCCATTTATAAAAATGAGATTGCGTTCTGCGAAATATCCACAGGCAGCAATATTGTATTCGACCGTTTTGAAAATAATCGGGAACTGGGCTCTCTGATTCTGATTGACCGGATTACCAACATGACTTCCGCTTGCGGAACTATTATTTATCCTCTGGAACGGGGAGAGAATCTGACCTGGCATGATATGGATATTACCAGAGAAATGCGGGAGGGAAGCCTGGGCCAGGAAGCCATTACCATCTGGATGACCGGCCTTTCCGGCGCAGGCAAATCCACACTGGCCAATGCCTTGGAGAAGCGTCTGTTTGCCATGGGCAAGCACACCATGCTGTTGGACGGGGATAATGTGCGCATGGGCCTGAATAAGAATCTCGGATTTACGGAGCAGGACAGAATTGAGAATATCCGAAGGATTGCAGAAGTCAGCAAGCTGATGAACGATGCAGGTCTGATTGTGCTGACCTCATTTATTTCGCCTTACCGGTTAGAACGCAGGAATGCCAAGGAGATTATCGGGGACAGTTTTGTGGAGGTCTACGTGAGCACCCCTTTGGAAGAATGCGAACGGCGCGACGTAAAAGGGCTGTACCATGATGCAAGAATGGGCAAGATTGCCAATTTTACAGGGATATCCGGCAGATATGAGGAGCCGGAAAATCCGGATATCGTCGTGGATACCAGCAAACACAGTCTGGAAGAATGCCTGGACATTCTGTTAGAGGGCTTAGAGAAGTATCTGTAAACGGCTGTGCGTTTGAAATGCTGAAAGAAAAAGTATGAAAAGATAAAATACAACAAGAGGTGGAACATTATGAGTAAAAAAGCGGCGGTATTGTTGATTTGCATTCTGGCGGTTTCCTGTCTGGCGGGATGCGGGAGCGGTTCAGGAAACAAGAAAGGGGACGGCACGGAACTTCTGAATGTTTCCTATGATCCTACCCGGGAATTCTATACAGAGTTCAATGAGATTTTCTGTGAATACTGGAAGGAAAAGGGCGGCGGCGATGTGACCATTACCCAGTCCCACGGAGGCTCTGGTTCTCAGGCCCGTTCCGTGATCGAAGGGAATGAGGCGGATGTGGTTACCCTTGCCCTTGCCCATGACATTACGGCAATTGAGAATTCTGGAATGATTGAGGAAGGATGGCTGGAGGAATTTGAGGGGAACAGCTCTCCCTATACTTCCACGATTGTGTTCCTGGTGCGGAAAGGCAATGAGAAAAATATCTTGGACTGGGATGATCTGGTGAAAGACAAAGTGGAAGTGATTACGCCCAATCCCAAAACCTCCGGCGGGGCCTGCTGGAATTTCCTGGCTGCCTGGGCTTATGAACAGCAGAATGGTAAAAATGAACAGGAAACAGAAGAATTTCTGAGGAAATTATACAAAAATGTACTGGTATTGGTGTGATTTATTAGAATATCTGTCACAAAGGGCAGTTATCAGTGAAGTATTCTGTGATGGGGTGGGATAAGGTGGGAAACCCCGAATTATCAAGGGTTTAAGCGGATTTATGAGAAATAAAATGAAATAAGGTGTGACAGCTATTTTGAAAATGGTGGCGGTCACGCCTTTTTTTGTTGTGATGACTAAAAAGAAAGGGGGATAACCGTTGGAAGCATTGATTTTTAGCCATTTATAAACAGTTATCCCTCTTTGTTAGGTTGTAACTCAATTATAGCAAAGTGGAAAGCGATTGTAAATATAGCAAGGCGTTATAACGTGGCGTTACAGCGTCACTTTTATACGGTATAGTTTGTTGATAAAAGTCTAAAAAACCTTGATAAAATGGGCGTTAGAGGGAAGTGACGCCTGTTTTATTTGGTGTTGCAAAATTGAAAATGAACTAGAAATAATTAAAAGAATTCAATGGGACAAAATTGCAATATCAAAAAGACGTGTCCCATTGCCGAGTTTTCAACATTTCCTGCCCTTTTTTCGGAAAATAGTTCCTTGAAAGCAATGGGACAAAATTTCTCTGCTATAAGCAAGAGGTCTTCCTGATCTGCCTCTGACATATCATGGAAATAGTCGAGTAGCTTCCTGTCGTTTTCTTTAATATCAACGAATGATAAATTCTTTGAATTTGAAGATTCTCCAGTTAATATCCAATCAACTGAACAATCCAGTATTCGAGCCAATTCTATCAATGATACTGCCGAAGGAAGGTATCGTCCGGTTTCAATTCCGCTTAGATTACCAGAAGAAATTCCACAATGTTCCTGTATTTGAGTTTGTGTAATATGCAGTTCTTTTCTGCGTTCTTTGATTCGTTGTCCAATCATAGTGTCCATATAACCTCCATTCTCTAAAATCAAATATTATTCTTTGAAATTAACGAAAAGTGCTTGACTTTCTTTGAAATCAAAGATATACTTGTTTTAGGGTTAAAACTAAACCAATTCAAAAATAACATATCTCATAGATTTTCACAATCTAAAAACAGTCGTTCGACTGGTGAAAATCACCCATCAGCAGATGCTGCGAACATCAGCTGATAGGCAGGGTGTCTATCTGACACCGAAAGATAAGTGTACTCCGTCAGGAGTGACAACCTTTGACAGATGATACTTTTTATTAGAGTTAGGAACTGGACATTCATACTCGTAAGTAACATCGTCATAGCCGGTTATGGTGGAAACCAAGTTCCACCGGATGCCGATGCTTGAAAAGGAAGTACCCATCAGGATCACATCCTTTCAGGCTTTGCATAAAAACCCAATTATATTGTAGCACAGAGTAAATGAATTTACTAACACTTTAGAAGGAGGCAAGGATGGAAAACAAAAAAGACATAGTAATGTTTCTGGAAATGCTGCTGATGGCAACCAGAGCAGGGAACGATATTGACAAGCTGCTCTTAAGCGAGGATCAGACAACGGTAACAATCCAGTACAGGAATGGATGTAAAAAGGAGGTATGTGTAGAAGCAGACTCTGGCATATCACTAATCCGAGATGTAGTAAGGGTGATTGATTGATGGGGGGAATGGCAGATGAAGAATGGCAAAGTGCCAACGCTCAACCAAAAGAAACTGATAAAAAGCAATGGACTTGATCCGGAGAACCACTTGGTTGTGAAGAATACTCCTGAGTTCTTGGAAATAGTCAGCAGGACAGCGTTGAAGAAACTGAACCTGAATGGAAAGAAACCCCGGACGAGGAAGCTCTACAAAGATTAGAGGGTAAGGCGGTGATTGATACGAGTCAATTAAATACAAGGAAATATTCAGCGTTTGGAAAA
>JAETSX010000212.1 GCA_021769425.1 Eubacterium sp.
AAAATCTAATAAAAACCTTGATTTTTAGGGAAATCTGCAATAAAAAGAGCATTGACCTCCCTTTTCGTGTATAATGAGTTCACCACAAATCCATTACCTCGAAAGGAGCCAATGCTCATGGACATTATACAATACTTACTCTCTGTAATTCAATATCTTTACCAGCAAAACTGCTGGCTGATCAACTTCATCTGCAGATATGTCCCCCTCAAGCAATGGGCTTTTGATAATTCCCATTCCCCAAAGTACCAAAAGTTCAAAATTGATGAACTCCCTCTGATCACTGACTTCCGTCAGGACTGGACTTATAAGGATCTCATCCCCTACTACGAAAAACGCTATGGCAAAAAGATCCGCCCTGTCAGCCGCCGGTCTGAATGTGATATTCCGGACACCTGCACCTGCCCCCGCTGTGATGCCCCAAAACCCTTTCTGTACAAAAACAATGGGGCCAAGGGACAGCTCCTGTGTAAGATCTGTGATGCAAGATTCTCCCCGAATGAAAGCCGCTTCTCCTCTGTAAAACTGCGCTGTCCTCACTGTGGAAATGCTCTCGTTCCCAAAAAAGACCGGAAACACTTTGTCATCCACAAGTGCGTCAATCCCAAATGCCCCTACTACCTTCACAACCTGAAAAAGGTGGATAAGGAAGACCTCAAAGAGGATTACGGCAAGAACAAATATAAACTCCACTACATCTACCGCGAATTCACGATAGATTTTTTCAGCATGGACTTAAACACCCTTCCAAAGAACGCATCTTCCCTGAAATTCAGTAAGCACAACGCACATGTCATGTCCCTGTGCCTGACCCTCCATATCAATCTCGGGCTGTCCCTGCGCAAAACATCTCAGGCACTCAAAGATTTGTATAACATCAGTATCTCCCACCAGCAGATCGCCAACTATTGTAAGACCGCTGCCAGCTGCATCAAACCCTTTGTTGACCAGTATCCTTACGAAAAAGGAGATGTCTTTACTGCCGATGAAACCTACATAAAAATCCGCGGTCTCAAAACATACGTCTGGCTTATCATGAATGCTGCAACCCGTTCCATTATCGGCTACCAGGTATCCGATAATCGTGGTGTCGGCCCATGCATCCTCGCCATGCGCATGGCATTCCGGGGTCTTGCCAAGCTGCCCGAAAACTTTAAGTTCATCGCTGACGGTTACAGCGCCTATCCTCTCGCCGCAATGGAATTCGTAAAGAAGTTCGGGAAAGACTTTTCCCTCAAAATCACTCAGGTCATTGGGCTTACCAACGACGATTCTGTTTCTACAGAACACCGCCCATTCAAGCAGATGATTGAGCGGCTCAACCGCACTTATAAGGCTTCTTACCGTCACACAAACGGCTTTGATAACATCGACGGCGCTAATTATGAC
>JAETSX010000090.1 GCA_021769425.1 Eubacterium sp.
TGTCACAGGAGAAGTCTGCCCATTTTTAGGCTGTGTTGTGGCAGAGTGGGGTATTGGAAGAGGTTGTAACGGTAACTACGGCAAATTTTATGCCTGCTCATACCGCCGTGAATAATTCAGGATTAATTTTGTCATATTATTTTACCTTTCCTTTCTTTGCTGCAGATTTGCAGTTTTGTTTTTTTAGTTCATTTTTAATGTAAGTGTCTACTTCTTCTTTTGGAATCAGCCAGTGCTTTCCGGCTTTAAATGCTTTTAGTTTTTCCTCATGTATCAGGGAAAGTGCTGTATTCCTTCCAATACCGAGGTAATCGCAAAATTCTTTCATGGTGTATAAATTGTTGTTATCCATGCAAATCCTCCTTCTTACTTTCATGTTTGGATGCTGGTAAATTTTTAAATTTACTGGAACTATCCGTTAAATTTATTGGTGTATTGCAGTAATTATCTTATCTGTTTATTGAAATTAAATTTTTAGTGGATAAGCACGGGAACATAGATATTATAAAAGCCGGGTGTGATTACAAGATTTGCGTTGATAAGGTATGATAAGGAAATGCTTATTATTTGGAAATTGGAATAGGCTAAAGAAAAAATATGTATGACATTTGAAAATGATTCTGTGCGGGGGATGAAAGTCTGGATGAACACAGAATATAAATATACGTTCCCTGTATATATAATACATGATTTACATTAAGACATCAGAATGAATATTTTCAAAAGTTCCTCTTTTAATTATTAAGGACTTATATCAGAGATACTGGAATGGATATTTTCATATATGAATAGAAGGTTTATGTTTGGAATGGGGTAATGATTATGACAAGACAAGGAAATAGAAAAGCAGTAAAAAAAGAATATCGTATATCCGCAAGAATTACGAAAAGCGAAAAGAATCTCCTGGAAAAAGAGAAGGCGAGAAGGAAAACTAAGAGTGATGGAAGATGTATTGTGGAATGTCTGAAGGAATCCGCTAAAAGAGAGGAGCAGAGGAAGAAAAAAGCAAGAGATACCGGAACGGTAAAGGAGGAAGTCAGAAACCTCTTTGATACAAATAATCTGGTCGCAAAATTATACCGCTATCAAATGACACACGAAGAAGCAAAGCAGGATAAAGAGTTTCATGAACTGATTGAAACTTTAGAGGAGGTAGGGAAGCGTTTATGCGATTCTGTACATTGACAGTTCCGGATGAAAGCAAATGGGATGAGAAACAAAATAAGATGGTAAGACAGCCTAAATACTACCACAACGAAGAGAGTATAAAAAATCTGTTGAAATATGCTGTGCGGTTTAAGGAAAATGGAGAAGGAGTTGCTTATTATGACGTCATGAACCTTCCGCGGAGAGATCTGGATGAGGCAGCATTGGAAATATTAAAAGTGCAGCAGTGCTATGGGAAAGACAAGGGAAGGCGGATGTATCAGTTCATTCTGTCCTTTTGTGAAGATTTAGACCCGTTAGAGGTATATTGGGCTGGAACCGTAATTGCATTTGAAATGTTCTGCGATTGCCAAATGCTGTATGCGGTACATACAGGAACAGAGCATATCCATATCCATTTTGTTTTCAGCTCCGTAAAAGCAGATGGAAAGAAATGTGATTACAGTGGAAGAAAGTTTACGGAAATAAAGGAACGGATAGAGAGAATAGCATATGAGTTTTTTCATCCCTCGGATGGGTGCAACCGCATATATTCATATGGGTTAGGACAGACAGCCAGTATGGATGAGCTTCTTGCGGATATCAGAAGAAACCTGTGAGCAGCAAAACAACAGGGGTTTCTCCTGCTCCATTTCAGAATCTGTATTTATATATAAAAGAGCCTGTTTCAAAATGGAGCAGGAATAGAAAGGGAACTATATCATGGAATTAGATAAAATGAAGAATTTACCAATAACTTTCGATGAAAAGAAAACAGTTTCTTTTGGAGACCATGTATCAGATTTAATCGGCGAAGATTATAAGAATTGGGAGCGGAGAGATATTGTTTTCCTGAGTGCATCAACCGGACTTGGAAAAACCTACTGGGTTATGAATGACCTGTATGAATATGCACGGTCTTACGACAGGGAAGTTGCGATTCTCCTGAACCGCAGGATACTGAAAGACCAGGTGCGGGAGGATGCCAGGGTACATGAGTGGGAAAGATACCGTGACAAAGTAGGACTGCACGTATTTTCCTATCAGCAGCTTGAGATGGATGAGGAATCCTCGGAAGGGGTCAGAGGAATCATAAAAAAATGTGATTATGTGGTTTGTGATGAATGCCATTATTTTCTTGCGGATGCCCTTTTTAATACCGGAGTGCAGAAGTCGTTTGATTTTCTGATGGATTTATATGGAAATTCCACGTTGATTTTTATATCCGCAACGATAGAACGGGTAATGGAACCGATTGAAGCCAGAATTGTTGCGTTATTTAATGAACGTTTCAGAAGATGGAGTAATGGTTTCGATGATGAATGGATGTACCAGGACTCTAAAAAAAAGTGCGATGATTCGCTGAGTGCTTATTTAGAGTATATGGACGAAATCGGCGGATTTTTTAAGAACTATGATGACTGTGAAATCAGAGGAGACGGTCCCATAGTGCCGCATAAAAGGATATACAGTTATCACAGGGATTTGAAAAATAATATCCATGTGCATTATTTTAAGGTGGAGGATGACCTTGTCCCGCTTATCACGGATGGAAGTTATTCTGGAAAATGGCTGGTGTTTGTCGCGGATAAGAAGAAGGGAAAAGAGCTGTCAGAGAGCATCGGGGCTAAGATGAAAAAGAAACCCGTATATATTGATTCGGATTTGCTAAACGGAATGAAATATGGGGAGTTAAAGGATGATCCGGCTTACAAAGAGGTCTCCAATATCCGGAGAAGCGGAATGTTCGGATGTGATGTCCTGATAACAACATCCGTTCTGGATAACGGCGTGAATATAAAAGATCCGGATGTAAAGAACATTGTCCTGATGACGGACGATGAGGTAGAGTTTAAGCAGATGCTTGGCCGGAAAAGATTCCTTTCGGAAGACGAGACGATTGAAGTTTTCATAAGCTGTGGGGAGAGAAAGGCATTTGCAACGCGGGACAGAGAATATTACAATGCCTACTGGATGCTGCGTGATACCCCCGGGCTTTCACCGGCAGAGGCTTGGGATCTGGCTCAAAAAGATGGATTTAGAAAGTTTTCCTATTACGATAGGAATGAATATGGATTCTTCCACAGTAAGGAATTAACGGTAAAAGCAGCATGGATTCGCGGCTTGTTCTGCAATGAGATGGCTGGCAGGATGCTCGGAAATGAGGATGCCTTTCTTGAAAAGCAGTTGGAATGGCTCGGGTTGGATTATACTGCAAAATGGAAAGAATCAGAATTTGTGTCCGTATCACCAGAGGAAGTGGAACAGGCAACGGAAATCCTAAGAAAGAGATATGAGGAATGGAGCTTTTTTAATAAAGATGGACTGAACGAAATATGGACGAAATTATTTGCAGTTGTTTCAAAGTCAGATCCACAAAGATATAAAAATTTTGATTCGGTTAGAATTACCACTGTCAATGAAGCACTGGACAGCCGGAGTGAGTGGAACGATTACCAGATAAAGTCCTATACATCCAAAGGAATTGGCACTATGTATGAATTTGTTTGCAATGGCAGACATAGATACCAAATTGACAGCAGTATAACTTTGGAACAGTTAAATTTATTCTTGGAAAAAGACGGCATTGGCATGAGGGATGTTGTAGGCTGTTTATTCCATAATCAGATGACAGGACTGGATGAAGAGTGGATGACCGTTTATGTCAATGAAAAAATGAAAGAATCCGGTTGCTTAAAGGATTATATACTGAAAGTGCAAAACGGGAAGGTTACCACAAGAAAACACCAGCAGAAATAAGAATCATAACAAACTGCAAGGAGGAAATCCGGGAATGAAGAGCTTTGAGGAAGCAATCGGAAGGAATGCGGCAGACGGCGCCGCTCTGTGCATGAGCATGGAGAATGTGATAGAATATTGCGAAAATACCATAAAAAGACAGGGAAAGAATGTCAGCATGGAAGAATTACATAGTTATACGGCGGAATTTATCGAAAAGGCTTTTGAAATCCAGTCATTGCTTCCGCAGGAAGTTCTTAATACGGATGAAAATATCCGAAAATACAATGAGGCATTGTGGGAGGATATTGAGGTTGCGGCTATGGTAAGGCAGATTGAGCGGTATAAAAGAATGACATCTGCTGCAGAAAAAGAAAATTACTGTACCTGTATCGGAGATATAAAAGCAGCGATAGAGAAAGAGAATCAAAAAAGATTGGGAAATAACCACGCCAGGGCAAAGAAAAATCTGGCATTTCGTTACTGGGTTGGTGACAAGGCGCAGGATTTTAAGACTGTGGGCGATTGCAGAAAGAAGCTCTGCGAATCGGCTCTGGGGTGGGCTTTGTATCCATATTTTGCATTTATCTGGGAGGACGGCTATGTTCCAAATGAAATCGGGGAAGATCATGTAAAGTGGTATAAGCCAGCATATATTTTAAGTCTTTTCTTAGGTGAAAGCAGCAACACAAGAGGTCACTGCATGTTCCAGGCATTTATCTCCCAGGTAAACTACAGTTACGGGAGATTTACGGACAGGAACAGGAGCGAGCGCAGGGAAAGCGAGGAACAGATTGATGAAAAGAGGGAGGCAGCGATAAAAAGCTGGTATCAGGAGATTGCGGATAATGTTGATTTGGTGCATGATGAAGCGGTTTCCAGAATAGCAAGGCTGAAGGAGTGCAAAGAGCCTTTATCCGATGATGGAATATCAGAAATCAGGGGCATTTACGAAGCATACAGGGATTTTTCTGATAACAGGCTTGGCAGTATGCTTGGAAAAGCGGAGGAGATTTTCAGCGGATGGGAAGAACAAAGACGGATCGATGAAAGCGGAAAATGGCTGCAGAGAAACGGGGATAAGATGAAACAGGATATGATGCTATGTATCCGGCACATCTGGAACTGTATAGAAATCCTCTGCAGCAATTCCAACGAAGCATGGAGAAACCAGAAGGTATTTTCCGCAGACCTGGAATATTTGAAAGGAATTGTCAAATATGTATCGAATCATGGCATCCTGTACAGCAGGGCTTTATTGGTGAAATGCCTAGATGAGCTGACAGACTGGGTAATGTATTGTCAATATGTGGATTCGATGGAACCGGGTAAAGCGAAAGACAGAACTGGAAGAACGGACTTTGTGATGTATTCGGGGATTGCGCTCAGACAGGTTTCCATAGAAACGGTTGGTAATTTTCAAGATATGGAAGATAATCTGTACGACATAGGGGATATTGCATTTGATACGGATCAATTGAATGGGAGCTTTTGGCATTACGCAGAGATTTTAAAAAACAGGGTGGCAGAGATGCTTCCGGTAAAAAGCCTGAAATCAGACAGTTCTTTTTCACCAAATGCCATTTTTGAGGACAGGCTGGAATCAAAATTCAAGTTTCATGACAGGATTTTCTCACAGCTCTTAGAAGGAGATGCACAGGAGCTTGGGAATAAAAATACATTATGTGCTTTTTTTGAAAGCGTTTATGAAAAGAGAATCAGGGAAAATTATTTTGAAAAAATTCTTAAAAAAGAGGCTGTTTTTTAATCGTTTCGGTATTTGTACCGTGCGAAAAAGCAACCCTCCAAAGCAGAGTAAATTTTAATGGCCGGGACAATTCAAGCTGTCTCGGTTTTTTTTTTATGCAAAAAAATTCTATCAGCAGTTTTTCGGATCGTTCTAAAATGCTGATTTGGACAAGAAAAACGAGATGGATTTGTCATGCTGATGTGTATAAAATAGGAATTAGTAAAGGAAAACGAGTAAGCAGAAAGATAAAAAACATATTGTTTTTTAGGAAAGGAGATAGGTATGCCAATACTTTATAATTCTAAATCACCACAACTGGTTGAACAGGCTGAGGGAACTAATTTCCGCTTTATAGAAGATGTCAGGTGTGAAGAGGAAGAACGAAGGAAGAAAAATCATAAAGAACAGGCAGAAGGAGGTGCCACAATGGAGGAGACAATGTATTACACTGCAGCAGATGTACGGAAAATGCTTGGGGTTTCCAGAGGGAAAGCCTATCAGTTAATAAAGGAATTAAATGAGGAACTGGCGCAGAGGGGGTATATCGTGCTTGCCGGGAAAGTTCCCAAAAAACTTTTTGCGGAAAAAGTGTATGGGATGGCGGGAAGTAACTGAAAACGAAGCTGTCCTGAAAGTATTTCGGGACAGCTTTTAGAAAGGAGGGTCAACCTTGCATGTAAAGAGGAATGAGAGCAGCAACACATGGGAGGGTTTTGTCTATGTGTGTGATTATACGGGAAAAAGGAAATTAAAGCATAAGCGAGGCTTTAAGACAAAACGCGAAGCTGTTGCATGGGCGGAGCAGATTCAATTACAGGAGGCTTCCAATCTGGATATGAAATTTAGTGCTTTTTGGGATTTGTACCGTGATGACATGAAAGCGCGGCTCCGGGAGAACACCATAAGGACGAAAGACTATATCGTGGAATTAAAGATACTTCCATACTTTGGGGAGAAGAAGATCTGCGATATAAAGGCGGCAGATATCCGGAAATGGCAGAATCGCCTTATAAAAGAGAATTATTCCCAGACCTACCTGAAAACAATCCATAACCAGCTCAGCGCTATTTTTAATTATGCGGTCAAGTATTATGACCTGCCTAAAAATCCGTGCACCCAGGCTGGTTCAATGGGAAAAGGAAAGGCAGAAGAAATGAATTTCTGGACACAGGAAGAGTTTGAGACTTTTGTAGAGCTTGTAAAGGATAAACCTGTCTCTTACATGGCTTTTAAGATATTATACTGGACGGGATGCAGGCTTGGAGAATTGCTGGCATTAACTTTGGGAGATTTCAGCCCTGATGAAAAGACGCTGCGTATTAACAAGTCGTATCAGCGTATCAAGGGCAGGGATGTCATTACAGAACCCAAAACAGAAAAGAGTAAACGCATTATCACACTGCCGGATTTTTTGGTGGAAGAAATGAATGATTATGTTGGCAAATTATATGGGATGATGGCGAAAGACAGGCTTTTTACTGTTACAAAATCTTTTTTGGAGCATGAAATGATCCGTGGCGTGGAATTATCGGGAGTAAAAAAGATTCGCCTACATGATCTCCGGCACAGCCACGCCAGTTTGTTGATCTCTAAGCTGGGAGCGCAGCCGAACCTTGTGGCGGAACGGTTGGGACATGAGAAAATTCAGACCACCCTTAATACCTATAGCCATTTATATCCGAATCAGTCAAGGGATCTGGCAGACCAGTTAAATGATCTAAATTCTGGAACAGATGATGAGCAGGAAGGAGATGATTGCGATGCCGGGGAAACATAAAAATGCCACCATATCTTTCCGGCCAAGCGATTGGCAGAGGGCGCTGATAGAAGAGAGGGCAGCTCTCAGCGGGCATCCTAAAAAGGATTTTATAGCCCGTAGCTGTATTTATTCTAATATTGTGGTTGTTGGGAAACAGGAAAATATAAAACGTATTGTGGATTCTTTACAGGAGATGCAGTATGTGATGAGGGAAATCGCCGGGCAGTTAGAATCCGGCGATTTTTCTCTGTCTGGTGACAGCTATCAGGAACTGCGACAGGATTACCTTGCGCTTGTGGTAACAGTAGTCGATATCATAGACGGAGCAGCCTATCTGTTTGATAAAACACCGGACAAAGATAACCAGCATTGGAAAGCTGATTTGGAATTGGAGCAGTTTCGCAGAATATTGGAGTAAAACGCATATTGATTTTTCGTTGAGAAATGTGCAGAGGTATGCTAATATAATTAGCAGGAAGGCGGATAATATTATGGAAAGTGAAAAAATGTCAACACACGAAATACAAAGTGAGGCAAGTGAAGATATAGAAAAAGCTGTGGATGAGATGCTAAGAGTTGAAAAATGGAGAAGCTTTGTTTCTGGAAAAATGACGGGAGGGCTTGCAGTTCTTGAGGTTCTGGACATTGACAGGGAAGAGAGAATTAGCATCATGTCGAAAGCTCTTGGTCTTTCAGAGGCAACAGCAACCACTTTGGTAAATGATTTTTATGAGGAAAGAGATTCATAGAAAGGAGGGATATTATGGCATTGGTAGACGTTAGCATTAAAGTTCCAATGGAGATGGAGGTTTACTTGAAACCATCCGCTCAGGTTACAGAGCTTGAAAGAAATGCACTGCTGCTTTATCCCTATATTTTAAAGCAGACAATATCTCATGGCCGTGCGGCTGAAATATTGGGGATACGAAAAAATGACCTGATTGATATTTATGATAAATTGGGATTTTCTTATCTGGATTTAATAATGGATGATTTGGATGCGGAGCTTAATGCGTACAGGAGCGTGAAGTCGAAAGGGGCAATGGCATGATTGTTATAGCAGACACTACGCCGATTATTTCCCTTTTGAAAATCAACAGGCTTGACCTGCTTGAGAAAGCATTTGGGGAAGTGTTAATTCCGGGTGCTGTATATGCGGAGCTTACGGCTGATGACCGTTTTAGGGATGAAGCTGAAATGATAAAACGTGCACCCTATATAAAATCTGTTCCGATTTCGAATCCTGAGGCGGTTAGAATTTTAAGGATGGCGACAGGACTGGATCAGGGGGAGAGTGAGGCGATTGTACTTACAGATGAGCGGAAGGCAGATATTTTGCTTATGGATGAGGCAAAGGGCAGGACGGTTTCAGGAAAGATGGGGATTACCGTTATGGGAACAATCGGCATTTTGATTAGCTGCTATGAGGATGCCCTGATTTCTTCCGAAGAGGTCAGAAGATGTATAGATGATCTTCAAAGATCCGGCAGGCACATTGGAGAACGGCATTATCGGATGTTATTGGACAGAATGAAGTAGTGGTAATGTAGCAGTCGTTTGGTAATGTTTTGGTAATAAAAAGTTTCAGAACCATTTGGATGATGAGGAAAAGCGGCGAAATGGCGTATGAAAAAGGCTGAAAATGCATTGAAAATGACCACAAAAACAGTCATATGAGATGAGTTCGAGTAACGGATAAAATCCCGGAAATGTTGATAAAATGGGCGTTTCCGGGATTGCTTTATGCCTGTTGGCTCTAAAATGGCTCTAATTATTTGAGGAATACTGGACTTTGGGTGGGTATCTTGATACCTGCCTTTTTATATAGCAAGTCCACATTCAAAGGCAAGCATCATATATTTTTCTGCATTGGTAAGACCATAAGATATTAAATCTCTGATTTCCCATGTATCGGAACTAAGGTTATCCGCTCCATACAAAAACTGGATAAAAGGAATGTGCCTGTATTTTGAAACTGCCAACATAGAAGCACACTCCATTTCTACGGCAATACAGCCCTCTTGTCGGCGTTCTTCAATAGCGGAGAGGGTTTCTCTGTAAATGGCGTCCGAAGTCCATGTTTTGCCTTTTACATAGGAGTAGCCACAGTCTGTTAAAACGTTTTCTAATATCTGAATGGAATGTGTGTCTGCTTCGATTTCAGGCGAAGGTGCTATATAATGATAGCTTGTACCTTCATCACGGACAGCGGAAACAGGGATAATAATGTTGTCTTTTACCTTATCATCGTCCAATACTCCACAGGAGCCGAACAAAACAAACTTTTTAGCTCCCATAGCAATGATTTCTTCAAAACACGCAACACAAGCAGGTGCGCCTACCATAGAACGATAAAAAGCTATTGCAGTATTCTTGTAATTGATTTGGTAGACAGGTAGTGCGCCGCTTGCAGAGTAGAGTTCTGCTATTTTCTCTACATTATCCAAAGAAGAGAACTTTTGAATGATGTTGTCAGAAAATGTGGAAATACAAATTTTCGGGAAATTTTCAATTCTTTTGGTGGTGTCGGATGGACTGAATAAGGATGGCTCTGAGATTTCTGTTCTTTGAAATATTGTATACAATTTTTACACCTCGTTTCTATTCATTTTCGGGATAGATTTTTACAGATATACCACTAACCCCTTTTTTTACAATCTTACTGTCATCAAGAATACTCTGCTTAACAGCGTCCAAATCTTTTGAGAGTGCTTCAATCGCCCGTTGGTGTTCTTCCTCCGACGAGAAGCGTTCCGTATCATTCAGAAGGTTCTCCTGCAATTCCCTTGCTTTCATATATACGCCCAACTTATGATTGAGTAGGGAGTTCTTAAAGGATATTTTGATTGTAGAGGGATTGAAACTTCCGTCCTCGTATCTCTCTGCTTCAAAGTTCATATCTAATTGTTCGTCCATTTTCAAAATCAAAGACAATACATCTGATACTGTTTCTATATCAAAATCCATGAAAACATTGATACTGATACCCAAAGCATTTGCAATTTTCATCA
>JAETSX010000091.1 GCA_021769425.1 Eubacterium sp.
AGGAAAATACCAGGATACAGAGCATGTGAAATTTAAGACCGTACCGCCGATTCAGATTGCATCTGCCACATATAAGGGAAGTTATGACCAGATTTCAAGGGTAAATGCGGCTGTTGTGAACTGGGTGGTTGAGAATGGATATGATTTTGACGGAAAATCATTCTGCATTTATCATGTAAGTCCCGGACAGACATCTGACCCGGAGGAACTGGTCACGGAAGACTGCTTTCCGGTAAAAAAGAAATAACAGCAGGCTGGTCTGGATATTTAGGGGGCGTCTCTTCGGAGGCGCCTTCTTTTTGCTGATTTTCAGGAGGAGATTATGAAGCTATCATCTATTTTGGGAATCCGGGGTGCAAGGGATAAGCCACAGGACAGCTACGGCGGTTCGGCGTATTCCTTTTTCTTTGGGAGAAGCACCAGCGGGAAAAATGTGAATGAGCGGACAGCCATGCAGACCACGGCGGTTTATTCCTGTGTGCGGATTTTATCAGAAGCGATTGCATCACTGCCTGTCCATGTATACCGTTATACGGATACGGGAAAGGAGCGGGTGTATGACCATCCTTTGTATTACCTGCTCCATGATGAACCGAACCCGGAGATGACTTCTTTTGTGTTCCGGGAGACGCTTATGAGCCATTTGCTCATTTGGGGAAATGCTTATGCACAGATCATCCGTGACGGCAGCGGCAGGGTATTGGGGCTGTATCCGCTCCTGCCGGATAAGATGGAGGTTGAACGTGATGAAAACGGACGGCTTTATTATGTCTACACCCGGAACAGTGACGAGAACCCAAACTTTGAGGGATACGGCAGGGTGTATCTGCGGCAGGAGGATGTGCTGCATATCCCCGGCCTTGGGTTTGACGGGCTGGTAGGTTATTCCCCGATAGCCATGGCGAAGAATGCGGTGGGGATGACCATGGCCTGTGAGGAATATGGGGCATCCTTCTTTGAGAACGGGGCAACTCCGGGAGGTGTTCTGGAGCATCCGGGAGTGCTGAAAGACCCGGCGAAGGTAAGGGAGAGCTGGCATTCCGTTTATGGCGGCAGCAGGAATTCCGGGAAGGTGGCGGTGCTGGAAGAAGGGATGAAATACCAGCAGATCGGCATTCCGCCGGAGGAAGCGCAGTTTTTGGAAACAAGGAAGTTTCAGATCAATGAGATCGCGAGGCTGTACCGGATTCCGCCCCACATGATCGGGGACTTGGATAAATCCAGTTTTTCCAACATTGAGCAGCAGTCTTTGGAATTTGTGAAATATACGCTGGACCCGTGGGTGATTCGGTGGGAGCAGTCCTTACAGAAGTCCTTGTTTCTGCCGCAGGAGAAAAAACAGTATTTTGTGAAGCTGAATGTGGACGGCCTGCTCCGTGGGGATTACCAGAGCAGGATGACGGGGTATTCCATCGGGCGGCAGAACGGGTGGCTGTCATCCAATGATATCAGGGAAATGGAAAATATGAACCTGATTCCGGATTCCGAGGGAGGAAACCTTTATCTGATCAACGGGAACATGACAAAATTAAAGGATGCCGGACTTTTCGCCGGGCAGAACCAGGCGGGGCAGCAGAATCAAATACGGAAGCAATAGGAGCCAACAGGTGAAACAAACATCTGCTGGCTTTTCTTTTGTCCAAAAACAGAAAGTGAGGGCGCAGGAGTGAAACGGAAATTTTGGAACTGGGTAAAGAATGACGCAGAAGAGGAACGCACGCTGGTTCTGAACGGGGAGATTTCAGATGAAACGTGGTATGGGGATGAAGTGACACCGAAGCTGTTTGAAAAAGAGCTGAATGCTGGGACGGGCAATATCACAGTCTGGATCAACTCTCCGGGAGGGGATGTGTTTGCGGCAGCACAGATCTACAACATGCTGATGGAATACAAGGGGGATGTGACCGTGAAGATTGACGCTCTGGCGGCATCGGCGGCTTCTGTCATTGCCATGGCCGGGACAAGGGTGCTGATGTCCCCGGTCAGCTTAATGATGATTCACAATCCGATGACCATTGCCATCGGGGATTCCAGGGAGATGCAGAAGGCCGGAGAGATGTTGGATGAGGTGAAGGAGAGCATCCTGAATGCCTATGAGATCAAAACGGGATTAAGCCGTGCGAAGATTTCCCACCTGATGGACGGGGAGAGCTGGTTCAATGCGAAGAAAGCGGTGGAACTTGGGTTTGCGGACGGGATTCTTGGAAGCACGGAGAAAACAGAAGATGCGGCAGGCGGCGTTGGTGCGGAGGGCATGATGTTCTCTCGGACGGCAGTGACAAATTCTCTGCTGTCCAAGCTGATTCCGGAACCGGAAGAGAAAAAGACACCCATTGAGCAGTTGGAAAAGAGGCTGAACCTTTTATCACATTAAATTTTATGGAGGGCTATATTTATGAGCAAGGTTTTAGAGTTACGGGAGAAGAGAGCAAAGGCATGGGAGGCGGCAAAGGCATTCCTGGACACGAAGAGATGGGAAAACGGGCTGTTATCCGCAGAGGACACCGCCGCTTATGAGAAGATGGAGAAGGACGTGGTGGATCTGGGGAAGGAGATTGAACGTCTGGAGAGGCAGGCTGCCATTGACGCAGAACTGAATAAACCTACTTCCAGCCCGATTACCAACAAGCCCAACGGGAACCCGGACGGGGAGGAAAAGAAGGGCAGGGCATCCGACCAGTACAAGAGGACATTTTGGAATGCTATGCGGAGAAAAAATTTTTATGACGTGCAGAACGCATTGGAAGTCGGCACGGATTCCGAGGGCGGATACCTTGTGCCGGACGAGTTTGAGCATACGCTGGTGGAGGCGTTGGAGGAAGAGAATTTCTTCCGCAGCCTTGCAACGGTGATCCAGACTTCCAGCGGAGACCGTAAGATCCCGGTGGTGGCAACCAAGGGGACGGCATCGTGGATTGACGAGGAGGCAGCCTATACGGAATCGGATGATTCCTTCGGGCAGGTTTCCATCGGGGCGCATAAGGTTGCGACCATGATGAAGGTGTCGGATGAATTGTTAAATGACAGTGCGTTCAACCTGGAAGCGTATATTTCTAAGGAGTTCGGGCGCAGGATTGGTACAAAGGAGGAAGAGGCATTCTTCACAGGCGACGGTAAGGGTAAGCCTACGGGCATCTTCAACGCCACAGGCGGGGCGGCAGACGGCGTGACTACGGCAACGGCAAACATCACCTTTGATGATGTGATGGATTTATTCTATTCCGTGAAATCGCCGTACCGGAAGAAATCTGTCTGGGTACTGAATGACACCACGGTTAAGGCACTCCGGAAACTGAAAGACAATAACGGCAATTATATCTGGCAGCCGTCCGTGCAGGCAGGCCAGCCGGATATGATCTTAAACCGCCCGTACCATACTTCCTCCTATGTGGCGGAGATCGCTGCCGGGGCCAAGGTCATGGCGTTTGGTGATTTTTCTTATTACTGGATTGCGGACAGGCAGGGACGCTCTTTCAAGCGGCTGAATGAGCTGTACGCAGCGACCGGGCAGGTGGGATTCCTTGCCAGCCAGAGGGTGGACGGCAAGCTGATTCTTGCGGAGGCTGTGAAGACTATGACCATGAAGGGTGGAAGCACCGGAGCATAAAGAAGCGGACGTGCTTAAAATATATTTGGATGGAACAGGGGGAATGCAGGATGGCGGTTGTGACGCTGGACGAAGCGAAACAGTATCTCCGGGTGGACAGCAGTGACGAGGATGCGTTTATTTCCGGTCTGGTGGAGACCGGGGAGCAGATGTGTGCAGATATGGCACGGATGGAAGCGGCGGAGATGGAAGGGCATCTTCCCATGGCGCGGATTGCCGTCCTGTATGTTGCTGCCTACCTGTATGAACACAGGGAGGAAGCGGACCATGAGGAACTGGTGCAGACCCTGCGCTCCCTGCTGTTCGGAATCCGGAAGGAAGTGTTCTGATGGTGCTTGGGGAATGGAAGGAACGCATCACGGTCCAGAAAAGCATCCTGGGAAATGACAGCGCCGGGAACCATGTGCGTTCCTGGGAGGATCACTATACCTGCGCTGCCTATGTGAACAACCTGTCCGGGAAAGAGTATTGGGAAGCGGCGCAGGTAAACGCACAGAAGGACATTTATTTTATCATCCGGTATTGCTCTGAGGTATCCGCCATGGACACGGAGCATTACCGGATTCTATTCCGGGGACAGGTTTATAACATTACGTTTCTGGATAACGTGAAATACCAGAATAAGACGTTGAAGATCAGGGCTTCCCTGGCAAAGAGGTGACTGGAATGGCTGACCGGAGGGTGACAGTGGGTGAGATGGCGGATGCCATTATGGAAGGGCTTCTGGAATATGCGGAGCTTGCCACGGATGTGATGAAGGACTGTGTGAAAAAGACCGGGAACACGGTAAAGAAAGAGACACAGGCAGGCGCCCCGGTGAAGACCGGGCGTTATAAGAAGAGCTGGGCAGTGAAGCGACAGAAGGAGACCAGTAATACGCTGGAGGTAGTGGTACACAGCAAAAACCGTTATCAGCTTACCCATCTTCTGGAGAAAGGCCATGCGAAGCGCGGTGGCGGCAGGGTGAAGGCAATCCTGCATATCGCCCCGGCGGAGGAAAAAGGCATCCGGGAACTGGAAGAAGGAATTAAGAGGGGGCTTTCCAAATGAGCCATGAAGAGGTATTAAAAATGATGGAGGAAACGGGGCTGCCCTTTGCTTATGACCATTTGAACTGGAAGAAACCATAGAAGCGGTGCTGTTAAAACATGGCATCTTTTACGCTAAGAGCGAGGTGTGGATCGAATCGGAAAAGCTCTATGAAGTGCTGTATGAGATGGAGGTATAGACCGAATGAATAATAAAGTGAAGTTTAATATCTGCAACTGCCATTACGCATTGCAGAAGCTGTCGGAGGCCGGGGAGCTTACCTTTGACACTCCGGTGGCAATGCCCGGTGCGGTGTCCCTGGCGCTGGACCCCAACGGGGAGCCGGAATCCTTTTATGCGGACGGCATTGAGTATTATATCATTGCCAACAACATGGGGTATGACGGGGATCTGGAACTTGCGCTGATTCCGGAGAGCTTCCGGACGGATGTGCTGAAAGAGGAAGCGGATACCAATGAGGTGCTGGTGGAGAATGCCAATTCGGAGACGGCGGCTTTTGCCCTGCTGTTTGAGTTTGACGGGGATATCCGCAAAATCCGCCATGTGCTGTATAATTGCTCCGCCAGCCGTCCGAAGATCGAGGGCAAGACCAATGAAGAGAGCCGGGAAGTGCAGACGGAAACGTTGACCGTCAAGGCAAGGCCGCTGGCAAACGGTTATGTGAAGGCAAAGACCGGAAACAAAACAGCGGCGGAAACGTATGCGGGCTGGTACCAGTCTGTGTATTTGCCGACACCAAAAACGGAAACATCACCGGAAGAAGGACAGGGCTAAAGGAGGCTGAAAGGAAATGAGCATTGTTAAGAAGATCGAGATTGACGGGCAGGATGTCTTGTTTAAGGCATCCGCAGCCATTCCCCGGATTTACCGTTTGAAGTTCCAGCGGGATATTTACAAGGATTTGCGGATTCTGGAGAAGAGCATCGGGGAAGGAGATGAGGAACATTCCAACCTGGATCTGTTTTCTTTGGAAATGTTTGAGAATATTGCTTACACCATGGCGAAGCACGCAGACCCGAAGATTCCGGATGATGTGGAGGAATGGCTGGATTCTTTCAATACGTTTTCCATTTACCAGGTGCTGCCGGAGCTTATCAAGCTGTGGGGGCTGAACGTGCAGACGGATGTAGAGGCTAAAAAAAACTTCGTCCTACAGAGCGTGAAATGACAACGCCATTGTTCCTGCTCCGGTGCGTGCAGCTTGGGATTTCCATGGCGGATATGGAGCTTTTGTCTATCGGGCTGGTGAATGATATGTATACGGAGCAGGTGAATGACGGGTATCGGTACTGTGAGATTGGGACGCAGGAGGATATGGATCGGTTCTGAAATCTGATTGATATGGCGGCCTTTTTCTGCTATGATGGGGAGTGGGAAAAGGCTGGAAGGTCAGCAGAAAGAAAAGCAAATGAAAGAAAAATGTTAGTGGAATTATTTGAGCATATAAGTAAGATGAGGGATACACTTAGTACAATAAGTACTGCTAATATGAATTTCAATAATCAACCAGAAGCAAACATTGATAAATCATTTAGGGAATGGGTGTTTATTTATGATGAATGTCAGAATTTTATAGTACAATTTAGTTATGGCTATGATGTTATGGTAATATAAAAAATGTGATTCGAATATGAGACAGCAGCATGATACATGCCGCTAATCCTTGTAGTGATAAACTTGCGTGCAAGAGGATAGCTGATGTGACAGGGGGGTGCAAGGTGTTTAAGGGAATGACCGGGTCAAATGAGGACAATCGTATAATTTTTTCATTTGGGGCAATATCTTTTACGATACCTGATGTTGTAGAGATATATAATGTTTGCAAGGATGCTCTATCCGCTCATCAAGATAGCCTTGATGAGTTGTACCGTGTCTTTGAAATCAAACCAAAGAATAAGTTCGCTAAATCAAGAGTTGAAATTACTAATGCTATATCTGAGTACCTTGGCATTTTTGAAAATTCAGTCGAGGATCGGAGCGCATATCTTAAGGAAATAAGAAGAGCCAGGAGAAAGTTTATATACTGGGGGGATGTGAATCCATGTGTATATGGAGTAATAGATAGGCTACATGGATTAAGATCAAATAGGAAATTGGTGAATAGCGTCCCGAGAGACAGGGACTTTTATAATCAGTTAATAGAGTATTCTTGCTATCTCCTTTTATTGGATACAATCGATATCAAAGAAAAAATAGAAGATGATAAACTTTTTAAATATAAGGCAGATTATGATTATGTAGATGCGGTAAAGAGATTTGAACGAGAGTACCATGTTAATGATGATCTGACAATTGATACGGAAACAGTGTTTTCTGGTATCTACAGTAGGATAGCGGATTATGGGGCAGAGCATTTCTACAAAAGGTTGTGCCAAGAAATATTGAATAATTTCGATTGGGAGGAAGGGAGGATTCAAGTAAACAATGCTATAAATCAGGAAATTCCAATTTTATGGCATTATGTTTTAAAGGCTTTAACAGATGAAGGCGGGTATTCTAAGGAAAACGGCAATGGAGTGGATACATTTAAAAAGCTGATAAATGATGTAAAACAAGCAATCATTCTATTGGATGCGGATAGCGAAAATGATTTGACACTCCTTTTCCCCAACCAGGAGGAAGGGTATCTTGAAAGACTGTATAGATACTCTGCTGTTTACGATCTTCATCAATATGATGTAGATGGCATGCTTTTTCTGATAAAGAGGATTATAACTGCTTTCCCTGATGGAATAGAGAATCACTATGGCATATCATCAATGAATTTATATCAAATATTAGAAAGCGTAGTGGGGAAGTCACAGGTTGCGTTTTTGAAGAATGGGGCGTGTACCATGGCAGGGGATGAATTTGATCATAAAACGAAAGATATTTTAGACAAGATGGCGGCAAAAAAGAGCCTGAACAAAAAGTTTGTAAACCCATTGCAATGGAATCTTGTGGATGATGATTCAGAGTGGATCATAAAGAGGGATGGGTTTTATTATATTTTGCCTCCGGTTATGTCGATGCTCGGAATCTATGACAAAATAGGAAGGGCGCTAGGCTGGAAAGATTTTGGACCGCAAATCGAAACAGCGGTAATAGACCTTTTCTCTGGCGTTGAAGGGGTGAATGTCTATAGTGGGAAATACCTATTTGAAAACGAAGTCTTTGAGTGTGACGCAATTATCCTTGGACAAGAATACGCATTGCTTGTAGAATGTAAGAAAAAAGGAATTTCAAGGCAAGCACGCGGAGGGGATAAGTTAAAAGCGTTAGAAGATCTATCCCAAACATATTTTTCTAGTCAAAAGCAGGCATATCATACGCATAGGGCTATTCTTGATAACAACAGAAAGTTAGAATTGTATCCCGCTGAATACGATATAAGTGCTAAGGATTCCCATAATGAAAAATATAAGGAACATAAACAGACAGTAGACTTTTCGCATGTAAATAGATTTATTCGCATTAGTTGTACGGGTGGCAGTTTTTGGATCACTGGGGAAGTGGGGATCGCTGGTAATATTGAACGCCAGATAGATATGGGATATGCTGATTATCCGGTTAATGGCTATATAGCGGATTTTGTTGAAGAAAGGGATAAATTGTTAGGATTAATAGGTAACGATTCAAGGGCGGTAAAGCTTGACAGGTTGTTTATGTCTTTTGATAAACTGTATGATTTGGTAATTAAGCTACAGGTAGCTAAAAAAACAGGGGATAGTTTATTGGCATCCATATGGAAAATGACAAGGGTGCAAAGCAAGAAAAACGACACAGCAAATCATTTGTCATGGTTTATAGGGAATGGCTGATGGGGTATGCCGGAGAGATGGGAATGGAAACCTTTGCCTATATCTATAGAAAGGACATAATCACTGCTTTATCCGAAATTTCTATATAATTTTGCACATTGGCCTTTTGCTGGTAAATATATGTACGGCTTATCTGGACCTATTTGGAAATATATGTATTATAAGTAATATAAAACCACGTTCTGTTAATTTTATTGTTAATTCCATAAGGCGTTTGTCAGAGATGGCAGGCGCTTTTTTGTTGCATTTTTATGGGAGCCAGTGACGGCTCTTTTTTTCGTTGGAGAAAGGCGGGTGAGGGTTCGTGGCGTCCAGGATTCAGGGGATTACGGTGGAGATCGGCGGGGATACGACCAAGCTCTCCACGGCGCTTTCAAAGGTGAATAAGGAGATCCGGGATACGCAGGCGCAGTTGAAGGACGTGAACAAGTTGTTGAAGCTGGACCCGGGCAATGCGGAGCTGATGGCGCAGAAGCAGAGGCTTTTGTCCCAGGCGGTCAGTGAGACAAAGGAGAAGCTGGACGCTTTGAAGCTGGCGGGGCAGCAGGCTAATGAGGCGCTGGCGAAGGGGGAGATTTCCAGGAGCCAGTATGATGCCCTGCAGAGGGAGATTGCGGAGACGGAGCAGGCCCTGCGGGATCTGGAGCGGCAGGCGGAGCAGTCTTCGGTGGCCCTGCAGAAGATCGGGGCTGCGGGGGAGAAGCTGCGGGATGTTGGTTCGGCTATTGAGGGAGCCGGGCAGAAGCTGATGCCTGTTACGGTAGCGGTGGGAGGTCTTGGTGTTGCTGCAGTGAAGGTGGCGGCAGATTTTGATTCTGCTATGAGCCAGGTGGCAGCAGTGTCCGGGGCAACCGGGAAGGACCTGGATGCACTCCGGGAGAAGGCCCGTGAGATGGGCGCAAAGACGAAGTTCTCTGCATCCGAAGCGGCGGAAGCCATGAATTACATGGCTATGGCAGGATGGAAGACCGGGGATATGCTGGACGGCATTGAGGGGATCATGAACCTTGCAGCCGCTTCCGGGGAGGATCTGGCAACGACTTCGGATATCGTGACGGATGCCCTGACCGCCCTTGGTCTGTCTGCAGCGGATTCCGGGCATTTTGCGGATATTCTTGCGGCGGCAAGCAGCAATGCGAACACAAATGTTTCCATGATGGGCGAGACATTTAAGTATTGTGCGCCAGTTGCCGGGGCGTTGGGATTTACGGCGGAGGATACCGCCGAAGCGATTGGCCTGATGGCGAATGCGGGCATCAAGTCTTCCCAAGCCGGTACTGCCATGCGAACCATGCTGACCAGCCTGACCGGGGAAGTGACGTTTGTAGGGGATGCCTTTGGGGAACTGACTATCCAGACCACGAATACGGACGGCAGTATGCGGAGCCTTGGGGAGATCCTTGCGGACTGCCGGGTGGCATTCTCGCAGATGTCCGAATCGGAGCAGGCGGCGAATGCGGAGGCGCTGGTAGGGAAGAATGCCATGTCCGGCTTCCTTGCGGTGATGAATGCAGCTCCTGCGGATATCGAAAAGCTGAACAATGCCATTACAAACTGTGACGGCACAGCGGAAAAGATGGCGGAGACCATGCAGGACAACCTTGCAGGGCAGCTTACCATTTTGAAAAGCCAGTTGGAAGAGCTGGCTATTTCCATCGGGGAGATTCTGATGCCGTCTATCCGGCAGATTGTGGGATGGATTCAGGGGCTGGTAGACTGGCTGAACGGGTTGGATGAAGGTACGAAGAAGATCATTGTTACCATTGCTTTGGTAGCGGCTGCCGTTGCCCCGGTGCTGATTGTGATCGGCAAAGTGGTGGGAGCCATTGGAACCATTATGACGGTGATCCCGCAGGTTGCAGGGGCCATTTCCGGCGTGGTTGGTTTTGTGTCCGGCACAGTAATCCCGGCGATTACGGCGGTGGTGGCAGCAATCGGGTGGGTGCCGATTGCTATTGCAGCGGTGATTGCTATTATCGTGTTGCTGTGGAATAAATGTGAGTGGTTTCGTGAAGCAGTCACTACAGTATGGGAGGCAGTCAAGTCAGCGACTATTGCGGCTTGGAACGCTATAGGAACCTTTTTGACAAATTTGTGGAGCGGGATTGTCCAGACAGGGAAGACGGCCTTTCAGGGGCTTGCTTCCTTTTTTACTGCCTGCTGGCAGGGCATCCAGAATATGTTTACCACAGTGCTTACGGCCATTTCAACCTTTTTCAGCACTATCTGGAATGCAATCCGGACTACGGTGGTGACTGTCGGCACGGCAATCCAGACATTCTTTACTACGGCGTGGACAGCAATTAAAACAGTCATTACCACGATTCTGACAGCTATCCAGACGGTATTTACTACGGTATGGAATACGATAAAGGCAGTTGTGACAGCGGTGGTGTCCGCCCTCCAGAGTCTTATCACTACGGCTTGGAACACGATAAAATCCGTAGTGACAGCGGTGATGAACGCCATCCGCTCTGTGGTGTCCGGTGCCTGGAACAATGTAAAAGCCGTGACTTCTTCCGTGCTCAATGCGGTAAAGTCAGCGGTTTCCACAGTATTTAACAGCGTGGTTTCCAGTATCCGGACAGCTATGGGAAATGTCTACAATACGATTGTGTCCGGCTTCAACCAGGCAGTCAGCTTTATTACCGGGCTGGCTTCCAGCGCCTTCCGGTGGGGTGCTGACCTGATCGGCGGAATTGTAAATGGTATCCGAAGCTGTATTGGAAATGTGGTCAGTGCGGTGTCAGATGTGGCAAATGCCATCCGTTCCCAATTGCACTTCTCTGTGCCGGATGAAGGCCCGCTGACCGATTACGAGAGCTGGATGCCGGACTTTATGAAGGGACTGGCGCAGGGAATTGAGAAGAGCAAGGGCTTAGTGAAGCAAGCTGTGAAAGGTGTGGCTGCAGATATGGTCATTAGCCCGAAGGTGTCAGCAATGGAGACAGCGCAGATGCAGGTTTCTTCCATGGATTCCATCCGGCAGATGGTAAGCGGTATCCAGGAGATGTTCGCAGGGATGCAGGATAATGATAATATGGGGACCATCTGCATCCCGGTATATATCGGCGGCACCCTGTTGGATGAAGTAGTTGTGAACGCACAGGCAAGGCAGAATCTGAGGTCAGGAGGAAGATAGAAATGGCATTTATACAATATCTGACGTTTGATGGGACGCCGCTTCCTCTGCCGGATTCCTATGAGGTGCAGATGGCGGACGTGGAAGCGGATTCCGGCGGGGAGACGGAGGCCGGGACTACCCAGAGGGATGTGGTGCGGCTTGGCGTGGTGTCCATCCCAGTCACGTTCTCCGTTTCCCCGAAGTGGCTGAAACTGCTGACAGGATTTAAGCAGAAGGAGAAGATCACGGTAAAATATTTTGATACGGAGACGCTGGGGATTAAGCAGACGGAGATGTTTATTGAGGGGTATAAGGCAAGTCTTGTGAAAGATACATCCTATAAGGGGCTGTGGAAGGTGAGCTTTACGCTGCAGGAATTTTAGATGAAATAATAGATGACTTAGGAGAGTATGTCCGTTATAATGAAAGGGAGAAAACCAGGATTTAAGAGGCGAATATGAAAGAATATACTTATGTTACTTTAAGACAAAAACCCGAATTAAAAGAAGAAGCAGCCACATGGTTTCATGATAAATGGGAAGTACCACAAGAAGCTTATCTTGAATGTATGGAAGCCTATCTTAATAATGAAACAGAATATGGCTGGTATCTTTGTTTAGACAGCGGACGCATTGTAGGTGGTCTTGGCGTGATCGAAAATGATTTTCATGACAGAAAAGACCTTACGCCAAATGTATGTGCGGTATATACAGACAAGGAATATCGTTGTCAAGGAATTGCGGGACAATTACTTGATTTTGTTGTGAATGATATGAAGTCCAAAGGAATTACGCCTATCTATTTGATTACAGACCATACAAGTTTTTATGAAAGATATGGTTGGGAATTTTTGTGTATGGTTCAAGGGGACAATGAGCCTGATATGACAAGAATGTATATTCATAGATAAATTCCATTTTATGAGTCGAAAGGAGAGCTTATGAAAAAAGTCAATCTGTTTATAGCGATGAGCCTTGATGGATATATTGCAGACGGTAAAGGTAGCGTGAATTGGCTGGCCGGGCAAGGCAATGATGATGATAACATTGACGCATATTCTGAATTTGCGAAAGATATTGATACTGTGATAATGGGGTGGAATACCTATCATCAAATCGTCACGGAACTTTCACCGGACGAGTGGGTTTATAATGATTTTACAACCTATGTTGTAACACATAACTCAAAAATATCTTCTGATAAAATCTATTTTACCAATGAATGCCCCGTTGAGCTGGTAAAAAAACTGCGAGAAGAAACCGGAAAAGGTATTTGGATATGTGGTGGGGCGAACCTTATCCAGCAGTTAGTTAAAGAGGATGTCATTGACTGTTATTATATTACTGTGATTCCGACGATTTTAGGTTCGGGTATCCGGCTTTTTGAAAAGGCTGACCATGAAATTAAGTTGAAGCTGCTCAAAACACAATCGTATAATGGCATGACGGATTTAGTCTATATAAAAAGATAAATTTCAGCTTTTAGAGCTGAATCCCCAAAAATGTAAAGGAGAGGATTATGCCAGTTACTATTGCAGAAACGTTTGAATTACTGTTTGACAAAAATAATAATACCGCATATAAAGCATTACAGGAGCTGCAAAAAGAAAGTGAAAAAACGGATTGCATTTATGCTTACATGGATAGGTTAGGCGATATGCTTGACAGTGATAATTCTTATATCCGTACCAGAGGGCTTGTGCTGATTGCCTGTAATGCAAGATGGGATATAGATAATAAGATTGATGAGATTATTGACGAATATTTGAAACATATAACGGATGTTAAGCCGATTACGGCAAGACAGTGTATAAAGCTGCTGCCCATGATTGCAAGGGAGAAGCCGGAGTTAAGAAATGATATTTGTTCGGCGCTGCAAAAGGCGGATATATCTTTTTATGATGATAGTATGCAGCCACTGGTTTATAAGGATATCCAAAAGGCGTTGAAAGAGATACAGAAATTATAGGCAGATACAAATTTGGTTTTTAGCGGGAGTAAATCCTGCTGGAAATAGAAAAAGCAAAGATAAAAACGCAACGTGCATCCTTTGGATGTGCCAGAGTCGGTAGGTAGCCCGGCCGTCCTGATGGTATCAGGGTAAGTAACCTGCCCTCCTGGGTTGTCCGTTCTTTGTTCATAACACATTTAAGGAGGGTTTCGTTATGGACAGAGGAAAGGCAGGTTTGACGGTATTTTTTGAGGGACCGTTCTGGGTCGGTGTATTTGAGCGGATTGAGGACGGGAGACTTTCGGTATGCCGGGTGGTCTTTGGGAACGAGCCCAGGGACTATGAGGTATGGGATTTTGTCCTCAAAAATTATTACAGCCTGAGATTCAGTCCGGCTGTTGAGGCGGCTGTGAAAGACAGCAGGATCAATCCGAAGCGGAGGCACAGGGAGGCCGGGAGGCAGACCATGCAGGTGGGGATAGGCACAAAGTCCCAGCAGGCGCTGCAGTTGCAGAGGGAAGAGAGAAAGACGGAGCGCAGGCAGGCCGACAGGGAGCAGAGGGAGGCCAGGAAAGAGCGGCTGTTTGAGCTGAAACAGCAGAAGCGGAAGGAGAAGCACAGGGGCAGATAGGTTTTCTGTGTTTCAGGAATAGCAGTATCAATGGGCATCAGTCAGAAATGGCTGGTGCCTTTTGTGTGGAAAGGGGTGTTTTCATGTATCCAGTCAGCAAAGCGTTCCTGCAGGCGGTGCAGGAGAATACCAGAAAGTATTACTGGACAGGGAAGATCACCACAAAGGCAGGTGTGGAATATCCCTTTGGGTATGAGGATATCGTGAAAGGCAGCGGCTATATTACCGCGCAGTGCTGCGGAAGTACAGAGATTGAGCTTGGCACGGTGTATGCAGCGGAGATGGGGATTACCCTGTTTTCGCAGATTGACCGTTATACTTTGGAGGATGCGAAAGTGGAGCTTTCCTACCACCTGCGGACAGCGGATGGCAGCTTTGAGGAAGTCCCCATGGGAGTTTTTGAGGTCAGTGAAGCGAACCGGACGGCACATTGCCTGGAGCTGAAAGCTTATGATTATATGCTCCGGTTTGAGAAAAGCTTCAATGGGTTTGAGACTATAGGGAACGCTTATGCGTTCCTTGCGTTGTGCTGTAAAGCCTGTGATGTGGAACTGGCGCATACGCAGGCGGAGATTGAAGCCATGCCGAACGGGGAGGAGATGCTTTCCATCTATCCGGAAAATGACAGCAGCTTTTCTGATTTTATCACAAGATACACGGCGGTCAGTTCCACCAATCTCCGCACGGAGACGGCAGAATATTATGCCCTGGAAACAGATAACGGGCTGACCATGAATTTAGGCATCAACCCGCTTTTACAGTTTGGTCTGGAAGAGACAAGGGAGCAGCTCTGCAGGAATATCTTAAATGACCTCTCCGTTGTGAACTATGTGCCGTTTGATTCTGACACCATCGGAAACCCGGCATTAGACCTTGGGGATGTGCTGACCTTTAGCGGAGGGCAGGCGGATGGGGAGCAGTTGACCTGCATTACCGCTTTCAACTGTAAGATTGGGGGAAAGCAGACACTGAAATGCGTGGGGAAGAACCCAAGACTTTCACAGGCAAAATCCAAGAATGATAAGAATATCTCCGGCTTGTTGAACCAGATTGAGGCAGGAAAGATCGGGATTCATACTTTTACCAATGCTTCTGCCTACAGCGTTGCACAGACGGATGTGCGGATTATCAGCATTGAGTTTGCATCGAAGGAGGAAACCCATGTGCAGTTTTTGGGGCAGGTGGTTGTGGATGTCAGCGCCGTGCAGCAGGAGCGGACGGCCAATGCCGCAGGAAATATCGTGGTGCCGTTTCCGGCAGATACAGGAAGCACGGACAACGAAGGGGATTCCGGTGGTACTTCTGACATCGGGGATAGCGATACATCCGGGGAAGCCGGAAGCGGTACGGATGGTGTGACCGTGGCGGTGGAGCTTCCGGTCACATGGACAGAGGATGGAAAAGCAGTGGCTTATGTTACCTTTGAGTTTAATGATGAGGAAATCCTGCTCCATCATCCGGTAGAGACCTGGGGCAGCGGGAAGCACATCCTTTCCCTGTATTACCCCATTGATAATCTGGTGCCGAACATCACAAATACGTTTAACGTGTATCTGCGGATAGAGAACGGCACCGGGGAGATAGAAACCGGGGCATGTATCGCTTCTATCAGCGGACAGGCCATGGCAGCGACGGCGGCCTGGGACGGCAAGATCACGGTGGAGGAATCGGTTGGGCTGTTTAGGATTGGCGGTGGGCTGAATGTCAAAGGTTATACGGATATGATTCAGATGGAAACAATGGAACTGGTGCAGAGAAGCTATGCGGACAGCATCAGTAAAGTGATGATTGGGGCATTCGGAAGGCCGTTTGCCATAGTGCAGGAGGGATTATGAAAAAATTAAAAGGAACCATGGTATTGGAGCTGACGGATGTGAATACTTCGGAGGTTGAAACGGTTACGGAAGAAAATATGATTACCAATGCCGTAAATAATATTTTGGGAATAAACCCAATGGGTATTTTCTATGCGGCGACAGGGGAGTATGACGATGCGGTTTTGTGGAATGAGAGCCTTCTGCCAATCTGCCCCAACATGATCGGGGGCATCCTGCTTTTTCCCAATGCGCTGGAAGAAGATGCGGACAATATCTACCAGTATTCTGCAAATATGCCCGTGGCTTACGCTTCCAACAATGTCAATTCCACGGCTAACTTTGCAAGGGGGAGCCTGAACCTGTCAGAAAGCAAGGCACTGGAGAACGGGTACAAATTCGTATGGGAGTTTACGCCGAGCCAGGGGAACGGCACGATTGCGGCAATCGCCCTGACCAGCTCCTTTGGAGGGCAGAACGGGTTCGGGAGCCTTACGGGGGATGCCAGTGCGTTCCTGCAGCTCAAGGCTGCGGACATCGGGGATGTGCCGAAGGCGAAGCAGTTGGTGCTGTTTGAAACCGTGGAGGTGGATTTTGAGAACAACCTGCTGTATTCCATCACATTCAGCAATTCCTCTGTCCTGATTAAGAAGGTGCACATCCCTATTTTTAATATCGGCCTCAATGAAAAGCTGGATGATTCCACCTATACGGTTTTGGGGGAACAGGCGGTGCAGACTTCCACTTTTTTATTCCTTGGCAGCTATACGCTGTACGGGGAATTTTTTGATGGGAAGGACGGGTACTGGTACGGGTTTTCCAATGAGGGAAATTCTTCCGGGAATGCTACTATGGTCTGGGTGAAGATCTCCAAAACGGATTATTCCATGACGGAGGGGCAGTGGACGCTTTCCAACGCAAAGCTCATGGACGTGGGGAACCGGGATGAAGAGAACACCTATCCGGAGCGTGTGGTCAAAAGCTGTATGAGGAACGGGTACCTGTATGTGCCTGCTTACAACAAAAAAGGGATTTATAAGATCAATGTCAGCAACTCTGCGGATGTGGCGCTGATCGAGTTCGGGTTTACTTCCAAATGGAAGCCGCTTTGTGACACGGGAAGCTGTGAGGTGTATATGACGCTGATCGGGGATATCATCGTGGCGGGAGATTTCCAGGTGCTGGCGGATGATACCATTGTGCATACGCAAGGGAGCGTGCGGTTGAAGAATGCGGCAACGCCGCTGTTCCAGTATAAGAATTTCCTGCTTGGGTGGGGCGGTAGCTATGGGAATGAGTACCGTACCATGTATCTGCTTACACCCTATCTGGCAAGCATTAAGAACCTTTCTTCGGCGGTGGTGAAGACGGTGGACAAGACCATGAAGATTACTTATACGCTTACGGAAGTGGAGGGAACAGAATAAATTCGGGATCACAGCGGCGGCCCTTTGGGGCAGGCCGCTTTTTTCCATAAAAAATGAAAGAGAGGGCATTTCAATGAAAGAGTTTGTAAATGTGATCCAGTGCGGGTTTGCTGCCATGGGCGGCTTCTTCGGATGGGTGATGGGAGGCTTTGATGGTTTTTTGTACGCGCTGATCATGTTTGTTGTGGTGGATTACCTAACGGGGCTGATGGCGGCGGCAGTGGAGAAGAAGCTGTCCAGCGCAGTAGGCTTTAAGGGCATCTTCAAGAAGATCGTGATCTTCTGCCTGGTAGCGGTGGGACATATCGTGGATATGCACATCATCCAGGCAGGGAGCGCACTTCGGACAGCGGTGATCTTCTTTTACCTGTCCAATGAAGGGATTTCCATTCTGGAGAACGCCTCCCGCATCGGGCTTCCGGTGCCGGAGAAGCTGAAAGCGGTGTTGGAGCAGTTACGGGAAGAGAAAAAACAGTAGAGAATTTTGGAATACAAAAGAGAAACAGGGAAATTTGGCGTGAAGCATCGGCAGAAATAGCTGGTGCCTTTTTTGATGCAGAAAAAAGAAAGAGAGGGCTATGCGGTATGAAATTGATCCAGAATTATCTTACAAAATCGGGGTGTTATAAGACAGGAAGGAAGATCACGGTAAAGGGGCTGATGATTCATTCCGTGGGCTGTCCGCAGCCGAAGGCATCTGCTTTTATCAGTAACTGGGACAAAGCGGATGCCAATGCCTGTGTCCATGCCATTGTGGAACCGGGCGGAAACGTGTACCAGACCCTGCCGTGGAACTACAGGGGATGGCATTGTGGCGGTGATGGGAACAACACGCACATCGGAGTGGAAATGACGGAACCTGCCACGATCCGGTATACAGGCGGGGGCAACTGGACAGAAACCGGAGACGGCAGGAACACGAAGCGCCATGTGCTTGCCACGTATCAGTATGCGGTAGAGCTGTTTGCATATCTCTGCCAGCAGTACAAGCTGAACCCTCTGGCAGACGGTGTGATCATCAGCCATAGTGAAGGGTACAAGAGGGGAATTGCAAGCAACCACGGGGATGTGGAGCATATCTGGAATAAATTTGGGCTGACTATGGCGCAGTTCCGCAAGGATATCAAAGCGGCTATGGACGGCGGTGCGGGTAGTTCTGTGGATACTTCTTCCTATACAAAGATTATGGGCAAGGCTGTGGCTACAGCAGAGCAGATGCAGGAATATATCAAAAAGAAAAATCCGAAGGTAGCGCAGTCGGTTCTGGACATGATCCCGCTGTATCTGTCGGAAGGAGAGGCAGAAGGCATGAGGGGAGATATCGCTTTTGCACAGTCCTGCCTGGAGACCGGAAATTTTGGTTTTTCCCAGTCTGCGGTCACTTTAGACCAGAACAATTTTGCCGGGATGGGTGTGACGCAGAACGGCATGAAAGGGCTGTCCTTCGACACACCGCAGCTTGGTATCCGCTGCCAGATCCAGCACCTGAAAGCCTATGCCTGCACGGACGCACTGGTGAATGAGAATATTGATCCAAGGTTTAAGTATGTGACCAGAGGCTCTGCACCGTATGTTGAGTGGCTGGGCATCCAGGAGAATCCGCAGGGGAAAGGATGGGCGGCTGGTGCCGGGTACGGCACAAAGATTTTGAATATCCTAAAAAACATCATTGGAACGGCAGGAAGCGATGGTGGAAATGGAGAAAAAGCGGAACAGAATGTCAAGCCTCTCTCCGGTTTTGTAAAGGTGTTCTATAAGGGCAAGGACGGACTGAATGTGCGGACATCTCCCTGCATGGGTGATAACGTGGACCAGGTGGTGTATGACGGCATCTACACAGTGACGGGCATCAGTAAGGACGGGCAGTGGTACAGGCTGAAATCCGGGCTGTATATCACAACCGGGAAGCAGTATGTGCTGTTTATGGAGAAGTTGCCGGAGCAGTCATCCTATTTGGTAAAGGTAACAATTTCCAATCTGAACATCCGTAAGGGTCCCGGAACCAATTATGACAAAACGGGCGAATACACAGGAACTGGTGTGTTCACCATCGTGGAGGAAGCGGACGGTGAAGGCGCAGAGAAATGGGGACTGCTGAAATCTTGCCAGAAAAAACGTGATGGATGGATCGCTTTGAATTTTACCACAAGAGTGTAGATGAACGGAGCAATATGGAACTTGCCCGGTGGGGAGACCTGCCGGGTATTTCTTTTTTGTCTTTGCAAATAAGTTTCCGAAGAGCAGAAAGAAAAGGCGTGGAAACCGCTTATCTGCTTGACTTATGGGGCGTTCAGAGTGATTAATAGACTACCCCAAAATCCTGCTATTTATTTAGGAAGGGACGGGGCAGAAATACATGGAGGTGAAGGCAGCATGGTGATACCGGAAAGAGTGAACCAGGTGGCATATTATTACCGGACAACACATCGTGACCATGGATACGAGAAGTATATTGAGCCGGGAAAAACAGCATTGGAAGAACAGTATGGTGCGGTTAAGAAAAAAGAACATTTCTTTTGGGATGAAGGTTCCGGTGCAGACGGTAGTCGTAAGGAATTCCTGCGGCTTATGGAAGAGATTAAAAAAGGGCATATCCATGTGGTAGTGACCAGGGATGCGGCCATGATTGCCCGTGACTGGAAACAGTTTCTGGAATTTATGAAAATCTGCGACAGGGCAAATGTGGATGTGGTAAGCATCAATAGGGAAGCGGATGCCTGGGAGCAGTACAGCCGGATACGGCAGTTTATAAAAGATTATTTTGAGGAGGCGCTTGCATGAGGATACAGATGATTGAACCGAAAAAGGCTGTAAAACCGAGGCGGAGACGTGTATGTGCATATGCAAGGGTTTCCACGGACAGCAGAAAACAGGGCGAATCTTTAGAAAACCAGATATCCGCTTATGAGCGTTCCATTAGGTCCAATCCGGCATATGAGTTTGTTGGGGTGTTTGCAGACCAGGGAATCTCTGGCTACTGTGGAAACCGCCCGGAATTCCAGAAAATGATCCGGAAAGTGAAGGCAGGGGAGATTGACCTGATCATTACAAAGTCCATCTCCCGGTTTGCCAGAAACACAACCGTGCTTCTGGAAGTGACACGGGAGCTGCGCCAGTTGGGAGTCGCCATTTATTTTGAAGAACAGAATATCAACACGTTATCCGGGGACGGTGAGATGATGCTCACTGTCCTCGCTTCTTTTGCGGAAGAAGAAAGCAGGAGCATATCAGAGAACAATAAATGGTCCATCCGGAAGCGGTTTGAGCGTGGGGAATACATGATCAACACCAGCCGTTTTCTGGGATATGACAAGGACGAATTCGGGGAGCTTATTATAAATCCGAAAGAAGCCATGGTGGTACAGTTTCTGGCGGATCTGTACCTTTTGGGAGTGGGGAGCAGCCGATTGGCGCAGTTAATGGAGTATCTGGAAATCCCCACAGTGAGCGGAGGAAAATGGACTGCCGGAACGATTACCGGGATGTTCAAGAATGAGAAATACAAGGGTGACTTTCACCTGCAGAAATATTATACACCGGAAGGGAAAAGGAACCAGACCGTGCGGAATCGTGGGGAAGTCCAGAGCTATTATATGGAGGACAGCCATCCGGCGATTTTAAGCGCGGAGCAGTGGGACAGGCTTCAGGAGAAGATGAAAGAAAACCGCAGGGATGGAAGCAGCACGCAGGATAATCCCTCGAAATACCAGAACCGATATCCGCTGACCGGAATGCTGTATTGCCCGCACTGCGGACGGACGCTCCGGCGCAGGCAGGGTTACAAAAAGAGGATCGAGTGGCTGTGCTCCACTTACATTGAGGAAGGAAAACAGGCGTGTCCGGGGGTAAGGATTCCGGATGAATCCGCATCCCGGCAGAATATCACAGAGCCAACGGTGGCAGAGGAGGTTGTAAAGGATGGCAAGAAACATTACCGTTATACCGCCAAAGAAAAATTCGGCAGCAGGGAAAGGGAAGAAAACACAGCGCCGGAAGCTCCGGGTAGCGGCGTATTGCAGGGTGAGTACAGACCAAGAAGAACAGCTATTAAGCTATGAGAACCAGGTGCGGTTTTACACGGAGAGCATCAACAGCAATCCGGAATATGAATGTGCCGGGATATACGCGGATGAAGGGATAAGCGGCACCAATACGAAGAAAAGGGAAGAATTTAACCGGATGATCGCAGACTGCCGTGCCGGGAAGATTGACCGGATCATACCTGGGGCATCCGGAAGCGGTTTGAAGTCGGACAGCACAAAATGAGTACGGCACGGTTCCTTGGGTATGACACGGATGAATCCGGGAAGCTGGTAGTGAACAAGAAACAGGCCAAGATTGTGCAGAGGCTTTATATGGAATTCCTGCATGGGAAGACTACCGATTATATCAAGCGGATTTTTGAGAGGGAAGGAGTGGTAAATTGGAACGGCAGCACGAAGTGGCAGGCTACCACGCTTGCCAGTATGCTGGAGAATGAAAAGTACAAAGGAGATGCTCTTTTGCAGAAAAGCTACACGGCGGATTTTCTGACGAAAAAGCGTGTGATGAACGAAGGGGAGATTCAGCAGTTTTATATTGAGGACGACCATGAAGCTATCATTGAGCCATGGATTTGGGAATGCGTACAGTTGGAGATGGAACGCAGGAAACGGTATCTGGAAGAGCATGGGACAAATTCCTTTTCCCACAATACGGAGCAGAATCCATTTGCGGCGAAGATTATTTGCGGTGAGTGCGGCAAGGTTTTTCATAGGAAAGGCTGGCAGAGCAGTACGGGAGAAATACGCAGGATATGGCAGTGCAGTGAACGGTATAAGGTAAAGGGCGTGCTGGGATGTTCCAATCGGCATATAGATGAGGACACCGTACGGAAGATTTATTTTATGGCATGGAACAAAATGCTGGAATGCCGGGAGGCGCTTCTGCCGGAGTGGAAAGAGAAGGCACAGGGAGAGGATTTACTGGCGAGGTTTCGGGCGTTGGAGTTTATGGAGCTGACGGAACATGCACAGCCGATACAGGAGCTGGGTGTTGATCTGATGCTGCGGACGCTGGATCATATCAAGGTATATGAGAGCGGCGTGGTGGTGACGGTGTTCCTGGATGGGACGGAGATTGAGTATAAAACAGAAAATTAAAAATGGAAAGGTGATGCCAACTGAAGGGTTTTCCTTTAGTTGGCATCTTTGGATAAAAGGTCAAAATATGTTGTCGAAAATGGAGGTGAGCTATATAATGTATATAAAAAAAGGAAGGGATAAATATATGTGGTTGGATAGAGAGTCTCAAATTGATTTGTTAGCGTACAGCCCTTTTGCTGAATTGATAACGAATATAACAGCAAATAAAAGATTAAATCCACTGACAATAGGATTATTTGGGCGTTGGGGTGTTGGAAAGTCAACATTATTAAAGTTAGTTGAAAAAAATATTGAAGAAAGAGATATGTCAAAGAAAAAATTTGTTTGCGTTTCGTTAAATTCTTGGATATTTGAAGGATATGATGATGCCAAAAGTGCAATCATGGAAAGTCTTTTGCGGACTCTTATGGACAACCAGCCTGCTTTTGAAGGACTAAAAGATGACATAAAAAGTTTAATTGGAAGAATCAATTTAATGAAATTGGGGGCAACAGCAATTAAGCATGGGATGCCATTTATAATGAGTGCGATTAATCCGGCTGCTACTACTCTTACCTTAGCACAATATTTATCAAAAGCGAAAAGGAAAGAAATATTAGAAGATATAAAACAGGCATGGGGGGAAAAGGAAGCAGATGAAGATAAAGATACTACAGTTGAGAATATTCGTCTATTCAGAAAAGAATTTAGTGCTTTGATAAACAAATCTCAAATAGATAATTTGATTGTCATGATAGATGATTTGGACAGATGCACCCCTGAACGTGTGATAGAAACATTAGAAGCGGTAAAATTGTTTTTGTCTGTTCCCAAGACAACATTTATAATAGCAGTAGATAATCAAGTTATGAAGTATTCTATTGAAAATAAGTATCCCAAAATAACAGAGGACTCTGAAGATTTTTCGGATAATTATATTGAAAAAATTATTCAATTACCCATAAATATTCCAGAGCTATCTGAAACAGATATTAAGAATTATTTATTGTTGTTAATATGTGAACTTTATTTATCTAAGGGAGTTCCTTCAATAAAAACTAATCAATTGGATATTCTTTTGACTAAAGTTAAAGAAGAAAATATTTTTGTAAATGGAGTCAAAATAGATATTGAATTTGTAAGGTCAGCATTTGAACGATATGATTATTCTATATTAGATGGGGGAACAATAGACGAGTTTGAAAAAATGTTTGATATCATTTACAAAACAAGCGATGTAATTGCAAGCATATTGAAAGGTAATCCGAGGCAGGCAAAACGGTTTCTTAATTCATTTTTGGTGCGTAAAAACTTAGCTGAAATATATTATAAAACGGACAAAACCTTTGATTATGCAATTTTAGCTAAACTTATGGCGTTAGAATATATTGATATGGAGCGCTTTAAAGAGTTGTACAAATGGGCTATACTAAATCAAAAAAATTTTAAAATAAAGGAACTTGAAACTATTACAAATATTGCAAGGAATAACGAAGAAATACCGGAAGAGTATCGTAAATGGTCAGATGAAAAAATAGCCAATTGGCTAAAATCAGATCCTATTAATTTGTATGAAAAAAGTTTGCTGAAATATTTCTATTTAACAAGGGAATCTTTAGATATAAATGTAAGTGTTTCAGATTCTTTAGGAAAAGCGGAGTTAGTGATATTTAATAAAATAATGCAGTCGAGACGTGCTACTGATTATGGGAGGATTATAGAGAAACTTAAAGAAAATAAGGGAATTAAATATATAAAGATATTGGATGCACTTATAGAAGAATTTAAGAAAAATAGCAAATTACTTGAAAAAATGCAACCAATTTATATTTGTTATCCAGAATATAGGAGTGAAATTAAGGATGCAATAAAAAAGTTGAAAGTCGCAGAAATAAATTTGCAAGGAGCAACTGTAATGTGTTCAATGTATCAAGCAGATAAATCGGGCTTCCTTGATGTGATTGAAGTTTTGAAAGGTAACGGATTGGAACAAAATATAGTAGATATTATTATGAAGGAAAAATAGGAGGGGCAGTATGGGAACATCAAAAGGCTATATTCCACCTAAAAATGAACAATGGAGACAAGCAAAAGGTGCCGTAACTAGAATGATGAAAGATTCAAGAGGAAGTGCAGGAATTAGCAAAGCCATTTCTAAATATGCAGATGCTTATATGTCGACTCACTTAAGTAAAAGTAATGTTTCGGTTGTTGCGGGCGGACTTATGAATTTCATAAGTGCAGTCAATAAATATGGTGCAGAGAATGCAGCTAAAAATATTGGTTTAGATTCGCTATTAGATAAAAAGGGAAATGAATTATATAAAGGCTTAATTGACTACTTTGCTAGAGATTTTTCTACAACGGATATGCAGATAATACGAGAAAGTCTTTCGGAAACATTGAAGAGACTTGAGATAGAAACATTTAAAGATTTTGAACAAATTAATAATGAAGAGTTTTTAATAGAATTCATTATTCAATTTGCTATTAAAAATTTTGAAACCTGTTTTTCTGAAAAGATATTTACGCATGCCGAGTTATCAAAAGATTATGATCGTGTTATGGATGATGTGAGCGCTGCAATCGAAAATAGAATAATGGCAGATGTTCAATTAGAAAAGAAATTGGATTTAGATTATACAAGTAAAGAAGGGCAACAGTATATCGCCTCTGTATGCAAAGAATGTTATGCTGATTTGAAGAAAATGGAGGGACAATATGAAAGTATGGATTAATAAAACAACAGAAATCGAACCGATTCACGGTTTTGAAGATGCCATTAGATTTGATATACTGGATGAGGGGCCGAAGTCAAATATAAAAGTTAATTTTGAAGAACTATGGAGAAGATTTGAAAAGGATAATTTGGAGCCTATTTATGAAGATTTAATAATTGTTGCTACAAGTGTTTATGCTGCGGATAAAAGAATACCTCGTGCTGGTATTTATGCGGGAGAAGTAGAAGATAATTGGACAAGAGAAATATGTATGTCCATTCCAGTATTGGAAATAGAGAAGTGGAATAGTATTAAGAGTGGGATAGAAAATATATTGGGATTTTTAAGTGGAGATTTATGGGAAATAAATTTTAGGAAAACGGATTTTAGGTTTAGGAATATTAAGTCTAAAAAGAAATATGATATTGTTGGTCAAGATTTCGATGCCGTTTCTTTATTTTCTGGAGGCTTAGATTCTTATTCCGGAGCCATAAATTTATTAGAGCAAGAGAAACATGTATGTTTTGTTGGATGCCGAGAATATAATGCGTTGGGTAATAGAATTTATGAGTTATATAGAATTTTGAAAGAGAGTTATCCGGATCAAAATATTGACATGATTATTTTTAATGCTGATCCTCGAACTCCGCGCAATATTGATGAGGATTTAAAAGGAAAATACATAGAAAATACAAGCAGGAGTAGATCTTTTCTATTTTTGGCAATTGCATTAGCAGTTGCATCCCAAATTGGTAAGAATGTTCCGGTGTATATTCCTGAAAATGGTTTTATTGGATTAAATATTCCATTGACGCCAAGTAGGAGAGGCAGTTGTAGTACAAGGACAACACATGTTTATTTTATAAATGAATTAAATAATATTCTGGAAATGCTTGAGATTCCGCATAAAGTTAAGAATTTTTTTGCATATAAAACAAAAGGAGAAATTGTACAGGATGTAAAGACAACGAAATCTTTTAAAATGGGGGCAGGAAAAACAATATCCTGTTCACACCCAATGCGTGCAGATAAAGGAATTAAGGGACGCCCAAGAAACTGTGGATATTGCTATCCTTGTTTAATTCGAAGAGCTTCTTTAAATGGTGTTGATGTTAATGAGGAATATTTGGAGAAATTTAAAGAAGAATATAAAATAGGAATGGATTTTGTGAAAAATGAAAGATTCTCAAATCCAGATACAGGAAAAACGACAGATTTGAAGGCTGTATTATTATCTTTGCATTATTATCTGAAATATGGTAGTAAGGATTATTACACGAATAAATTGATTGCGCTCGGTGGAATGGATATGAAAGAAATAGATGAATATGTAAAAGTATATATGAAATCTATGGAGGAATTATATGAATTTGTAAAGATTCAAGCGCAGTTAAATGGGGATGATTTATTAACTTTTATAGAAGGAGCGATTGATGAGTAAGTTAATTGATATGCATTTCCATCTTGATTTTTATTCAAATCATTCACAGGTTTACAAACAAATAAATCAATTGGAACAGCATACCTTATGCGTTACAAATCAACCTGAGATTTTTGAAACATGTATAGAACTATATCAGCCAACGAATTATGTTCAATTTGGAATTGGTTTCCATCCGCAAAATGCGGGAAAGGTAAGGTTTGGAAAGGCATCTTTTATAAGAAATTTATCGACCACAAAATATGTTGGAGAAGTTGGTCTGGATTTTTCAAAAGAATACTTGAATTATAAAAATGAGCAGATAGAGATCTTTGATTTTATATGTAAAAAGTCTTGTGACAAAATCATGTCGGTCCATTGTCGCATGGCAGAACAACAGACATATGAGATATTGAAGAAGAATGGAAATCGTAAAGTAATTATACATTGGTATTCAGGAAATGAGATATGGTTAGAAAAATTTATTAATTTGGGAGCCTATTTCTCTGTTAATTTTAATATGATGGGAAGCGTTAATGGAAAACAAATAATAAAAAGAATTCCAATGGAAAGGATATTTGTAGAGAGTGATGGCCCATTTACAAAAGTGCATGGAAAGAGATATTCAATAGAAAAATTAGGTATAGTATATGATGAGTTAGCTGGATTAATAGGAATTAATGATGCAGGAATTTTAAGTAAGCAGATAGCTAAGAATTATTTGGCATTAGTCAAATAACTGATTTTTAGCAGAAGATTTCCTTGACAAAGTGGCAATCCAGAGTGATTACTGGACTACCAAATTTGTTAAGGAGTTGATATCAGATGACAAAAGAACAGCAGCAAACCATTGAACGTCTTCGGAACATGGGTTTAGGATACCGGAAAATAGGAATTGCATTAGACCTTCCAAGGGACAAAGTCAGAAATTATTGCAAAGCAAATGGTTTGGATGGATATGCAAAAAAGCGTCTTCAAGCCAGAGAAGGAAAGCAAATGGAAGAAGTCTGCGCCGACAGTGTATGCAGACAATGCGGCAAGCCATTAGGCGAGAAATCCACCGGACGAAAACGGATTTATTGTTCTGATGAATGTCGCAGATTGTGGGTGAAAAACCACCCGTTTCTTTACAAGCATGAGTGTATGTTTTGTGGAAAAGAATTTGAGAGCCAAACCAAAGAGCAGAAGTTTTGCAGCCATGACTGCTACATTCGTAATCGGTTCTGGCGTCAGGAAGATACCGAAGAAATAATGAAACTGATTCTTGCCGGAAAGAAAGTCCCGATGGTTCCCAAGTGGCTCAAAGACATACTCAATGGCGAAACAAAATGAGCAATAGTTTTGCCGAAGTGTATGGAGGGGGGTCGCACTTTCCGAAAAGGGGTGAAAACCGCTAAAAAGGGGTGAAAATCGTCCGGTGGGGTAAACTGAAAAATTGCTATACTCTTTGGCAAAAGGTGGGGATAATTTTAACTGATAACTTTTGCCATGTAGTATTCTGGTTCCGTCCCCACGCATGTTGAAACAGTCTGCCTTCTGTCGAAAAAAGCCCAATAAATCAAAGGATTTCGCCATTTGGGGAATAAAATAGATGTGTGTTTCTGTTTCCGTAGAGTGATGATATAACCGGAGGTTTACCCCAGGGGATAGGCTTTGGAGAACGGGAAATATACATTTTGGCGAAAGGATACTTTTTCGCAAAAGCGGTTTTGTTAAAGGAGCGTATGATGAAGGAAATTAAACAGTTCGCAACCCAATTTCGAAGAGCGATTGATTTGGCTTTGGAAGCAGGGGAGTTTGATAACGACAGCATATATCGCAGATTTCCACGTGCTTGCTGCGGAGATACGAGTGATTTGTTAGCTCAGTATTTATTGGATAAAGGTATCAAAACAGATTATGTCTGTGGAACATATTGGGGTAAGCCGGATGGAAACGGACAATCTCATGCGTGGCTGATGGTAGACAAACATATTATTATAGATATCACAGGTGACCAATTTAGTGGTAAGTCTACTTTTCTTAATTATGACAAATCAGTCTATGTAGGTGAAGGAGATGATTTCCATAGACTCTTTGAGGTTGAAGATAGAGATGTTCATGAGCATCGTGGGTTGAGTGCTTTGGGGGGCTTTTGTGGACCGAGGCTGTGGGATTTATATAGGAAAATCCTAAAATACATTTAATCAACCGCTTTTTATGGGGATAAAACCATTACCCCACTTTGAAAAACCATTGCATACTTTCGCTATGCAGTATAAAATCAAAGTTCAGGGGAATATTGAAACCGTCTGTCTGCTTTCAAGGAAACCTTGATTTTCTGCGGTTTGTGGGATATTAAGGAGCGAAAATGGATGTGTATTTTGTAGCCTTATGAATGAACCATTTGAATA
>JAETSX010000213.1 GCA_021769425.1 Eubacterium sp.
ATGCTGCAACTGGACCGTTCCAGAAAAAGTTGCGGTTACATAAAATGTCGTGTTCCCGATCTGGATCGTGTCTGACTGTTTTTGGTTCTCCATGTTCCACCTCATTTCCGGGTAACAAAAAAGCACCATCACTGGCACTTTCCTGTCATTTTACATTTATAACTTTCCGCGAATACTCCCTGCCCTGCAGGTCAAGCTCCGCATAGACCATATTGTTGTCGTTAAGTTCTGTCTGGCCCGTCTGAATACAGGCTGTATCAAGTATCCGGTTTATCCATTTTCCTTTTTCCGTATCAGGGCTTTCGTGGATATGCCCGTGCAAGGAGAGCAGCGGCTGTTTCTCTTTCAGGAAATCATAAATATCCACAGAGCCTATATCCAAATCCTGATACAAAAGCTGCCCCAGCCTCAATCCGGCAGGAGGCATGTGCATTACATAGACTGTCTGCCTGGGATTTTCCGGTTCCGGCAAATCTTTCAGAATATCACACATAAGCGGAAGTTCTGTCCTCGAATACTCCAACCAGTTATATATCCTGTCATAGCCGTATTCATTGGAAATACCGGCGACAGGGCTTAGCTGCCTCTGCGGGATATAATGCGTTTCTGTGACAACTCTGTCCTTGCACCCGAAAGGATGGTCTAAAATATGGTTCATTCCAATAAACTCATATTCACCGACATGGACCTTTTTACCGGCTATATTATGGATATTTCCAAATTCCCTACAGACTGCATCAAACAGTCCATCTACCGACAGAAGATCGTCGTTCCCAAGCATGGCGAGATATGTAATGCCGTGCTTTTCAAGTTCCGAAAAATAATCCCTTAAAAATCCATTGATAAACGACGGCTGCTCCAGATGTCTTTCTCTGAGTTTAGGAAGCATATCCCCGCCATTCACAATGACGCCGATATTCTTCTCAATAGCAATGTCCAGCGTTTTCCTGTATTTGTTCTTATCTCCATGTAAATCTGTAACATATAATATTTTCATGCTGCATACCGCCTCTTGTACTAATTTCAAAAATCTATCTTTCTGATTATACCATATCATGGGATAACTTTCAGCGCGTTACTTTGTCTTTTGTCGAAGATACTTTGTATTAATACCCCCTTTCCGTGATTTCCATATTCCTTCATCAAAACCACATGAATAGGTCGGACCTGCGCCCATACAGTCACAGACCCGGCCCATTGTATCTGATTTCGATTAGCTGCCGTATTTGCCACGCCCCCCGGCAAGCTCTGATTTACCAGAGCGGGGCTGTTACAGGCTGCGGATAGCGTCACCGCATCATAGCCCCGCATACGCCGCCGCTTTGCCAGAGCTGGCGCACGCCGCAGGAACTCTCCCCAAGTCTTTAGGGAGCCGTGTCCCTCTATTATTCATTTCATTTTTGAGGATTATTTTCGGGGTCTGTTTCCATTTTTTCTAAAACTTTTTTCAGACGTCGAAGTCCACGCTGGATTCCTTCATGCACAGAGCTGACGCCGGAACCCTCGCTCTTTGCAATTTCCGAAAGGCTCATGCCGAGCAGGAAATGCGAAGTGATCCGGTTTCGCTGTTTCTCCGGCAGGGAAGCAAGCGCCTGATACAGCCTGGCATTTTCCTCCTGCTGTTCAAGAATTTCGGCCGGTGTCAGGACGATTACCAGCGCATCACGCTCCACGCTGGTATCATAGTCAAGAGAAAAATATGCCTTATGACGGTATGTACGCAGGATATAGGCGGCTTCAGCCAGCTTATATTCTCGGAGCAGATTAGCCACCTCGTCCGGCACTTCAACAATAACGTCCTGTGTATAAAACGGGTAGTAATCCCGCAGGTTGATTTCTTTCATGGGTAATTCCTCCAATTTCGATTTTTTTAGTTGATAGGCAAAATCGAAATCAGAGGGTGGGGAGCGGCAGTGCGGACAACCCTTGTTGTAACAGCCGCTTATATATGAAATACGCGCCCATAGAAGAATGGGCGCGCAGAAAGGTGTATGATATAAAACTATTGTAAATTCGGCCAAACTTAAAAACGCCGCAATCCAT
>JAETSX010000013.1 GCA_021769425.1 Eubacterium sp.
TCCACTTAGCAGAAACTGTTAGGTGGATTTTTTGTCAAAGTGCGGATGAATTGCTATGAGAATATTTTACCAGATACATAGATTTATGAACAGGTACGGATTATTTCCTACTTACAGAAAAGAAACAAGAAATGCAATTTATTTTTGCTACACATAATGCTAACATTCCGGTGTTAGGAGATGCTGAAAGAATTTTTGTGGTTGAATATCTGGACACTAAAATTGATATAGCTCAAGGAAATATTGATCTCAAATCTACACACAAGCAAATTGTTGACATTATGGAAGGCGGAAAGGAAGCATTTGACAAAAGGCAATTAATCTATACTTCGTGGAAATAGTATGTATAGATTGAATTAAGCATAAAAAATATATCTCACATTTTGCTAAATTTAAGTTTCGTTAAGTTTCACATGGAGTAGCTCATAAAAAGTAGCGTAGAATAATAGCTAGAAAAGGCACTGTAAAACCGATAACCCCATGATTTTCAGTGCCTTTTTGTGGATAAAGAGAAAAAATACAGATTTAAGCTTCACTAAGTTCTATTCATTTGATTTCCGCCATTGTTTTGATGGCACTCGTTTCCCGCAGTCATCACAGGTCTGCGGCCAGTTGATTTTCCATTCAAAATATTCATCTCTAGTAATTACGCCAGATTTCAGGTCCTCTTTTCTAAGAGTCCATTCTTTTAGAAAATCATTGAGAATCCCGTAATTAAACCACATACCAACAGGCGGATGCGCTGGCCAGCTATCAGAATCATGGTAGCGGATAGCGGTATCGTCAATAGAATTTGATTTTTCGCCCGGATAAGTCTCTAATTGAAAGAGATTGATCATGCCGGGATTAAATTCATCAATCCAGAACAGGATTTCCATCAATTCAGAAGCGTCCATAGTAGTTGGCTCATGCAGGGTCAGTGGATTTACATCCAGAATCTTAGCCATTTCAGTAACCAGATCTTTACGGGGAACCCGGTAGTTGGTTTCGTATTGAGCAAGGCGATTTGCACCTTTATCGCCCCAGCCGAGAGCTGCACCGAGTTCTGCCTGTGTCATATTCCGGAATGTCCGGATTTTTTTTATTTTATCACCAATCGTCATATCAGATTTCCTGCTTTCTATTTGATAATTCTATTTTACTATCAAAATCTCAGAATGTAAACAGAAATATTCGCAATTAAGCGAATAAAATACTTGACATTAACATTGAGGCGAAATATAATAACAGTACAATCAACATTCGCATTAAAGCGAATAAACAAGGCAAAGATGAAAAAATAAAATTTTTCTATGAAAAATATGACCTTATCGCCTCTGCCACGTGTGATTAGTAGAAAAAGGCTTTGAATAGGAATTCAAGAGCTTTTCCGCCCCTTGAAAATTGAATGAGCTGTATAGGTACTCCTAGAGGATTAAAGGACAACACAGAGTTCCACCGCTGTACCAGAGAGTAGTATGTGGAAATCGAAGATACTCCGGCAACGGCTGGCAGGCTCGGGAAGGAGCTGGCAGCATTCAGAAAATTTCTGATAGAGGTCAACTGTAACGTTGACACCGCCTGTACGAATGGAAGCCGACAGTCGACACGCTGAGAAGCAGCAAATTCATCATTAGGTAAAACCAGAAACAACAGAAGAAAGTACCACAATGGGCATGAAACCGCTGTATGGGAGGTGATGCAGAAAATACGGAGGAAAGGAGGTATGTGCATCATGAGAAAGACAACAGAGTACAACACTGAAAATCGTCTGACGGTGGACATTGAAGGCTTAATGGCAATGTTATCCTGCGGTGCTGTCACAGCAAGAAAAATTGCAGACTGTGCAGAAGCAAAGATCATTGTCGGCAGACGTGTCCTCTATAATGTGGATAAGATAAAAAAATATCTTGATGCAATGGCAGTGTAATGGACGAGAACAGGAGAAAACAACGAATTTCCTTCGGAATGAGAGTGCAAAGAAAATAGATGCTTTTTCAAGAATTTACTCTTGGAAAACCTAAAATATTATGTTAATCTTTGAACAGATATCAGACAGATTATGACTGATACAAGCAGGACAAAAATCATTCCGAATAACAAAGACTAATGTTGAAAGGAATGATTAGTATGGCAAGAAAAGACAATAAAGGCAGAAATTTAAGAACTGGAGAAAGCCAGCGTCCAGACGGACGTTATATGTATCGTTACAAAGATGAGATTACCGGAAAGCGTGTTACAATCTATGACATGGATCTGGCAAGTCTGCGTGAGCAGGAAAAGAAAATCAATAAAGATATTGACGATCAGCTTATTACGGACACATCGGTAAAGAAACTGACGGTAAATGGATTATTTGAGCGGTATATGGCGACAAAGAATATCCGGGAAAAAACGAAAAAGGACTACTGGCGAACATGGAATTACCGGATAAAGAATACTCTTGGAAACATCCGTGTAGTTGATTTTAAGACATCTCATGTACGGACATTTTTTTCAGGACTTTCGGATGAGGGTTTGGCACACAGCACGATTAAAAGTATGTATGCTTTATTAAATCCGGCATTTAATATGGCTGTGGAGGATGGGATTATCCGTAAAAATCCGGTAACAGGAACTCTTGGCGATTATGGTGCTGCTGCAAAGGAGAAAGAGGCATTAACACTGGAACAACAGGAGAAGCTTCTGAAATTTGTGGAGAACAGTAAGGTGTACAAGCCACATCTGCCAATGATGCAGATTATGTTTGGAGCTTGCCTGAGAATAAGTGAAACAATTGGATTGACATGGTCAGATGTGGATATGAAAAACCGGGAAATTCATGTGAACGGACAGCTTGTTTATTATGAGGGAGAAGAAGGTTATTGTTTCCATGATTCGGAGACAAAAACGGATGCTGGAATCAGAACAATCCCTATGACTCAGACCGTATATGATGCGTTTCGTAAGCAGAAGGAATTAAATTTGATGTTGGGATTGCAGAGTAATGTAGAGATTGGTAGACGCAGCGGTTTTATTTTTAACACAAAACATGGGCGTCCGATTATGCCAGCAGGCGTGAATAGCTTTCTAAAGAACATCGTTAATGCCTATAATAAGAGAGAAACAATATTGGCGAAAAATGAGAACGGGGAGCCAGAACTGATGCCTCATATATCTGCACACATTCTTCGCCACACAGGATGTACCAGATTGGGTGAGAATAATGTTAATCCGAAAGTTATGCAGTATGTAATGGGACATTCTGATGCGAAGAACACTATGAATATTTACAATCATATCGCTGAAATGGCTCATGTAGAAAATGAGATGTCAAAGATGAATCTGCCGGAAACTGTACCTGCTGTGGTGTAAATGTAAGTTGATGGTGTAATTTGGTGTAAAGAAAATAAGTGTTACACCAAAATCAAATGAAATGGTGTAAAAATGGTGTAAAATCAAGAAAATCGAGTGCGAAAGCAAGTGAGAATCCCCTGTGAAGCCCATAAAATCAAGGCTTCACAAAAAATTAGCACTCACCTATTGACAGTGCTAATAATGTGTGCTATATTACAACTAGAACAAAACAAAAGCGATGTTCCATGCAGCTGCCTGGCTTGTTGCTTACAGGAATAAAGCTGCCAAAATAACAAATAATAAATATAGAAGCATTTGTAAGGAGGAAGGACCTATGTTAGTACCAAGTATTTTCAACACCAATCTCAGCAATGATTTTTTCAATGATTCTTTTGACCATATGTTCCGGGATGCTTTTCGTTCACCCTTCGGCAGCATGAACAGCGCTTCCTATATGTCTACCGATATTCAGGATTTAGGGGACAAATATCAATTGGAAGTGGAGTTGCCGGGATATGAGAAGAAAGATTTGAAGGCGGATTTGAAAGACGGATATCTGACGATTTCTGCGGAACGCAATGTTAATAAGGAAGAGAAAGATGAAAAAGGAAAGTTTGTACGCCGGGAACGCTATATGGGAAGCTGTCAGAGAAGCTTTTTCGTAGGGCAGGAAGTGCGGCAGGAAGACATTCATGCCAGCTTTGAAAACGGCATTCTGAAACTTACCGTTCCCAAGAAAGAAATTCCGGCAGTGGAAGACAGGAAATGTATTCCAATTAAATAAACCTGCTACAGGAAACTCCTGGTTCTGTGTCAAAGGCAGAGCCGGGAGTTTTTGCAACAGTTCAGGCCAGGACTTTGCATTTGCTGCAAAGTCCTGGCCTGAACTGTTACGATTTTTTTATTTTTCTTACGGGAAACTCTTTTTATTATGGGAAAATAGTTGTATAATAGAGAATTATAGCGAAAAGTCCTGTGCAGCAGGCAGGAGAAAGGAGAATTCGATCATGGATATGGATATCAAGGAAGAGGACTTGAGGGAAATGTTTGAAGTTTCCAGGCAGAAATTAGAGGATGGCTTTCAGAAAAAAGATTTGGGCGCCATTCATGATGCTGCCATCGGTTTGTCGGAGATAACATATATGCTGGATTTTTTTAATGTTGAATTATAAAACTGTAGAGGGAGATTCCCGGTAAAGGAGAACATAGATGAGTAAAGTCAGAACAAGATATGCACCAAGCCCCACAGGGAAAATGCATGTGGGCAATTTGCGTTCCGCGTTGTATGAATTCTTAATTGCAAAGCATGAAGGCGGGGATTTCATGCTTCGGATTGAAGATACGGATCAGGAGCGTTTTGTGGAAGGAGCCACGGAGATTATTTACCGTACGCTGGATAAGGCCGGATTAAAGCATGACGAAGGCCCTGATAAGGACGGAGGATTCGGACCTTATGTGCAGAGTGAACGGATGCAGACAGGGATCTATATGAAATATGCCAAAGAATTAGTGGAAAAAGGAGAGGCATATTATTGTTTCTGCGATAAGGAGAGACTGGATTCTCTGAAAACTGAGATTGTGGAAGGCAAAGAAATTATGATGTATGACAAGCGCTGCCTGTCCTTGTCCAAAGAAGAAGTGGAGGCAAATTTGGCAGCTGGAAAGCCTTTTGTGATCCGGCAGAATATCCCAAGGGAGGGAATTACCACCTTCCATGATGAATTGTATGGAGACATTACCGTGGAAAATGCAGAACTGGATGACATGATCCTGATCAAATCCGACGGATATCCCACCTATAATTTTGCAAATGTGGTGGACGACCATACCATGAATATTACCCATGTGGTTCGGGGAAATGAATATCTTTCCTCGTCGCCCAAATATCAGCGTCTGTACGATGCTTTTGGATGGGAATCACCGGTCTATATTCATCTGCCTCTGATTACCGACGAAAACCATAAGAAGCTTTCCAAGCGGAGCGGGCATGCATCCTTTGAAGATTTGTTAGAACAGGGATTTGTCACAGAAGCAGTGGTGAACTTTATCGCCCTTTTGGGATGGAGTCCGGAGGAGAATCGGGAGATTTTCTCCTTGGAAGAGTTGATTCAGGAATTTGATTACCGCAGAATCAGTAAATCCCCTGCAGTATTTGACATGGTGAAATTAAAATGGATGAATGGGGAATATTTAAAGGCCATGGACTTTGACCGGTTTTATGAGATGGCAGAGCCCTATTTGAAAAAGTCTGTAAAAAAAGCGTATGACTTGAAAAAGATTGCGGCCATGGTAAAGACCAGAATTGAGATTTTCCCGGATATTGCAGAACATGTGGATTTCTTTGAGGCTGTGCCGGAATATGATATTTCCATGTACGCTCATAAGAAAATGAAAACTACGCCGGAATCTTCCCTTGAAGTGCTTCGGGAACTTCTTCCGATATTTGAGGCCCAGGAGGATTATTCCAATGATGGGCTTTATGAGACGCTCTGCAATTATGTAAAGGAAAAGGGCTTTAAAAACGGCTATGTTATGTGGCCGGTGCGCACGGCGGTTTCTGGTAAACAGATGACGCCGGGCGGAGCTACGGAGCTGATGGAAGCGCTAGGCAAAGAAGAATCCGTGGCAAGGCTGAAAGCTGCCATTGCGAAATTGGAGAAGGAACTGTAATTTATGAGTTTAAACAAATCTCAGGCGGAAGCCATCCAACATACCAGCGGGCCTATGCTTGTATTAGCGGGCCCGGGGTCTGGGAAAACCACCGTCATCACAGAACGAACCAAACATTTGATCGCCAGTCAGGGGATCGATCCATCCCATATTCTTGTGATTACATTTACCAAAGCAGCCGCATCAGAGATGAAAGAACGTTTTTATCGTTTGATGGGTAAAAAGACTTATCCGGTCACCTTCGGCACATTTCATGCCGTTTTTTTTCATATCCTGAAGCATGCCTATGGATTTCACGGGGGCAATATCATCCGGGAAGAGCAGAGGTTTCAGTTTATGAAAGAGATTATCCAGAAGATGCGCTTGGAATACGAAGATGAGAATGAATTTGCCGGGGATTTGTTGGGAGAAATCTCACTGATGAAGAATACAGGGGTGTCTCTGGAGCATTATTATTCCAAAAACTGCGGCAAGGAGATCTTTGAACAAATTTACCAAAGCTATGACAGAAGGATGAAACAGAGCCGCCTGATTGATTTTGATGATATGCTGGTATATTGCTATGAATTGTTTGATCAGCGGAAAGACATTCTTTCGGCTTGGCAGAAAAAATATCAGTATATTCTGATTGACGAATTTCAGGACATCAACCGTCTGCAGTTCGATATTGTAAAAATGATGGCTCGGCCGGAAAATAATCTGTTTGTGGTGGGAGATGATGATCAGTCCATTTACCGGTTCCGCGGCGCAAAACCGGAACTGATGCTGGGATTTGAAAAAACATATCCGGAAGCTGCGCGGGCGCTGTTGGATGTCAATTACCGTTCCTGTCCCTCTGTGGTGGAATCCTCCCTGCGTCTGATTTCCCACAATACAGAGCGGTTTGAAAAAAAGATACGTCCCCAAATATGCCGGGAATCGAAACAGGGGGTGGAATATTTTCTCTGGGAGAACCAGCAGGAGGAGGGAAAAGCGATTATTGAGCAGATATTAAAAGACTGCAGGGCAGGGGGCAGCTATAATGACTGTGCGGTGCTGTTTCGCACCAATACCCAGCCAAGACTGTTTATGTCTCAGCTTATGGCATATAACATTCCGTTCCGCACCAAAGACAATATTCCCAATCTCTATGAGCACTGGATTGCCAGGGATATTTTAACCTACATACGGCTGGCCAAAGGAAGCCGGTCCAGAAAAGATTTTCTGCAGATTATGAACCGGCCCAACCGCTATATTACCAGAGAGAGCCTGGAACATGATACCGTTGCTTTCGATGTATGGGCAGAGTTTTTCTATGACAAAAAGCAGCATTGGGTGGCAGAGCGGATTGAACAGTTAGAAGGCGATTTGCGGGTATTGAGCAGAACAGGACCCTTTGCAGCTATCAATTATATTCGTATGGGAATCGGATACGAGGAATATCTGAGAAATTATGCCGAATATCGGAGAATCAGCCAGGACAATTTGCTGGAGGTATTGGAAGAACTGCAGGACGGAGCCAGACAGTTCCGTACCTATGATGAATGGTTCGCACATATGGAAGAATATACGAAAGAATTAAAAAGGCAGAAAAAGCAGCAGGAAATGCTTGCAGAATGCGTCTCCCTTGCCACCCTCCACAGCGCGAAAGGACTGGAGTATAAAAACGTGCACATCCTGGATGTGAATGAAGAACTGATGCCCTACAAAAAAGCTGTTCTGGATGCAGATTTGCAGGAAGAGCGCAGAATGTTTTATGTAGGCATTACCAGGGCCAAAGAAAATCTGTTTATTCACAGCGTAAAGAAATACAACGGAAGAGAAGTGGATGTCTCCCGATTTGTGGGAGAAATGCAATTGCACGCTGCTTCAGAGCGCGTTTGAAAAATCATTCTGCTAATATATTTAACCGCCGGAGTAATAGCTTGGCGAGGTGGTTCATTTCAGGATACGGGCAATAGAGAACGGTCTTTTCTCTAAGCAAATAGTGTGTGAGAAAAGACCGTTCTCTATTGCCGTCTCCAAATACAAGATATTACGGCAGTAATTTTGATTACTCATCATCTTCCAACAAGGCGTCCCATTCTGCCTCATCCAGAAGTTCGTCAAAGCAGTCAGAAACCGCCTCGAATTCTTCTTCATCTTCAATATTTTCCAGAGAAGGATTGCCGTCGCCATCTTCGTAATAACGATAGATAAAAACTTCTCCCTCTTCGTTGTCATTGCCCTTTTCATCCAGCGGAAGCAGTACAATGTAATCCTGATCCTCCATTTCAAAAATTGTAAGAATCCGGCACTCTACTTCAGAATCATCATCCATGGATAATGTGACACGGATTTCATCACCGTCATCATCTGCTTCTAAGACTTTCTGTTCCGGCCGGGTATTTGGATTGTTGCTCATGCAGGTGTCTCCTTTCCTATATAATAGCCTGAATATAAAGTTCAGGATGTTTGGATAAATCCAGATAGGTAACAGCGGCAGTGCTGACTATGGGACGGGCAAGAAACTGCCGATTAATCATAATAATTTTTCCTGAGGAACCGTCGTTTAGCAGAACCGAATTGCCGATGTACGTATCAATAATATGGTGAAGGAAAGGCAGCAGATATTTGGTTTCGTACCGATCAAATCCTTTCCGTTCAAAAGTGGAAATTACTTCAAAAGGACAGATGCCCTTCCGGTAGCAGCGATTGCTGGTCATAGCGTCATATACATCGGCGATGGCAACAATTTTAGCAAAATCTGAGATTTCATTGCCTTTCAGCCCGGATGGGTAGCCAGAACCGTCGCATCGTTCATGATGCATCAAAACTGCAGAGCATACCCGTTCATCAACATCGCTCTGGTTTTCTCTGAGAACCTTCAGTCCCAGATTCGGATGTTCCTGGATTTGCCGAAGTTCCTCGTCTGTCAAAGGTCCGGGTTTCGTGAGAATTTTTGGATCAACCAGGCATTTTCCAAGGTCATGAAGCAGTCCTGCCAGTGTCAGCGCCTCTAAGTCTTCTCCTGAAATATCCAGCCATTCTCCCATCATCCGGGAGATAATGGCCACATTGATGCTGTGGGCATAAGTAGTGTCGTCAATCTGACGCATGTTATGCAGCATATCAAATACGGAAAGAGATGTAAGATGGTTGGAATACAGGCTGCTGACCTGATCCAAAAGCGCATTGGGCTCTAATGGTTCTTTCTTATCAATTAACTTCTTATAATAATCCTTCAGCATGTTTGTTTTCTTATTAAAGTCCACTTTAAATTCGTGGAATTTTCGGCTTTTCTTCACTTTCTGGGCATAAGTCTCCTGAGTTGTTTCCGAAACAGGAGACGCAGAGTCCAAAGAAGCATCGTTGATATCCTTTTCAGGAATAACTGAAATGGACTCAACGCCATAGTATTCCAGGTAAGTGATTTGCTGGGAAGTCAGTATGGTATTTGCAGGGAAGAGAAGCTGCCCTGTCTTACTGTACACGGGTTCGGCAGTCACCATTCCTGCGGACAAATCTTTAGTAGCTGTTTTTATCATTATGGTTTCCCCCTTTGTTGTGACAGCAGCAGATTCCCATTTGAAAAGCTCTGTCATATGAATTCAAAAAATTTCATTAAAAATAGCATATCATATGCAGGGAAAAATTTCTACAGTCATATGAAAAAATTCATAATTTTTGATTGACAAAGGCCTATTTTGTGATATACTTTGAATATCAAAATATTTGAAAATAAAAAGGAGATTATAGAAATGTTTGAAAGAATGAAAGAAATTATTGCAGAGCAGCTGAGCGCAGAGGCAGATGGAATTACCCTGGAAACTTCCTTTAAGGATGACCTGGGCGCAGATTCCCTGGATTTATTTGAACTGGTAATGGCATTAGAGGATGAATACTCCGTGGAAATCCCTTCAGAAGATTTAGAGAAGCTGGCAACCGTGGGAGATGTGGTAGAATATTTGAAAGAAAAAGGTGTGGAATAAGAGATGTGGCAGTTTAAAACAAGAATTACAGATCTGTTGCAGATAGAAGTTCCTGTCATTCAGGGAGGAATGGCATGGGTGGCGGAGCATCATCTGGCAGCGGCGGTATCTGCCGCCGGCGGCCTTGGAATTATCGGCGCCGCCAATGCTCCGGCAGACTGGGTAAGGGATGAAATCCGTAAGGCAAGAGAATTGACAGATAAACCAATCGGCGTAAATGTAATGCTTTTAAGCCCTTATGCAGATGAAGTGGCACAGGCGCTTGTGGAAGAAAAAGTGCCTGTCATTACCACTGGAGCAGGGAATCCGGGAAAATATATGGAAATTTGGAAAGCAGCCGGAGCGAAAGTAATACCGGTGGTGGCAAGCGTGGCGCTGGCAAGGATGATGGAGCGCGGCGGTGCAGACGCAGTGATTGCAGAAGGCACAGAATCCGGCGGACACATCGGCGCAGCCACTACCATGACACTGGTGCCCCAGGTTGCGGATGCAGTAACAGTGCCGGTGATAGCCGCAGGAGGAATCGGAGACGGGAGAGGAATGGCGGCTGCTTTTATGCTTGGTGCAGAGGCAGTGCAGCTTGGAACCCGGTTTGTGGTAGCCAAAGAATCCATCTGCCATCCAAATTACAAAGAGCGGATTATCAAGGCGAAGGATATTGATTCTGCGGTAACGGGAAGAAGCCACGGCCATCCCATCCGCCAGCTTCGCAACCAGATGACTAAAGAATACATACAGAAAGAACAGGAAGGCGTCCCCTTTGAAGAATTGGAGCTTTTAACTGTAGGCTCCCTGCGTAATGCAGTGATAGAGGGGGATGTGAAACACGGAACCGTAATGGCAGGACAGATTGCAGGAATGATCAAAAAAGAGCAGACCTGCCAGGAAATCATAGAAGAAATTGTGAAGGAAGCACAGAGTTTGATGCAAGGAGTATGAGATGAGAAAAATTGCGTTTATTTTTCCGGGCCAGGGTGCGCAGTACACCGGCATGGGAAGGGATTTTTACGAGAATTTTGACAGGGCAAAAGAGGTGTTTGCCATTGCAGGAAAAGTATCAGGAAGATCCATGGAAGAACTGATTTTCCGGGAAAATGAAGATCTTCATATTACAAAATATACGCAGATTGCAATGCTGACAGTGGAGCTTGCAATTTTAAGGGTATTGGAAGAAAAAGGCATATCCTCTTTTGTAAATGCAGGTTTAAGTTTAGGAGAATATGCGGCATTGACAGCTTCCGGCGGTTTGAGCCTCCGTGATGCATTGGAACTTGTAGTGAAACGCGGAATCTTTATGCAGGAAGCAGTGCCCACAGGCGGCGCAATGACGGCAGTGATGGGCCTTGACGCAGGCGCAGTGGAACAGATCTGCGAAGAAACAAAAGGAATTGTATCTGTGGCAAATTACAACTGTCCGGGGCAGATTGTCATCAGCGGAGAAGAAGAAGCGGTAAATCAGGCGGCGGCAAAGATGAAGGAAGCCGGCGCAAAACGGTGTATGCCGTTAAAGGTCAGCGGCCCTTTCCACACCAGTATGCTTGAAAAAGCCGGAAAGAAACTGGCAGAAGAACTGGAGCATGTGGCAGTGGGAGAACTTACCACGCCCTATATTTCTAATGTAACGGCGGAATATGTGTTGGATCGGGAAGAGGTGAAAGGACTGCTGGAGCGGCAGATTTCTTCTCCCGTACGCTGGCAGCAGAGCGTGGAACTGATGGCAGCAGAAGGGGTAAATACCTTTATTGAGATCGGGCCTAAGAAGACACTGTCCGGTTTTCTGAAAAAAATTGTGCCGCAGCTTGACAGCTACCATGTGGAAACCGTGGAAGATATGGAGAAGCTTCTGGAAGTACTGAAGGCAGATGTGAAATAGGAAGGCTGGAATTAATATGAGATTAGAAGGAAAAACAGCTCTGGTTACCGGAGCTTCCCGGGGAATCGGCAGGGCCATTGCCTTGAAGCTGGCCAAAGAGGGAGCTATGGTAATTGTAAATTATAACGGTTCCAAAGAGGCGGCAGAACAGACAGTGACCGAAATTCTGGAAAAGGGCGGCAAGGCCGAAAGCTTTGGGTGCAGCGTGTCAGATCCCCAGGCAGTGGAAGCTATGATGAAGCAGATTATCACAGAGCAGAAACATCTGGACATTCTGGTGAATAATGCAGGAATCACCAGAGATAACCTGATCCTTAAAATGAAAGAAGAAGAATTTGAGGCAGTGTTGGATACGAATTTAAAGGGAGTGTTCCATACCTGCAAGCATGCGGCAAGGCAGATGTTAAAGCAGAAATCTGGATGTATTGTAAATATTTCTTCCATTTCCGGCATTTTGGGCAATCCGGGCCAGACTAATTATGCCGCTTCCAAGGCAGGCGTCATCGGATTCACCAAGTCATTGGCCAGAGAGCTTGCTTCCAGGGAAATTCGTGTCAATGCAGTGGCTCCCGGGTTTATTGAAACAGAAATGACGGAGAAACTGTCGGAATCTGCTGTCGAGGCCGGAAAAGCCCAAATTCCCTTCGGACGCTTCGGCAGAGCCGAAGAGGTGGCGAATGCAGTCTGCTTTTTGGTTTCTGAGGAAGCTTCTTATATTACCGGTCAGGTATTGCAGGTAGACGGCGGCATGGGCATGTAAGGAAGGAGTCAGAATGAAGAGAGTTGTAATTACCGGCATGGGCGCCATTACGCCTATCGGATTAAATACAGAAGAATTTTGGGAAGGTCTGAGAGAAGGAAAAACAGGATTCAGTGGGATCACTCAGTTTGACACAGCAGATTTCAAAGTAAAAGTGGCGGCAAGCGTCAAAGGCTTTGAAGGAAAGAATTATATGGATGTGAAATCTGCCAAACGTATGGAATTGTTCTGTCAGTATGCAGTTGCGGCAGCGAAGGAAGCGTTGGAACAGTCCGGCATTCAGATGGAGCAGGAAGATCCTTACCGGGTAGGCTGTGCCATCGGCTGCGGCGTGGGAAGTTTGCAGGCCCTGGAGCGGGAACATAAGAAAATGCTGGAACGTGGGCCGGGCAGAATCAATCCTCTGTTGGTTCCGTTGATGATTACCAATATGGCGGCAGGCAATGTTTCCATCCAGTTTGGATTAAAAGGAAAAAGCCTGAATGTGGTAACTGCCTGCGCCACCGGCGCCCACTCCATCGGGGAGGCATTCCGCACTATACAGGCAGGAGATGCGGAAGTGATGGTGGCAGGAGGGACGGAGAGCGCCATTACCCCCATTGGAATCGGCGGATTTACGGCGTTGACTGCCTTATCTTCCAGCAATGATGTGAATCGGTGCTCCATTCCCTTTGATAAGGATCGCAGCGGATTTGTAATGGGAGAAGGCGCCGGCGTTGTAGTTTTAGAAGAATTGGAACATGCCAGAAAGCGCGGCGCTCATATCCTGGCGGAACTTGCAGGATACGGAGCTACCAGCGACGCTTATCACATTACTTCTCCGGCGGAAGACGGCATGGGAGCTGCCATGGCAATGAAATATGCCATTAGGGATGCAGGCGTATCGCCGGAAGAAATAGAATATATCAATGCCCACGGCACCAGCACCCATCACAACGATCTGTTTGAGACAAGAGCCATCAAACAGGCCTTTGGCGAACATGCATATCAGATGAAAATTAATTCTACCAAATCCATGATCGGCCACTTGCTGGGAGCAGCCGGAGCAGTGGAAGTGATTGCGTGTATTCTGCAGATGCAGAATGATTATATCCACGCGACTGTGGGATTGCAGGAATCAGAGGAAGAATTAGATCTGGATTATATGAAAGGCAATGGAATAGAAAGGAAATTTAATTATGCCTTAACAAATTCACTGGGCTTTGGAGGACATAATGCCAGCCTTCTGGTGAAAAAGTTTGAAGAACAGGAGTAAAAATATGGAATTTGATAATCTTGTGAAATTGATTCAGGCAGTTTCCGAATCAGAGCTGACCCGGTTCTCCTATGAAGAAAACGGAGTGTCCATTTCCATGAAAAAGGATAAGAAACAGAAGCTGGTCACCATCAACAATGTGGCAGAAACTGCAGGAAGCGGGCTTCCGGTTCTTACAGCAGTGGAAACGCCGGCAGCGGGAAACGCCGGAGGAGGCGGGCAGGCAGAAGGAAATGTTGTAAAATCTCCATTGGTGGGAACCTTCTACAGCGCGCCGGATCCGGAAGCCGAGCCCTTTGTGAAAGTTGGAGATCCCGTTTCCAAAGGCCAGGTTCTTGGAATTGTGGAAGCCATGAAACTGATGAACGAAATTGAAAGTGATTACGACGGTATTGTCAGGCAGATTCTGGTATCCAATGAAGATGTCATTGAATATGGTCAGCCGCTGTTTGTCATCGGGTAAACCATAAGTTCAGAACAGCCAGATAATAACCAGATTAGCGATTGTATTTAAATTAGATTAAATTAAATTATATTATATTATATTTAGATTATATTAACAGGAGGAACTGTTATGTCAATAATGGGAACAAAGGAGATTATGGAAATTATTCCTCATCGCCAACCCTTTTTACTGATTGACACGATAGAAGAGCTGGAACCGGGAAAACGGGCGGTAGGGAAAAAATGCGTCACTTATAATGAGCCGTTTTTTGCAGGCCATTTTCCAAAAGAGCCGGTAATGCCGGGGGTGATGATTGTAGAGGCGCTGGCTCAGACCGGAGCGGTTGCCATTTTAAGCCAGCCGGAGTTCAAAGGGAAAACAGCTTATTTTGGAGCTATCAACAATGCCAGGTTCAAACAGAAAGTGGTTCCGGGAGACGTGCTGACGCTGGAACTGGAAATTGTAAAACAAAAGGGGCCGGTAGGCGTAGGAAGCGCCAAAGCGACGGTAAACGGGAAAATTGCCGTAGCAGCAGAGCTTACCTTTGCTGTGAATTAGCCTGCTGCTGGGAGTAACCTGAACTTTCATTGGTTTTGGAAACTGCCTGTGAAAGCCATAGCATAAAATTAAAAAGTTAAAGGAGCATTTTATATGTTTCAGAAGATATTAATTGCCAATCGGGGAGAGATTGCCGTGCGGATTATCCGTGCCTGCAGGGAAATGGGAATCCTTTCGGTTGCAGTATATTCAGAGGCAGACCGGGAATCACTGCATACACAGCTTGCAGATGAGGCAGTCTGTATCGGGAAAGCTCCGGTGGCAGACAGCTATTTAAATATGGAGCGTGTTTTAAGCGCGGCGATTGCCACCAAAGCCCAGGCAATTCATCCGGGATTTGGGTTTTTGTCGGAAAATGAACATTTTGCAGATATGTGTGAAAGCTGCGGCATTGCATTTATCGGGCCCTCCGGTGATATCATCGGAAAGATGGGGAATAAATCACAGGCAAGGCTGACCATGATGGAAGCAGGAGTTCCGGTGGTTCCGGGGACGAAAGAGCCGGTGTATGAATGGGAACGGGGGCTGGAGCTTGCAAAGGAAATTGGATTTCCGGTAATGATCAAAGCCTCCTCCGGAGGCGGAGGAAAGGGAATGCGGATTGCCGCAGACCTTTCGGAATTTGAGAATCATTTCCGGCTGGCACAGCAGGAATCCATCAATGCCTTTGGGGACAATACCATGTACATTGAAAAATATATCGAAGAACCCAGGCATATTGAGATACAGATTCTTGCAGATAAATTCGGGAATGTACTCTGGCTGGGGGAACGGGACTGTTCTGTCCAGAGGCGGCATCAGAAAATGATAGAAGAGTCTCCCTGCGCCATTATGACAGAAGAGCTGCGCAAGCGTATGGGTGAGACAGCGGCCCTGGCAGCGAAAGCCGCCCATTATGAAAATGCAGGAACTATAGAATTTCTGCTGGATAAGCACAGGAATTTCTATTTTATGGAGATGAATACCAGAATTCAGGTGGAACATCCGGTGACAGAGATGGTGACAGGGATTGATCTGGTGAAGGAACAGATAAGGATTGCGGCGGGAGAGCCTCTCCGTCTGCGCCAGGAAGATATTGTACTGAAAGGCCATGCCATTGAGTGCCGGATTAATGCAGAAGATCCCCAGCGGAATTTTATGCCCTGTCCGGGAACCGTGAAAGATCTGCATTTTCCAGGAGGAAACGGCGTCCGCATTGAATCCGCTCTGTACAACGGCTATACCATTCCGCCCTTTTACGATTCTATGGTAGCCAAAGTGATTGTGCATGGAGAGGACAGAGCTGACGCCATCCGGAAAATGCGCAGCGCATTAGGCGAAGTGGTGGTGGACGGAATTACCACAAATCTGGACTTCCAGTATGATATGTTAAATCATCCGGTATTTTTGTCAGGAAATATCAATACGCATTTTATACCGGAATATTATGAATCACAGGAAAGTAGGGAGATAGATGCTGAAGTTTAAGAAGACCGGTTCTGTGTTTACCTCCGTAAAAGAGCCGTCTGTGCCGGAAGGATTATGGATAAAATGCGAAGGCTGCGGGGAGCTTCTCTACAAGGAGGATGTAAGGCAGAATCATTATGTTTGTTATAAATGCGGAAAATATTTCCGTGTCAGCACAAAAAAGCGTCTGCGCATGGTGGCGGACAAAGGCACTTATGAGAAATGGGACGAAGGGATTGAAAATAAAGATCCCCTGAATTATCCGGAGTATCAGGAGAAAACGGCTTCTTTGAGAGAGCGTTACCGAATAGACGAGGCTGTGACCTGCGGGAAATGCGCCATTCATGGAGAGCAGGCTGTGGTGTGCGTCTGTGACGGACGTTTTTTAATGGGCAGTATGGGCTATGTGGTAGGGGAAAAGATTGCCAGGGCTGTGGAGCGGGCCACTGAGGAATATCTTCCGGTGATTATTTTTACCTGTTCCGGCGGAGCCAGAATGCAGGAGGGAATGGTTTCCCTGATGCAGATGGCCAAGACTTCTGCTGCGCTGAAACGTCACTCCGAGGCAGGGCTTCTTTATGTTTCTGTTCTGACCGATCCCACCACTGGAGGCGTCACAGCCAGCTTTGCCATGCTGGGAGATATTATTCTGGCTGAACCAGGGGCGCTGGTGGGATTTGCAGGCCCAAGGGTGATTGAGCAGACCATACGCCAGAAACTGCCGGAAGGGTTTCAGCGGGCGGAATTTCTGCTGGAGCATGGACTGATTGACAATATTGTGGAGCGGGAAGATTTGAAAGAAACTCTGGTAAAACTGATTGTAATGCATCGGCGGGTGGAACCGAAAGAGGCATTGATTCCAAACCGCAGAAAACATGCCAGAGGAACAGACGGCTTGAAACGATACGAAAGAGTTTCCGCCTGGGAACGGGTTTTACGTGCCAGAGCCCAGGACAGACCCGGGGCATTGGAATATATACAGGAGATTTTTACTGATTTTACTGAGCTTCACGGGGATCGCCATTTTGCAGACGACGGGGCTGTGGTAGGCGGAATCGGATACCTGGACGGCTGCCCGGTGACCGTAATCGGGCAGCAGAAGGGCAAGACCACCAGAGAAAACATTACCAGGAATTTCGGCATGCCCTCTCCGGAAGGATATCGGAAAGCGCTGCGTCTGATGAAACAGGCAGAAAAGTTCCGCCGCCCCATTATTTGTTTTGTTGACACGCCGGGGGCCTTCTGCGGCATGGAGGCGGAGGAACGGGGACAGGGAGAGGCCATTGCAAGAAATCTTTTTGAAATGTCTGACCTGAAGGTTCCTATCCTAAGCATTGTCATCGGAGAAGGCGGCAGCGGCGGCGCCCTTGCCCTTGCAGTTGGAAATGAAGTGTGGATGCTGGAAAATTCCACTTATACCATTCTGTCTCCGGAAGGATTTGCCTCCATTATGTGGAAGGACGCATCCAGGGCGCCGGAAGCGGCAGAACAGATGCGGGTGACAGCAGAAGATTTGAAAGAACTTGGAATTATTGAAAAGGTGATTCCGGAGCCTCAGCCGGCAAATCCCAAGAATATGGCAAAGATTGCAGAAACTATGCAGGAGGAGATCCGAAGGTTTCTCCATCAATATCTGCCCATGGAGGGAGAAAAACTGGCCAAGCAGCGGTATGAGAGATTCCGGAATATGTAACATGCCCGAAAAGCGCAGGAGGAAATCATGAAAGGACCATTGGCAATCAGAGATTTAAAGGCAGAAATTCCTGTTATACAGGGAGGCATGGGCGTGGGGGTCAGTTTATCCAGGCTGGCCGGAAATGTGGCAAGATGCGGCGGGATAGGAATTATTTCCACCGCCCAGATTGGTTATCAGGAGCCGGAATTTGACCAGCATCCCATTGAGACCAACCTGAAAGCAATCAGGACCCAAATCAGCCGTGCAAAAGAAATTGCAGAGGGCGGGATTGTAGGGGTAAATATTATGGCGGCTACCAGGCGGTACGAAGATTATGTCCGCGCCGCTGCAGAAGCCGGCGCCGATTTGATTATTTCCGGTGCAGGCTTGCCTGCGAACCTTCCTGCTCTCATCCAGCAGTCCGGGACAAAGATAGCGCCCATAGTATCTTCACTGAAATCGGCGTCAGTCATCTGCAGGCTGTGGGATCGGAAATACAGGCGGTGCCCGGATCTTGTAGTCATTGAAGGGCCGAAAGCAGGCGGGCATCTGGGCTTTTCCCTGGATGAATTAGAGAATATTCAGGAAGAAGACTATGAAGCGGAAATCAAAGGGATCATAGAACTGGTTCATCGGTACAGTGAAAAATACCAGTACCATATTCCGGTGGTTGTGGCCGGAGGGATTTATGACGGGAAGGATATGAAGCATATGCTGGAGTTGGGCGCAGACGGCGTGCAGGTGGCTACCCGCTTTGTGACTACCTGGGAATGCGATGCCAGCCAGGCCTACAAAGAAGCGTATCTGAAGGCTAAGAAAGAAGATATTCAGATTGTAAAAAGTCCCGTAGGCATGCCTGGGCGGGCCATCCGCAATGCGTTTATCCGCAAAACAGAAAAACAGGCGGCAATCCGGGAAACAGAACGCAACAGTGAAACGTCCCTTTTGGAAAATGAGAGGCCTTTGGGCAAAACAATAAACTGGAAATGCCATCAGTGTCTGGAAAAATGCAATCCAAAAGAAATTCCCTATTGTATCACCGATGCATTAATCAATGCAGTCAAAGGAAATACAGATCATGGTCTGGTATTCTGCGGCGCCAATGCATGGAGGGCAGAAAAAATGGAACATGTGTCTGAAATCATGAAAGAATTCTCAGAATATTTTTAAAAATGTAAAACTCCTGGAAAAATATCTTTCCAAAATCCTTAGAAGTTGCTATAATAAAAAAGAAGCATAGAAATTGTTCGAAAACCTGTTCCGTAGAGTGAAATTTCATACGGAACAGGGAAGAGACAGGACGTTACAGAAAGAGGAAGAGACATCAAGGGAGGCATATATGAATTTTCAAATCTGTTCCGGAAATCAGGAAGAAGCAGGCGTAACTAAGAAGAAGGACATCATTTCATTTTCCAAACAGGCGGCGAGAAATTCTATCTGCTATCTGCTGCTATATCCCAAAGATAACAGTCCGGCTCTGAAGATTCCTATGAAAACCCAGGGGAATTGTGATACGGTGTACACAGTTGGAATTCAGGGATTAGACTGGAAGAATTATGACTACAATTTTGAAATAAACGGGGAAGAAGTAACGGATCTTTATGCCCGCAAAATTACCGGGAGGGAAGTCTGGGGGGACGCAGCCCGCAGGCCAAAAGAACAAAAAAGCGAACCGTTTGTTCCGCAGAAGGAAAAGCGGAAGATGGAACAGCTTCAGGGGAAAAGTATTCTGGCAGAGAAGAGGCAGAAAGAAGAAAATCATCTAGGAAAAGTAAAAAGTTCATTTTACTTTTCGGATTTTAAATGGAAAGATAAGGTGTATGAAGGAGTTAAAAAAGAAGATATGGTAATTTATAAGCTCCATGTCCGCGGGTTTTCCATGGGAATGCAGGGAAACAGCAGCCGGCGGGGAACGGTGGAAGCCATAGAGCGGAAGCTGGATTATTTCAAGGGGCTTGGAATTACAACGCTTTTGTTTATGCCAATGTATGAATTTGAGGAAATCCTTCTGCTGGACAAAAGCAAACATCAGACTCAGCCCAAGGATTTGATTAATTGTTGGGGGTACACAGTGGGAAGTTATTTTGCACCGAAAGCTTCCTATCTGGGAAAAGGAAACAACCCGGATAATCTGAAGCGGCTGATTCAGAAAATGCATGAGAAGCAAATGGAGTGCATTTTGGAGTTTTATTTTCCTAAAAAGATAAATCCGCATTTAATTATTGATGTATTGCGTTATTGGAATAGAGAATATCATGTGGATGGATTTCGGCTGCTGGGCTGCCCTCCGGTGGCGGAATTATTGGCCCAGGACAGCAGACTGAGCGGCTGCAAGCTGTTTTATGAAGGTTTTTCGGAGGAACTGGCCCAGGATCGGCAGCGGTTCGGCCCCAGGCTGTTTACTTATAATGAAGAATTTCTCTATGAAGTGCGGAAGGTTTTGAACCGTCAGGGAGGCAGCATTTATGAATTTGCCTGCCAGATGCGGAGGCAGCAGGAGCATCAGGGCTATGTGAATTTTATTGCAGAAAACAATGGATTTACTCTTTGGGACGTATTTTCTTATGAGCATAAGCATAATGAGCAGAACCTGGAAGAAAACAGGGACGGAAATGACTGGAACGGCAGCTCAAACTGCGGACAGGAGGGAATCAGCCGCATGCGGCAGGTCAATGAACTGCGCAAACGGCAGGTAAAGAATGCCCTCGCTGTCATTTTTCTGGCTCAGGGAATTCCCATGATTTGGATGGGAGATGAATGCGGCAACACCCAAAGAGGGAATAACAATGCGTACTGCCAGGATAATGAAATCGGCTGGAAAGACTGGAAACGGACGGCTGCAAGCCGTCAGCTTATTTCTTATGTGGAGAGGCTTTCCGGGCTCAGAAGAGAGTATCCCATGCTGCGCAGCCCTCATCCCTTCCATCTCCAGGACTATGGCAATAAAGGCTGCCCGGATCTGTCTTATCACAGTGACGGGGCATGGAAAATGGATTTTAGCATGAACAGGGGGTTTCTCGGCATGTTTTATTTTGGCGCATATGCAGGGAGGAAGGAAAACCTGTATGTGGCATGGAATTTTCAGACAGTTCCTCAGAAGTTTGCGCTTCCGGAAGGAATGAAGTGGAAGCTTCTGCTGAATACGGCGGCGGAGCCGGCAGTATTGGAACAGCCGGGAGAACTTGGGCATATCCGGGAATTTCAGGCCAAAGAACATTCCGTCTGTCTGCTGCGGGGAGAAGCGTTTTCTGAGGAGAAATCACGGAGAAGAAGAAAAAGGTCAGAGAAATCTGCAGACCTGGCTAAAGGAGAGAAACAATGACAGAGAGTAAATTTGGGCTCAGCGGATTTGCTTTGAAATGGATTGCCATGATCAGTATGCTGATTGATCACACCGGAGCCGTGCTGTTCCCTCAATATATCCAGATGCGCATCATCGGAAGACTGGCCTTTCCCATCTACTGTTTTCTTCTGGTGGAGGGGGCCGTGCATACCAGAGATATCCGCAAATATGAACTGCGGCTTCTGCTGTTTGCGCTGGCGTCAGAGCTCCCCTTTGATTTGGCCTTTTATACCAGGATGGATTTTCGGCACCAGAACGTATTCTTCACACTGTTTTTGGGGCTGGTGGTGGTGGAACAGTACCAGAAACACAGAGAAAAATTAAGTTCATTTATAATCTTTCTGATTGTGATGGTATTAGCGGAAGTTTTGAATACAGATTATGGTGCGGCTGGAATTATTTTTGTTCTGCTATTTTATCTTTTATACCAGTATAAAGTGGGAAAACAGGCTGTCTTTGCGGCAGCCAATTTTCTGATGTATGGAACAGGAGTACAGGCGTATGCGGGATTTGCAGCTTTTCCCATGCTGCTTTATAATGGGAAGCGGGGGCCGTCCATGAAGTATTTCTTTTATGTATTTTATCCGCTGCACTTGCTGGCGCTTTGGCTGATATGTAAAATCATGTATTAATTATGGAACAGGAGTGTGAGAAAATGAAGGCATGGGAGCACCTAAAGACCATCAATCATCATAAGATGCTGGTAATGAAAGGCTGCTTTAAGGTTGGATTGTATCGGCAGGGACTGCTGCATGATTTATCAAAATATACGCCTACGGAGTTTTTGGTGGGCTGCAGGTATTTCCAGGGCAATTTAAGCCCCAATAATATGGAGCGGAAAGAACGGGGATATTCCTCTGCCTGGCTGCACCACAAGGGAAGAAACAAACATCATATGGAGTACTGGATCGATTATGGGATCGGAGAGAAGAAGGGTATGACGGGCATGAAAATGCCCATCAAATATGTGGTGGAAATGTTTATTGACCGGATGTCCGCCTCTAAGAATTATCAGAAAGAAAATTACACAGACAGCAGTCCGCTGGAATATTACGAGAATGGAAAATCATACCATATGCTCCATCCCGATACCAGAATCCTGCTGGAAAGGCTGCTGCATATGCTGGCGGAACATGGGGAAGATTACACCTTCCGCTACATTAAGAAAGTAGTGTTAAAGAAAAAAGATTACGGCAGACGCCAGAATGTTTCGCAATAAATGTCCATCCGCTTATAAAAACTGGTTTTTTTCCGGCAGGTAATGGCGGTCAATAGCGGAAAGGGAAGCAGTCAGCTCTTCCTGGGAAATATCACAGCTTTTACAGAAATCTTCCAGAGAAGGGTACTGGTTCCTCAGCCTTGTATTGACAAAGCTCAGTAAAATAACCGGATCTTTCGGCAGATTCATAATGTTCACCTCCTGAATTAAATGAATACTACCATCTTAACATACTATTTTCCGATTGGAAAGGCACTTCAAAGCTTGATTTTTCATAGAATGTAATAAATCAGCTTAGAGGTGCTTTTTTTGAAAACATTTTTAATGCCGCTGAATGCCGAGGAAGAAAAATATTATCTGGAAAAAATGAAAGAGGGCAGCCTTGAAGCTAGAAACACCCTGATCGAACGAAATTTAAGACTGGTAGCGCATATATCCAGAAAATATCAAAACGGGGATGAGGATATGGAGGATTTGATTTCCATTGGAACCATCGGATTGATCAAAGCCATTTCCACCTTTAATTACGAGCGGGGCAACCGGCTTGCCACCTATGCCGCCCGCTGTATTGACAATGAGCTTTTGATGTACTTCAGGGGAAAGAAAAAAACTTCCCGGGAAGTGTCTCTGTATGAACCCATCGGAACGGACAAAGAAGGAAATCAGATTAATTTGCTGGATGTGGTGGAGAGCATGGACCGGGATATTTTTGAAGTGATTGAGCTGAAAGGAAATACCAGGAAAGTATATGAAATGATTCCGAAGGTATTAAACGGCAGAGAGCGGGAGATTATCGAATGGCGGTATGGGCTGTACAACCGCAAACCGGTGACTCAGCGGGAAATTGCGGATAAACTGGGCATTTCTCGATCCTATGTCAGCCGGATAGAAAAGCGGGCGCTGGAAAAATTAAAATCATGCTTTGAATAAAAGAAATAGTAACAGTTCAGCCTTCGTCTTCACTGTTACGGAATCTCTCATTCCAGGTCGCCTGAGGCGAGGGGCAGATTCCCTTCCGGCAAAATTTACGCGTTCTTACGGACTTTGCAGCCAGTGCAAAGTCCCGGGATGAACTGTTACGAAATAAGAAAAAGATCGGCAGCGGATATTGCAGAATCAAAAGAAACGTGTTATGATAAGCTTATCTTTTTTCAAAGGGCGCATCTGCCCGGATTCCCAACCAGCACAAAGGGAGGTATTTTGTACAGTATTGTATCGACAGCCATCGTCTGCGGAATTCAGAGCGTACTGATTCAGGTGGAAGCAGACGTGTGCGACGGAATGCCCGCATTTGAAATGGTGGGCGTATTGTCCTCTGAGGTAAAAGAGGCCAGAGAACGAGTGAAGGCGGCAGTGAGAAACAGCGGGATTCGGCTGGCGCCCAAGAAAGTTACAGTTAACCTCTATCCGGCAGACATCCGCAAAACCGGAACGGGTTTTGATCTGCCCATTGCCCTTGCGGTGTTAGCGGCCCATGGCAGAATTCCTCCGGAGCGTCTGGAGGGCATTTTATTCGCCGGGGAAATCAGCCTGAACGGGGAAATCCGCGCCGCCGGCGGAATCCTTCCCATGGCGCTTGCCGCCAAAGAAGAAGGAAAGCACACCGTCTGCGTTCCCAGAGAAAATGTAAAAGAAGCGGAAATTGTAAAGGGGATGACGATTCTGCCGGCGGATAATCTGAACCAGGTGATTGCCATGATAGAGGACTTTGCCAAATTTCCGGAACGGTTTCAAAAAAGTAATAGTATAGAAGAAACTGGGCAGGATATTCCATGTTCGGACTCAGATTTTGCAGGAATTCATGGGCAGAAGGTGTTAAAGCGCGCATGTGAAATCGCTGCGGCAGGCAGGCACAATATGCTGATGGTAGGGGCGCCGGGATCAGGGAAGACCATGGCGGCCCGGGCTGCTGCAACCATACTGCCGCCCATGACGGACGAGGAAGCTTTGGAATTGGCCAGGATTTACAGCGTCAGCGGCAGGTTCGGGCAGCGGGAGAACAACTTCAGAGCAAGGCCGTTCCGCAGCCCTCACCATACCATCACAGCGGCGGGACTTGCCGGCGGCGGCGCAGCACCAAAGCCCGGAGAGCTGAGTCTGGCCCATAAAGGCGTATTATTTCTGGACGAGCTGACAGAATTTAAAAGGGAAGTATTAGAAACGCTGCGCCAGCCCTTAGAAGAGAAGGTAATCCGGCTGGTGAGAAGCAGCGGCGTCTACTGTTATCCGGCAGACGTCATGCTGATCGGCGCAATGAATCCCTGCAGCTGCGGCTATTACCCGGACCGAAACCGGTGCAGCTGCTCTGCGGCGGTGATTGAGCGTCATTTAAATAAGCTGAGCCGTCCCTTGCTGGACCGCATCGATCTTACGGTAGAGGTAAAACGTCTGCCTCTGGCTGAGATTCTTTCCCGGGAACCGGAGGAAAGCTCCCAGGTGATACGAAACAGGGTACAGCAGGCGCAAAAGGTGCAGAGCCGCAGGTTTTCAGACAGCGGAATCTTATATAACAGCCAGATACCAGTATCCTGTATAGGGGCGTTCTGCCCCATGGAATCAGAGGCTGAAAAAGCGCTGCAGAACGCCTTTGAACGGCTGGAAATGAGCGCTCGGGGATATTACCGGACAATCCGTGTGGCTCGTACCATCGCGGATTTGGAACATTCGGAGCAAATCTGCCGGGCGCACATTATGGAGAGCCTGGTTTACCGGGAGATGGACAGAAAGCTGTGGGAAATGTGACGCAGGAGAATAGAAATAAAACAGAACTTCCCAATATTGAAATCTTAAAAAAAGCAGGAAATCCCAATGCTGAAATTCCGAATAAAACAGGAAATCCCAATGCTGAAATTCCAAAGAAAGCAGGCTGTCCAGACCGATATGAATTCTGGCTGTCCGCCCTGACGTCTCTTTCCGGAAGAAAGAAAATCCATATGAAGAGAATAGTTCCGGCTGCAGAAGAGATTTACCGGATGGAACCGGAAGAACTGCAAAGAATATGCGGATTAACGGAAAAAGAGAAAGGGGCCGTAGCCGCCGGACAAAACGTAACAGAAGCCGAACTGGACGAAACCGCAGCTTATTGCTCAGAAAATGGAATTAAGCTGATTTGTTTTGGAGACAGAAGATATCCCAGCCGGCTGGAGCATATCTGCAATCCGCCTTACGGTCTGTTTTTCAGAGGCGGCTTTCCCAGAGCGTCTGACCCTTCCATTGCAGTAGTGGGAGCCAGAAATTGTTCCGCTTACGGGAAAAAGGCGGCAGAACAGATTGGTTTTGAGCTGGCCAGGCGGGGAATTTCCGTAATCAGCGGAATGGCCCTGGGTATTGACGGCGCAGGCCATTTGGGCGCGCTTCAGGCGTTAAAATCCCAGAAAACGGCTCTGCAGGAAACCGATATGCGTAGAGACGCAGACCGGTCTGCGGGATCGGCTGCCCAAAGAATTGCGCTGCAGAAGACAGGAAGAACTTACGGCATTTTGGGCTGCGGCGCAGATATCTGCTATCCGGCCAGGCACAGAGAATTATATGAAGAATTGATAAAACAGGGCGGCGTAATCTCAGAATATCCGCCCCATACCAGGCCCCGGGCCATGTTTTTCCCCCAGAGGAACCGGCTGATCAGCGGCCTTTGTGACGGAGTGATTGTAGTGGAGGCCAGAGAAAAAAGCGGCGCATTGATAACAGCAGATTTCGCCCTGGAGCAGGGAAAAGAAGTCTATGCGGTGCCTGGAAGGATTTCAGATCCGCTGAGCCAGGGCACAAACCGGCTGATTCGGCAAGGCGCGGGAATTTTTCTGTCAGCGGAGGACTTTCTAAAAGAAATGGATATTTTTACCGCATTTAAAAAGGCTTCTGATAAAAAACCCAAATTATCACTTGAAAAATCAGAAAGGTTGGTGTATAGTTGTCTGGATTTAAGTCCAAAAAATCTGGACATGCTTTTGACAGAAACCATGATTTCTTTCCCGGAGCTTATGGAAAATCTGGAATCTCTGAGGGAGAAAGGATGTATACTGGAAGTATATCATAATTATTATATCAGGTCAGAACTTTCTGACTTCCCATAAAGGATAATTAAAGGAGCAGGCACATGGCAAAGTATCTTGTAATCGTGGAATCACCGGCAAAGGTGAAAACAATCAAAAAATTTCTTGGAAAGAATTATGAAGTGGCGGCATCTAACGGACATGTGAGAGATTTACCCAAAAGCCAGCTGGGGATTGACGTGGAACATGATTATGAACCCAAATATATCACCATACGGGGAAAAGGAGACATTCTTGCCAATCTCCGGAAGGAAGTGAAAAAGGCAGAAAAAGTATATCTGGCAACGGACCCTGACCGAGAGGGGGAAGCCATTTCCTGGCACTTGTCCAAAGCGCTGAAGCTGGAGGATAAACATGTATACCGAATCAGCTTTAATGAGATCACCAAAAACGCAGTGAAAGCTTCCTTGAAACAGGCCAGGGAAATCGACATGAACCTGGTGGACGCCCAACAGGCAAGACGCATGCTGGATCGTATGGTGGGATACCGGATCAGCCCCTTATTGTGGGCAAAGGTAAAACGCGGCTTAAGCGCAGGACGGGTCCAGTCTGTGGCACTTAGGATTATCTGCGACAGAGAAGAAGAAATCAATGCCTTTATTCCGGAAGAATACTGGACGCTGGACGCACAGCTTACGGTTCCCGGAGAGAAAAAAGCCCTGTCAGCCAAATTTTACGGAGACGAAAATGGAAAACTTACCATAAGCTCCAGAGAAGAGATGGATGAGGTATTAAAAAAACTGGAAAAAGAGAAGTATCAGGTGCTGGATGTGAAAAAGGGAGAGCGGACCAGGAAAGCTCCCCTGCCCTTTACCACAAGCACGCTGCAGCAGGAAGCGGCTAAGACACTGAATTTTTCCACACAGAAAACCATGCGCCTGGCCCAGCAGCTCTATGAAGGCGTAGACATTAAGGGACAGGGAACTGTGGGTATCATTACTTATCTGAGAACAGACTCTGTCCGGGTTTCCGAAGAGGCCGATCAGGCGGCCAGGGAGTATATTCAGTCTTCTTACGGTGAGAATTACGTGGCCAGAGGCGGCCAGGAACAAAAGGGCGCAGGCAAGATCCAGGATGCCCACGAGGCAATCCGCCCCTCCGATATTGCCAGGACTCCTGTTATGATTAAGGAATCCTTAAGCCGGGATCAGTTCCGTTTGTACCAGCTGATTTGGAAACGGTTTACGGCAAGCCGCATGAGCAGCGCTGTTTATGAGACTACTTCCATTCAGATTGGCGCGGGGAAATTCCGGTTCCATGTGTCTGCTTCCAGAGTTGTGTTTGAAGGTTTTATGTCCGTTTACACCAGCGAAGAGGATGAAAAAGGAGAGAACAATGTCCTGCTGAAATCGCTGGATAAAGATACGGAACTGAAATTAAAAGAATTGGAAGAGAAGCAGCATTTCACCCAGCCGCCGGCTCATTTTACAGAGGCGTCCCTGGTAAAGGCATTGGAAGAGCAGGGCATCGGCCGTCCCAGCACTTATGCGCCCACCATCACTACGCTGCTGGGCAGAAGGTACGTGGTGAAAGAAAATAAGAACCTGTATATCACAGAACTGGGAGAAGCGGTGAATTCCATTATGCTGGAAGCGTTTCCCACCATTGTAGATGAGAATTTTACAGCTAATATGGAATCCCTGCTGGATAAAGTGGCAGAGGGGAGCATTGGCTGGAAGGCTGTTGTCAGCAATTTCTATCCGGATCTGGAAGAAGCGGTGCAGGCTGCTGAGAAAGAACTGGAAAAAATTCAGATTGAAGATGAGGTCACAGACGTGGTCTGCGATTTGTGCGGCCGGAATATGGTGGTGAAATACGGCCCTCATGGGAAATTCCTGGCATGCCCCGGATTTCCGGAGTGCCGCAATACCAAGCCCTACCTGGAGAAAATCGGAGTGCCATGCCCTAAGTGCGGAAAAGAAATCGTTCTTAAGAAAACGAAAAAGGGCAGAAAATACTATGGATGCGAGGATAATCCGGAATGCGATTTTATGAGCTGGCAGAAGCCTTCGTCTGAGAAGTGTCCGGAATGCGGCGGTTATATGGTGGAAAAGGGCAATAAGCTGGTTTGTGCAGAAAAACAGTGCGGATTTGTGAAGGAAAAACAGAAATGATGAACAGAAACAATGACCTGGAATAGTTAGAAAATATAAAATTCTGCCAAAGAAAATATGAAAAATGTCAGAAAGTTATTGAAATTTGTCGGAAAGCATGGTAGAATTCAAAATAATACAGCAGATGTTTAGATTTTAACATGGGAGGAGTTTTATGGGTGTCCAGTTGTTAGATAAGACAAGAAAAATCAATAAATTACTTCATAACAATAATTCCTCAAAGGTAGTCTTCAGCGATATCTGTGAAGTTTTGACAGAAATCCTGGATTCAAACATTCTTGTTATCAGTAAGAAAGGCAAGGTGCTTGGAACCAGTCGCAGCGAAGGAACTGAGGAAATCAGGGAATTGATTGCAGATCAGGTGGGAGGATTTATTGATCCGCTGTTGAATGAACGTTTGCTGGGCATTTTATCCACCAAGGAGAATGTCAATCTTGAGACTCTTGGATTTGTGTTAGAGGATGTGCGCAGGTATCGGGCAATCATTACACCCATAGACATTGCAGGAGAGAGGCTGGGGACTTTGTTCGTATACCGGCTGGAACAGCAGTATGATATTGACGATATTATCTTGAGCGAATACGGAACAACCGTTGTAGGGCTGGAGATGATGCGTTCTGTGAATGAAGAAAGTGCGGAGGAGAACCGTAAAGTGCAGATTGTGAAATCCGCCATCGGGACGCTTTCTTTTTCCGAACTGGAGGCGATTACACATATTTTTGATGAAATGGAAGGCAAGGAAGGCATTCTGGTGGCAAGCAAAATCGCAGACAGGGTCGGAATTACCAGAAGCGTCATTGTCAATGCTTTAAGGAAATTTGAAAGTGCAGGGGTAATAGAGTCCCGCTCTTCCGGGATGAAGGGCACATACATAAAAGTATTGAATGACGTGGTATTTGACGAACTGGATAAGATAAAAAAAGAGAATACGAAGCATAACTAAACGGATTTTGTTATTTTATTGCAAAAGGGATTTGTAGGCTGCGGCTATAAGGGTAGACGGTAGCGATAAGTCCCCTTTTGTGTGTAGAAAAAGGAATACTGGAATACGGTCGAAAAATGGAAGTAATAGTAGATACATCGACGGTATCACACAATATAATGTAAAAATCACAAAAAAACTGCAAAAAAATGCTTGCATTATTAGTAGGATAATTTATAATATAGGAGAATAGAATTTTATAATAATATGGGGGACTAGGGAAATATCAGAAGAAAGGAGTAATATGGATGATAGCCAGCGGAATTTATGATTATATTGATATAATGAATAAAGCGGCAGATGCTGCCTGGCTGCGGGAAACTGCCATCAGCCAGAATATTGCCAATGGGGATACACCGGGGTATAAGCGGCAGGACGTGAATTTTGAAGGACTGCTTCAGCGAGAACTTGGAAAGATGAAGTATGTTTCACTGGACGAGAAAGTCAGCGAAATCAACAAAGGGCATATGGATCATCTGGATGCAGAGATTTATACTGATATTGAGAATTATTCGTACCGCTTAGACGGCAACAGCGTTGATCCGGAACAGGAATATGCGGAGCTTGCATCTACAAGGATCCAGTACAATGGATTGATTGACAGCATGACCAAAGAATTTCAGAGAATTAAGAGTGTGATAAAGTAACGGTGAAGAATAAATAAGCTGGGAGGAATGAACATGTCATTATTTCAGTCATTTGATATCAATACATCAGCATTGACTGCGCAGCGGTTCCGGATGGATGTTATTTCTGAAAACGTTGCGAACGTTACAACCACGAGAACAGAAGACGGAACGCCGTATACCCGTAAGATTGTAACATTCCGGGAGAAGAAGGTGACGCCCTTCAGTAAGGTTTTAAGCAATACCCAGGCGGCTTATCTGGGTAATGGAGTGAAGGTATCTAAGGTTTCTGAGGATACAGACAGTGAATATGTGATGAAGTACGATCCTTCCCATCCGGATGCAGATGAGAATGGATATGTGTCTTATCCGAATGTAAACATTATAACAGAAATGACAAATATGATTGACGCCAGCCGGTCTTATGAAGCAAATTTGACAGCGTTTGAGACCAGCAAGGCAATCGCATTAAAGGGTTTGGAGCTTGGCAAGTAACTTGGATTCTGCTTAAGCTGCTGTATAGCAGAGGATGCGTATGACAGGTTGTGCCGAAAGATAAGAAACAGGGTTAGGGAGGCTTTTTAATTATGGACATATCAGTATTAAGCAGTGTAGGGTCAGAATACATAAAGAACGCGGCATTAAAGAATGGACAGCTTACCGTAGGGGACAAAGGATTTGACAGTGTGCTTCAGTCAGCCATGGATATGGTCAATGAGACAAACGATGCACAGAACAAAGTGGAAGAGGCAGAGATGCAGTTTATGCTGGGTTACTCAACCAATACCCATGAACTGATGGCAATGCAGGAAAAAGCAGACATTACTTTGAATTATACCACAGCGGTCAGAGATAAAATGCTTGAAGCCTATAAAGAGATTATGAATATGCAGATTTAACATTTTAGTTTAATGTAAACAAGTGAATATTACATATGAACGGGATAGGTGGAGAGTCACATGCAGGAAAGAATAAGAGAGGTGCCCCAAAGGGTCCTCGAATGGTGGAATAAGTTTTCAGTCAAACAGAAAACTTTGATTGCAAGTATCGCAGTTGCGGTAATCGTAGGCTTGATTATTGTCACCAAAATATTGACGACGCCTACAATGGTGCCGATCAGAAGCTGTACGGATACGAAGGAAGCAGCTCAGGTCAAGGAACTGTTGGAAGGAGAGCAGATATTTTACGAAGTCTCAGACGATGGGCTTGAATTCCAGGTGAAGGCGGAGGACAGGGCGAATGCTTCCATTTTACTGGGAGAGAATGGGATACCGGCCTCTTCCTACGATTTGAACAATGTATTTGAAGGCGGTTTCAGCACCACAGAAGCAGACAAGACCAAGCGTTATCAACTTTATTTGGAGAAACAGTTAGAAGAGGATTTACAGCAGTTAGACAGCGTGAATTCCGCAACGGTTAATCTAAGCATGCCGGTGGATGACGGAACTGTGCTGGCATTGCAGGAGGATTCCTATGCGGCGGTTACCCTGTCTTTGTCCGGGGAAATGGATGAAGACACGGCGGCAGGGCTGGCAAGGTGGATTGCAACGGCAATCGGCAACGAAGGGACGGATGACATTTCCATTCTGGACACTTCCGGGAATATGCTGTTTTCCGGCGGGGATTCCGCAACGGCCATGGGGGCTGCCAATTCACAGCTTTCCTATAAGAGCAAGGCTGAGAGCGCCGTAAAGAGCCAGGTGAAAGATATCATGATGGGAACGAATGTGTTTAACAATGTTTCCGTTGGATTGAATTTGGATGTAAGTTTTACAGAGACGAAAGAAACCAGTCATGAGTATTCTACGCCGGAAGGGCAGGATCACGGCCCGGTAGCTAACAGAAGGACTTATACATCAGAGACTACCGGCGGCGTGGAAGGTGTTCCGGGAACGGATACTAATGACGATGATACCGGATATATGCTGGAAGACGGAGCGGTTTCTAGTCAGGCAATAGAAGAGTTAAATGAACAGTATAATACCAATGAATTGATTCGGGAGAGCACCGGCGGCGTTGGGGAAGTCAATTATGAGAATTCTTCCATTACGGTAGTTGCCAGCCAGTACCGGAATTACAATGAGGATGCCCTTAGGGCCAGCGGACAGTTAGATGATATGACTTTTGACGAATTTGTGGCGGCGAACCGCGAAAGAGTCCGTATGGATCTAGACGAGGATTTTGTACAGATGGTGGCAAGGGCTACCGGATTTCCGGAAGAAAATGTTATGGTAGTAGGGTATGAAGTGCCGTTTTTTGAATACTCAGACAACAGCGGCCGGGGCGTAATGGATTACCTGCCGGTAGCAATTGCGCTGATTATCATGGCAATGCTGGGATATGTGGTATTCCGCAGCACCAGAAGGGAACAGCAGGTTGCTGAAGTGGAGCCGGAGCTTTCCGTAGAATCCCTTCTGGCATCTACCAAAGAAGCTGAAGAGGACTCTCTGGAGGATATCGGATTCTCAGATAAATCAGAGACACGTATCCTGATAGAAAAATTTGTTGATGAAAATCCAGAAGCAGTGGCTTCTCTGCTGCGAAACTGGCTGAATGAGGAGTGGGAATAAAACTATGGCAAATTCAGAAGAATATAATGGCGTCCAAAAAGCGGCAATTTTGCTGATTGCGTTGGGACCGGAAAAATCAGCTTCTATATTCAAGCATCTGAAAGAAGAAGAAATTGAAGAACTGACTCTGGAAATTGCCAATACCAGAAGCATATCTCCCCAGACAAAAGAAGATGTACTGAATGAATTCTATCAGGTTTGTCTGGCCCAGCAGTATATCGCAGAAGGCGGTATCGGTTATGCCAAGGAATTGCTGGAAAAGGCTTTGGGGGAAGAAAAGGCACAGGGAGTTATCTCCAAACTTACGGCTTCTCTTCAAGTACGTCCTTTTGAGTTTGTGCGTAAAACAGATCCGGCTCAATTGCTGAACTTTATTCAGGACGAACATCCTCAGACAATTGCCATGATTTTATCATACTTGTCTGCAGGACAGTCAGCCATGATTATCGGCTCGCTGGTTCCAGAGAAACAGGCAGATGTTGCAAAGCGTATTGCCATGATGGATAGAACTTCGCCGGATGTAATTAAGGAAGTGGAACGCGTGTTGGAACGAAAACTTTCTACTTTAGTAAATCAGGATTATACAATTGTAGGCGGTGTGGATGCAATCGTCGCTATTTTGAATACGGTAGACCGCTCTACCGAGAAGCATATTATGGAAACGCTTGAAATCGAAGAACCTGAATTGGCAGATGAAATTCGTAAGAAGATGTTCGTATTCGAGGATATTCTTCTTTTGGACGACCGCGCCATCCAGCGTGTGCTGCGTGATGTGGATAATAATGATTTGGGTATTGCCCTGAAAGCGGCAAACGAAGATGTACAGAATGTAATCTTTAAGAACATGTCCAAACGTCTGGCAACCATGATTAAGGAAGATATGGAGTTTATGGGACCGGTGCGTATGAAGGACGTAGAAGAAGCGCAGCAGAAGATTGTAGGCATTATACGTAAACTGGAAGATTCTGCAGAAATTGTAATCTCCAGAGGCGGAGGTGACGAGATCGTTGTCTAATTTGTATAAGCAGCGGTATATCGTTGCCAATAACAACAATACAAGAATTATTAATTCCAATGACCGTGTGGAAGAGCGGATGCAGGAATTGAGAAGAGAAATGGCTGAAAAGCGGATTGCCGGTCAGTCTGCGGATGGTTTTGTGGAAGGATTGCCCATGGAACTGGTGGATGCAGTTCCGAAGGAAGAGGAGATTAGTCCGGAGGAACTGTTGGAAAATGCCAGACAGGAAGCAGAGGAGATTCTTGCAGAAGCCCGCAGTCGGGCAGAGGCAGTCCTTGCCCAGGCCAATGAGCAGGCAGTATCTATTCGTAAACAGGCAGAAGAGAGCGGTTATGAAAGCGGTTATAACAACGGCCTTTCAGAAGGAAATGAAAAGGCTGCCGCTGAGTTGTCTCTCCAGAGAAAACGGATGGAGGAAGAGCAAAGCCGGATGGAAGAGGACTACCGACAGAAAATTGAGGAATTAGAGCCTTGTCTTGTAGATATTGTTGCAGATGTATTTGAGAAAGTATTCCATGTACAGTTTGACGATAAGAAAGAGATTTTGATTTATCTGATCCAGCAGACAATTTTAAGCACAGAAGGAACCAAAGACTTCCAGGTAAGGGTAAGCCTGAAAGATTATGAATATGTGGAAACTCATAAGAATGAGATCACAGAACAGGTTGGAGGCTCTGTAAATGTGGAGATTATGGCCGACGCAAGCTTGAAAGAAAGGCAATGCATGATCGAAACAGATTCCGGCATCTTTGACTGCGGTTCAGATGTCCAGTTGGAGCAGTTGCTCAAAACGCTGCGGTCATTAAGTTTATGAGGAAGAGGTATTGTGACATATAATTTAGATAAATATTATCAATTAACCGACAGAAATTATTACAGACACCTGGGAAAAGTGGTTAAAATTGTAGGACTTACGATTGAGTCCGTGGGACCGAATGCCAAACTGAATGACTTGTGCAGAATCATTATTGATAAGAGCAGGAATATTTCAATTATGGCAGAAGTAGTTGGTTTCCGGGATAAAAGACTGCTTCTAATGCCTTATGAAAGTGTAGAGGGATTAGGCGTGGGATGTATCGTAGAAAATACGGGACATCCTTTGTCTGTTTGTGTAGGAGATGAAATGCTGGGGCATACCTTGGACGGCATGGGACGTCCTACAGATGTCGAAGAACTTTCTCTGCGGGAAGAATATCCAGTAGACGCCCCTCCTCCGGATCCTATGGAACGCGTGATTATCAGCGAAGTCCTTCCCTTAGGGGTGAAGGCAGTAGATGGGCTGATTACAGTAGGCAAAGGACAGAGAATCGGTATTTTTGCCGGCTCTGGCGTAGGAAAGAGCACATTGCTTGGAATGTTTGCAAGAAATACAAAGGCAGATATCAATGTGATTGCACTGATTGGAGAGCGGGGCAGGGAGGTTCGTGAATTTATTGAACGGGATATGGGGGAAGAAGGAATGCGCAGATCTGTTGTGATTGTAGCCACTTCCGACAGGCCCGCCCTGCTTCGGAGGAATGCAGCGAAAACCGCCACTGCCATTGCAGAGTATTTCAGGGATCAGGGCAAGGATGTATTACTGATGATGGATTCCTTGACACGTTTTTCCATGGCTCAGCGGGAAATCGGTTTGGCTTCTGGAGAACCGCCGGTAACCAGGGGCTATCCCCCTAGCGTATATTCTGAGATGCCCAAGCTTTTAGAACGGGCCGGGAATTCAGATAAAGGCTCCATTACCGGATTGTATACTGTTTTGGTGGATGGAGATGACTTTAACGAGCCGATTACGGATACTGCTAGAAGTATTCTGGACGGGCATATTATGTTAGACCGGAAACTGGCCCATAAGAACCATTATCCGGCCATTGATGTATTACAGAGCATTTCCCGTGTCATGAGTTCCATCGCAGACAGCAAACACAAAGAGGCCGCCGGGAAATTGAAAAATGTAATGGCAACTTATCAGGAAGCAGAAGATTTGATTAATATCGGCGCCTATAAATCCGGTTCAAATAAGAATATTGACTATGCCATAGAGAAGATTGATGCAGTAAATGAATTTTTGCTTCAGGAAACCCATGATAAGTTTTCTTTTGAAGAAATTATGAGTATGATGGAAGGATTGTTCTAAGCTATGGCAAAGTTTACATATAAGATGCAGAATATTCTGAATGTGAAATATAAGTTGGAAACACAGGCGAAAACTTCTTTTTCCCTGGCAGCGTCCAGGCTGAATCAGGAGGAAGAAAAGTTAGATATGCTGCGGCAGCGCAGAAGCGCCTATGAGATGCATGCCAGAGAACTTGTGTCGGATCGGTTGGATTTTCAGGAAATCAAGGTAAACCGCATCGCCATTGAGACGATGAAAGGGGCCATCCAGAATCAGGTGGTTGCAGTCCATGTGGCAGAGCGTAATTTAGAAAGTGCGAGAAAAAAGCTGCAGAATGTAATGACGGAGCGGAAAACCCATGAGATTCTGAAAGATAAAGCCTTTGAAGAATTTAAAAAGGAACTGGAAAAAGAAGAAAGCAAGGCAGTGGACGAACTGGTAAGTTTTACCCACAATCATGCCGAGGAAGAATAAGGTGGTGGACAGTATGGCAGAAGATATCTTAGATCAGGCGGGTGAAGAGGGCGGCGCTTTAGATAAGAAAGCCCAGAAAAAAGCGGAAAGAGCCAGGAAGAAAGAGGAAAAGAAACAGAGAAAAGCAGAAAAAAAGCAGATGCAGGAAGAGGAATCACAGGAAGAAGAGGAAAGCAGCGGAAGTAAGATTGCAGTGATTCTTGCCACAATTGTGTTCATTGCCATCTGGCTGGCAATTCTTGCCCTGATCATTAAGATGGATATCGGCGGATTCGGTTCCACGGTGCTTCAGCCGATTTTAAAAGATGTTCCTGTCATTAACAAGATTTTGCCGGAAACAGAAAAAGAGCCGGTAGTGGACGCCCAGTATCCATATACTACCCTGGATGAAGCAATTGCGCGGATTAAGGAACTGGAAGTGGAATTGTCTGATTCCCAGTCTCAGTCCCAGGGTAATTCTGATTATGTGGCGCAGTTGGAAGCGGAAGTGGAAAGGCTGCGGGAATTTGAAAATGAACAGTCCGCCTTCGAAGAGGAAAAGACGAAATTCTATAAAGAGGTTGTGTTCAATGAAAATGCACCCGATATATCTGAATATAAAGCATATTATGAAAGCATCGATCCCGCCAATGCGGAGGTGCTTTACAAGCAGGTGGTACAGCAGCAGGAAGCAGATGCGGAAATCGAAGAATACGCTAAGACTTACTCTGAGATGAAGCCCAAGCAGGCGGCGGCAATTATGGAAGCTATGCAGGATAATCTGAAACTGGTGGTAAAGATTCTGGAAAATATGGAAACAGACGCCAGAAGCGATATTCTTGCAGCTATGAATGCAGAAGTCGCTGCAAGGATCACCAAGATGATGGAGCCGTAGGAGCTTTTTTCATGACAGGTTTTCTGCCTTGTTTTTCCTGCCAATGTGCAGGAGTTATGAATATCCCTACAACAGAACTTTTATTGTATAGTACCCCATCATGCTCAGCCAGCCGTCCGGCGGGCCGCATGGCCATCCATACTATGGAAGCCAAGGGCTTTCATAATAACCATGGTTATAGGGTTCCCACAGGAATCATATAATAAATAATCTGATAGAAAGGAGGAGAAAGAATGACAAGCAGCAAAATATCCCAGATGGCGGCATTGATGCGGGCTTCGGAATTGGCAGGGATCCAGAAGAATCCCCAACAGGAAAATGGCCCTGTATTCGGAGCCTTCCTCAGTCAGACTTCTGGCGGGAAAAAGGATGCTAATGCCTGGAATGGGAATGTCATTCAGCCGGCAAAGGCAGGATGGAACAACCAGGAAGTTTTTGTAAAGGAAACATCCGGAAATAGTTTTAAGGAAAATGCCATTGCCCAGAATAATACCGGAGATGTCCAGAGCAAATTGCCGGAGGATACTCAGGAGAAGCTGGAGGCTTTTGAAGAAAAGGTCACAGAAACTGTGGCGGAAGAGCTGGGTGTGACTGAAGAGGAAGTCAAAGAAGCCATGGAAGCCATGGGAATGACAGTACTGGATTTGACGGATCCTTCCAAATTGGCAGGTCTGGTTATGGAACTGACCGGAAGCGAAGATATTGGCTCTTTATTGTTAAGCGAAGATTTTCAGCAGATTTTTGGAGAGATTAGGGATTTGACTCAGGAACTGACAGCGCAGTTAGAGCTTTTGCCGGAGGAGCTGCCTCAGGTTGTGGAACAGTTAGAGACTATGCTTACCGCAAATCCTGAAGATCTGCCGGAAGAAATGCAGGAACAGCCCATTCAGCCGGAATTGGAAATGCAGGTGGCAGATACTGTGGAAAAAACCATGGAAGACAGCGGGGAGGCGCTGCAGAATCCGTCAGCCGAAACTGCAGTCTCAGATCAGAAAGTAAAAGAAGCAAATGGCCAGGAACATGTGACAGAAGCCGCTGCCGCAGAAGAATCGGAACCAGAGCGAGAGCAGCAGATTCCGGAAACAGAAATGCAAGGCCGGACGGATTCTGAAGAGTACAGTCAGAAAGATTCTTCTGAAAAATCCTTGTCAGAACCCCCACAGGGTTCGAAAACGGCTGAGAAAACCGACAGTCCCCAACATCATGTCACATATCAGACTGCCGCTCAGACGGTGAATCAGGGACAGGCAATGGAAATAACCCAGACTGTAGTACAGACCAGAATAGACGTGGAAGATATCATGCGTCAGGTCAGTCAGATGACACGGGTGATGGTCAGCCAGGCGGAGTCTTCCATCGAGATGCAGCTGAATCCAGCCAATCTTGGGAAAGTTTATCTGCAGGTGGTTTCCAGAGAAGGAGTGATTACAGCTCAGATTGCTGCTCAGAACCAGGCAGTGAAAGAAGCTCTGGAAAGTCAGGTTGCCATATTAAAAGAGAATATGAATCAGCAGGGCATGAAAGTGGAAGCCATTGAGGTGACCATTGCAAGCCATGAGTTTGAGCGCAATTTGGAGCAGAACCAACAGAATATGCCCGGAGGACAGCAGGATGCAGATTCTCAGAAATCTTCCAGAAGAAATATCAATCTTAACAGTCAGGAAGAATTGGATGGCGGATTGTCTGAGGAAGAAAACCTTGCGGCAAAGATTATGGCGGAACAGGGCAACAGTATGGATTTGACAGCTTAAGTCAGGCTGTATTCCTGTCCTGAGGAAATTTAGCTTAAATGAAATCAGGAAATAATTTTTAGAAAGGAGATTTCTATGGCAGTTACAGTACCGGTACAAAACGGTGAAATTGTAAATGGCTACGACCCTGCGAAAGAAGCAGAGGAAGCCAAAAAAGAACGAAGCGGCGGCGCATTGGGCAAAGAAGCGTTTCTGCAGCTTCTGGTGGCCCAGATGAAGTATCAGGATCCCTTGGAGCCGACCTCCAATACAGAATATATTTCCCAGCTTGCAACTTTCTCATCCTTAGAGGAAATGCAGAACATGCGCGCTTCTCTGGAAACATCCCAGGCTACCAATCTGGTAGGCAAAACCGTAATTATGGGAATTGAAACCAACGGTGAGACGAAATACATCTCAGGAAGGGTAGATCAGGTAAGGAAAGAAGGAAGCAAAATTTACCTGTCCATTGAGGATTCCTGGTATAACATTGATGATTTGGACACCGTAGTGGATGATGAATATCTGGAGGCAACTCTGATTGCAGAAGATTTTGCAGAAGAGATCGGCAAAATGCCGGATCCCAGCAAGCTGCTCCTTTCAGATAAAGAAAAACTGGCGGCGATTACGGCTGCATACAACAGTCTCACTGCCTACCAGCAGGCTCATATCAAGCAATATTGCAAGGATGCCTATACGAAATTTGAAAATCTGGTAAAGAAAATGAATGAGTTGAGTCCGCCTGAGACGAATAAGCCGGATGGTTCCGGAGAGAAAGATGACGATACCACTGCGGGAGGAGCTGGAGACGCAGAGGGCGACGGAAGCACAGAAGGTGCGGAAGGAAGCGCGAAATAGCGGGATATCGTTTTCGCAGCGGTACAGAGGCAGTAACCACTGCCTGATATATTTTCAGGCGGCACGAAGGACGGCAGGGAAGCTTAAGAACGGAGAGATGTCATGAATAAAATTTCAAATCAATTCTCTTCCATTGAACAGGTTACAGAACAGTATCTGAAAAAAAGCAGTCAGGGATTGACAGCTCCGGAAGGAGAATTGTCCTTTAGTGATATATTAAAACAGAAGCAATTGGTAAGCGGCAGTTCTGCGCTGAAATTTTCCAAGCACGCTTCCATGCGTTTGCAGAGCAGAAACATAGAGCTTTCCACAGAACAGAAGGAACGCTTAGAGACAGGGGCAGAGAAAGCGGAAGCTAAGGGAATGCGGGATTCCCTTGTAATTGTAGATTCCTATTCTTTTATTGTGAATGTGCCCAATAAGACAGTAGTCACAGCAATGGATCAGACAGAGTCTGAAGACAATGTGTATACAAATATCGACGGAGCCGTAATTATCTAGCCGGACCGATGAAGGAGGCAGAAGACCCTGGAATGACAGAAGGGGTCTTGCGGCAGTCAAGAAACAGGAGGTCATTTCGTTATGATGAGAGCATTGTATTCTGGTGTGTCAGGTTTGAAGACACATCAGCAGAAGATGGATGTAATTGGTAATAATATTGCAAACGTGAATACCGTTGCCTTTAAATCATCCAGCACCACATTCAGTGAGATTATGTATCAGAACATGTCCGGAGCATCCGGGGCAACCGCAACCAAGGGCGGCGTTAACGCTAAGCAGATCGGTCTCGGCGTTACCACGGGTTCCACATCTATAAATATCAGTTCTCCCGGAGCAACCCAGACCACCGGAGACGGCTGGGACTTAAAGATTACCGGAGACAGCTTTTTTATTGTAAATAACGGTTCTGAGAACCTTTTTACCAAGGCGGGTTCTTTCTATATTGACGGAGCCGGCAACCTTGCCACCAAGGCAAACGGATATACGGTAATGGGATGGCAGGTGGATCCAGCCACCGGAACCATCCGTAAGGATACCGTATCTGCATTAAAGATTATGACAGAAGAGAATATGACTTCTCCGCCAGAGGCAACTACAGAGGCAACCTGCAGCGGTGTTCTGGATTCCACCAATACCCAGGCAAATTCTGACGGCGGATATGTATTGTCATTAAATTTCTACGATGCATTGGGATACAACTATACAGCCAAATTTGCTGTAAAAACGATAGATCCTGATGCAAAGACATATTCGGTGGAATTGTCAGATATTGTGGATTCTACCAACCGTTCTATTCTGAACGAATATGCCGCACGGAATAATATAAGTGTAGAAGAGGCAAAAGCAAATATTTTCGGAGACGCAGCAGCAGGTGCGGCAGGTACGCCGGTTACCAGGACCTATAAGATGCAGGCGGGATTTGAAAGTGTTAATCAGACGACTATCAGAGACAAAGACGGAAATGAGCTGACTTATGATACTGCTACCGGTACCTATCATAATGCCGGAGGCGCAATCAGTTATTCTGTCACGGATGTGTTTGGGCTTACGGGCAGTCAGCTCCAGAATTTTAATACCGCAAACGTCAACATAGTAGGTACTTCTGCAGAATATAGGTATACAGATAATGTTGTTGGATATCAGCTTGTATTTAATTCAGGCGGAACCAATGCAGGTACTTTCAATTATATCGGCGCACAGGGAAATAACAGCGTATCTTTCAATATGGGCGTACTTGGCACACAATTCCAGAATATCAATGTTGATTTTAGCCAGACAACATGTTACGATAATGCAGGAAGCTGTACCATGGATTTGTTAAAAGGAGCGACCGATAAGACCACCGGCACCGGTAAGAAATTAGGAGACCTGACCGGTCTGCAGGTTCGTCAGGACGGACAGATTTTCGGAAGCTACGATAACGGCAATACCGTATTGCTGGGGCAGATTGCAGTGGCAGTGTTTGCCAATCCATCCGGTCTGGAGAAGCTGGGAGACAACTGTTACCGCACTACTTTGAACTCCGGTGAGTTTGACGGAATCGGCCAGGACATCACCGCAGACGGCGGTAAGATGGACAGCGGAGTTCTGGAAATGTCCAATGTAGATCTTTCTACAGAGTTTACAGAAATGATTACCACCCAGAGAGGATTCCAGGCGAATTCCAGAATCATCACAACTTCCGATACCTTGTTGGAAGAACTGGTAAATCTTAAGCGGTAATTAAAAATAGAGCCGGGATAGAGATATGAATCAGGCATGGCGCCGGTTCTGAATGCTGAAATCATAATACCGCACTCGGAACCGGCGTACCGGAATACTGCGCGGCAGAAATATCATATTGGGGAACTGTATCATATAGTTCCCCAATCTACTGTGAGGTGAGGCTCCATGATAGAAGTTACGAAACTAAATGGTTCGACGGCGCTTGTCAATGCGGAGTTGATTGAAAGCGTGGAGGAAACACCGGATACTGTCCTTTCTTTTGTAACAGGGAAGAAATTAATTGTAAAAGAAAGTAGACAAGAGATAAAAAATTTAGTAATATTATACAAGAGAGAAATTATGACGACCGGTCTTCCCTGGTTGGAAAAAGAATAGCTTATGAAATATCACTCCATAAGCATGATTTACGGATAGAATATATTTCATGGATGAAAAGGGCAGGTGGCTAAAGTGGATATAGCGTCTATATTGGGAATTATACTTGGAATTTTTTTGTTTGTGTTTGGTGTTATCAATGGTGGCGGTAACCTTCTGAGGGACTTCTGGGATGTGCCTTCGGTTATTATTACCATTGGAGGTTCTATGGCAGGCACCTTGGCTTCGCACAAACTTTCGGATTTTATCAATGGTTTAAAATCAATTACGCTGACGTTTAAAGATGCCAAGTCAGATGTCAGCGAAGTAATTAAGAATATTATTGATTTATCTAACATAGCAAGAAAAGAGGGACTTCTGGCGTTGGAAGAAGCTGCCAATGGCATTGAGGATGAATTTTTGAAGAAAGGCGTTATGCTTGTTGTGGACGGTACAGATCCGGAACTGGTCAGAGGAATTATGGAAGCGGATCTGCTCAGCGTGGAAGAAAGGCATAATGTAAATATTGGATTTTGGAAGACATGGGAGGGATTAGGTCCTGCATGGGGTATGATTGGAACGCTGATTGGTCTGATTAATATGTTGGCGAAGCTGGATGACCCGTCAACGGTAGGACCGTCCATGTCAGTTGCGTTGGTTACCACATTGTATGGTTCTTTGATTGCAAACTGGCTTTGTAACCCTACAGCGGCGAAGCTGAAAGTAAATAATGACGAAGAAATCAGAATCAAGGAGATTACCGTGGAAGGGTTGCTGTCTATTCAAGCAGGTGAGAATCCCCGCGTAATTGAAGAAAAGTTAAAATCTTTCCTGTCTCCGAAAATGCGTGAAAGCATGACGGATCAGGGCGGAGGTGAAGAATAGTGGCAAAGAAGAAGAAAAAGGATTCTGGTGGCGGCGGAGCAGCCAATTGGATGAATACCTTCGCAGACTTGATGAATCTCCTGCTTTGCTTTTTCGTGCTTCTGTTTTCCATGTCTTCTGTGGACGCGGATAAATTTGAAGCGCTGGTTCAGTCTTTAGAGCACAGCTTCAGCATTCTGCCCCAGGGAGGTTCTTCCATAGGGGAGGGACAAATGGTGGCTGCCGGTGTGAATCAGCTTCAGTTATTGGATCAGTATTATATGGAAGCAGCCAATTCGAAAAGCGATGAAGAAGGGGAAGATAACGAGGAAGAGGAAAATAATCCGGAAGAGGCATTGAAACAGGAGATGGCAGAAGCCGGTTTGAAGGAATCGGAGGAAATGGCCGAACAGATTGAGAAAATGTTGGAAGAGCAGAGAATTGGAGATCAGGTGGAAGTGGATTCCAATGCCCAGTTTGTACGCATTACATTGAACGGTGCGCTGCTTTTTGATTCCGGCCAGTCACAGATACGGGAAGATGCGCTTCCGCTTGTGGATAAATTATCATTAATTTTAGAAAATTATAACAGCAGTCTGATTGATATAGAGGGACATACTGATAATGTTCCCATAAGCAACGAACAGTACGAGAATAATGATGTATTATCTGCTTACCGTGCATTTGCGGTGAAGAATTATGTATTAGGAAAGACTGCTCTGGAAGCAGGGAAAATCAATGCGACCGGATGCGGGGAATATAATCCTGTGGCAGATAATGGAACGCCTGAGGGAAGGGCAAGGAACCGAAGGGTAGAGATTAAAATATACAATTCGTATAATTCAAATTAGAAAGGAAAGACAGCAATGAAAAAGAATCTAATGAGTGTTTTAATTTTGGCACTGGTACTTGCGAATCTGGTTTTAACAGCGATCCTGATGATTTCCGTTGTGCCTCAGACAAAGAAAGCGAATGAATTGATTACAAAGGTGTGTTCCGCCATTGATTTGGAATTGGAAGGAGGTAAGGATAATTCTGCTTTGAATATTCCCATGGATCGGATAGAAACTGTCAGCCTTTCTGATGGAGAGGCTCTTACCATTAATCTGAAGACAGGAGAAGACGGTGAGGCGCATCATGCAGTTATTTCTGTATCCCTTGCATTGGATAATAAGAGTGAAGGATACAAAACTTACGGACCGGAAGGAATTTCTGCCAAGGCGGATTTGATTAGAGATGAAGTAAATAAGATTGTGGGAAGCCATACCATTGAAGAAATGCGGGAGAGCCAGTCAGATGTGCAGGATGAAATCCTGGCCCGTCTCCGCCGGATGTTTGATTCTGATTTTATTGTAAGTGTAGCATTTCCTACTTACACTTACGAATAAAGCAACTTATACCAATCAGAAAATTACAAGATAAATGTCAGGTGGTGAGAGAAGATGGGCGAGGTCTTATCGCAAAATGAGATAGACAGTCTGCTGAGCGCTTTAAGCAATGGTGAACTGGATGCGGATGTGATTAAGGACACAGGCGAGAAACAGGTAAAGGATTACGATTTTGCAAGGCCTGCGAAATTTTCCAAAGAACATCTCAGAACGATGGAAATTATATTCGAACATTATGGAAGATTGTTGTCTACAAATCTTCCTGCGTATCTGAGGAAGAACATACAGGTAGAAGTGATGAATTCGGAGGCAGTTACATATTCGGAATTTTCTAATTCTCTGACAAATCCGGTGCTTCTGGGAATCGTAAATTTTGCACCGATGCCGGGCAGTATCATTATAGACTTGGCGTCGAATCTGGGTTACGCTATGGTGGATCGTATGCTGGGCGGGGAAGGACTCCCTTTGGAACGGAGCCGCGATTTTTCAGAAATTGAACTGCTGATTATTGAACGTATTATGAATGTATGCATCAACCTGCTCAGAGAGCCATGGGAAAATGTAATTGAGATACATCCAAGGCTGGAACGTATTGAGACGAATTCCCAGTTTGCGCAGTTTATTTCTCCAGGTGAGATGATTGCCATTATTACAATTAATATGAAAATCGGCGATGTAGAAGGCATGATGAATATTTGCCTGCCCTATATGACATTGGAAGATGTCATGGACAAATTAAATACCAAATTCTGGTTTTCTACGATGCAGGCCCGGGGAGAACAGGAATATACGGAAATTATTGAATCAGTGATTTCCAAAGCTCCTATGCCGGTTAAGGCTGTGTTAGGCAAAAGCGTAATTTCTGTCAGTGATTTTATAAATCTTCAGGTTGGAGATATTGTTCGGTTAGATAGAAAAGTAGAAGATGAACTGGATGTATATGTTGGAAATATCAAGAAGTTTACTGCTTTGCCTGGTGCGTCTGGCGATCTGTATGCAGTAAGAGTTACATCAGTAATCAGAGAGGAGCAGTGACGTTATGGATGGAATGGATGGAGTTTTATCACAGGAAGAGATTAGCGCTCTGTTGAATGATGATTCCGGAATGGACGCAATCAACGGGGCAGATGGAATGGATGACCTGACGCCGGATGAAATCGACGCGATAGGCGAGATTTCCAATATCAGTATGGGAACGGCAGCCACAACGTTGTTTTCGCTGGTGAATCGGAAAGTGGATATCTCCACGCCGGTTGTTACATTTGCCAGTTGGGATGATATTGTCGAAGCATATGAAAGACCCTGTGTGTTTATCAGGATTGCCTATACTGTGGGCCTGGACGGAAGCAATCTGTTGGTATTGAAGGAACAGGACGTTAAGATTATTACAGATTTGATGATGGGCGGAGACGGCACAAATCTGGACGGAGAACTGGGAGAACTTCACTTAAGCGCAATCAGTGAAGCTATGAATCAAATGATGGGAAGTGCAGCCACCTCTCTCTCATCAATGCTGAATAAGATGATTGATATCAGCCCTCCTTCCGCTGATTTGGTGGATTTGAAAGACACTATAAGCGGAGAAGAGATCGATGAGTTTTTAGCCGGCCGTTTTGTCAAGATTTCATTTAAAATGGAAATCGGAGATTTGATAAACAGTGAAATTATGCAGTTGTATCCGATTTCTTTTGCAAAAGAAATGTGTTCCAGTGTGGCAAATAATATGGAAGCGGATGTTTCCGCTGCACCGGCAGATACTTCTCCGGCGCCGGCTCCTGCACCGCAGTCGGCTCCTGCGTCTCAGCCGATGGGCCAGCCAATGGGTCAGCCGATGATGGGAATGCCGATGGGTCAGCCGATGATGGGAATGCCGATGGGTGATATGTCGCAGATGTATGCCCAACAGCCGGTGAATGTACAGCCGGCGCAGTTTCAGGCATTTACCGGAGATTTTAATCCTATTACGCAGCAGGAAAATATTGGGTTGATTATGGACGTTCCCCTTGATGTTACAGTGGAACTTGGAAGAACCAGTAAATCAATTCATGATATTCTGGAATTTGCTCCTGGTACAATCATTGAGTTAAATAAGATTGCAGGGGAGCCCATTGATGTGTTGGTTAATGGTAAATACGTGGCCAAAGGCGAAGTCGTAGTGCTGGAAGAAAGTTTTGGCGTGCGTATTACCGAAATAATAAATAACTAAGAAAACAAATAAATTAAAGTGATATCAAGGAGAAAAGGATATGGCAAAGAATATTTTAATTTGTGATGATGCAGCTTTTATGAGAATGATGATCAAGGACATTCTTACCAAGAATGGCTACAATATTGCAGGAGAAGCCGAGAACGGCCTGAAAGCAGTAGAGAAGTACAATGAGACAAAACCGGATTTGGTATTGATGGATATTACCATGCCGGAAATGGATGGAATTCAGGCATTAAAGCAGATTAAGGCCAGCGATCCTTCTGCGTGTGTCATCATGTGTTCTGCAATGGGGCAGCAGGCGATGGTTATTGAAGCGATTCAATCTGGGGCAAAAGACTTCATTGTAAAGCCTTTCCAGGCAGAACGAGTGTTGGAAGCTGTAAAAAAAGTAGTTGGATAATATGGTTTTACTGGAAATTTCCTCAGGATGGGAGAGTTTTTTCCAACTGATTGGCATATTGTTGATTTTCCTGTTTGTGCTGGTGCTTACGTATCTGGTTACCAAATGGATTGCGGGCTACCAGCAGGGGATCACGCTTCATAAAAATATACAGGTGATTGAGACATTTCGGGTAAGCAATAATAAGTTTATTCAGATTATTCAGGTTGGAAAGAAATATCTGGTTATTTCCGTCTGCAAAGATACCATAAATGTATTAACGGAATTAACGGGAGAGCAATTGACGCATTTTCCCTCTGCAGAAGACCGGAAAGAAATCAATTTGAATGAGAGTTTTCAGGAAATATTGGAGAACTTGAAGAAAAAAATTCCCAGGAAGTAGGAAAAGCGCAATGAAAAAACGGAAAAAAATATACTGTAGAGTTTCCTTTGCCTTTGGGACAATGACGCTATTGCTTGCATTGTTTTTGATGTTCAGCCAAAGTGCGGATGCAACAGGGGCTGCATCAAATAACAATCAGAATGACAATCAGCAGGTGACAGATGAGACAAGGCAGGAAATAGGGGAATTGAATCCGCCGAATACGCAGCCGGCAGAGAGGGGCACGACAAATGGCCTTACTTTCAGTTGGAATAATGAAGAAGGCAATTTATCTGCCAATATTCGGATTCTGTTGGTACTCACAGTAATTTCGCTGGCGCCGTCGATTCTGATTATGCTTACGTCCTTTACAAGAATTATTATTGTATTGCATTTTGTAAGGACAGCTGTGGGAACTCAAACGGTACCTCCTAATCAGGTGTTGATAGGGCTTGCGTTGTTTTTAACGCTGTTTATTATGAATCCGGTATTTTCTGAAATTAACGAAACTGTGATTCAGCCCTTGGAAGCCAATGAGATTAATCAGGAAGAAGCGTTGGAGCGGATTGAAGATCCAATCCGAAGATTTATGTATAAGGAAATGCAGAGGAAAGATCTAAAGCTGTTTTGTGATATTGCGGAGATTGATATGACGGGTATGGATTTAAGTGAGCCGGAGACGTTAGAACCCATTCCTATGAATGTGGTAATTCCGGCATTTATTATCAGTGAGCTGCGGACAGCGTTTATTATCGGTTTTCTGATTTACATTCCTTTTATTGTCATTGATATGGTAGTTGCTTCCGTATTGATGTCCATGGGTATGATGATGCTGCCGCCTACAACGATTTCCATGCCCTTTAAAATTCTGCTTTTTGTACTGGCAGATGGATGGGATCTTGTGATCGGCAGTCTGGTTAAAACATTTCATTGAGTAACAACCACTTGTGAAAACAAGTGGTTGCAGAGTATAGAGGTAAGAACAGATGATTACAGAAGGACAGGTATTGGATATTGCGAGGGAAGCATTATTTTTGATCATCAAGGTATCTACGCCTTTGTTGTTGATTTCATTGATTATAGGTCTGATTGTCAGTATTTTTCAGACAGTCACTTCCATTCAGGAACAGACGCTTACGTTTGTGCCCAAGATTCTTGTTGTTTTTTTGGGGATGATGCTTTTAGGCGGCTGGATGCTGGAGAATCTGGCAGGCTTTATGACTGAACTTTGGAGTAATTTCGGCCTGTATCTGCGTTAGGTTGAGACAGTATGATAAACTATGAGTTTACATTATATACATTTGAATATTTTTTGATGATATTGGTAAGGGTTGCGTCATTTGTCTTTATTGCTCCGTTTTTTGGAATGAATAATACCCCGGCCCGGGTAAAGATTGGACTGTCAGTGTTTCTTTCGCTGATTTTGTATCAGGTTATATTGCCCAAAGAAGTTATGGAATATTCCGGAGTAATTGAGTTTGCCATCATCGTTCTGAAAGAAGGAATTACAGGTCTGCTCATTGGTTTTGCGGCAAATATTTGTAATTCCATTATTGTGTTTTCAGGTAAAGTGATTGATATGGAAATCGGACTTGCTATGGCAAATATTTACGATCCTACCACTCACTCCCAGTCAGGACTTACCGGAACCATGTATAATTATTTTATAATGCTGCTTCTGATTATAACGGATATGCATCATTATATTTTGCGGGCGTTTATTGACACTTATCAGGTTATTCCGGTGAATGGGACGGCGTTTGACTGGACTCACCTTATGGGAACCATGACCATGTACATGACAGATTTAATGGTGATTGGATTTCGTATTGTTCTTCCTATTTTTGCAACCAGTATGATATTGAATTGCATTCTGGGAATTATGGCAAAGGTAGCTCCTCAGATGAATATGTTTGCAGTGGGAATGCAGCTTAAGATTTTAATAGGTTTTTCCATTATGTTTTTGACTATTGTGCTGCTCCCGGATGTTTCAAATTTTATTTTCAGGGAAATGAAGAAAATGATTGTTTCCGTCATTGAAGGAATGTATTGAAATTGAGAGAAGAATCTTGTTTTTTTATGGAATATAATCTGCAGTGGTTCGCGAAAGAAGGAAACGGCGGAGAAAAGACAGAACCTGCCACATCCAAGAAGCTGCAGGATGCCAGGAACGAAGGACAGGTGGCAAAAAGCCAGGAATTGAACAGCGCTTTAGGTCTGATTGCATTATTTGTAACCTTGAAAATATTTATTTCCTATATTGGAGAAAATCTGTTTCAAAGCTTTCCGGTATTATATCGTAAAATTCCGGACATTATAGATGAAAGCATTGGAGGCATGTCGGTGAAGCTGGCAACGGCGGTGATGAATCACACACTTGGAACAATTGTTAAGATTTTGCTCCCGGTATTTTTAATTGGGTATTCCGTTGCATTGCTGACGAATATTGTTCAGGTTGGATGGAAGGTGACGGCCAAGCCCATGAAGCCAAAGTTCAGCAAACTGAATCCTTTAAGTGGTTTTAAGCGAATCTTTTCTAAGGATTCCCTGTTTGAATTGCTGAAATCTATTGCTAAAATAAGTTTGATTATTTATGTGGCGTATACAGCCATCAGGGATCATCAGAATGAACTGTTTTTGTTGTATGACATTCCTTTGCTGCAGGTGATTTTGCTGGTAGGCTCTATTGTAATTGATGCGGGACTGAAGATCAGCTTGGTATATCTGATTGTTGGAATTGCAGACTGGTTTTATCAGAAGCATAAGTTCAAAGAAGACATGAAGATGACCAAACAGGAAGTAAAAGATGAATATAAGAATACAGAAGGAAATCCAGAGATTAAGGGGCGTCAGCGTTCCAGAATGAGAGAAGCTTCTCAACGGCGCATGATGCAGAGCCTTCCAAGCGCTGATGTGGTAATTACCAACCCTACCCATTATGCAGTGGCGATCAAATATGATGCCAGCCAGTATTCCGCTCCTGTTGTAGTTGCAAAAGGAGAAGATTATCTTGCCATGAAGATACGGGAAGCTGCAAAAGAGCATCAGATAGAAATTGTAGAAAATAAGCCTCTGGCGCGGATGCTTTATGCCAACGTGGATGTTGGAGAAGAAGTGCCGCCGGAATTGTATCAGGCAGTGGCGGAAGTGCTTGCTTTTGTGTACAGCCTGAGAGAAAATAGATAAATTGCAGTAGTAAACAACGAAAGGAGAAATCAGCATGAAGAAGGCAGATATGGGAATTGCGCTGTACATACTGGCGGCAATTATATTCTTTATTGTTCCAATTCCTTCTATTCTATTAGATATCATGCTGGCATTTAACATATCCATTGCGTTGGTGATATTGATGAATGCCTTGTTTGTAAAAGAAGTGCTGGATATGTCATTTTTTCCAACTTTGCTTTTGTTTACTACGATTTTCCGTATTTCTTTGAATGTTTCTTCCACACGTTTGATTCTGAATACAGGAGATCCGGGAAACGTAGTACGTACCTTTGGACAGTTCGTAGGCGGAAATGATCTGATTATCGGCGCCATTATTTTCGTAGTTATGATTTTAATTCAGCTGATTGTAATCAACAAAGGTTCTGAGCGTGTGTCGGAAGTAACCGCAAGATTTACCCTGGACGCTATGCCAGGAAAGCAGATGGCAATTGATGCGGATTTGAATACAGGAACCATCAATGAGAAACAGGCAAGAGAGCGTCGGGATAAGATACAGCAGGAATCCAGCTTTTTCGGCGCTATGGACGGCGCAACCAAGTATGTTAAGGGAGACGCTACGGTAGGCATTGTTGTCACCCTGATTAACCTGGTGGGCGGAATTGCCATGGGTATGACCCGGCAGGGACTTGAAATTGGCGATGCCCTGAATCAATATGGCATTCTTACCATCGGTGACGGGCTTGTCAGCCAGATTCCGTCGCTGCTGATTTCACTGGCAACTGGTATTCTGGTAACAAAAGCCTCCAAAGAAGCGGATTTCAGCGATCTGCTGATTCGGCAGTTGTTTGGAATTCCAAAAGTATTATATATTGTAGGAGCAGTTTTAATTTTCCTGGGACTTGCAACGCCTTTGGACTGGAGGTTGTTTATTCTTCTTGGAATTGCATTTTTGATTGCAGGCAGAAGCATGGAGACCAGCATTGGCATTGAAGCCATCGAAGAAGAAGTGGACATGGCAGAAGAACAGGCGGAAGAGATTCGAAGGCCGGAGAATGTTGTTTCTCTGCTTCAGGTAGATCCGATAGAATTGGAATTCGGCTATGGGATCATTCCGCTGGCGGATGTAAATCAGGGCGGCGATCTTTTAGATCGCGTGGTTATGATCCGAAGGCAGATTGCACTGGAACTTGGCACGGTTGTGCCGATTATTCGTCTTCGGGATAACATACAGCTGAATCCCAATCAATATATCATCAAAATCAAAGGAATTCAGGTCACAGAAGGAGAGATTTTATTTGACCATTATATGGCAATGAATCCTGGGTTTGTGGAAGAAGAAATTTCCGGAATTCCAACCTTTGAACCTTCTTTCCATCTGCCGGCCCTCTGGATCACAGAGAGTCAGAGAGAACGTGCAGAAAGCCTGGGCTATACAGTGGTGGATCCGCCTTCCATCATTGCAACCCATTTGACGGAAGTAATCCGGATGCATATTGACGAGCTGCTGTCCCGTCAGGATGTACAGAATCTTGTGAATAATATCAAAGAGACGAACCCAACTCTTGTGGAAGAGCTGATACCCAAACTCCTTGGCATCGGAGAGATTCAGAAAGTATTGCAGAATTTGCTTCGAGAGGGAATATCCATTCGGGATTTGCTTACGATTTTTGAAACAATGGCAGATCATGCAGCCACTACCCGGGATACAGATGTGCTGACGGAATATGCAAGGCAGAGTTTGAAACGGGCGATTTCCAGCAAATATTTTCCGGCAAATGAGGTTACCAGTGTCATTACTTTAGATCCCAAGCTGGAACAGGAAATTATGGGTTCTGTAAAACAGACGGAACAGGGAGCATATCTGACTTTGGATCCGGAGAAAACCAAAGCGATTATGGCGTCGCTGGAAACGGAGATTGCCAAACTGGAGAATCTTGGCAAGAATGCTATTATTATCACATCGCCGATTGTGCGTATGTATTTTAAGAAATTGACAGAAGACTATTTCAGGGACTTGATTGTTGTTTCTTACAATGAGGTTGAGTCCAATGTAGAATTACAATCAGTAGGGATGGTGAGCCTTTCATGACGATAAAGAAATTTCAGGGAAGAACAGAAGAAGAAGCCACTGCAAAGGCAAAAGAAGAATTTGGACCCCAGACGGTAATTATGAATGTGAAAGAAGTGAAACCCAAAGGTTTTTTGCGTTCTTTTAAAACTTCTGTCTTTGAGGTAACTGCGGCCATTGAAGAAATGGAACAGTCTTCAGCAGCCAAAATGCCGGCGCCTCTGCCGCCGGCGCCGGGAAATATTAATATTGCGGCGGATGAGCCTATTGCCATCCCTAAGCCGGAACCGGTAAAAGAAGTGTTTGCCTCGGTGGAAAACACATGGGCTTCTTCTATGGGAGTTCAGCCTAAAATGCCGAATATGGAAGAGAAGAAAAAAGAAAATGCAGTAGAGAATAATCTGGAAGAAAAGTTAGAAAGCCTGCAGTCGCTGTTGGAGGAAAAGTTGTCGCCCCAGCAGCCGGAAGAATTGCCGAAGGAGGCGCCAGTGGATGAAAATTTTAAATTTATTAAAATGATATACAGTATATTGCTGGATAATGAAGTAGATGAAAAGTATGTCAACCAGATTATAGATGAAGTGGAAAAAGTAATGAAAGGAGGAGCCAGTGTAGACCTGATTCTGTCCAGTATTTATCAGAAAATGATTTTGAAGTTTGGACAGCCTCAGCCCGTTGAACTGTCAGAACGCAAGCCGAAGGTAGTCTTTTTTATCGGTCCTACCGGAGTGGGCAAAACTACTACGATTGCCAAGATTGCGTCACGGTTCAAGATGGAAAAAGGGAAGAAAGTAGCGCTCTTTACCGCAGATACTTATCGTATTGCGGCGGCAGAGCAGCTTAGAACTTATGCGAATATCATGGATACTCCACTAAATATAGTATATTCTTCGGAAGAATTAAATGAAGAAATAAAGAAATCAGAGGAATATGATTTGGTGTTGATTGACACCGCAGGGTTTTCCCATAAAAATGAGGAACAGCGGAATGAAACAAAAGAGTTGATTGACAGGATACCGGGAGAATATCAGAAAGAAGTATATTTGGTCTTGAGTGCAACTACAAAATATCGGGATCTGATTGATATTGCAGATATCTACAAAAAGAACTTCCAGTTTAAGCTGATATTTACCAAATTAGATGAAACCAGTTGTTATGGAAATATCCTGAATATGAAACTTTATACCGGGGCGGATTTGTCTTATTCTACTTATGGACAGAACGTTCCGGAGGATATTGAGATTTTTAATACGCAGAAAATTGTAAAACATCTGCTTGGAGGAAAATAAGTATGGACCAGGCAGAACAGTTAAGAAACATAGTGAAAAAAAATCAACAGTCCGCACCGAAAGCGCGCATTTTTACCGTTACCAGCGGGAAAGGCGGTGTGGGCAAATCAAATGTAGTGGTAAATCTGGCAGTTCACATGCAGAGACTTGGAAAAAAAGTCATTATCTTTGATGCAGATTTAGGCCTTGCAAATGTGGAAATCATGTTTGGCGCAATACCTAAATATAATTTAAGTGATTTGATTTACCGCGGAAAGACCATACAGGAGATTATTACTCCGGGTCCTATGGATATCGGATTTATATCCGGCGGCTCAGGAATTACAGGCGTTAATAACTTATCCAAAGAAAAATTGAAATTCCTGGTGCATAATTTATCAGAATTAGATGATCTTGCTGATGTTATTCTGATAGATACCGGCGCCGGAATATCGGATCATGTGTTGGAATTCGTGATGGCCAGCCCTGAAATCCTGCTGCTCGCCACCTCAGAACCCAGTTCTCTGACGGATGCATATTCCCTGCTGAAAGCGCTGCATCGGAATCCGGAGTTTCGTCAGGCACAGACAAAGATTAAAGTAATCTCCAACCGTGTGGTGACAGAAGAAGAAGGAATGGGAATTTATGAGAAGCTTAATGCTGTAGTGGGACAATTCTTAAAGGGCAATTTAGAATACCTTGGAATGATTCCCCAGGATTCAGCAATGGAAAAGGCGGTACGTCAGCAGCAGCCGGTAAGTATTCTTTATCCTGAAGCAAAGTCCAGCCGGGCTTTTGAAGTATTGACAGGAAATCTCCTGGATGGGAATACAGTTCCTTTACATGCAAAAAAAGGAATTATGCAGCTGCTTTCCCGCTTTATTTATAGGAGAGGTTAGCATATGAAATCCAATGTTGTCAAAACGGGAGACAAAGTAGAAATACGGATTCTCCAACAGGTAGAACAGGGAAAAAAGCTGGGGGAATATCCGCCGGCTTATCGCAGTATGGTGGAACATGTGCAGGAAGACGGTTCCATGGAATTGTTGGTTCCTATTGTAAAAGGGAAGATCGATGCTCCTCCCAGCGGTGTCAGGCTGGAGGCTTTGTTTTATACAAAGGCGGGAATGTATCGCTGCGTTGCCCATATTAAAAACCGTTACCGTAAGGAAAATGTCTATCTGATGCTGTTGGAGCTTAAAAGCCCTCTGGAAAAATTTCAGAGACGTGAATTTTACCGGTTTGAATGCGTGATGGATATCCAGTATATGATTATCACCGAAGAGGAAACTGAAATTGACGATATCACAGAATTAAAAGAACATCATAGATTAACATATCCGGAGGAGTTGGTGAAAGATGCTGTGGCAGTAGATATCAGCGGAGGAGGCATTCGCTTTGTCTCAGACCAGCCGGCAGAGGAAGGCAGCCATCTTCTGATCGCTATCCGCCTGGTAAACGAAAGGATGGATTATCCTCTGGAACTAATGGGGAAGATTGTGATTTGCCAGAAAGTGGAACCCAGGCAAAAAGAAGAGAAATACGAATATCGTGTCAATTTTATCATGAAAGATGAAAAGAAGCGGGAACTGATCATAAAATATATTTTTGAACAAGAACGCAGAAGCAGACAAAAAGGGTGATATTATGAAAAAAAATATTTTAGTGGTTGATGACTCTGCACTTATGAGAAGACTTATTTGTGATATAATCAACGCAGATAGTACATTTCAAGCAACGGATGTTTGCAAAGATGGCCTGGAGGCATATGAAAGACTGAAAACAACCAGCTATGACGCTGTGATTTTGGACGTAAACATGCCTCGGATGGATGGCCTGGAATTACTGGAAAAACTACAGCAGGAGAGAATTAAGGCTACCATTATTATGGTGAGCACCCTAACCGTGAAGGATGCGGATATTACCATACGTGCCATGGAGCTGGGAGCAATTGATTTTGTCACAAAGCCCGGCAATATCATTGAGGCAAAGGGAGACGATTTCAAGGGAAGTTTATTGCGTGTACTGAAAGCGGTGGTCAGATCTGACAATGCCAAGAATATTCTTTCGTCAGGCGCTAAGGGGCCGGAGAAGCCGGCAGCGGTAAAAGAGGTTCAGCTGCCCAGGAAATCATCCGGAAAAGGCGGAAACAGGCTGGTTGCTCTTGCATGTTCCACGGGAGGTCCTAAGGCATTGCAGAGTGTCATACCCTATCTTCCGGAGAATATGGATGCGCCTATGGTCCTGGTTCAGCATATGCCGGTAGGCTTCACGAAGTCTATGGCGGACCGTTTGAATGAAGTCAGCAAAATTGCAGTCAAAGAGGCAGAAGAAGGTGAAGTTTTGGACAAAGGATGTGTTTATATCGCCCCCGGGGGAAAGCACATGGAGATCCAGAAGAAGCCGGACGGCAGGCATGTGGTCCATTTAAATGACGCACCGGCTATCGGCGGGCTTCGGCCCTGCGCCAATGTGACGTATGAATCTTTGCGAAGCAGCGGATATGATGAGATTGTATGTGTTGTGCTTACCGGAATGGGTGCAGACGGGACAGGAGGAATTCTTTCCCTGAAGCAGAAAAAGAGAATTCACGTAATTGCGCAGGACGCCAAGTCCTGTGTGGTATACGGAATGCCGAAGGCAATTGCTGAGGCTGGCGTTGTAGACGAGGTAGTTCCCTTAACAGAAGTTGCACAAACGATAATAAAGAATGTGGGGGTACAGTAGTATGGATGTAAGCCAATACCTTGAGATTTTTATTGATGAAACAAATGGACATCTGCAGAACCTTTCGGATTGTATCATGAGTCTGGAGAAAGACCCGGAGAATATGGATACTATCAACGAAATTTTCCGTGCGGCCCATTCCCTGAAAGGAATGGCAGGGACCATGGGATTTAAGCGCATGCAGCGGCTGACTCATGATATGGAAAACGTATTTCAGGAAGTCCGCAGCGGTAATATGAGCGTTACCAGCGGCCTTGTGGATGTGTTGTTTCAATGTCTTGACGCCATTGACACGTATTTGGAAAACGTAAAAGAAAGTTCAGAAGAAGGCATAGATGACAATGAGGCAATTATTCAGGAACTGAATGATATTCTGGCAGCAGGAACCGGGAGTGCACCCGCAAAGGAAGAGAAGCCGGCAGAGAAAGAAGATCCGGCCAAACATGACAACGGAGACAGATTTCAAAAGAAGTATCTGGATATCGAATTTTCTGAAAAAGAAAAAGAAGAGCTTCGGGTATCGGAAGAAAAGGGCATGAAACTGTACGGTATAACAGTTTATATCCAGGAAGACTGCCTTTTGAAAGCTGCAAGAGCATTTCTTGTTTTTAAAGCAGTAGAAGATTTCGGAAATATCATTGTGTATAATCCCACCTCTCAGGATATTGAAGATGAGAAATTCGGATTTGATTTTAGTTTTTATTGCGCCAGTGAAGCTGAGCTGGATAAGATTCTGGAAGTTTCCAAAGCTGTTTCTGAAATTGAAGAGGTAGTGGGAGAAAAGGTTGAATATAAAGAACTGACCGCTGCAGCGGCAAAGAAGGAAGAGGAGGCTGCGGCAGCTGCTAAAGAACAGGAGCAGAAAAAAGAGGCTGCTGTACCGGTTCCGGCAGCCGGGGTGAAACCTCAGGCACAGGCGCAGACTGGGAAAAAGCAGACAACCGGAAAGCCGGTGACAAACCGGACGGTTCGTGTGGATATTGAGAAATTAGATGCGTTGATGAATCAGGTCAGCGAGCTGATTATTGCAAAGAACTCTTTGGTATCAATTGGTTCCACATCGGATGGAGGCGTTGGCAGTTCTAACTCCCAGGCGTTTCATGAGCAGATAGAGTATCTGGAACGAATTACCACAGGGCTTCATGAATCTGTGATGAAAGTCCGAATGGTTCCTATTGAAAGCGTTGTGCAGAAATTCCCGCGGATGATCCGTGACTTATCCAAGAAACTGGATAAAAAGATGGAACTGTATATGACTGGCGAAGATACAGAGCTGGATCGTACCGTAGTGGATCAGATTGGCGATCCTTTGCAGCATTTGCTCCGTAATTCTGCGGATCACGGCCTTGAAAGCGCTGAACTACGAAGAAAGAGAGGCAAGCCGGAGACGGGTTCCATTCACCTGAATGCTTTCCAGGAAGGGAATAATGTCATTATTGAAGTAAGCGACGACGGTAATGGAATTGATACGGAAAATGTCAAAAATAAAGCCATTGAACGGGGCCTGATTACGCCGGAACAGGGAGCAGCTCTGAGTCAGAAAGAAATTATTGATTTTCTGTTTATGCCTAGCTTTTCCATGGCGAAACAGATTTCTGACGTTTCAGGTCGAGGCGTAGGACTGGATGTTGTCAAATCCAACATTGAAGCCTTAGGCGGCGATGTGGAAGTAAAGAGCATCCTGGGCGAAGGCTCTAAGTTCACCGTCCGTCTTCCGCTGACACTGGCAATTATTCAGGCTCTTATGGTGGAAGTGCGCGGGGAAAAATATGCGATTTCCCTTGGTTCTATTGAGACAATCGAAGAAATTTTGGCAGACGAGATTAAGTTTGTCCAGGCAAAAGAAGTGATACATATCCGCGGAATGGTAATTCCGCTGATCCGCTTGGATCAGCTTCTGGATTGTGAGCCGGAAGAGGAAGAAAAAGAAAGTCTCACGGTAATTATTGTACGCAAGGGTGATAAATTTGCCGGACTTATTGTAGATGAATTGAATGGCCAGCAGGAAATTGTTATCAAATCCCTGGGCAAATACATTAACAACAGTACCAAGATTATCAGCGGAGCCACCGTTCTCGGCGACGGCGAAGTGGCATTAATCCTGGATGTTAATACATTATTTTAGGGGGTGTTACTATGGCTAACAATATATCTGTGGTAGAAAATGGCAAGAAACAGTTCATTGTAGTAAAAATCGGCAGTGAACAATACGGAATTGACATCAGTTATGTGGATAATATTGTCCGGATGCAGAAGATTACCAGGGTGCCGAAAGCACAGTCTTATTTTAAAGGAATCATCAATCTGCGCGGAGAAATCGTACCGGTAATGAGCATTCGCACCAAGATGGATCTTGAGCCGGATGTATTCACGGACGTTACCAGGATCATTATACTGAAGCTGGAAGAGCATGGCGTTCTCGGGCTCATTGTGGATGAAGTAAAAGAGGTGGTAACCCTTGGCCCGGATGAGATTGATAAAGTGGCTTATGATGCTAAGAATAATAAGAGCAACTTTATCAACGGCGTTGGCAAACACGGAGACGAACTGATTTCTCTGTTTGACACCAACAGCATTATTGATGAAACAGAAACTGTGTAGTTAGAATGTAAAAGGCTGCTGCAGCAAAAAAGGAGTTTGGGCAGCAGCTTGTTCGTAATTAAGGAGAAAAGAGCCATGGCGAAGTTTAGTTTGGATCAGGTTAATGAAATGTATTTTGATGTTCTTAAGGAGATTGGAAACATCGGAGCCGGAAACGCTACCACTGCAATTTCTAATATGCTGAACCTGAAAGTAAATATGGCAGTTCCAAAGATAGAATTTCTGACCTTTCAGGAGCTGCCCACTGCGATTTCAGCAGAGGAGGAAACCATTGTGGGAATTTTTCTGGAAGTAGAAAGTGATATCAGCGGAAGTATGATGTTCCTGCTGAAAATGGAATCCGCTCATTATCTGGTAAATCATCTGATGGGCAGACCGGACGACTATGCAGAAGAATTTAATGATATGGATTTATCTGCAATCCGGGAGATTGGAAATATTATCTCCGGTTCTTACTTGTCTGCGTTATCGACAATGACAAATATGGTAATTACTGCATCTGTGCCGTATCTTGCCATTGACATGGCAGCTGCTATTTTAAGCGTGCCGGCAATCCAGTTTGGACAATATGGGGATAACGCACTTTTGATACAGACAGAATTTGGAGATGATGTTAAGATACAGGGATTCTTTATATTAATGCCAGATGTAGATTCCTATGATAAGATTTTAACTTCACTGGGGATTGCACTATAAGAGGAGCAAGGAGTTATGGCTACAATTAAAGTTGGAATGGCAGATTTGAATATATGTAAAGGCGATGATATGATTACCACTCTCGGACTTGGATCGTGTATCGGAATTGCCGTTTATGATCCGGTCTTAAAAATCGGAGGATTGGCGCACATCATGCTTCCGGACAGTACGCAGATGCGGAACAATTCAAATATTGCCAAGTTTGCAGATACAGGAATTGAAGAATTAGTTCGGCGGGTAGTGGCGGCAGGCGCCAATAAAAGACGCCTTGTTGCAAAAATTGCCGGAGGAGCAAAAATGTTTGAAGTCAGCGGACTTTCTACTATTGGAAATGTAGGAGAGCGCAATGCGCAGGCTTCCCGGAGAAAATTAAAGCAGCTTGGGATTCCCTTATTGGCAGAGGATACCGGGCTGAACTATGGACGTACCGTAGAATTGTATACGGCAACCGGGGAATTTCGGATTAAAGCAGTTGGCAAAACCATTAAATCTATTTAAAAGGGTGACAGGATATGAAAACAAAACAGGTGCCGATCATTATTACTTTGGTTGCAGGACTGGCAATTTGTATTATAGGATTTCTCACACGGATGGAAACGAAGCAGTTTGTAAAAACATGGGTCATCGTTTTAATTATATTTTATATCCTGGGTTGTGTTGCGAAACTGTTGTTAGATAAAAATTTCAAGGAAGAACCAGAAGAAGCCACGGAAGAGGCAGCGGAGGGGGAAGAAGGAGAGAATGCCGAAGAAACGGAAACCCAGGCAGAATTTCCAGAAGACCAGGATGATTCCGCAAAAGAAGAAAAAAATAATACAGGCAGCCGGTAGGCAGTTTCTGTTAGTCTTGGGGGCTTTGGATGAACGCAGCGGAAAGAGAACGATTGTGGGCAGATTTCTTAAAGAAACCCACAGCAGAATTAAGAGAACGAATTATTGTAGAGTATGCGCCGCTTGTCAGAATTGTGGCAGGGCGGCTGAGCATGTATCTTGGATATAATGTGGAATATGATGATTTGGTGGGATATGGAATTTTTGGTTTAATTGACGCCATAGATAAGTTTGATGTAAATAAAGATGTAAAGTTTGAAACGTATGCCAGTCTCAGAATCAGAGGTTCCATTCTGGATCAAATACGGAAAATGGACTGGATTCCCAGAACCGTACGCCAGAAGCAGAAGAAAATTGACGGGGCAATTAAAAAGATAGAAACAAGAACCGGAAGGACCGCCTTAGATGAGGAAATCGCCAGTGAACTGGAAGTAAGCAGCGATGAATTGCTGAACTGGCAGACGCAGCTTAAGATTACGAATGTGGTTTCCCTGAATGAATATGTGGAACAGGGAATGGAACCGACCATGGATGCCAGAGGCAATTCCCACTTTATTCAGCCGGAAGACGCTGTTGCTGAAGAAGAATTAAAGAAGGTGCTGGAAGAGTCACTTCAGGTTTTGACAGAAAAGGAGCGAAAAGTAATTACTTTATATTATTATGAAGATTTAACATTAAAAGAAATCAGTAACGTACTGGAGGTGTCGGAATCCCGTATATCACAGCTTCATACAAAAGCTTTGATGAAGATGAAAAAAACAATGGGACCCTACATGAATATATTAACGGATTAGGTGGTTGATGCTATGGAGAGCAAAAATGGGTATTTCAAATTAGATATAAGAGATGCGGGAGTATTCCTTCAGGTATATCCGCCGAAAGAGGGAGGCAAACCGTCAGAGTACAAAGAAGTAGTAGCTTATCTGGACTCTAAGGGTTATGGTATGTATGATGTAAAAGAGTTAAACCGTGCCGTAACTGTTACAGAAGGAGTTCAGGAAGTTTACGTAGGCACATGGAACGGAACCTATGAAAACGAACAGATGGAGGTGAACATTTCCATTGATAAAATGTTAGTTTTTTGCCGGTTCTATCCACCTTCCAACAAAGGAAAATTGATGACAGCAGAGGAAATTGTTTCCGATCTGTCGTTCCGTAAGGTTACTGTAGGGCTCAAGCAGGAAGAAATTCAGAAATTTCTCCAGGATCGCCATTATTGTACAAATTATATTATGGCCAAAGGAATTCCGCCAATTAATGGAAAGGATGCCAAAATTGAATATTTTTTCAATACAAACCATAATCTAAAACCGAAAAAAAATGAAGATGGATCAGTTAATTATTATGAGTTAAACACTATCAGCCGGGTAGAAAAAGGGCAGGTACTCGCAAAACTTCACAGGGAAGTGCCCGGAAAGCCTGGAAAAGATGTTTTCGGAGGCGAAATTCAGGGAAGGCAGGCCAAATCGCTGAAGCTGGAGTTTGGAAATAATATTACCCTTTCCGAAGATATGACAGAGATTTATTCCGGCGTTACCGGTCATGCCAGTCTGGTAAACGGCAAAGTTTTTGTGGAAGACGTTTTTGAGGTGCCTGCAGATGTGGACACTTCAACTGGAAATATCGTTTATGACGGCAATGTTACCGTCAAAGGCAACATTAAAAGCGGATTTTCTGTAACTGCCAAAGGAGATATTGTTATAGAAGGCGTGGTAGAAGCTGCATTTCTTTCTGCAGGAGGCCAGATTATTGTGAAGCGGGGCATTCACGGCATGGGAAAGGGCCGAGTGCAGGCAAAAGATAATATTATCACCAAATTTATAGAAAATGCTACAGTAATTTCAGGCGGTTATATTGAAACAGATTCCATTTTGCACAGCCAGGTGTCAGCCGGGACAGATATCCGCGTCGGCGGAAAAAAAGGCTTTGTAAACGGCGGAGTGATCCGGGCCGGTAATCTGATCGAAGCACAGACCATAGGTTCCACAATGGGAACTCTTACCACACTGGAGGTGGGGGTGGATCCTACGGTGAAAGAACATTATGGAGATCTGCAGAAAAGCATCATTCAAATCAGTAAAGAGCTGGAACAGTTACGACCCATTCTGGTTAACTTTAATGAGAAAATGCAGAAAAAGGAACCCTTAAGCGCCGATCGGATTCAGCAGGTTCAGACAGTTGCCCGTTCCTTTAAAGAAAAACAGCAATTGCTGAATACCCAGCGAAAAGAACTGAAGGAACTACATGTACAGATTCAAATGTCTCACAATGCCAAGATAAAAGTAAAAGGCAGCATTTATCCGGGGGTAACCGTAAATATTTCTGAGGTTAGCATGAATATCAAGAGCGAAAGGACATTTTCCAAGTTCTTAAAGGAACATGGTGAAGTGGTGGTCCGTACGTTGTAAAAGGAGGGTAAAGCATGTCAATCAGGCCAGTGGAATTCAGCGGCATGGTTCAAAGGAGCCAGGATATCAGCGCTTTGAAACAGAACGAAGATAATAAGGCCATGCTGCAGCAGCAGAATGTGCAGACACAGTTTGCAAAAGATACTGTGCATCATATGAAACAGGTCAACCACGCGAATGATTCTGATAATCCGGAGAAAAAATTTGATGCCCGTGAGAAGGGAAGCAATGAATACGAAGATCGCCGGAACAAAAAGAAAAAGGCGGGGGAAAAAAATAGCGGAAAGGTAAGCGTTAAAACCTCAGGCGGTTTTGATATGAAAATATAGGTAGGTACAAGTATGACAGCAGTAGAAATTGTTTTATTGATTATTGGCGTCGTAATGATGGTTGCGAGTTTTTTCATTGCAGAAAAATTGTCAAATCAAGATTTGGACAAGGTTGCCGAACTGAGTACAGAGGAAATGCAGCGTATTCTGGAACGAAGCCTGAATGATGCCCAAGTAAAAGTAGATAACATGGTGGATCAGGTCATTGATCATTCTATTGAGAAATCTATGGAAGTGGTGGAACGGGCATTAGACAAAGAAACGAATGAGAAAATGCGGGCAATTACAGAATATTCTGATACGGTGTTGGAATCTATTCATAAAACCCATAATGAAGTTATGTTTCTCTACAGTATGCTGAACGATAAGCATTCTGAACTTACGAAATATGCGGGAAACCTTGCACAGCTTGCCATTCATTTAGAGGAGCTGCAGGAGCAGATTCAAAATACGGTGGATCATTCCGATGAGATTTTAAGCAGAAGCCAGGAAATGCCGGAGCCGGCCCGCAGGACGGAGCAGGTTCTGCCGGAAGAACTTCACATGCCGGAAGCTGAATTCTTTACAGAGGAACAGGCGGCGGAAAAATCAAACCATAACCAGAAGATTCTGGATATGTACCGCAACGGAAAAGATGCCGTAGAGATTGCAAAAGAATTAGGACTTGGCGTAGGCGAGGTAAAACTTGTAATCGGGTTATTCAGAGAGGAAGAATTATAATCTATGAAACTGAAATATTATTTGCGGGGATTGGGAGTTGGTATTATATGTACTGCCATCATCATGGGAATTGCTTTGTCCGGAAATAAAAAGGAAACACTGACAGATGCAGAAATCATAGAACGGGCCAGGCTCTTGGGCATGGTGATGGAAGAAGAAGGAACAGATGCCGGGAAAGAAACTCCTGACCAGGAAAAGCCAGAAGAAGGAAAAACGCCTGAAAATCAAGATACCGGAAAAGAACAGTCAGACAGTGATAAAACAAAAGACACAAATAGTGACGGGACAGAAGCAGGCAATCCGAATGCAGGAGAAAACCCGGACGCAGGAGCGGCAGATTCTGAGAATCCAGACGGCCAATCTGTTGCTTCAGGCCAGGAAACGATAAAGTTGGAAATTAAAGAGGGAGAGTTTTCGGATGTGGTAAGCCGGAAGCTTTTTGAGGCGGGATTGGTGCCTGACGCAGAAGAATTCAATGCCTATATGACTCAGAAAGGAGCGGATGATTCTCTGCGAATTGGAATCCATTTGATTCCTGCCGGTTCTACACCAGATGAAATTATTGCAATTTTACAGGAAAAACCTCAATAGGGCTTGCAAGTAAATTTTTCCTGTGATATAATTGCAAAGATAATATAAATCACATATGTGGATTTCAGAACCGGTGCCCTGTCGGTGGTTCTGGGAGAAGAAGCATATGGAAGAATCTAACCAATGGAGGTAAAAACATGGGCGTTATTTCGATGAAACAGTTATTAGAAGCAGGTGTTCATTTCGGACATCAGACGAGAAGATGGAATCCTAAGATGGCTCCTTATATCTACACAGAGAGAAATGGCATCTATATTATTGACCTGCAGAAATCAGTCGGCAAGGTAGATGAGGCATATAAGGCAGTGGCTGATATTACTGCGGAAGGCGGCACCATTCTTTTTGTGGGTACGAAAAAGCAGGCGCAGGATGCAATTAAGGCAGAAGCGGAGCGTTGCGGTATGTTCTATGTGAACGAAAGATGGCTGGGCGGAATGCTGACAAACTTCAAGACTATCCAGAGCCGTATTGCAAGATTGAAAGCAATTGAAACAATGGCAGAAGACGGAACTTTTGATGTTCTTCCTAAGAAAGAAGTAATTGCGCTGAAGAAAGAATGGGAGAAATTAGAGAAGAACTTGGGCGGAATTAAAGATATGAAGAGGATTCCGGACGCTATTTTCATTGTAGATCCCAAGAAAGAGAGAATCTGCGTACAGGAAGCTCATACATTGGGAATTCCATTAATTGGTATATGCGATACCAACTGTGATCCGGAAGAATTGGATTATGTCATTCCCGGCAATGATGATGCTATCAGAGCCGTTAAATTAATTGTTTCTAAGATGGCTGATGCTGTTGTGGAAGCAAATCAGGGAACCATTGAGGAAGAAGCTGCAGAAGAAGCAGATGAGGCTGTGGAAGAATAAGCAGGAGACGGCAGCGATATTCTTCATGGATGAGAAAATAGTTGCGTTCAATGAGAGGACAGACAGTATTGCCTGTCCTCAATTATGGATAAATGAGATATGTCCGAAGGCAAGTGAGATATATCATGTTCTATATGGAGCTTGATGTTAAGACAATTGCTCTGGACAATAACAAATGGAGGGAATAAAAATGGCTATTACAGCAGCAATGGTAAAAGAGTTAAGAGAAATGACCGGCGCAGGTATGATGGACTGCAAGAAGGCTTTGAATGAGACAAACGGCGATATGGATGCCGCTGTAGAATTTTTAAGGAAAAATGGACAGGCGAAGGCAGAGAAGAAGGCAGGAAGAATCGCGGCAGAAGGCCTTTGCACTGTTGTAGTAAAGGATGATAAGACCGCAGCAGTGGTTGAAGTTAATTCTGAGACAGACTTTGTTGCAAAGAATGACACCTTTAAAGCATTTGTGGAAGCAGTGGCTGCCCAGGCAGTGAATTCAGACGCTGCAGACCTTGATGCATTTATGGCAGAAGCTTGGAATGAAGATTCCGGTAAGACTGTAAAAGATGCACTGGTTGAGAAAATTGCAGTGATCGGTGAAAACTTAAATATCCGAAGATTTGAGAAAGTTACCGCAGAAAACGGATGTGTGGTTTCTTATATTCACGGCGGCGGAAGAATCGGCGTTATTGTGGAAGCAGAGACTTCTGTTGTTAACGATGCTGTGAAAGAAGCATTGACCAATTTGGCAATGCAGATTGCTGCGCTTTCTCCGAAATATGTGTCCAGAGATGAAATCAGCGAAGAATATATCGCTCATGAAAAAGAAATCCTTCTTGCCCAGATTATGAATGATCCAAAAGAATCCCAGAAACCTGAGAAAGTAATCAATGGCATGATTGAAGGCCGTGTTAACAAAGAACTGAAAGAAATTTGCCTGGTAGATCAGGTTTACGTTAAGGCTGAAGACGGCAAACAGAGCGTAGGTAAATACCTGGAGGCTGTTTCCAAAGAGGTTGGGGCGGCAGTATCTGTGAAGAGATTTGTACGTTTCGAGACCGGGGAAGGATTGGAGAAGAAACAGGAAGATTTTGCTGCTGAGGTTGCTGCGCAGATGGGCAAATAAGCGAAGTTTTCAATCCAAATTTCATAATTAGTTTTATAGGCTCCAAAAGCCTTATAAACACAGTGTTTTCTAGTGGTTATAAGGTTTTTGGGGCTTTTTTCGTATAGAAAAGGTTCATGGTGCAAGTATCGCCAAGCACCGTCTAAAACCGTCTAAAATCACTTCAAATTGAGTATTACTCAAGTCACAAGTTGAGTAAAATGAGTATCCGCAATCTTTAGCGAAGTTTACTCAAGTCATCAGAGTTCTTGAAATCATCCTACTTCACTATTTAATTTCATAGGAGGTTTTGTTATGAATAGCACAGCGTTAAGTGCAAGAAAAAATTACTCACCGGTGCAAACAGCAAATTCGGGTTGCAAGTTAGCCGTATTTCGGGTAACTGGCAGCACGAATCCACAAGAGTTTGGGAGTGTGGCTCCCAAGAATAGCAGAGAGATAACAGTGTTTGGGGAGTAATAGGAAATGAATGAGTATGAAAAAGATATTATGAAACTGTTTGATACACATGAAAAAGCAGATAAACGTGAATTGATTAAGCGAATCAATTGGGAAATTGAAATGGGTGGTATTAAACGGTATGGAAAAAATGATTGGGTATGCAAGGTGACTGGTTCTCCAATGGGTACGGTATGTACTTGGTTCACCAATGCGAAGTGCAGATCGGTAAATAAGATCCCGCTGTACGCTTTATGTCAGATAGCAGTTGTGTTGCTGCCCGTTTATTCTGACTTCTAATAAATCTGATTGATTGTCACAAAATTAACCGATATAATGACATCAGCATATAGAAAGAGAAAGTTCCAGAGCACTTACTTTTGA
>JAETSX010000014.1 GCA_021769425.1 Eubacterium sp.
GGTCTATGGCTTGGATAAAACTTTACGCGAGTAAACTCGCATAAGATGATTTCCACTTTCCGGACATCTGATTTCCAGATTTCCGGAAGTGCGATTTCATCGCACAAGAATATTCATCTCAGAAACGGAAATGCATGGATTGCTGGAAAATTTACTGAGACATCTGCAGCAACTTTATCCAAACAAAACCGTAACCTTAATATTTAAAGAAAGAAGCGGCAGCTATGTTTGAATAGTATGAAGACCTCCTCACCGTGGAAGAGTTTTCCGAAATCTTCAAAATTAGCATGGCTCAGGCATATCGGATTACACGCTCAGGCAAATTAAAAGGACACAAAGAAGGGAAGCACTGGAAAATCCCAAAACTGGCTCTGGTTCATTATGTGCTAAAATAGATCCATCTGTAATGAGCCTCACTGGAAAGGGCAGCCCCTTGGCTGCCCATTTTCCTCTCATTTTTCTGTTCCAATGATTTCCAAATCAAAAATTCCCATGTTTTCATCTGATGAATTTTATCCTTTCCCAAACCAGACTTCACAATCTTTCCGAAAGAAAGACACCCCGTAACAATCAATCTTCCGATATCCTTCCGTACGCAGTTCTTCCATATACTTTTTATCATATATCTGCTGCAGTGCTTTTTTTGCATCGTCTTCCAAATCATCAATTGAGCCTGATACCTTCAGCTCCAGAATAAACGACCTGCCCCGCAGGGACGGACTTTTCACCATGATATCTGACCGCCCATTTCCTGACTCACGATTGGACTTCACCAAATAATTCTCACTCTGGCTTAAAATCCCCACCATAAAGCCATGATAAAAATTTTCTGCACTGTCATAAAAACTAATGGTACAAAACAGCTGCCTGTTCAGTATGTCTGCCATTTTCCGGGCATCCCCATCTTCCATCGCATGGTATAAATCATGAAAATCCTCTTTCTTTATGGTATCTTTCATCCAGTTTAAAACCGTAGTCTCGTAAATCGCCTTCACCTCTGTATTGGGAATCCTTACCCGCAAAAAGATTGACGATTCCTTGAAATATTCACTTTCCTTTGTGAGATACCCTGTAAAATAAAGGAAATTCCACAGGTTTTCGCTATTACTGTGTATATCTTCATAAGTTACTTCTTCATGCACCTGGATATCCAGAATCCCGCCGCTCAAAAGCATTTCAATCTGCCCTTTCATTTCCCGGTCAGCCCTGGCTATCATGTCTTTTATAATATCATTGGAACTGGTATTGATCCAATAGGGACGCGGATATGCTTGAACATCCGCATATAAATCATACATAAAATTGATTACACTCCAGGGATTATAAACCTCTGTATTGCCAAAGGCATATCCATCATACCACTCTTTCATGGCCGGGAAGCGACTCTTTACGCCATAATATTCCATCATCTGTATGACTTCCTGTTCTGTAAATCCAAAATGCTCACTGTATCTTTGATCGAGTACGGATATAATTTTCAAATGATTCAGCCCTGTAAATATGCTCTCTCTGGAAATACGAAGGCATCCTGTAATTACAGCAAACTGCAGATACTCATTCGTTTTCAGCGCAGATTCAAACAGGGAACGGATAAAACTGACCATTTCATCAAAAAAATCTCTGAAATATGCATTTTCCAGCGGTACGTCGTATTCGTCAATCAGAATCACTGTTTTCTTATCTGTTGCCTGATGAATGCATTTGCATAAAAACTCCAATGCTCCCGAATAGTCATCATATTCTGCCCTTCGGCCTGCAATTTTCTGAAACAGCTTCTTATCTTCTCCATTAATTTTTTCACTCGTTAAGATATACTGATGCCTCTGAAATTCATCTGCGACTGCTCTTTTTATCTTGCTGTATGCTGATTCAAAGGTTGGCTGCCTGGCTGATTTCAATGTCAGGTTAATAACCGGGTACCCGCCTATATGTTTTTCAAATTCTTTGCCCTGTTCCATAATCTTCAACCCCTGGAACAGCCCCTTATTCCCTTCATTTTTCTTTGCATCCCCCGTATCTTCAAAAAAGTACCGGAGCATACTTAAGTTTAACGTCTTTCCGAAACGTCTTGGACGGGTAAACAGGTTTACTTCTCCCCTTAACTCCAGCAGTTCCTTAATCAGCATGGTTTTATCCACATAGTAATAGCCATCTTTTCTTATTTTTTCAAAATTATCAATGCCGATCGGTAATGGTTTTTTCATCACTTCCACCTCCATCCGATACTATTTTTCCAGTGCCATACAGGTACCATCCAGGCTCCTCTCACTTCGGGGGAACCCTCCTCATGCCATATTATACCCTATCCTCCTTTGTTTCACAATCAATTTCCATATGACACTCAAAAGCAGGCACACCAGAAAGGTATGCCTGCCCGTATCCAGAAACTATTCAAAACTTTCAATAATCCAACTTGTGTATCAATTGTTTCCTCTGTTGCTTTGTAAGCCCAGATTCCCTGACTTTCCCAGATATTTTTTTTATCCAAAATTCTTCTGCCTGCTCTCTGCTGAAAACCGAAGTCACCTGCTCCGGCATATGTACTACAATCCTGATTTCCTGTTTTTTTCCTGCCATAACAACCCACTTCCTGCCAGCAGAGTTCATAGTATACTATGCGCCCGTTGGCAATTTATTCTTTATGGGTTGTTTGAAGGATTGTAAAAATTTACTTTTTTCTATACCATCAAAAATCTTGTCTGTTATGATTACATTATTTCTCCTCTTGATTTGTGTTCTCTTTTAATATTGTATATAATGTTTCCTTATTTTCCTTACTTTTTTTCTCTACATCCATTATATATGGTAATCCCGCCTTTTCTACACAACGTTTAAATTTTTTAGCAGACAATGGCCTATCATTCTGACCAATTTGCCCAGTCTCATTATTTGTAAATTCACTATCCATTCTTAGAAAGTATATCAGCACATCTTTTATACTAAGCTTCCACTCTATATTTTTTTCTGGGCTCATTGGTTTGTCCAATACTTTTTTAATAGCCTGTTCCAAAATTTCACAATTTTTTTCTTTAATACTCTTTTGGGAATCATAGATTATTTGCTCCAATTCTTCTTTCGACATTCCCAACCATTCTACCTGTTGTTCTACAAATGCAAATTCATTATTTTCTAATTTTTTAATTATATTGTTATAGAATAATTTTAATTTCCTACACCGTATAACGGAAAATTGATTTAAAAATAAAAGTCCATTCCAAGAATAACAAAATTCTTTGATATACCCACTCGAAACACTATCTTTCAATAATTCTTTTAACACACTTTGCTGGTCTATTAAATATTGTTTATAATCCTCATTTTCCTTATTTGGGTATACAATAAAGTGCTTCATCAAATTCTCTTCATATACATCCACTTTAGAACATATCACTTTAGAAATAGATGTTAAATTATTTTTATACTGTTTATAACATCTCAGAACTTCCTCAACATGTTTCTCTCTCTTTTTGAAATGCTCCACACCCTGTTTGCATATATACAATTTTACTTTACTTCCATCTCTTCTTTTCCTTCCTAACATCTGAACAAACGTTTCTTCAGTATCCGCCAATATCACCATATTTCTTAGCTCCAAATCATTAAAAGACACTCCATTATCCAAAACCGCTGTAGAAATTACTATTTTTTTACTGGAAAACTTCTTCTCTACAATTTCTTTTGCACTTTCTTTCGTACTTTCTTTTTTCCTATAATGTGTATCTAAAAATATTATATCTTCTTTGGAAATTTTATATTTATCTTCTCCGCTTTCCTTTTTATCATTCATCAAACCATTCTGAAATTCTTTTCCTCGATCAATATTATCCACAAAAATCAGCCATTTTTCTTCCTTTTCATTTACATTTTCTTTGATTATTTCTGTTAAATCCTCTATTTTCTCAAAAACCATCATTTGAACATAATCATAGCTGCCTTTTATCTTGTACTCTTGGATTTCTCTTGCTGTACGATTAAACACTGAAGGTCTTCTTTCTGAAGATTCTAAAGTTTCTTTTTCTTTCTCTAAATATGATTCCACTTCCTTTTTAATTTTATCAGGAGTAGCTGATATGTATATCTGCAATTTATTATCAAATATTTTTCTTAAAAACAGATATGATAACTCTGTACTTGTATTAAAATTAGCATCTGTGTAAAAATAATGGCATTCATCATATACTACACATGTAAATTTCTTGATAAAAATAATCTCTTCATCGCACTCTTTTCCTTGCAATCTATTTTCTATATTTTGATAAGTTAAAATGGTGATATAATTTTCTATAGATATTTCAGAAAATCCCATCTCCTCAAATTCTTCACATATTTCATCCTCTACTTCCTCTAACTCCTTTTTCAATTGTTCTTTCAAAATTCTCCTGTTTACCAAATAAAGCATTCTCCACCCTCTTTTTATAACCTGTTTCAGAAAGTTATGTAACATAAAATAACTTTTTCCAGAACCCGTCGGAGCGGTAATAAAAATGATATCCCTCTCTCCCCAACCACGATACTCTTCTCCTATTTCCTCTGAAATATATCCCGAATTTCTCAAAGACATCATTTCCTCTGAACATCGTTCTGAATCTTCCCAATTTTTTTCTTTTGTCATCCTAATTCTCCTCTAAAACTACATACTTTTCACTTTTATTAAAAATAAATTTATTTAATAACATGAAATTTCCATTTTCCAAATTCTCCCTGTTCCGTCTAACTATAACACCCATTCCTTCCTAATGCCACCCTTTTTATAAAAAAATCCAGGCTTTTCCAATTTCCAGTTTTTATCCGTAATCAAGTAGGGAAGATTTATCTTATCCTACTCGCCACGCGGGGCGCAAGCCGCATAGCGGCTATTTTCCTTTTGCGCCTCTGCGCATAAAAAGCAGGACTGCACGCCATGCAGTCCCGCCGTTTCACTCCCGCTTCCATTCTGTAATCATCCGGTAATATTTTTCCGGAATCCTCACTGCACCTGTCTCATACTTTTTATAAGATGGCAAAGACACTCCGGTAGCTTCTGCAAATTCCTTCTGGGACATCTTCATTTCCTTTCGGATTTTCTTTAAATATTCCGGCACATCCGTTGTATCCACAAATACATGGTACTCATTACAGAAATAATATGTCTCAACCCCAAAATATTCTGCCATTCTTTTTAAGATACTAATATTCATATGCCCTTCAGCTACTCTTCCATTTGCATAAGCAAACACCGTATCATGGGAACACCCAACCGCTGCTCCCAATTCCTGATATGATACCTTTGATTTTTTGATAAAATATTTAATCCTGATATAAATTTTATCTTCCATTCCGTGGTAATCATCAAACATGCCTAAAAATATATGTTCAGACCTGGTTAAAATCACTCCCTTTGTTTCCGCTGCTCTACCATCGGCAAATCCACCCTCCTCTCCCTTCTGTCAGGGCTTCTGGAACCGGAACACGGTTCCATTTTATTTTATGGACAGAAGCTGAACCAGAAAAGCTGCAATGCCATCGGATACATGCTGCAGCATGACCATCTGTTTGAATGGCGCACCATTGAGAAAAACGTTCTGCTTGGACTGGAAATTCAGAATAAGCTGACTCCGGAGACAAAAGAAATGGCACTAAATATGCTAAAAACCTACGGCCTCTACAAATTCAAAGATGCCAGGCCCTCTCAACTCTCCGGCGGCATGCGCCAGCGGGCGGCTCTGATCCGCACTCTTGTATTGAAACCGGAAATCCTGCTGCTGGATGAGCCTTTCTCTGCCCTGGATTATCAAACGCGCCTTACCGTAGGGGATGATATCGGGGCGATTATCAAAAAAGAAGGGAAAACCGCAATTCTGGTAACCCACGATTTATCAGAAGCAGTCAGTCTGGGCAGTCAGGTATTGGTATTGAGCAAACGCCCCGCCACTATACAAACCGTGGTAGATATTGATTTTGCGGACAATATCAGCGCTCTGGAGCGGCGGAATGCCCCGGAATTTAAAGATTATTTTAATAAAATATGGAAGGAGCTGAATGAAGATGAGTGAAATCTCCCTTGCCCAGCAGAACTTTCTGCTCGCTCAGAAGAAGCATAAACGCACTGTCACAGTCAGCAGGCTGTGCATTTTTATTTTATTTCTGGCTGTCTGGGAAGGAGCCGCCAGGCTGGAACTGATTGATTCCTTTATCTTCAGCAGCCCTTCCAAGGTGCTGCTGTGCGCTTATGGAATGATACTGGATCATACTCTGTTCGCCCATATTGGAATCACCCTGTTTGAAACAATTGCCAGCTTCGGACTTGTTCTGTTCTTTGCTCTGGCTATAACTATTATATTATGGCTTAACAAACGTCTCTCGGAAACCTTAGAGCCGTACCTGGTGATTTTAAACAGCCTTCCCAAGTCCGCACTGGCGCCCCTTCTGATTGTATGGCTGGGCGCAACCTATAAAACTATTATTATCACCGGCATATCGGTAGCCATTTTCGGTTCCATCTTAAGCCTGTACACCAGCTTCCAATCAGTGGATCCGGAAAAAATAAAGCTGATTTACACTATGGGCGGAAGAAAATACCATGCCCTCACCAAAGTAATCCTGCCTGCTAATATCCCCGCCCTGTTTTCACTTATGAAGGTCAATATCGGACTGTGCCTGGTAGGAGTAATCATCGGGGAATTCATTTCCTCCCGGCAGGGGCTGGGTTATCTGATTATTTATGGAAGCCAGGTTTTCAAGCTTGACTGGGTTATCATGTCCATTGTAATTCTGTGCATTCTGGCCTGGGGACTGTACAGCCTGATTAATGCGTTGGAAGAGCAATATTTAAAGCGGCTGAATTAACAATCATTAAACTTTCTTACCAAAACGCACACTCTGCGCCGCAGCAGGCTTTTGAACAGAAACAGGATGCAAAAGATAGCTGCGGCGCAGAAATGAAAACATATCTCCGTGAATTTCCAGCAGTTTCTCATACATTCAAAAAAAGCAATCCTTTCAGCAAATTAGTGGATTCTTTCATATTCACAAACTTTACTAATACTATTACAGCCTATCTGAAAAATGTTCTGGTTTTCCATCAAACCGGGATTTTCAATTCCTGCCAGACAATCTGGATTTTTTCATTAAAATCGGAGCAAACTGCAATCCAGTAACCCCCTATCTTTCTCTGTGCAAAGAAACCAGACTGTTTGCATAAAATATTAAATTCTCCATTAACTTTTTTCTGGACAGAAAACGCTGCATCTTTCAATGGGAAGCTCATGCCCTCCCCTGTCATTTTGATATAGCTCTCCTTCAATGTCCAAATCTGCGAAAAGCGATCCTGAACCTGGAATTCGAACTGGTCTTTCTTTGTCTCTTTTTCAGAAACAGAGATGCCTTTCTCTGACAAGTCTGTTCTTTCTTTCCCGCAACGCGTTTTCTCTCCAAAACCGCAATCGTTTTCTCCTCCGAGAATATACTGCATCTCTTCCGGGCTGCAGCATCGCCTGAGCAAGGGCATTCGAACACTTCGCGGCCTTTCCGCATCCACGCCGATTTCGTACCGGGAATGAGCAGTTCTTCCGCCGCTGCAATTCAGGCCGGACTCCCTGGAATCTTCAGACGCCGTATCCCGCTTTGAAGCTGCCTTTTTGCCACTGCCAGTGATTCCGCAAACCACCAGCCCATCCGTATTGCTCACGTTGAACCAGATATTCCCTTCACCGTTCCAATATGGCTTCCCATTTTTTCCCGTTATTACTTTATCCCTGCTAAACACAATATCAAAGTGCTTTTTAAAACCATAATTTAATATCTCATCCGCAACCCTTCTCTGATATTGCAAATATGCTCCCGGAGACTCCATCTTCTGGGGGCAAAATGTATAGTAAACCGCAATCGTAAGACTCATAATTTACACCCGAACCCTTATAGAAACTACTCCGCAAACCACCGCGGTATCTCCTTGCCATATTCTTCGGCAGTTTCCATACTCAAGCTGGACTGCCCCCTGACAGGTTTTTCCGCAGCGGCATTTTTTCACAAAAAAGGAGCTGCAATAAATTCACAGCTCCCGGTTATCAGCCAAAGAAGGGACTCGAACCCTCGACCTACGCATTACGAATGCGACGCGCTACCAACTGCGCCACTTTGGCATATCTTATAAAATCTTTATCTATTATACCTGTTTTTTTCCTGTTTTGCAATCCCTTTTATAAAAAAATTTGTAAATTTTTCTGGAACTTTTCTATTGACATTTTCTGGTTTCCAGATATAATAGATTTTGTTTATTATTATTAAACAAAAAATCTATTATTAGTTTGACTTTACAATTACTATACACAAAGTTTATATTCAGCGCCGTATCCTCTGCACAGCCGAATCAGCAGCTAAAGATTACAGATATTAAGATACGGCGGCACAATATTTATCTTTTTCAGAAAGGATGGCTTTTATGGATATCGGGCACCGTATGAAAGAACTGCGCATTCAATATGGGCTGACCCAGCAGGAATTGGCAGATCGAAGCGAGCTTTCCAAAGGATTCATTTCCCAATTGGAACGCAACCTAACCTCCCCTTCTGTGGGTACGCTTCTTGACATTATCCAGTGTCTGGGCACCACCCCGGCAGAATTTTTCACTGACCAGGAACCGGAACAGATTGTATTCAAACAGGAAGACTACTTTATTAAGGAAAATGAAGATTTGCACCATACCATTAAATGGGTCATTCCCAACGCCCAGAAAAATGCCATGGAACCGGTGCTGATCACCCTGGCCCCCCATGGCTCTTCTGAAATGTATCTTCCCACTGAAACAGAGGAATTCGGTTACGTTCTGAAAGGCTCCGTAAAGCTTCACTACGGTCCCCGCTCCTTTGTGGTCAGGCAAGGGGAGTCTTTTTATTTTAAAGCAGGAAAAAAACATTACATAGAAAATTGCGGCGGCAGGGAAGCGACCATATTATGGGTTTCCACGCCACCAAGTTTTTAGGAGGAAACATCGGCCATGAGCAAACGACTGATTGATTTAGCGCATATCACCAAATCTTTTGACGGACAGACGGTATTAGACGACCTGAACCTTTATATCCGTGAAAATGAATTTCTGACATTGTTAGGTCCTTCCGGCTGCGGAAAAACCACCACTCTGCGGATCATCGGCGGCTTTGAGTCGCCGGACTCCGGCAAAGTGATTTTCGACGGAAAAGATATCACCGGCCTTGCTCCCAACGAACGGCAGCTTAATACGGTATTCCAAAAATACGCCCTATTTCCCCATATGTCCATTGCAGAGAATATTGCTTTCGGATTGAAAATCAAAAAGAAAAGTAAGGCTTACATTGATGATAAAATTAAATATGCATTAAAGTTAGTGAATCTGGAAGGATTTGGCAAGCGCAGCGTGGATTCCTTAAGCGGCGGCCAACAGCAGAGAATTGCCATTGCCCGGGCCATTGTCAATGAACCGAAGGTACTTTTGTTAGACGAACCCTTAGGGGCGCTGGATTTAAAGCTTCGGCAGGATATGCAGTACGAGTTAATCCGCCTGAAAAATGAGCTGGGAATTACCTTTATCTATGTAACTCACGATCAGGAGGAAGCCCTTACCATGTCCGACACCATTGTAGTGATGAATCAGGGATACATCCAACAGATTGGCACGCCGGAGGATATTTACAATGAACCCACCAATGCTTTCGTAGCTGATTTCATCGGAGAAAGCAATATTATTGACGGAACTATGGTAAGGGACCGTCTGGTTCAGGTTTTGGGTGTAAACTTTCCCTGTGTGGACGAAGGATTTGGAAACAATACTCCCGTCGATGTAGTAATCCGCCCGGAAGACGTAGAACTGGTATCACCGGAAACAGGAATGCTGGAAGGTGATGTCATCTCCCTGATCTTTAAAGGAGTCCACTGGGAAATTGAAGTCCTTGCCAATGGATTTGAATGGCTGGTGCAGACCACCCAGATGCACCCGGTAGGAAGCCATGTAGGCATCCGTGTAGACCCGTTCAATATTCAAATTATGAACAAACCGGAATCCAGCGATGAAAAGGCGGTGAACCCAGATGCGTAATGTGAAACGGCAGCTTCTTGCCGGCCCTTATCTTTTATGGATGGCAGGATTTATCCTACTTCCTGTGGTAATGATTCTATACTATGCCTTCACTACCACCAGCGGACATTTTACTTTATTAAATATAAGTTCAATTTTTGCATCCATTCATTTAAAATCATTGTTTCTTTCATTGAAACTGGCCGTAATCTGCACCGTTGTCTGTCTGGCGCTATCCTACCCTCTGGCCATGATTTTAAATAATATGAAAGAAAAAAGCCAGGGATTTATTGTATTTATCTTCATCTTGCCCATGTGGATGAATTTTATGCTGCGCATCCTGGCCTGGAAGCTGCTGCTGTCTAACAACGGGGTTATCAACACAATCCTGGAAGGACTGGGCCTTCCTGTACTGGACATTCTGAACACGCCCTCTGCTGTGGTATTCTGTATGGTATATGATTTTCTGCCCTTTATGATACTTCCGATTTACAATGCCATGTCCAGAATTCAGCAGGACATTATTGAGGCAGCCCGTGATTTGGGGGCAGGCGCCGTTACCATTTTCTTTAAAATAATTGTGCCTCTTACCATGCCGGGCGTCGTCAGCGGCATAATCATGGTATTTGTCCCTGCCCTGACCTCTTTTGCAATCTCTGACCTGTTGGGAGGAGGCAAAGTGCTTTTAATTGGAAATGTCATTGAACAGGCATTTATGCAGGAATACAATTGGAACCTGGGTTCCGGCCTGTCATTGGTTCTTATGGTCTTTGTAATCGCAAGCATGGCTCTGATGAGCTTAAAAGGAGAAGAAGGAGGTGCAGGCGTATGGTAAAGAAATCTGCAGAACGCATTTATCTGGCTTTGATTTTTCTGTTTTTATACCTGCCGATTGCGGTGCTGATTATACTCTCCTTCAATAATTCCAAAACCAGGGTTCAATGGGGCGGATTCACATTAAAATGGTACAAAAACCTGTTTTCCAGCGGCTCTATTATGGAAGCTTTCGGCACCACCCTGTTTATTTCCCTGGCTTCTGCGCTGATCGCCACCCTTCTTGGCACACTGGCAGCCCTGGGAATTGACGCCATGAAAAAGAGAAATCAGGCCATTATGGTAGGCGCCACCAATATTCCATTGCTTAACGCAGACATTGTGACAGGACTTTCCATGATGCTTTTGTTTGTGCGTTTCACCCGTCTTGGCATGAGTACAGTTTTGATTGCCCATATCACATTCAACATTCCTTATGTGATATTGAATGTACTGCCTAAACTGAAGCAGAGCAGCCGTACTACTTACGAAGCAGCCCTGGATTTGGGAGCCACGCCTTTGTACGCTTTTTTCAAAATTATCTGGCCTCAGATACGCCCCGGTGTATTTTCCGGTTTTCTGATGGCAATGACTATGTCACTGGATGATTTTTCTGTCACTTATTTTACCAAGGGAGCCGGCATTCACACCTTGTCCACCATGATTTACACGGAAATGCGCAAAGGCATCCGCCCGGAAATGTATGCACTGTCCACAATTTTATTTTTGCTTGCCCTGGTGCTTCTGCTGTTTATGAATTTCGGCCCTTCTGCCCGCAGGGAAAAAGAAGCGTAAATTTTATTCTCTGCCGAAGAACTAAGTGGGCAAGCCCACATCAACTCCCCCGTCCCCCCAATCACCGGGGATTGCACACTTTGCACACCGAGCACGGTCGCTAAAGCGACATCATACCTCTTGCACACCGAGGCACGGTCGCTTTAGCGACATCATACCTCTCGTGTGAGTACCCTCGCTTCGCTGGGGCAGATTCTGCGCATCTTTATTTTTCGTTTATAGGAAATCCGAAGGAATTTCCTATAAGCAAAAAAGGCAGCGTCCAAAGATACCTTCCAGCCGCAAGAAAGGAGAAACCTATGAAACAAAACAAAGCAATCTGCTGCCTTTTCGCCGGCCTGGTTCTTTCCGGGCTTTTGGCAGGATGCGGATCTAAAAATTCAGAAAACACGCTGACCGTTTTAAATTACGGTAAATACCTGGACCCGGACGCCATTGAAATGTTCGAGGAAGAAACGGGAATTGAAGTGGAACTGGAAGAATATATCACTCCGGAAAACATGTATACCAAGTACCGGGCCGGCGCCATTGACTACGACCTAATCTGCACTTCCGATTACATGGTAGAAAAACTGATTCAGGAAGGGGAAGTCTTGGAACTGGATTACAGCAATATCCCCCTTTCTGAAAATCTGGATTCCACTTATTTTGATTTTTCCAAATCCTTTGATCCGGAAAACAAATACGCCATCCCTTATTTCTTCGGGACAGTGGGCATCCTCTACAATAAAGATATGGTGGACGAATCCAAGGTGAACTCCTGGAAAATCCTCTGGGATAAAGAATACTCCGGCCAGATTATCATGGCCGATTCTGTCCGGGATTCTTTTATGGTAGCCCTGAAAATCCTGGGCTATTCCCTGAACACCACGGACGATGACCAGCTAAAGGAAGCCCAGGATTTGCTTCTTGAGCAAAAGCCTCTGGTGTATTCTTATCTGGTAGATGAAGCCCAGGATGAAATGATTTCAGAAAATGCCGCCATGGCTGTGGTCTATTCCGGGGAAGCCGGATATGCGCTGGAATTTAACGACAAACTGGCTTTTTCCGTGCCGGAGGAGGGTTCCAATATGTGGATTGATTCCTGGTTTATTCCCAAATCCGCCAAACAGAAAGAAAATGCAGAAAAATTCCTGAATTTTCTCTGCCGGGAAGACATATCTATGATGAACTTTGATTATGTATATTATGCCACCCCTAATCAGAAAACAAAAAATGCTTTGGATTTGGAGCTGCAGGAAAATACAACCATTTTTCCGCCCACAGAAACGCTGAATAACTGTGAAGTTTTAAAACCGTTGGACGATGAGGCTACTATGAAGCTGAATCTGCTCTGGAAAGAGATTAAGGCAGCGGATTAAAAGGATGGCATAAAGAAACGCGTACTAAGTAAAAGCTGCAAACATCTGAATCTCAAAACCGTATAAGAAAAATAATCCCCGCAGGAACTGCCATTCAGCAGGTTCTTCTGCGGGGATTATGATTCTGGCTGCTATACTGAGATTCAATAATCTACAACAGCTCTTTCTTTTCTATCTGCCGCCGTCTTAGTTCTTGGTGGCATTCATGAAATATTTCATGCCATAAACAGTTGCATAAATTCCCTCTACATTAGGTTTCTGCATATAGATATCATTGTAATAGTAAAGCGGAACAACTGCCCATGTATTCATCAACATATCTTCTGCTGTATGCATTAACTCTACACGTTTTGCAAAATCTGCAGTATTGCGGATTTCTGTAATCAGTGCATCGTACTCTGCCCAATCCGGTGCGGAATCGCTCTTATTGCCTTTTCCTAACTGCATGTCGTTGTTACCGGAATCAGAGGTGAAGATCTCCAACATGTTAACCGGATCATTGTAATCAGCCAGCCATCCTTCACGTGCAATGGTGAAGCTTCCCTGTTTTCTATTCTCTAAGAATACGTTCCAGTCCTGAGTCTGAATTTCCATTGTGATTCCAAGAACGCCTAAATCCTGCTGTACTGCCTGTGCAATTGCGACATGTCCGGTACCGTCATTGGTCAGGTATGTCATATTGATTGCCGGATCAATCTTATAAGTTCCATCGCCGTTGTCTGTAAAGCTGTAGCCTGCTTCTTCCATCAGTTTCTTAGCATCTTCCACCATAGCTGCGCCTGTAGTGGTTGCATCATAATAACTGGTATCTGCCTGTTTAAATTCGCCGCCGTTACCATCTGCCATTCCAAGAGGAACGAAAGAATCAGCAACTATCTGTCCAGACTGTCCAACATTATCAACGATAAACTGACGGTCAATCAGAAGATTCATAGCCTGACGCATTTTTGCAGCTTCTTCTACTGTTTTTCCATTAAAAATCGGGTCATTTACATTGAAACCAATGTAATAAGTTCCCAGGTTATCCAGGATACCGAATTCCGGATTCACGCCATTTAAAGAAGAAATCTCATCGTTTGGCACAGTGTCAATGTAATCTACGTCGCCGCTGTTGTATGCAGCATAGATTGCAGTATCGTCGGCGCTTAACATGAAATGAAGCTCTTCCATAGTTACACTGTCAACATTGTGATAATTGGGGTTCTTCTTATAAACCATGCTTTCATTGTGATTCCAGGATTCCAGAGTGTATGCGCCGTTACATACAAATCCTGCTTCCTGTGCCCATTTTCCAGGAACTGTTCCATCCGGATCTGCTGCTTCTACGGAAGCCTGATGTACCGGGAAGAAAGTCGGGAATGCCATTAAGTCATTGAAATAAGGGCAGGGACTTGTCAGTGTAATTACCAATGTATAATCATCTGTAGCTTCCACAGAAAGAGTGCCGTCATCTTTCTTTGCAATAATGTCAAACAGATATGCATAATCTGCTGCTGTTTCTTCTGCAATAACACGGTTCCAGCTATAGATAATATCGGACGCCTTCAGGTCGTCTCCGTTGCTCCATTTGGACTCAATCATCTTAACAGTATAAACTTTACCATCTTCGGATACTTCAGGCATATCCGTTGCCAAATCCGGAATCAGGTTTCCATCTTTGTCATAAGTATATAATCCTGCAAAAGAGTTTACTGCAAGACATCCACCATCTACAGAACTGTTCAGCGCCGGGTCAAGGTAGTCAGGTTCAGAAGCCAGGTTAATATTCAGCACATTTGTATCTGAATTAGTTGTGGAACCTTCTGCATCTGCGCCCTCTTCTGCATCTGCATTTGCGTCTGCATTGTTTGAGTCCTCTGTCTGTGTATTATTAGCTGCATCGTCTTTTTTATTTGCTGAATCATTTCCACCGCAGGCAGTCAGACTCAACGCCATACATGCAACCAGTAATACGGATACCAGTTTCTTTTTCATATTATTTCCTCCTAATTAAAATATTGAATCTATGCTTTCACCAAAGAAAAACTCTGGAAAAAACCTTATTTATTCCAACAAGCAACCATATGCCCGTTGCCTCTGTCTGTCAATTGAGGCATCTCCTTTGCACACTGATCGGTAGCATACCGGCATCTGGTCCGGAATGGACAGCCAGTAGGCATTTTCAGCGGGCTTGGCACATCTCCCTCCAAAATAATGCGCTTGCTCTTTCTTGCTGTTTCGGGATCCGGAATCGGAACCGCCGACAGCAAACTTAACGTATAAGGATGAATTGGATTGGCATTCAATTCGTCTGCATCCGCCAACTCCATCATTTTGCCAAGATACATCACCGCAATCCGATCTGAAATATGATGTACAATCAAAAGGTCATGGGCAATAAACAGATATGCAACGCCCAATTTTTCCTGTAATTCTTCAAACATATTGACCACCTGCGCCTGGATGGACACATCCAATGCAGAAACAGGCTCGTCACATACAATAAATTTCGGGTTTACCGCCAGCGCACGGGCAATTCCTATACGCTGTCTCTGACCGCCGGAAAATTCATGGGCATACCGCATAGCATGTTCCGCATTCAGTCCTACCAGTTCCATCAGCTCCAGAATTTTCTCTCTGCGCTCATTCCGGCTGGCATAGAGGTTATGCACATCCAAAGGCTCCCCGATAATGTCTTCCACTGTCATACGGGGATTCAGCGATGAATAAGGATCCTGAAACACCATCTGCATCTGCTTGCGGTATGGCAGCATATTTACATCTACCTTAGTTCCGAGAGCAGGCTTGCCGTCTGCGCCTAAAATGACTTTTCCTTTCTCATCATATTGTTTCCCGCTGTCAAAGAGCGTCTCACCGTCAAACTCAATGCGCCCTGCCGTGGGTTGGTACAGCCGAAGCAGAGTTCTTCCAACCGTTGTTTTCCCACATCCGGATTCCCCTACAAGGCCCAGCGTCTCACCAGGCTTTACTGCAAAGGATATATCATCCACTGCTTTCAGCGGAATTGTTTTAAACCCCTGACGCACGGGAAAGTACTGCTTTAAGTGATCTACCTTTAACAGATACTTTTCATTCTCACTCATGACCGTTCTCCTTCCTGTGCTTCATACAGCTCCTTAATATTCATCCAACAGCTTGCTAGATGTGTGTCACTGACACGCAGTTCTTCCGGTTTTTCCTTCAGGCAGATTTTCATGGCAGCATCGCACCTGGGGCAAAATGCGCACCCTTCCGGCATCTGAAGAAGATTGATGGGCGTCCCACCAATAGGAACCAGTTTTTCATTCATGTTATCCGTTTTCGGTATGGAACGAAGCAGCCCCTTGGTATATTCATGGGCCGGACGATAGAAAATGTCATCTGCCGTTCCCCGCTCGCACACCCTTCCGCCGTACATAACGAGAATCTCATCGCACATGCTGGCAATCACTCCCAGATCATGAGTTACCATAATAATTGCCATTCCAAGCTTCTTCTGTAAATCCTGCATCAATTCCAGAATCTGTGCCTGTATAGTCACGTCCAATGCCGTAGTAGGCTCGTCTGCAATCAAAATATCAGGTTCACATACCAATGCCATAGCTATCATTACACGCTGACGCATACCGCCGGACAACTCATGAGGGTACTGCTTCAACCGACTCTCCGGCTCGTTCACACCAACCAATGTCAGCATCTCAATTGCCCGTTCTCTGGCCTGCTTCTTATCTTTATCTGTATGAAGCAAAATCGCCTCCGTCAACTGGCTTCCAACAGTAAACACCGGATTCAGACTGGTCATAGGATCCTGAAATATAATAGAGCATTTCTCTCCCCTGAACTTCTGCATTTGCCTGCTGTTCCATTTTGTAATATCTTCCCCGTGAAATTTCACTTCTCCCGAGGTGATTTTGCCGGTTTCTGCCAGAATCTGCATAATGGAATATGCCGTTACCGACTTACCGGAACCGGATTCCCCTACAATTCCCAGAGTTTTCCCTGGCTCTAACGTAAAGGAAATTCCATTTACTGCCTGAACCTCCCCATTTTCCGTAAAAAAACTGGTATGGAGATCCTTTACTTCCAAAATATATTTATTTTCTTCGCTCATATGCTTATCTCCTTATTTATTTCAATTTAGAGTCGAATGCATCACGAAGACCATCGCCCAGTAAATTCAACGCCAACACAATCAGACAAATTGCAATTGCAGGAATCACAAGCCGCAGAGGATAAGACTGCATACCTGCCCTGGCATCATTTGCCAGACTTCCAAGAGAAGTCAGCGGATCTGATACCCCCAGCCCCAGGAAGCTTAAATAACTCTCTGTAAAAATTGCGCTGGGCACCTGTAACGCAGTAGTAATGATAATGACAGACAGACAGTTCGGTAAAATATGTCTGCGCAGAATCCTGCTGTTCTTCGTACCAATACACCTGGCAGCCAGTACATATTCATTGTTCTTGATGGTAAGAATCTGTCCCCGAATCAGACGGGCCATACTTACCCAGTACAGCAATCCAAACACAATGAAAATCGAAATCATATTCGTTCCCAAAGCCTGCAGGGAAGTGCCCTCAATCAAAGGCTTCAAAGTTTCATTCAACACCACCGAAAGCAGAATAATAATCAACATATCCGGCAGGGAATAGATAATATCCACAATACGCATCATCACAAGATCCAGCGTTCCGCCGAAATATCCTGCAATAGAACCATACAGCAGCCCGATAATCAATACCATAATGGAAGCCACAACGCCTACGGAAAGGCTGACTCTTGTTCCGTAAATCACACGGATAAAGTAATCTCTGCTTAAACTGTCTGTTCCGAAAATATGAGGAAACAGCTTCTCACCGGTCTCCTCCATGTACTTGGTTTCCAGCTTGGAATACTCAAAAGGCCCCAGGTTTGCCGCCGTCTTGTCCCTGACTCCATTTACCGAAATTATCTGAGAATATTTATAGGGCACAATCATCGGCGCAATAATAATCGTCGCAATAATCAGAATTAATACCACAATGCTTCCCATAGCAAGAGGATTCTTGCGCAGACGTCTCATACCATCTTTGAAAAAGGTGGTAGATTCTCCCATAACATCCTGCTGCTTCTTTTCTTCATCTGTTGCCCGTTCAAAATTCTTATCATTAAATTTACTCAAATCCACCTGTGCGGAAAAGAGCTGCTTTTTCTTCAACTCCTGATTCTCCAGCATACTCTCTATCGTCCTTTCTGTCCTTCTCTCATTTTTATTCAAATGTGATTCTAGGATCAATCATCTTATAAGCAATATCCGTCAATAAATTCGCAATTACCATCAGTATGGCAAGAAACAGCGTAACCGCCATAATCATTGTATAATCACGGTTTACAATGCTTGTTACAAACGTAGATCCAAGTCCTCCAATGGTAAAAATATTCTCTACTACCATGGAGCCGGTCAGAATATATGCAACCATAGGTCCTATATAAGTGACAACAGGAACCAGCGCATTACGAAGGGCATGCTTAAAAATTACTTTCCAACCCGGAACTCCCTTTGCCTTTGCAGTGCGGACATAATCCTGATTCAAAGCATCCAGCATACTAGTTTTCGTCAAACGTGTAATATAAGCCATAGGATAGACGCTCAATGCGATAATCGGCAGAACATAATTCGGATTGCTGGAGGACCATACCGGAAACCATCCCAGCTTCAGACAGAACACCAGAAGAAGCAAAGTCGCCAGCACAAAGGATGGCATCGCTGTCCCCAAGGTTGTAAAAAAGATAATAAGCCGATCCGGCAGCTTGTTACGGGTAAGGGCTGCAATACTGCCAAGCACCAGTCCAATCACAATGGCAACTGCCGCAGCCATGCCGCCTAACTTGGCTGACACCTGGAAACGCATCGCAATTTCATCCCAGATATCACGTCCGTTATGCAGGGATACCCCCCAATCTCCATGCAACAAATTATTCAGATAAAGCACATATTGCTCTCCGATAGGTTTGTCCAGATTATACCTCTCTTCCAACACTTTCTGCGCTTCTGCACTGGTGGCCTTCTCTTTATTGAAGGGGCCTCCTGGAATAGCATTCATTACAAAGAATGTAATGGCGCTGACAATAAGAATTGAGACAACTGCCAGCACTAATCGTTTTCCAATATACTTCGCCACTTTCCTCTCTCCTACCTTCTGTATTTTGATTTTGATTTCAAAGATCAAAGAAACATGCATCATGATAGTGTACTTGTTTTATATTGCACCACTTTAATCTTCTAAAATTATATAAAAAAACATAATTACATTATACATGTCAATTGACATTTGTCAATAAAAAACTTCGTAAACTGCCTGCCATTTTGTTACAAACCCTCACAATTTCGGCCATTTTCGCACAGGACAAACAGATTCCCTTCTGCCCAAATTTACGCGTTCTTACAGACTTTGCAGCCAGTGCAAAGTCTTGGGCTGAACTGTTACAATTTTTTATCCAGTTTTTCAAAAAATTCTTGCTTTTTTCCGCTGTCCGTGGTAGAGTAAAAAACACACATATTTTCGTGTGAAATGCCTCCCACTGCCAGCACAGCCAGGAGGTAATATGACTTACGAACAATTTAAACAGAAACTGACAGACAATTTGACGGAACTGTTTCCGTCAGGCACAAACATTTCCATTCGTCAGTTTTCCCATAATAATCACATCTTGCTGGATGGTCTTACGATTCTGGAACCGGGCAGCAACATTTCACCTACTATTTACCTGAATTCTTATTTTGCCAGACATCAGGATGGAACCTCATTTTCGGCCCTTCAGAATCAGATTCTCAGCTATTATTATGAACATTGCAGTCTTCGGAATATCGACACTTCATTTTTTACCTGTTTTGACAAAATCCGTTCCCGCATTGTCTACAAATTAATCCATTATGAACGAAACAGGGAACTCCTGAAAGAAGTTCCCCATGTTCCCTATCTGGATCTGGCCATTGTATTTTATTGCCTGATGCAGGGAGGACCCTGCAAAAATGCAGCCATTCCCATCTGCAATGAGCACCTGGCATACTGGAATATTTCCGTGGAAGAGCTTTATGCCACCGCCTTAGAAAACACCCCTGTCCTGCTCACCTTCTGCTGTGATTCACTTGCGGATCTGGTACTGCCAGCATTGGATCTGCTGCCTGCAGCAGAACGCAGTGCAGCCCATGAAACGCTTCATTCCCAGATTGTTCCCATGTATGTAATCACTAACCAGAAACGCTTCTACGGAGCCTGCTGCATTCTTTACCAAAATGAATTACGGCAGGTGGCCGAACGCCTGCAGGACAGCCTTTACATTCTTCCCAGCAGTGTTCATGAAGTAATTGTCATACCCGCTTCCGCCGCCGGAGCCCCCAAAGAACTGCCCTCTCTTGTTCGGGAAATCAATCTGACAGAAGTCACTCCGGAGGAAGTGCTATCCGACTGCGTCTATTATTATAACAGACACACCGGACAGATTTCCATTTACGAAACTGATACAGTTCCCTGTATTTCTGGTTACGAATGCTCCTGATGCAGTTCTCTGTATTTCTGGTTACGAATACTCCTGATACAGTTCCCTGTATTTCTGGTTACGAATGCTCCTGATACAGTTCCCTGTATTTCTGGTTACGAATGCTCCTGATACAGTTCCCTGTATTTCTGGTTACGAATGCTCCTGATACAGTTCCCTGTGTTTTGGCTACGAAAGTTCCTGATACAGTTTCTCGTATTTCTTTGCAGAACTCTGCCAGGAATTGTCCATCTCCATACAACGTTTCATCATTCCGCGCCAGTCCTTGGGATAATTGCAGAATACATCATAGGCATACCGGACAATCGTCAGCATTTCTCCTGCATGATAATTTGTAAAACTGAAACCGTTGCCGGTATGCCAGATTTCATTGTAAGGCTCTACGGTATCCTTCAACCCTCCCGTTTCCCTTACAATAGGAATCGTACCGTAACGCATACTGATCAACTGGCTCAACCCACAGGGCTCAAACTGAGAAGGCATTAAAAAGGCATCTGCCCCTGCGTAAATCATATGGGCAATTCCTTCACTGTAGCCTATGGTCGCTGAAACCCGATCCGGGTATTTCCAGTCATAATGCCGGAAGAAATTCTGGAACTGCTCCTCTCCGGTACCCAACACTGCCACCTGGACATTCAGGGTATTTAACATCTCTTCCATTACTGCCCTGACCAGATCAAAGCCTTTCTGCTGGGTCAACCTGGAAACCATGCCAAGCACCAGGGCTGACGGATCTTTCCGAAGTCCCAGGGCTGTCTGCAACGCTTCCTTATTTTTCTTTTTCTTTGCCATAGTTTTCTCGTTAAAGCGCACCGCAATCATAGGATCTGTCATAGGATTGTATTCCTGTTCGTCAATCCCGTTGACAATGCCGGAAAGTTTGCCGGATATTTCCCGCATCACCCCGTCCAGACCCTCTCCGCCTGCCTGGTCCTGAATTTCTTTTGCATAAGTCTCACTGACCGTAGTGACCCGGTCTGCATGGAGAATCCCTGCCTTTAAAAAGTTCGTCTCCCCATAGGCTTCCATGGCGCCATATCGGTAATTTGCCGGCAGATCTCTGCAATTTTCAATATCGTCAATCCGCCATCTGCCCTGGAATTTCTGATTGTGAATCGTCATTATCGTTCGGATATTCCGGTAAAAAGGATTTTCCCGATAGAATGCGTCCAGAAATACCGGAATCAGGGCCGCCTGCCAGTCATGGCAGTGTATGATATCCGGGCAAAATCCCAGTTCCGGCAGACAGGCCAACACTGCCCTGCAATAAAAGGCAAACTTATTTACATCTTCAAAAATCTGATTATAAGGGCTGCTTCCGGCAAAATAATGTTCATTGTCGATGAAATAGTACAGAATTCCCTCTACGTTTGCCTCGTAAATTCCTATGTACTCTTTCTCTCTTGGCATGTCTGCATAAATTTCTGTTACGTACTTCATTTTTTGTTTGCAGTCTTCCGGGATACACAGGTACTTAGGCAGAAAAACTCTCACGTCGAATTTCTCTTTATCCAGATATTTTGGCAGCGCACCGACAACATCTGCCAATCCTCCTGTTTTAATAAAGGGATTCCCCTCGGATGCTGCAAAGAGTATTCTCTTCATGTAAAAAACCTCCTACTTATTCTCTCAACTTATATTCTAACCGAATTTTGTCCGCAATTAAAGCTATAAATTCAGAATTTGTAGGTTTTCCTTTGCCATTATGAATGGTATATCCAAATAATTCATCAATAGTGTCCATTTTCCCTCTGCTCCAGGCCACTTCAATGGCATGGCGGATGGCACGTTCTACCCGGCTGGGGGTGGTTTGATATTTCTTTGCTATCCCAGGATAGAGTATTTTAGTAATGGAATTGAGCATTTCCATATCACGGACAGACATAATTATTGCCTCCCGTAAATATTGATAGCCTTTAATATGAGCAGGAACTCCGATTTCATGAATAATATTTGTCACATCGCTTTCTAAATTCCGCTCTTCTAACTCCTGTTTCCGCTCATATGCGTTAACTTTTCGTACCTCGCTGCCCTTATGCGCCTCAGCATTCCTAACGTGCTTAATCCGATTCAATACCACGTCGTTGTCAAACGGTTTCATAATGTAGTAATCTGCTCCCAATGAAAATGCATCTTCCGTGATTTTTTCCTGCCCAATTGCTGATATCATGATAAAAGCCGGGCGCTTTTTCATATTTTTATCATTTCTGATTTTATCCATTACAGTCAAACCATCCAGTTTCGGCATTACAATATCCAAAAGCACTACATCTGGCTCTTTCGTTTTTATCATTTCGTATGCTTCTTCTCCATCTTTCGCCGTTCCGACTATCTGGAGTTCCTCATCACTTCTTACAATATCCCCCAATTCTCTTAACATTCTCTCATTGTCATCTGCAATTGCCACATTCAATTTTTCCACGTTACATCCTCCTGTTGATTTTCCTAATAAACCCTCATAAAAGGCAACTATTTGTATTATATCCTCAATTAATTATTCCTTCAATGAAAAGATTTCCCCTTGATTCGACAAATAATTATAAGTACCATCGTACCAGTGCGAGCTCTGTCGATTTATAGTCCTTTGGTCATATTAATTCTATCATACCTATTGTATAATTGTATATTATGTCGAATCTTGTCGCATGGTTCTGAAAATTTTATAAAAAGATATTTTTTCGCAAAAAACACATAATAGTCCCGCTACAGAGTGATAAGGCAGCCGAGACTGCTTTCCTTTTCCAGAACACTGCAGGCATCTAATGCTGTGATTCCTTAATTTATAAATGTCAATCGCTTAGTGTTCGGGTATTTATGAATTGGTATACTGGAAGATATAATTTTTCGAAAAAACTGCCAATGCTTTTACACATTGGCAGTTTTCCGCAAATTCAGTATATTTTATTTTTCTCCATTTTTCACTTACTGGAACTCATCCATGTCCTAAGTTAAGTTTCAGATAGACGTTCCGGTTCTGCATTCCGACTGCTCAAGAGACAGATAGTTTCTATATTTGCTGAAGCAGGAAACATGTCCACGCAGCAAATCCTCGCCGCCTGATACCCTCCCGCCTGCAGCGCCTCCAAATCCCTTGCCAGACTGGTAGGCTTACAAGAAATATAGAGCATTTTCTCCACGCCATAGCGGATAATCTGTTCCAAAGCCCTGGGATGAATCCCCTCCCGTGGCGGATCCAGCACAATAAAATCAGGTTTTTCTTCAATTTGATCCAACACTTTAAGCACATCGCCCGCAATAAATTCACAATTCTTCAACTGATTTAACCTGGCATTCTTCCTTGCCGCTTCCACCGCTTCTTCCACAATTTCCACACCGATGACCTTTTTCGCCACCGGCGCAAGAATCTGGGCAATCGTCCCAGTTCCGCTGTACAGATCATAGACAATCTTCCCCGCTCCGGCATCTGCAATATATTCTCTTGCTGTCTCATACAAAACCTCCGCTCCCAGGGAATTGGTCTGAAAAAACGAAAATGATGAAATCTGGAAACGCAACCCCAGCAATTCTTCATAAAAATAATCCCGTCCGTACAAAATTCTGGTTCCCTGATTGATCACCGCGTCTGCCAGACTGTCATTATGGGTATTCAGAATTCCTGCAATCTTTCCTTTCAGCTCCAATCCCAGAAGTACATCCCGAAATCCTTCCAACAGCTTTTCTTCTGCCTCCCCGCAAATCTGAGTCGTCGTCACCAAATCCACCAAAATCTCTCCCGTTTTTGCCCCTTTACGCACCAGAAGATGGCGCAGATACCCTGTATGGCGCATTTTATGATAATAGGGAATTCCTTTTTGCTTTTTCTCACTTACAGGATTTTCGTAACTCTGCTTTTCCGCTTCTATTGGATTTTCATAATTGCGCTCTTCCGCTTCTATTGGATTTTCATAATTCCTCTCTTCCGCTTCTATTGGATTTTCACAATTCCTCTCTTCCGCTTCTATTGGATTTTCATAATTGCGCTCTTTCACTTCTATTGGATTTTCATAATTCCTCTCTTTCCCATCCATTGGATTTTCGCAATTCTGAAAATAAAATAATACGGCCGATAAAATTTCAGAATAATCCTGATCCACAATCCTGCACCCATCCACTGTCACAATATCATGAAAACTTCCCCTCTTATGCATTCCCAATGATAACGGGCCGCCTTTATAACCGTCCCCAAAAGAAAATTCCATCTTATTCCGATAGCCAAACTGGCTCGGGCTTCTTCGGATTCCCTCAAATCTCTCTTCAAAAGACACACTGCTGTCTCCTTTCTCACCAAAAAGGCATACCGGTTTCAGCAGCTCTTTTACCTGTTGTTCTTTTAATTTCAACTGAGTTTCATAGTCCAGATTTAAAAATGTACATCCGCCGCAGATTCCAAAATATTTGCACGGCGCACCTTCCAGTTCCAAAGGAGACTTTTCCAATACTTCCAAAAGCCTGCCCTCTCCTTTTCCTTTTCTCACCTTATTTACAGAAAAAGATATTTTCTGTCCCGGTGTTACATTCTTTACCACAACGATTTTACCGTCTTCTGTCCTGACAATTCCTTTATTTGGAAATGCAACTTTTTCCACCGTACCTACATAGATCTGTCCCTTTTTCATTTTTCCTCCTGCTGTATCGTCTCAGCGTATCTGTCCCTGAACTACAGCGCTTAAAGCTTACCCAAAAAAGAACTCCCACATAACCATGCGGGAGTTCCGGAAGCTGATTCCTATTCTTCAGTTTCATCCTCATCATCAAAGAAATCATCCTCAAAATCATCTTCGAAATCATCCTCGAAGTCTTCCAAATAATCTGGCGTAAAGAAACGATAAACGCCATATGCGATTGCTGCCACTGCTACCACTGCGCCTGCAATTGCACAAATCCAAAGTACCTTTGACTTCTTCTGTTCTTCTTCCTGTTTGTGCAACAACTCATTCAATTTTACTGTACTTAACAATTCATCAATCTTTTCTCTGCTCATGATTACCGCTCCTTCTCCTCTTTTTGGGGGTTGAATGTCTCAACCGATTGTTCTTATAAGTATAACACATATTTATCTATTAGCATACCAATTTTTTGAAATTTTATACTTTTTTTAGTTTTGCAAAGGAAGCAAACATTTTTTTCGTCCCTACCCGGTCAAATGCCACTGTCACCTCATAATCTCTGCCTCCTTCCACGATCTGCAATACTGTCCCTTCTCCGAATTTCATATGCTTCACCCGATCTCCGCTGCCATACTCTAACGTGATCTTATCTGTGCTGCTGCTGGCAAATGAACTGGTCTGCCTGGACTGATAATTATTTCTGGTACTGAAAATAGGCTTTACCTTAGACGAGGCCTGCCGGAAAGATTGTCCAACAAGTTCTGAGGTTTCTTTTGGCTTCTGCGGGGACTGCACCATGCCGCCCAACAGCGTGCCGGGAATCTCCTTTACAAAACGGGATACTTTATTATACTGCGTTTCCCCTCGAATCATACGCTGTTTTGCACAAGTAATCGTCAAACCTGTCATTGCGCGGGTAATTCCCACATAACACAACCTCCGCTCTTCCTCTATTTCAGAAGGATCGTCTGAAATAATGGTCATATAACTGGGAAACATACCATCTTCCATCCCGGCCAAATATACATTCGGAAATTCCAATCCCTTAGCGCTATGTAACGTCATCAATACTACATAATCACTGCCCTCCTGCAGATTGTCAATGTCCGCAACCAGAGCCACCATCTCCAAAAATCCGCTCAACGTAGGCGCCTCTTCTGATTCTTCGTAAGCAACCGCCTTACTAATCAGCTCGTCAATATTTTCAATCCGGGCCTTGGCCTCATCGGAGCCTTCCGCCTCTAATTCTGACACATACCCTGTTTCTTCTATAATTTCCTGCAGCAGTTTGGATACTCCCAAATATTCCACCTTACTCCGCATGGTCTGGATGAAATTCACAAAAGGCCTGATTTTCACACCGGCTTTGCCAATGGTAGAAATCTCATCGGCTGCACGCAACGCTTGATAAAAACTCAGTCCCTGTTCCTCTGCATAAGTCTGCACACGCCCTAAGGTTGTTGCTCCGATCCCGCGCTTTGGCACATTGATAATCCTGCGGACCGCCAGATCATCCCTCCCATTGTCTATGGTCTTTAAATATGCCAGCAAATCTTTGATTTCCTTTCTGGCATAGAAATTAATGCCGCCGACAATTTTGTAGGGAATATTTGATACTACAAATTTTTCTTCAAAAAGACGAGACTGCGCATTGGTCCGATAGAGAACTGCACAGTCACCGTAATGACCTCCCTCCTCGCTGACCTTCTTTCTGATGTCTGCTGCAATATAATCAGCCTCTTCATATGCCGTCTCAAACTGCCGGAAATTAATTTTCTCTCCTTCCTGGTGATCCGTCCACAGCGCTTTTTCTTTTCTTCCCACATTATTGGCAATGACACTATTTGCAGCATTTAAAATATTCTGAGTGGAACGGTAATTCTGTTCCAGTTTAATTACTTTGGCATCCGGATATATCTCTTCAAAATTCAGAATATTCTTAATATTGGCGCCCCGGAATTTATATATGGACTGATCATCGTCTCCCACCACACACAGATTCCGGTATTTATCTGCCAGCAGCTTAATCAGGTGAAACTGAGCCGTGTTAGTATCCTGATACTCGTCCACCATTATATAGCGGAAACGCTCCTGGTAGTAATCCAACACTTCTGCATCATTCTGGAAAAGCTCCACCGTTTTCACAATCAAATCATCAAAATCCAATGCATTGTTCTTCCGAAGGGCCGCTTGATATTCCCGGTAAACAGCCGCCTGCTTCTCTTTAGCAAAATCACCTGCTGCACGCAAGGTAAATTCCTCCGGAGAAATCAATTCATCCTTGGCGGAAGAAATCACACTCAGAAAACTTTTTTCCTTATAAATCTTCGTATCTATCTGGAGGCGTTTACAGATATCTTTCATCAATATTTTCTGATCATCCGAATCATAAATTGTAAAATTCGTGTCATACCCCAAACGGTCAATATGCCGTCTTAAAATTCTCACACAGGTGGAATGAAACGTAGACACCCAGATACTCTCGGAACCGAATCCGACCAGGCTGTCAATACGCTCCCGCATCTCCCCCGCCGCCTTATTGGTGAAAGTAATCGCCATAATATGCCAGGGATTCACGCCCTTTTCCTCGATCAGATAAGACGCCCTGTGAGTCAGCACTCTGGTCTTTCCTGAACCTGCGCCGGCCAAAATCAGCACCGGGCCTTCCGTGTGAAATACCGCCTCCTGCTGCATGGAATTTAAATTATCATACATACTCATATTTTTTCCTCTCATATCTCAAACATATGTTTATTATAGTAAATTTTCCGTCATTTTTCAACCTGTTTTCCACCATCTTCCAGAAAAAATAACAAAACACTTGTTATCCGGTTTTTATTACTATATAATATACTCTGAGGTGAAATAAATGACAATAGATAATAAAGACTTACTGAATAGTATTCTGGACAGTCTTGCCCGCATTGATTACATTAAACCGGAAGAACTCCCGAACATAGATTTGTACATGGACCAGGTCACTACCTTTATGGATGATCGGCTTTCCATATCAAAACGCCATTCAGAGGACAAGATACTGACAAAAACAATGATTAACAACTATGCCAAGAACAACCTGCTCCCTCCCCCGGTCAAAAAGAAATATTCCAAAGAACATCTCCTGGCGTTGATTTTTATTTACTATTTGAAAAATATTTTAAGCATCGGAGATATACAGGCTATTCTGAATCCCATTACCGACCGGTATTTTGCTTCTGATTCAGATCTCAATCTGGAAAGTATCTACTCTGAGGTATTTCGCCTTGAAGAGTCCGAAATCCAAAACATGCAAAAAGATATCGCCCGAAAGTACCATACCAGTCAGCAGACCTTTGCTGCTCTCTCCGGGGAAGAACAGGAACGTCTGCAGCGTTTTTCTTTCCTTTGTATGCTGAGTTTTGACGTTTACATCAAAAAACAATTAATTGAGAAATTAATTGATGCAAAAATCCCCATGGAGGACAAATCTGCCGCAAAACGCGCCAAAAACTCTGCGGAGGACAAACTGTCCGGAAAGAGAACGAAATCTTCTGAAGATAAACCCACCGCAAAACGCGCCAAAAATTCCGACAAATAATTTCTATACCTAAAACAGAAAATGTCCGGCTATTGAACGTACAGTAACCGGACATTTTCAGCTTATTGTCTTTTTCCGTTTTACAGCCCTGTTCTCCTATTTCGGCAGCGTCTGTTCTGCGTCTTACTGATTGTTCCTGTCAGCCTAAGGCTAATCCTCATTCTGATCCATTCCCGTTCTGGCAAAGACCATATCATAGCCGTCATTTCCATAATTCAGGGAACGGTTTACTCTGCTGATTGTAGCCGTAGAAGCTCCTGTCTTCTCTGCAATATCCAGATATGTTTTCTGCGCCCTGAGCATCCTTGCCACCTCAAACCGCTGGGACAGTGACAGCAATTCATTCACTGTGCATACATCCTCAAAAAAGGTATAACATTCTTCCTTATTTTCCAGGCTCAGTATTGCTTCAAATAAATGATCTACGGCTTCTGTCCTTAATTTTTTGCTCATATGCCATTCTCCTTTATGTAATACTCCTTTTATTATTCTGTCTTATAAATGCTTCTCTGTTGATTTTATCATACTAAAGTTATGAAGTAAATACATATTTTTAATTGTATGCTACACCAGTTCTCCTCTGTTGATATATTCCTTTAACAGTTCACGATGATAATTTACTACCAGTTCCTCCGGAAATCCAACCATTTCCAGCATTTCTTCTGCAAATTCATGATTTCCCACCAGCACATCTGCGTGGGCGTCTGAGTTCATTGCCACCGGAACCTTCCAAACCATACACAACTGCAGCATTTCTCTGTATCGTTCCCGGGGATCTCCCCGAAAACTCGTCGGGGACAAGGATGCATTATTCACTTCCAGCAGTACATGATAGTCTTTCGCCGCTTTTACCAGCCTTTCATAATCAATGGGAAAACGCACATCATCCGGATGGGCGATGATATTGATATAAGGACTCTTCATGGCTCCCACATAAGCATCTGTATTCTCTTCTGCCGTTCCCGACAGATAACAAGGCAGATGAATGCTGGCCAGCGTCAAATCCATCTCCCGCAACAATGATTCCGGCAAATCCACATGTCCCGCATAATCAAGAATATTCAGCTCTGCGCCGTATAATACCCTCATATCCTTGTACCTTCTCGGCAGTACCCGAAAGTTTGAAAAATACATATTGTGGCAGCTCCCCGGCATGGCAGGGGCATGTTCCGTAATCCCATAAATCTCAAGCCCCTTCTCCCATGCCGCCTGTATCATCTCATTGCGGGTATTATAGGCATGTCCGCTCATAGTCGTGTGTGTATGCAAATCCATTTTATCCAGCATATTTTTCCTCTTTTCTATCTTGCATTTCATCCTTACATTTTAGCCGTTTTACTCTGAAATTGCAAGACAATCGGAACTTTCAAACGATTCATTTCTTCTGAAATTGCTAAATAACTGAACCTTTCAAATGGCATATTTCTTCTGAAATTGTAAAACAGCCGAACCTTTCAAACGGCATATCTCTTCTGAAATTGCTAAATAACTGAACCTTTCAAACGGCATATTTTTTCTGAAATTGTAAAATAACTGAACCTTTCAAACGGCATATTTCTTCTGAAATTGCTAAATAATCGGACTTTGCGAATGGCACACATTCTTTTATTTTTACATACTCTAATACAAATAGAGCAGAACCATTACCTGAATGGAGGAATTATGAAAAAAAATCTATTACGTGCTATTTCTCTGGCAATATGCCTCACTGTACTTCTGATAACCGTCTGCGGATGTTCCGGAAAAACGAAGACTTCGGAAAAAAAGTCCTCAGGCGCTGCTTCCAATAAAACCCTTGACAAAGCTTCCGATGAACCCTCAAAAAAATCTACTGAAACAGCGCCAGTGGATGTCACTTTAAACGAGGTTGCACACTCAATTTTTTACGCACCTATGTATGTTGCCATTGAGCAGGGATATTTTGAAGAAGAGGGCATCAATCTGACCCTTGTTACCGGATTCGGCGCAGATAAGACCATGACAGCCGTACTATCTGGAGAAGCAGATATCGGATTTATGGGACCGGAGACCACCGTTTATACTTACAATGAAGGTTCCACAGACTACGTGGTCAATTTTGCTCAGCTTACCCAGCGCGCCGGCAATTTCTTAGTAGCCCGGGAAGAACTGCCCGATTTTAACTGGTCCGATTTATGCGGTAAGGAAGTATTAGGCGGCAGAAAAGGCGGTATGCCTGAAATGGTTTTTGAATATATTCTACGGCAAAATAACATCGACCCTTCCACAGATCTTTCCATTGATCAGAGCATTGATTTCGGCTCCACTGCCGCTGCATTCTCAGGCGGCAAAGGAGATTTCTCCGTTGAATTTGAACCCGGCGCAACTGCACTTGAAACGGAGGGAGCCGGATATGTGGTCGCTTCTCTGGGCGTTGATTCCGGCTATGTCCCTTATACCGCTTTCAGCGCCAAAAACAGCTATATGGAACAGAACCCTGAAATCATACAAAAATTCACCAATGCCCTTCAGAAAGGCATGGATTATACCCTCGCACACACACCGGAAGAAATCGCCAAAGCCATTGCGCCTCAATTCAAGGAAACAGATATGGAAACACTGACTTCCATTGTATCCAGATATCACCAACAGGATACCTGGAAAGAGAACCTAATTTTTGAAAAATCCAGCTTCGATTTGCTTCTCGATATCCTCTCAGAATCCGGAGAGCTTACAGACCGGCCGGAATGGAAAGATTTAGTCACTACCTCCTTTGCTGAAAAAGCGGCAGAATAATCCAGAGCTGTAAACCCAAGGCCAAACGTCAAAAAACCCGCTCTGACAAAAAGACAAAATCTACGCTGACAAAACATTGAATTCAATCCTTATACAGGTCTGACAGAGAGAAAACGTTTCTGTAAAACCCACAGAACGTTTTCTCTCTGTCACCCATTATCCCGTCATTTCCGGCAATAAGAGAACTCCGTCAGAAAATCTTGTTCTTTTCCCTGTCCGTTCCCTGACATCCATTCCTGTACTGCCTGCACATCCTCATGGGAAAACTTCCAGGTTTCCATGGCTGTTTCATTTTCTAACGCCTGTTTCAGATACGCATAATTCTCAGGCTCTCGCCAAACAGAATTTCTTTCCAAGGTATCCAGATATTTTTCAGAAATATATCGGACGTAATATTTTGGCATCTCAGCTATGGCTGCCTCTTCATCCACTATCTCCAATTTTACTGTTTTGTAAGAAGTTTTTTTGTAGGCATCAGTTACCTGATAAATAATCTCAAATTCTGCTCTGGATTCTGTCTGCATCTTAATTACCTGGCCGTCAAAATCTTTCAGCTTCAGTTTATCCGTGAGAATTCCGTCTTCTGCATCCTGAGCCTTTGCTCTTTTCACCAGAATCTCTTCTGTAATTTCCCCTTTGTTTGCTTCTTCCTTAAAATAATAAAAAATATCTTCACTGTTGATCTCCGGATAATTGTTATACTTCACCTTTACCGGAAATTCCTCTTCGGTGGTATTTCCATTGGAATCTGTCACAGAAAAAGTCACCAGCACGTCCACTGCTTCCCCTTTTTCCAGTTTCAGATAATACGTATCCATCATAAAATCCTTTGGCACATCTTTTTTGTATACTTTCTCATAAGACGGTTGGCTCCCATTCCGAGATTTTGGATAAGTAATTTTGACAATCTTCACTTTGTCATTCAAATCTGGCTGATAGGGCCTGTTTTCTTTATGATTATCCTCTTCGTCATGGGCGGTCAGACAATTGATTAAATCTTCCTTGCCGACCTCCTCTCCTTCATAAAATTCCAGACTTCTTCCCGGCGTTACCGCAATCGTAGGATATGCATTCCACATGGCCAAAAAATTAATATATTCCAGTGAATGATCCCCCGTTTTGCCTGGACGTTCCACCTGGTAAGAGGATAATGCCTCCCAGGTTCTGTTCAAAACCGCCTGTTCTTCCTCAGCCTGTTTGTAAATTTGCAAAGCCAACTCCCGGCCCTGTTCCTGAAAGGGTCTTCCGGCGCTCAACCGCCATCCTGTAAATCCATACTTTACTTTGCAGTCATAGGGCTTCCCATCCCCGGTACGCTTCGTTTTCCTTTCTTCCCTGGAAAATCCATTTTGCCTAAACTGATACATATTTTCCATTGGAACATCATATTCCAGTATATTTCTGCCGGATGTGGCTCCATTTCCGCTGTATGCCATGTTCACATTCCCATACTGATAATACCGGTATACCGTTCCCGGAGACTGAATATTTTTCAGTTCGCTGCAACCTGTATACCGATACAGAGAATATGCCGTATCCACAGTTCCCCATAAACTGCCTGCAATAGAGCCGCCCTGAGCGATTTCCCTTTTCTCCTTTGTTCCAAGTTTCGCCAGCATACGGAATCTGCCGTCCTTAAAATACACGGTCCGGTCACAGAGAACCTCGCCCACACATGACACTTTCAACTGATAGGCCGCTCCTTCCTGCGGCGTTAACGGCAGAAAAACGGTTTGTGTGTTCCCGGAAGAACCGGATGCAGAACTTCCTGCCGCTGCAGAACAGAATTGACCTACCACCGTTCCCGCCGGTTTCCCAGTAAGGGATGCTATAATTCCCGTCTGCTCCGACTTTACAACCACCTGCCCCTGTTCCAGGGCAAGAAGAATTCCTGTCTTTTCCCTGTCGTCTCCTGCCGTTTTCTCAAAATCACAGGGGACATCTGCATAATCCTCACAGGACATCAGGCAATGATAGCGGGCATACCAAGAGCCATTGCCGAGTTGTTTATAATCTGCAATTCCTGCTGAAGTCATTTTCCCCGTCCCGTCAATCATCTGGGTTCCGCCTGTCACCGCACTATAATACCCCTGAAAAACATAACCGCTTTTTTTAGGAACCGCAATGCTTCCCGTTCTGTTTCTGTCCTTTAAAATGCCGGTGCATCTTTTATCCAGATACCACCCATTTTCATATTTTTCATACACGGCTTCCGTTCCTTTGGATTCTAAACCTGTCAGCCTTGGTTCCAATGTGATCGTATAAAGATTCGGTTCCCACTGGGCATACAACCGCCGGCTTCTGTCTCCGGTTCTTAAGTCGGAAGCATAATCCAGCATCCCATATGCCTGGTTTTCATGATAAGATGTTCCCGTGCCGTTTGCGGCAGTGTTCCATTCTGCTCCTGCACGTTTAGAATATCCTGTTTTTGCCAGACCAAAGGATGCGAACTTCTCCGGTGCGCTGGCAGGCGTCTCATAATTCCAGTGATTCACATAAGTTCCAATTTGATAAGGTTTCCCCGCAGATGTTCCGCCATTTGCATCATATGTCACAGACAATTTATTGGGCAGCCATTGAGCATACATTGTTACTGTCCCTTTATGAACGTCTGTCAGATTCTTTACGCTCTGTTCCTCTTCGCAGCTTGTTCCTTTTCCGTTGGAAAGCATATTCCATCCGGCAAACGTATACCCCTCCCGGATAAAACTGTTTTTCCGCAAGTTAAGATCCTCGTCGTAAACAGCTGCCTGCGATTTCATGGTTCCGGTTCCCCCGTTGGCATCATATTTCACCGTATACTGATTGGGCTTCAGATAGAATCCATACATAGAATGATGAAATTCTCCGGATGCCCCGTAATTCGTCATTCCCACATTATTGGTGTCAATGGCAAACTTAAAGTACCCGTCTCCTGTCCAGGAAGCTTCCCCTTCATCCAGTTTTGAATCCTTCTTCTGTATCTGACTATTTTCTTTCTCTATATCCATTCCTTTCATATCACGAAATACAGAATTATCAAAGTACATCCGATATCCTTTCACCGTATAATTGAGTTTTCCGCAAAGCATATAATATCGTTCCTTGTAGGGATATCCCTGGGGTCTCAGTTCCTCCAGATTCGGAGCCGGCTCTCCCATAACCGGATTCGTTCCCAGTCCATCCTGCCTTGTTTTCTCCCAGCTTTTACCTTTTTCAATTTGAAGGGAATAATTATCTTTTTCATTGCTGGCTTTGTCTCCCCGCACAACAATCCATTCCATGACATGATCAAGTTCTTCTTTGGGCATTCTTCCTATGTATGTCATTTCCCAGGTAATGTCCTGCGATTTCTGGGCAGTCAGCCTCGGAACACTCATGCTCAGTTTATACCAGTGCCCCTTTTCTGCACTCTCTCCCTGTTTCCTCACAAAGATGTAGAAATACCCGTTATTCGTAACATACTTTTCATTTTCTGCGGCTCTCGCTGCTGCAAATACCGGCAGATTTACCTCTTCGGAAAACAGCATGGACTCGTCTGATTTGTCAAAGCTTTTCCAACTGTCTGCATCCTCCCAAAGCCGCTCCTGTTTCTTTGATCCCTCCTGCTTTTGAGCTGCCTCTCCCTGCAAAAATTCTTCCTGGTCTGAAACATCCCCTTCCTGTTCCGAAACATTTTCTCCTTGTTCCGATGAGACATCTTCTCCTTGTTCCAAAATATTTTCTCTCTGTTTGGATACTTCTTTTCCCTGTTCCAAAACATTTTCTCTCTGTTTGGATACTTCTTTTCCCTGTTCCGAAACATTTTCTCTCTGTTTGGATACTTCTTTTCCCTGTTCCGAAACATTTTCTCTCTGTTTGGATACATTCTTTTCCTCCTCAGATACTTTCTGCTCCAAAACAACATTTTCTTCCCGAGATATTTCGTTCGGATTTGTTTCCTTTTTCCCTCTCCCTTTTTGCAAATCCGGCTTCTCCGGTTTTTCCTCCGTCACGCTGACCAGTTCTGTTCTGTCCGATCCCGTTTCCGCTTTCGGAACATGTACAGTTCCCGTCAGCAGTGCAAAGGACAAAAGCAAACCTACTATCCTGCTTCCCATACTTCCTCCTTGCTTACAATTTATCGGAACACAGCTTCCAGCACAAGATTATCCTCTGCTGTCATTTGTTCCAACACGCATTCCTGATGTTCTCCCTGTTTCGACCAGTATTGAAATACTTTTCCTTCTTTCTCTGGAAGTTCTGGCTGAATGATTTTTCCGCCCTCATACAGAGAGTACCGGGAATAAATCTCTCCGTCCACCAGAAAAGTGACAACATGATATTCTTTTTTCCCGGAATACTCTTCCAAAATTACCGATTTCCTACACTCAGCCTTCCTCTCTCTTCCAAGAATTGTCCGATAACTTTGTGTAATCCTTACATCCAGTATGCCCTTTTTCACATCTGCAGTGAGAATCTCCACCTGAAGATCTGAATCCGATTCTATCTGGGATAACAGCAGTCCGTTGAAGTCTGCAATCAGCTCCTGATATCCTGCCAGTTCCTGTCTGTTATCACTCTTTTCCAGCCTAAGCTGCTCCAAAGACTGTTCAATAGCCGTATTCAATGCTGTCTCCATTTCATTTTTCCGCACATTTTTTCCGCTGACCCCCAATACAATTGCAACTACCATAACCGCAAGTACTGCCAGCGATATGCCGTATACTGTATGTTTCATATTCCTCCCTGCCTGCGGTCAATCAGCAGCATAAATTTTCTGACTGTCGGTTTCTGCTGATCATCTGCCGTCCGAAGCTTCAGCGTATAGGTTCCTCTTTTCAAAAATACCGCCTTATGGCCTGCTTTGTCATACCATTCCATCCTGCTGTTTCCGGAAGCATCCTGAATATCCAATACCTGAATATCCAGTTGATCTCCCTCCGCATCTACTGCCTCAAACACCTGATTGATTAAAACCTCTTCCCCAGGGCCCCAGACGTCAGCTCCTTTGCGAACCAATTCCGGCGGTTTTCTGTCACAAATCACTTTCATCTGCGCAGCATCCTGATACTGGAAATAATTTTCCTGTTCCGTTTTCATCTGCTCTCCCAGCCGGGGAAGCAATGCTGTTCCCGCCAAAATTCCCAATAGCATCGCACACACAATGCCGGACAAAATCAAATCTGACATTATCTTATAACTCTGTTTCATTACTTTCCCCTTTAACAAATACTCTGGGAAAATCCCAGAATAACTCCATACAATCCTGAACCTCCCAAAACAAATTCCACTGCCATAGTTAAAATTGCCATTGCAGCCACTCCTCCTGCTGCCACTCCTGCATATTCTTCTATTATTTCTCTCATTATGATTCCTCCTGTTTTTTTATGCTATACTCAATGCATTGACGTAATTTCGATACCTTCTCTTATCTCAATACATTGACGTAATTTTGAACCTTTCTCTTATCTCAATGCATTGGCTCCATTTTGATTCTTTCTCTTATCTCAATGCACTGCTGCAATTTTGATTCCTTCTCTTATCTCAATACATTGACGCCATTCTAATGCTTTCTCTTGTCTCAATGCACTGCTGCAATTTTGATACACTTGCTTATCTCAATGCATTAACGCATATTTCAGCGCCTTCTCTTATATTACCATGCTAAGCAGATAACCAAAGATTCCAAGAAAACCGCCTCCGGCAATTACATAAACGACTGTCCCGCCGAATTCCTCAAATATACTTTTCATCCTGCCTCCTTATCTTGCAAATCCGCGCACTTCATGATTGGACACCAAATTCAGCACAGGGATAGAATACTCAAAGGAAAGAATAATCTCAGCCATTTTCTGATTTTCTTCCCCATCATAGACCAGTTCCGCCACCTCCAATTGATATCCTCTCTCTCTTGCCTGATTCTTACAGGCGGAAATAACGCCTGCATTAAAATTGCTGCATTCTACCTGACTGATCACGTCTGCGTGATAATTTCTGGCAGCAGTCACTTCGATTCCGGCTGCCACAATTCCAATTCCCACCAGCCCCATAATCAGCAGAAAAAACAGCCCCAGATACGTTTTTAATACCTGTCCCATTTGTTCTTCTCCTTTGCGTCTATATCTTCAGCTGTCCCAAAAACACTATCATAAACACCACCATATTCACCATAGTCTGAAATGATACCGTAATCTGGGGAAGATAAAAAATCCCATTGATCCCTGCAAGGCTTTTCTCATTGGAAAGCTTTTCCGACTTGTCCAGCATTTTACTGTTTCTCTGCACTAATATCTGAATCTGAGCCTGTGCATCCCCGCTTCCCGATTCGGAAATTGCATAGAGCATTTTCATGGAAGACTGTACGGAAGAAAGCTGAAACATTTTCAGGAAATCCAAATACGGCTCTATGGCATCCGGCTGGCTCTTTAAGCTGTCTGAAAGCCTCTGCAATTCTGCCTTCAGCACAGCCGGCGCATGTTCTATGGTCTTTTCAATGGAAACCTGCACATTGTTTCCCTGCATTAGCAATGCCATTTCCATCAGCCAGGCAGGAAACACCCGGTTGATTTCCTTCACAACTCTGTCATAAGCAAGACGGTATCCTATCTTATGCTGGTTCAGCAGCGCTCCTCCGGCTCCCGCCGCCAGCAATGCTGCAAAAGGATGTCCCAGTCCCCAGGCCCCCAGTCCTGCCAGGAACACGCTCCCGCCTAAAATCAGACTTTTTTTCCGCTCCTTTGCCTCCTCAAATTCTGTTACCATACGGTAATATTCCGACAGTTTATCTTCTTCTCTGTTTTCCTGTATAATCCAGCTCTCGGCAATCTCCCGGTTCGCTTTCCAAAAAATCAGAATATTCAACAACAGATACAGCGCCGTGGTCACCTGAGTCACCGGATGTTCCACAATGGAATACTGCGCCGGCATAGAACGGTACACACTATGGAATACCACAGCCAGAATCATGGTGACTGCCAGGGAAAAAATCACTTTCAACCGGGCCGCTTTCTTATCCTCCTGCAAAAGCAGCACATTGTCTGCCCAAACAGCTTTATCCTGAAGCAAAAGATCAATCGCCCCGCTGCAGGCTCCGCCATTGCTTTCCACCATCCGCAGATATTCATGAATAGACGGCAGCCGGTTTGCAGGATATTCTTTCTCTATGATTTCCAACGCCTCTCCATACAAATCCCACTGGTATTTTCCCTGTTCAATGTAATCCACAGCCCGGCTGATTGCATGGTGCATCCGTCCGGTTTCAAAAAGAGAACCCGTGTCCTTTAACGCACTGACAATCTTAGGATTCATGCGGAAAGAATACAGAATTTGTTCCATATAATCGGAAACATCCAGAAAACACTTATGTTCATACATTTGTTTATACCCGTCCAGAATCAGAAAAGGCAGATTTCCCAGACATACCGCAGCCAGAATCAGGATAAAATACCAGTACAGGGAAAACAAAATCCCGCACCCCACTGCGCCTGCCAAAGCAGTCAGAAGAAACATCACATATCTTCCCATAGAAAAACTGTATCCGTACCCGTCAATCCTTTTCTGCAAATCTTCCGGATGTAACAGATAGAAAATTCCGGTCTGCTTTCTTTTCTTCTCTTTTGATTTCTTCATCTTCCCTCCTATCATGCCATCCTTGCCGCTTTCACCAGCTCCACATCCAACGGCTCATACGGGCAGGTTTCCGCACACTGGAAAGGCTTTGCAATCCCCGCCCTGTCCATACGCTTTAAAATGTCCTTCGGTATATTCCTTGAAATCAGCTTTCCATCTTCTACCAGCAAGTAAATTTCATTTTTTCCGTTTTGACGATCATAAAAACACATCTGATCAATATACCGTTCCAGCATCCCCTGCTCATTTTCGTATTGCCGAATCAACACGCCTACACTGATAAATTCATAAATATAATTTTCCAGACGGTCCGCATCTCTGGATCTTCCAATCATGTTCATAATCCGATCCGGCAGATTCCGCAAATCGTCCAGATGCAGCGTGGTAAACCCATACACCCCCGTGGACCACTGCTCCAGCAGATACTGCACTTCCGTAGATCTGGCTTCCGACAGGATAATCCATTTGGGATTCTGCCTTAAGCAAAGCTTGATGGCATCGGTATAACTTAATTCCTTGCTTACCTGCAGTTCCACGCAGTCATTCTCCGGATTGATTTCATGGAAATGCATTTCCAGATTATCCTCAATGGTGATAGCCCTCTGGTTGGCCGGGATAAAGCGGGAAAAAAATTTGGCGCACTCTGTTTTCCCCACTCCCGGTTCCCCGCAAAAGGCAAAATTCATCTTTGCTTTCACGCAATTAATCAACAAACTTAACACTTCTATGGAACAATATCCGCTGTCCAGCATACTTTCCACTGTATGCCGCACCTTGGGCAGCGATTTGCGGATGCAGATGCTTCTGCCTGATACGGCCGCCGATTCATGGACAATGCTGATGCGCAGTTCATTGGTTTCTGCCTCCAGCACATTGCTTGCCCGGTTGAAAGACTTATTCACCCGATTGGCAATCCGGTGAGTAAACCGCTCTACAAATTCCTCCGGGATCTCCGCTTCTGCCCGGTATCTGCCTTTCTTCAAATCGGCTACCCACAGTGTTTTCCCGTTAAAATCAATATCTGTTACATTTTTATCCTGAATATACGGATAGAAGGGCCCGAACTCCGCTTCTGTTAATTCCCAGCTATATTTCATAACTTCGCCATTCCTTTCCAGACATAACTTTTTCAGTCAGACTCCGGCAGCTTACCGGCCTGATGCCCTGCATGATCTGCATAAACATGCCCGTTTCGCCGCCAGATGACTGACCCTTGTCTCGCCAGAGCCTGTTTGAAACATGCCCTGAGAAACGTTTACCGTCACATTTTTACCGCTTATCTGTCACATTTGCTGTTTCCCTGGGTTACATTTACCGCTTATCTGTCACTCAAACTCTAATTTTCCTGCATCCTTAAGAAACACTTGCTTTTTCAAACAATTCCTTAATCAGGTTCACGAAAGCGGTATGCACCGGCCCGTCTGCAGCCAGCAGCAGCCCTACAACGGCAATTAATGCGATAATTGCAACTGCCGTAATAATAATTCCGCTGTACTCTTCAAAAATTACTTTCATACAGTTCCTCCTTTCTGCGGACAGAATCATCCACGGTTTTGTTGTACATTTCATGCATTGGTAATTGGCGAACTAACCTGCCAATTGATTAAGAATAAAAATGTTTTATTCTTATGCAGAAATAAAAAGATTGTGTGTGCCGGTCAAGAAATTGCCGGCGGTAAGATTGATTGGAACCTATGCCCTGCATACATTCCCTGTAATAAATCTGTAACCAGAATTGCTTCTGTGCTGGTATTGTAACTCCTGGTTTGAGAAAAAACAATTGGAAATTTTCCACAAATTTTCTGAGTAAAAAAACAGCCCTGGGAAAGCAAATCCGCTTTCCGCAAGGCTTTGGGGATGTCAAAAGCTGCTAAATATTGCCTATTTTTTTCACCGCCTCTTCCAGATACGGATTTTCCACGCTGTGGAATTTACCTTCATCTGCCAGTTCTGCAAACTCCGGATTCAGCGGCATTCTCCCAAGCACGGGAATATCCAGCGCTGCCGCCGCTTCTTCCAGATGGCTTTCTCCGAAAATCTTTATTTCTTTCCCGCAATCGGGACATTTCAGAAAACTGAAATTTTCCACAATGCCAAGCGCCGGAATATTCATCATTCCGGCCATATGAACGGCTTTTTTCACAATTAGCTGAACCAATTCCTGGGGAGATGTTACAATTATAATTCCATCCACCGGAAGGGACTGGAATACCGTCAGAGGCACATCACCGGTTCCCGGCGGCATGTCCACAAACAGATAATCCAAATCTCCCCAGTACACATCATGCCAGAACTGCTTCACGGTTGACGCAATAACAGGCCCCCGCCAAACTACCGGAGCTTCTTCATCATCCACCAAAAGGTTCAGCGACATGATTTTGGTTCCGTCCTGAGCCGGAATGGGAAACAGACCCATATCATTTCCTTCTGCCGGCCCATGAATCCCATACATTTTCGGAATGGAGGGTCCTGTAATGTCTGCGTCCAAAATGCCGACTTCATATCCCTGCTTCCTCATTGCGGACGCTAAAGACGCTGTGACAAAAGATTTTCCCACTCCTCCTTTTCCGCTGACAATGCCAATGACCTTTTTTACACTGGAAAAAGGATTTAATTCTTCTATAAAACTTTGAGGCCCGCTTCCATTGCGGCTGGGACACCCCTCGCAACTCTCTCTTGAGCAGCTTGATGCACTGCTGCATTCTTGATTCTCTGCCATTTTGCTTCCTCCTTGCATTCATATCATACCGCCGTAAGACAGTATCTTATCCGAAGGCATGTTCAGAATATTTCATGTTTGCCTTCTTCCCACAAGGTATATTATAAGCATATTGGGCAGATAAGTATAGGTCTTTTTGCAAATTCTTTTGGCTGTCTCTGAAGCCCTGCTTTCGAATGTACCGGGATTCCTGCCGGACTAATTATTTTTTACAGCTATGTTCTGAATAAATCAACTATCGCAGATCCTCATTTTACTATCACCTGCAGCCGGCTTTTTACACCGTCTTCCTTCGCATAGATATAAGCTTTGCCCGGCTCATTTGCCGTGATCACCCCTTCCTCATCCACAGAGGCAATACTGGTATTTGAACTTGAAAAAAGAGGCTTATTCCCGGAGGAAACCGACACGTTCACTTTTCTGGTTTCTCCTTTCGCCATGATAATCTCGCTTTCTGCAAATTTAACGACGGGCTTCCTCACCGTAACTTCACAGCTTTTGCTTACGCCGTCTACGGTCGCTGTAATGACGGCAATGCCGTTTTTTACGGCTGTCACCACACCGTTTTGATCCACTATTGCAACGCTTTTCTTATTGCTTTTCCACTTGGGAACGCTTGTTGAAGTTGATTTGACAGTTAAACGGATCTTCTTATTCCGATACAGGGAAACAGATCGTTTACTGATGCTGACTGTAGGCTTTTTCACCGTAACCTTACAGCTTGCAGATATTTTATCCACAGTGGCTGTAATTGCGGCAGCGCCTGGTTTTCTGGCGGTGATCACTCCGTTTTCGTCCACCGCTGCAACGCTTTTCTTGCTGCTTTTAAAGGTTACGGGATGCCCCGTGGAAGAACTGACCTTTAATCTTCTGCTTTGTCCGTTCTCCAGAAAAATTTCTTTTGCGTTTAACTGAATCTTTGTTTTCTGCACCTTAACGGTGCAGCTTGCTTCTCCATTCTTAATTTTGGCCGTAATTTTCACCGTTCCCGGCTTTTTGGCCGTAATTTTCCCATAGGTATTGACAGAGGCAACTTTGGAATCACTGGATGAAAAAGACGGCTTCTTCCCATTTGACGTAATGGCGAGAAGATAACACTCGTCTCCGATTTTCATGGTTTTGGAATAAGAATTCAGGACTACAACCTCCAGGCCGGAGGCTGCAAAAACTGTTGCTGATTGGTTCATGGAAAGAAACAGCATCGCTGCCGCAATGCATAAAGCAACTGCTGCTCTTAAGATTTCTCTCTTCTTCGATATAAGTTCTGACATAACATTCCTCCATTTCACACGGCAGGAATCCCGGTTTATATCAGAAATCACAAACATGGATGTCTGTGATTGTTCTAATATAACACGGAATGTTACCGTTGTAAAGAGGATTTTACTCCAGCGGTTAAATATCTCACTTATTATACCCGTGAGCAAAATCATTTGCCGACAGATCTTTCACAGCTTTGAGGAAAAAAGCAAATGATTTGGCAAATAAGTATGCCCGTGAGTATAACTTGTGAATCATGCGCAAAATTTTTTCACATTCCCTAATTCCCGCACTCAATGCTGATTTCATTAAAAGTTTTCAGAATATCCTCCACTTTAAGGCCGGCCTTTTCTTTTCCCGCACAATCCATCACTGCATTCCCCTGGTGCATCATTAAAAGACGATCCCCGTATTCCACTGCATACCGCAGATTATGAGTTACCATAATGGTGGTGACCTGCTTCTGTTCTACGATCCTGCCTGTCAGTTCCATGACAGTCTCTGCCGTCCTGGGGTCTAACGCTGCCGTATGTTCATCCAGAATCAGAAATTCAATAGGCGTCATAGTGGCCATCAGCAATGCCAGCGCCTGCCTTTGGCCGCCGGAAAGGGAACCTGCCTTTACCTCCATTTTATCTTCCAGGCCAAGGTTCAGCCCCCGCAGCATTTCCCGGTATTTTTCTGCATTCTTACGGTTTTTCCCCGGCCCCAGTCCGTAACCTTTTCCCTTGCGGTCTGCAATGGACATATTTTCAAAAATCGTCATGGAAGGGCAGGCGCCTTTGGCCGGATCCTGAAATACTCTTCCAATGTTCCGATGGCGTTCAAAATCTTTTTTCCCGGTAATGTCATCTCCATTTACCAGAATCTGCCCTTCATCCGTATCAATACTGCCGCAAATCAGGTTCAGCATGGACGTTTTTCCCGAGCCATTGCTGCCTACCACAGACACAAACTGCCCATCCAAAACTGTCAGATCAAAATGCTCAAACAGGCACAGCTCATTTACCGTTCCAGGGTTGTAATATTTCGTGATATTTCTTAATTCAAGCATTCTTTTTCACCTTCTTCTTTCTCTCCTGGGCAATCACCAGAATCAGCAAAAATAATACAGATGTCACCATTTTTAAATCTTTGGACTGCAAATGAATCACTTTCATATACCGGAGGGCCAAAGCTACACAGGCTTTATACAGGACAGAACCAAGGATTACACTGGTTGTTGCCTGAAAAAATGCTGCTTTTTTCAGCAGGCTGGTTCCGATAATCACGCTGGCAAGCCCAATCACTACCGTTCCGGTTCCCATGGAAATATCAAAAAACCTCTGCTGCTGTGCAAATAAACAGCCACCCAAAGCTGCCAGTCCGTTGGCAATGGCAAGACCGATAATTTTTACCCTGCCTTTCTCCACTCCCATGGATGTGACAAAAGCGTCATTGTCACCCACTGCCCGCAGCAAATATCCGGATTGGGTGCTCAAATACCAATCTAAAAGATATTTGATTATTAACGTAATTATAGTTATGACAACCAGAGGAGCCGCAAATTCCAACGAATCCGGGAAGAAACGCTCTGTCAGCCCATTTTCAAAAACCGTCACCTTGTTGTAAAGGGGAACATTTGCCTTACCGGTGATTCTTAAATTAACGGTATACAATGCTGTCATCATGATAATGCCGGACAGCAAATCCCTCACTTTTAATTTTACATGAATCACTCCGGTCAACATTCCCGCTGCCCCTCCCGCTGCAAAACTGACTGCAAGGGTGAGAAGGGGATGCATCCCCTTTGTAATCATCACCGCTGCGATGGCAGCTCCCAGAGGAAAACTGCCGTCCACCGTTAAATCCGGAAAATCCAGGATTTTATAGGTAATATATACGCCCAGCGCCATCACCCCATATATAAGTCCCTGTTCCAGAACACTTAAAATCAATGCCATGTTATCACTCCATCTGCTATTTCTGTTATTCCGCCGTTATTTCTGTAAAAGTTTCCGCCGCATCTTTCACATATTCTTCCTTCAATGCCATTCCTATGCTGTCTGCCGCGGCGGTATTCACATAAAGTTCCGCTTCTGTTGCTGAAATAAAAGGGGTCTTTGATGCTTTTGTTTCCCCTTTCAGGATTTTTGCGGCCATTACGCCCGTCTGTCTGCCCAGTTCCACATACTCAATTCCCATGGAAGCCACGCATCCTGCCTTCACCTGTTCTATCTCGCTGCCGAACACCGGAATCTTTTTCTCATTGGCAGCGGCAAGCACGGTCTGCAATGCGTCTACTACCGTATTATCTGTCAGGTTTGTAAGACAATCCACCTTGCCAACCAAATCCTCAGCCGCCATCTCCACCTCGGAAGGTGCGGTAATGCCGGAATCCACGATTTCAAATCCATATTCTCCTGCCAGTTCTTTGTACGCGGCAATCGTGCTGATGGAATTCGCCTCGCTGGTAGTGTAGATAATTCCGATCTTCTTTGCCTCTGGAAGCAAATTGCGGATCATCTCAAGCTGAGCCTTTACCGGAAGCACATCGGAAGAACCGGTGATATTGCCCACAGGATTCCCGTCTTCATCTGCAAGCCCTGCCTCCTCTGGGTCTGAAACTGCTGTATACACCACCGGAATTTCTGTCTCCATACATGCATTGTATGCACTCATGGCACAGGGCGTTGCAATGGCGCAGACCAAATCCACGTTCTGGGAAACAAATCCTTCCGCAATAGCGCCTGCTGTCCCCGTATCCGTCTGGGCATTATCATAAATTACTTTCAGATTTTCTCCTTCCACCAATCCCTCTTCTTCCAGTCCTTTTAAAAAACCTTCCCGGCAATTATCCAGAGAACCATGCTCTGCAAACTGGGAAATGCCGATGGTGTAAGCCTTTCCTCCATCCTTGCCACTCTCTGTCTCATTTGTTCCCTTTGCAGCGTTGCTGCCGCAGCCTGCAAACAGCGCTGCTGTCATTGTAATTGCTGTTAAAACTGTTATTGCTTTTCTTTTCATGTCGGTTTCCTCTTTCCTTTTTATTTGAAAAACCGATGAATAAGACAGACAAATCCGCATCAACTACCCAAACGCCTCAATTCAAGGGACCTGGCTGCTTTGCGCGCCGAGCACATTTGCGAAGCAATATCTACCTCTTGTGCGAGTACCCTCGCTTCGCTGGGACAGACTCTGCGACATCATACCTTTCGCACGAGTGCGCATCCTCGCGGAGCGTTTTTATTTCATAGGAAAGCCATACTCTTTGACGCTTCACAGCAACAAGGTCTTTCCTATGAAATAAAAAAACCGCCTCAAGCAAAAGCTTGAGACGGTAATAAATTCTTATTATCGCGGTGCCACTCAAATTGACATACGTCCACTCTCTCATGTACTATCATACATGCCGGATTGATAACGGGCCCGGTTCCCGGCGGCTCCTACTTCCATTGCGAGTTCAGACCGCCCTCAAAAGTCCATTCCATTCAGGTCTCCATGCTGTAATTCCACCGCATACAGCTCTCTGTGATTTCAACCAGAACTTACTACTCTTTTTCATCGGTTTCTCTTTATGCGCTATACTTTACTACAATAAAGAATTAATGTCAAGCGTTTTTTTGATTTTCCCACTTTTCCCATTTTTTCCGTTCTACCAGCCGACCCAGCAAAAAGGCAATAATCCCCACGCCGATGCCGGTCTGAACGCAGAAAATCAAACTTTCCACTTCTCCCGGCAGCTCACCGCCAATCAGATTCTCCAAAACAGGGGTAAACCAGGGCTCATACTCTCCTGCAATGGCCTCTATCTCCTGACTTCCCGCATCATCCGAACCGCCGAATTCCGCTCCCTTTAACGCAAACAACGGAACTATAATCATCAGCAGCACAACTGCCAGAACTGCTGCTATTATTTTTTTATCTGAACGCTTCATTCTGCATCCCTCCCGTATAGCATTCATTGCCTGTCATTAATTTTCCAAATATCCGACATTTTTCAGTTCAGATTCAGCATAATTCTCCAGGGTAATCATAATAATCATGGTTAAAAATCCCTCGATCACAGCAAGGGGCAGCTGAGTCGGCGCAAAAACCGCCAGAAATTTTCCCGCGGATGCCGGAATTCCCCCATGCTCAGAGGGGTAGGCTACAGCAAGCTGAATGCTGGTGACACAGTAAGTAAAAAGATCTCCAAGGGCTGCCGCCAAAAATACGCTCACTCTGCGGTTTACCCTGCATTTCTTGCAGAGCTTATAAACACCGTAAGACAAGAACGGCCCTGCCACCGCCATGGAAAAAGTATTGGCCCCAAGAGTCGTCAAACCCCCATGAGCCAGTAAAATCGCCTGAAAAATCAACACGATAATGCCCAGAATGCTGACTGCGCCGGGTCCAAACAAAATGGCGCCCAGACCGGTTCCTGTCATATGGGAGCAGCTTCCCGTTACCGAAGGAATTTTCAATGAAGAAATCACAAAAATAAAAGCTCCTGACATGGCGAGTATCGTGATATTCTTCTGGTTCTCCTTTAATTTGTTCCGGATTGAGAAAAATCCCATCACCAAAAACGGGATACATACCACACCCCAGGCAATGCAAAACTGCAGCGGAAGATACCCCTCCATAATATGCATGGCATTGGCAACCGGCGCCGCCGCAAAGGCTGCGCAAAGGGCTGTGCATAAGATTACTGATTTCTTTTGTAGCTTCGTCATAACACTTCTCCTTTCGAATTTCGGCAAAAGAATCCCGTATTCAGGCAGAGTTAACGCCATGGTTGCCCCTTTCTCTATAGATTGCGCAAAAACAAAGTGGGATGGGAAAGTCATATAGTTTAGCTCTTAACAGTAACAAGGTGTTTCCTATGATATAAAAAATGCCGTATTTTCTGCATTTCACGCAGTAAACCGGCATTCTGACAATTGACTGCTTCCCGCAGACAGTTGCACATAAGAAATCTATTCGGGAACTGCTGATACAGTGGTTCTCAGCTACTTATCCTTAAAAGAACCCTTGTATCGGCCTATACTTCAGTGACATGCTGTCTTGGCACAGCTCTCCTTCCCATTTCAGAACAGATATCTGCAACCAATCATCTCTCGTGACTCTTTGCATTCTTTTACAAAAGGCAGGTCTTCTGACTTAAGCTTCTTCGTTTTATTCCGTCTTCCCGGTTTCCCAGTGGTATTCCGGCAACATGCTGCATTTTTGCACATATTGGCCGAACAAATAAAACTCCACTTTTACAGCGGCGGGACCGTATGAGAATCTCACTCATTTCCCTATTATCCTGCAAATCCACAGGCACCTTCTGCAATTATATTTTCCTGATACTCACACGCTCTATCAGTATGTATCAAGCATAGCACACTGGTTCGAAAATGTCCAGAAATTTATCTGCATCCTCCTCTAAAATTCAAAAATTGAAATGCAGTATTTTTAGGAAATATCAAAATACGGACTTCCAATCATCAGATCTTCTGCCAGAATCTCTGCAAATTCCGAAACCACCTGCTTCTTTTTCTCCCAAAAAGCTTTCGCCCGCTCCGTTACCATGGGATTGGGCTCCTCTTTATTGGAATTCTCCATGATATGATAATAAGCGGCCGCATAACTGGACGCGTGAATATTCCCCATACTCATGCAATCCCATACAATTCCCATAGCCCCTTCTTCATCCAGCAAATCAGCTTCCATCAGCAAAACCAGTTCCAGGCTGGTATTTTTCTCTTTTAAAAGCGATTTATTGGTATGGGCATAAATCAGCTTTTCCACTTTCTCCCGAAATTCTTCGTCCATCTGATGCGCTACGGCATATTCATGAAACGCTTTCCCGCTGCGCAGGGCATGACGGTCATTATCCCTGTCCCCATAGCCGATATCATGAAAAATCGCCGCAGTGTACAATACCTCTTTCTCCACCTGCTCCATCCCTTCTGTCAGCCGAAAACACCAGTGCAGGACGCGAATGGTATGCTGAAAGCGGGATCGGAAGGGATGTCTCGGATTCTGAGAAACCATCCCTCCGTGTTCCGTAAGATATTGTTTCACATAAGTTAAATATTCGATATACCTTTCCTTCCTCATGCCGCTGCTCCTCTCTGTTCAAACAAAAACGGTTTATGGAATTAACGCTTCTGCCAATTCTCCTTTCTGCCGCCGCTTTTTCTGTCTGGCCAAAAACGGTTTACGAAATCAATGCTTCTGCCAAATCTGCCGCCTGCCTGGGATAGCTGTCTTTTGAAATCAGGCGCCGCTCCAACAGCGCTTCATACACCGTCAGCATTTCCGGTTTTTTCAAATGCGCCTGCTTTAACACTTCCTCCTGCCGGAAAACCTCCAGGGTTCTGCCGTCCGCAATCAGTTTTCCCCGGTCAAAAACAAGAACCCTCTCTGCCCAGCGATAGGCAAAATCCACATCATGGGTGGAAATCAGCAATGTTTTCCCTTCTCCCGACAATTTCTCCAGCGCTTCCTCCAGCATGTCCCCGCTGAGGGGATCCAGGGCCGCCGTGGGCTCATCAAACAGAATAATCTCCGGCTTCATCGCGATAATATCCGCGATACTGACCCGCTTCTTCTCCCCGCCGCTTAAATAGTGGGGCGGCCGATCCCGGTATTCCAGCAAATCCATATATTCCAAAGCCTGTGTCACCCTTTGCCTGACTTCTTCTTTCGGCAGCTTCAGATTCACAGGACCGAATGCCACTTCCGCCTGAACACTGGATGCAATCATCTGGTTGTCTGCATCCTGAAACACAAATCCCACATGTTTTCTCAAATGATTCAAATCCTTTTTCCCGATTTGCTTTCCCCGATAAACAATTCTCCCTTCTTTCGGCCAAAGCACACCGTTCAGATTCAGAAAAAATGTGGATTTTCCTGCTCCGTTGGAACCCATAACTGCAATTTTTTCTCCCTGATAAATAGAAAGGTTTAACCTTTGTAACACCGGACGCCCTGACTGATACTCAAAGGCCAATTGTTCCGTCCGCAAAATCTCCTCTTTACTATGTTCCAATCTTTCTCCCTTCCGCTGCCCCGTTTTAAGCGCCGTAGAAAAATAACCTGTGCGTATTGCGCAGGTTATTTTGAGAATTTTAGACCTGTGCAATCGAAAAATGAATAAGTGAAGATGCATATGTTATTTTCCTGCAGTTCCTTATACTTATTTTACCAGAAAATACAGGAAAAGCAATCCCAAGGCGTATATTGCCAGAATTCCCGCCTGCCAGAATTTTACCGGCTTTTCTTCCTCCCAGAAAAGAAATTCTCCCTCATATCCCCGGGAAACCATGGCGTCATAATAAGTATCTGCCTTACGCAGAGAGAGTAAAAAAAGATTTCCTCCTGTCTGTCCAAAGGAACGGCAGGAAGTTTTGAAATCCACATACCCAAGCCTGGACACTGCAGCCGTCTTCATATTCCTCTGGACCTTTGTAAGAATAAAAATAAACCGATAAATCATATTCATCAATTCCACAATGATTTTAGGAACGTGCGCTTTCCTCAATACGCCTGCCAATTCCCCTGCGGAGGTGGACAATGCCAGAAAATACATAGCGCTTACGGATCCCATAGCCTTAAAAAACAGTTCCACAGCCTGGCGGATCCCCTCTTTCGAGAGATAGAGATAACACCAATGCAATGAAATCCGATAGTCCCCTGCAGGCTGCGCTGAAACTCCGCAGGCAATGGCCGCACTCCCCAATACCAGAAACGCTATGGGAATTTTTAAAAATCCGACATAATCACGAAAGGGCACCTGATTGGCCCATACATTTACAATTCCCATAGAAATAAGAACCGCAGCTGAAACTTCCAGCCGATTTAATATAAGGCACAACAGCAGCGCCGTACAGGCAGCAATCACTTTATAGCTGTCGTTCCATTTCCTGAGCCCGGACTGGCTGGCATAATAATCCATGCTTCCCGCTCCGTGCACAAAATGACGGCGTCTGGATTGATGAACCGCTGAAAAAAACTGCCGGAAGCTCCCCGCTTCACGAATGGAACAGCGGCCCCTTTTGCTGTGAAAATTCTGCAATTTCATTTCCGGTTTCCTTTCCTGTAAATAAAAAAGAACTGTCAGAAAATGCATTCATATACAATATATTGTTGTGACACAACAAATCACAGTATATATTGCGGAATCCAGTCATTTTCCGACAGCCCCATACTCCTCATAACATACGTCTAAATGCAACTGTTATAATTACTTCTATTTCTGTTAAATATTTTCAATCTGCCAGTCAATGGGCTCCACCCCATGGGATTGCAAAAATTCATTTGCCTGGCTGAAATGCCTGCATCCGAAAAATCCCCGGTACGCCGACAGAGGGCTTGGATGAGGCGCCTTCAAAATCAGATGATTGGGGTTCGTCAGCATGGAACTCTTGCTTTGGGCCGGCCTGCCCCACAACATGGAAACTATGGGCCTGTCCTGAGCATTTACTGCATGAATAATTGCATCTGTAAACTGCTCCCATCCCTGGCCCTGATGGGAATTAGCCTGATGCGCCCGGACAGTGAGCACGGTATTCAGCATCAAAACCCCCTGCCTGGCCCATTTTACCAGATAACCGTTATTGGGTATCTCACAGCCCAGATCATCCTGCAGTTCTTTGTAAATGTTTTCCAGGGAAGGCGGCGGCGCCACCCCCGGCTTTACCGAAAAACAAAGCCCATGAGCCTGACCCTCGTTGTGATAAGGATCCTGCCCCAGAATCAGTACTTTCACATCCTTTAACGGCGTTAAATGCAGCGCATTGAAAATATCATCCGCCGGCGGATAAATCACCCTCGTATTGTATTCTTCCTTCACGAATTTATATAGTTTCGCATAATAAGGCTTTTTAAATTCCGCTCCGACAGCCTCTACCCAGTCATTTTCCAGCATTCCCATTGTATCCTGCTCCTTTTATCCCTCACCGGCGCTTCGGTATATTACACTAAACGTTAATCCAGCTTAACCTGCCGTTCGGCAGGCCCCATGGCCATCCTTACCGGTACGCGCTCTTCTGCTAAGTATTTCTTCAATTCCATAATCTCCAGTTCTTTATAGTGAAACAACGAAGCTGCCAAAGCCGCATCTGCGCCTCCCTTTGTCAGCGCCTCCTTAAAGTGCTCTTTCGTCCCTGCGCCGCCCGATGCAATCACCGGTATGGTAACGCAATCCGCAATGGCTCTGGTCAGTTTCAGATCATATCCGGCCTTTGTGCCGTCACAGTCCATACTGGTTAAGAGAATCTCCCCAGCTCCCAGTTCATTGGCCCGCGCCGCCCATTCCACTGCATCCAGTCCGGTATCGATCCTGCCGCCGTTTTTATAAACATTCCAGCCGCTGCCGTCCGGCCGCCTCCTGGCGTCTATGGCAACAACCACACACTGGCTGCCGAATTTATCCGCCGCTTCCTGAATCAGGCCAGGCGTATTGATGGCGGAAGAATTGATGGAAACCTTATCCGCCCCTTCCCGGAGCAATACTTTAAAATCTTCCACCGTGCGGATTCCTCCGCCTACGGTGAAGGGGATAAATACCTCCTCAGCCACACGGCGCACCATATCCACAACCGTATTCCTGGCATCAGAAGAAGCTGTAATATCCAAAAAAACCACTTCATCCGCTCCTGCCCTGTCATAAGCAGCAGCAACTGACACCGGATCTCCGGCATCCCTGAGATTTACAAAATTAACGCCTTTCACCACACGGCCGTCATGGACATCCAGACAGGGAATGATTCTTTTTGTGAGCATGCTTACACCTCCCCTGCTCTGGCAAAATTCCCGAGAATCCGCAATCCCATAGAACTGCTCTTTTCCGGATGGAACTGACAGGCAAATACCAATCCCTGTTCCACAGAGGCATGAATGGTGACCCCATAATCTGCAGAAGCTTTGACAATGTTTTCCTCTTTTGCCTTCAGATAGAAAGAATGTACAAAATATACAAATGTTCCTTCCGGCACTCCCTCAAATAATCTGCCCTGATTCTGCAAATGCAGGGAATTCCAGCCGATATGGGGAATTTTCAGCCCCGGCGCATCCGGAATTTTCACAATCTGCCCATCTAAAATATGCAGACCTTCCACGCCGCTGCTCTCATCGCTGCCCTCAAACAAAAGCTGCAGGCCAAGGCAGATTCCCAATAACGGCATCTGCCTGTGAACTGCCTCCTGTATTACTTTATCCAATTCAAATTTTTTCAGATGATCCATGGCTTCTCCAAAAGCGCCCACTCCGGGAAGAATTACCTTATCCGCTGACAGAATCTCTTTCCGGTCTCTGGTAACAATGCTCTCTTGTCCCAGAAATTTCAGAGCTTTTTCCACGCTTCTCAGATTTCCTGCATCATAATCAATAATTGCTATCATACTTTACACCTGTCCATCAATCTTATAAAAGCCCAAGATCGTTAATGATATCGTAAAGCATATATGTATACTCTTCTTTATCATGAACAGCATACAACTCTCTTGCCTGATCCAGAGTCATGCCGAATTTCTCTGACAGCAGATTTTCCAATTCTGCAAGCATATTGTCATATTCTGCAGACGCGCCTGCCTTGGCGGCATCCGATGCATTCTTATCATATCTGCCCACGCCGCAGATCAGAGCGTTTAAGGATTCCGTATACATCTCCTGTCCCAGATATGTTTCATAATTCCGAAGCTGCTGCTGTACATAAGCGGTATATTTTGCCTTCAGATACAGTTCTTCATCTACAGCCTTCACCTTGGAGCCCTGGGTAAAACAGGTATACGCCTCAACATAATCCCCGTTGTCATAATATTCTTTGGCATTGGCAATATCCATGGTATAACCAATCTGGGTGGCAACCAGATAAATCAGGATAACCAGGGATGCTCCCACCATCATAATCAGAAATACCGGCTTTTTCGGAAGGGGTTTTGATTTTTCCACAACCTTTGGTTTTTTTTCTTTTTTAGGTTTGGCCTGTTTTTCCCTTTCCTTCTGAGCTTTCTTCTCAGCCTTTGCCTGTTTCTTTTCTGCCTTTTTCTGGTCTTTCTGGGCTTTCTTTTCCTTCTTCTTCTGGGCTTTCAGGGCTTTTTCATCTTGTTCCTTCTTCCCTTTCTTCCCTTCCAGCTCCCGCAGAATATCCATGTTCTCATCGGAAACATTATCTATGTCACCGATTCCAGAATCAGCTTCCTCCGCCTCTTCCTCATCTTCTCCAAAAAGAGCCAGTGACAGCCGCTTGAAAAATCCCGGTTTCTTCTCATCCGAGTCTTTTTTCTTCTTTTTGCCTTTTTTTCCTTTTCCCGGTTCTTCCTCTTCGGTTAAAACCTGATCCAGATCTTCTTTGCTGTCCTTTGCGCTTTCGCTTCCGTCTTCATTTCCAATTCCCAGATCTCCAATCTCTTTTGCAAGATCTCTGGCCATGGATTCCAGTTCATCTTCCGGCATATTTTCTGCCTCTCCTTCTTCTCCCATATCAGAAAACATATCTGTCAGACCCTCTCCGGTGTCTTCCTCTCCGAATCCCAGCATATCTGTATCATTCATGGTGTTTACCATAAATTCCTGGTTCTCCGGTTCCAATTCGGAATCTTCCCTCCCAAATTCAGGCTCTAATCGATCCAGCGCCGGATCTTCCTCTGGAAAATTCTGAAGAGTCTCGTCAATAGATAAATCTTCTTCCCCCAGATTATCAATTTCACCGAACGTGTCAATATCACCAAGAGTATCTATCTCGTCCAGGGTATCTATCTCGTCCATATCATTCATATCGTTCATATCGTCCAGTGCAGCGTTCTTCACATTACTTACGATATTATCGATATCTTCCATATCAAAATCCATATCCAGGTCAGATTCTGACTCTGTCTTGTTCTTACTCCGTTCAAATTCCTGCAAAAAATCATTTTCAACATCTTCAGAAAAAGAACTGTTAAACTCCTCCAGAAAGTCCTCCTCAGATCCCTGAAAATCTTCCGGTTCATCCTCCACTCCCCGTAACAGTCTATCCAGATAATCTTCTCTCTCGTTCAAAGATTCCACCTCCGGTGATTTATTCTTTGGGGCTTACCCAATCCCTTTGGGCCCTTGTCTGTAACCCTTTGGGCTCCTCCTAAATATTTGAGCCCCACCTCAGGGTCAATTATACCACATCTTTTCACAATACACAAATCTAATTCTTAAAACTGTGTATTGGCGCCGGTATCCTGCCTCCACGGCTGATAAAAGCTTCGCAGCCGTATTTATTTACCGGCATTACCGGAGCATGGCCAAGAAGACCTCCGAATTCCACCGTTTCTCCGATTTTCTTCCCAATCACCGGAATCAGGCGTACGGCTGTTGTTTTCTGATTAATCATGCCGATTGCCATTTCATCTGCAATGATTCCGGAAATAACAGAAGGCGGCACGTCTCCCGGAATGGCAATCATATCAAGGCCCACAGAGCAGACACAGGTCATAGCCTCTAATTTTTCCAGGGTCAGCGCCCCCGCCTCTACCGCATCAATCATGCCCTGATCCTCGCTGACCGGAATAAAGGCGCCGCTTAACCCGCCTACATAGGAAGACGCCATAATACCGCCTTTTTTTACCTGGTCATTCAGCAGGGCCAAAGCTGCAGTTGTTCCTGGGGCGCCGGCATATTCCAGACCGATTTCCTCTAAAATTTCCGCCACAGAATCACCCACTGCCGGCGTAGGCGCCAGAGACAGATCAATGATGCCGAATGGAATTCCCATTCTCCGGCTGGCTTCCTGGGCCACAAGCTGCCCCACACGGGTAATCTTAAAAGCCGTCTTTTTGATGGTCTCACACAGCGTTTCAAAATTCTCACCCCGCACCCGTTCCAGTGATTTTTTCACCACGCCGGGGCCGGAAACTCCCACATTGATAATGGCGTCCGCCTCTGTCACTCCATGAAACGCACCTGCCATAAAAGGATTATCATCCGGCGCATTGCAGAATATCACCAGCTTTGCACAGCCCAGGGAATCATTTTCCCTGGTATATTCTGCCGTCTGCAGCACAATTTCTCCCATCAGCTTCACTGCATCCATGTCAATGCCTGTTTTGGTAGAGCCTACATTGACAGAACTGCATACCCGCTCTGTAACGGAAAGAGCCTGGGGAATGGAACGGATCAGATTTTCATCTCCTTTTGTCATGCCTTTGGACACCAGCGCAGAATATCCTCCGATAAAATTAACGCCCACTGCTTTTGCCGCCTGATCCAGGGTCCGGGCAATGGTTACAAAATCCTCCGGCGTCTTGCAGGCCGCCTGGCCAATCAACGCAGCCGGCGTTACGGAAATACGTTTATTTACCACCGGAATACAATAATCCCGCTCAATTTCTTCGCCTGTTTCCACCAATTTTGCAGCGGTATCCGTAATTTTCTTATAAATATTCCTGTTTAATTGATCCAAATCAGAATCAATGCAGTCCAAAAGGCTGATTCCCAGAGTAATGGTACGGACATCCAGATTTTCCTGCTCAATCATTTTATTGGTTTCGTTTACTTCCCAGATATTTATCATTGCTCTGCTCCTTAAATTCTGTGCATTTTATTAAAAATCTCTTCTCTCTGGCACTTAATGGATACGCCGATTTTTTCTCCCACCTGCTCTAACTCCTTCGCGCACTGTCCAAAAGGCTTTAAAGCTCCGTTCATATCCACAATCATCATCATATTAAAAAATCCCTGCACAATCGTCTGGCTGATATCCAGCACGTTGATATCATTTTCTGCAAGATATGTACATACGCCGGCAATGATTCCTACCGTATCTCTTCCCACCACCGTAATAATCGTTCTGTCTGCCTTTTTGTCCATTCTCTTTACATCCTCCATTTCATGTGTATGTCACATTCTGTTCTAAAATTCAATCACATCCGAAACCATATCGCGTCTTGCCACATGAATCGGGAAATCATCGGCGCGGTAAGGATTTTCTGCCATATCAATTTCCAGCCTCACCGATTCATAGGCCAGCTTCTCGTAATTATTTTCCTTGCTTAAGTGCCCCAAAATCACAGTTTTAAAGTTATCATGAAGCAGTTCGCTGAGAAGCCGGCCCGATAATTCATTGGACAAATGCCCCTTCTCTCCCAGAATCCGCTGTTTTAAATAATAAGGATAAGTCCCCACCTGCAGCATATGCACGTCATGATTGGCCTCCAGCAGCAGCACGTCCAGATTCTGAAGCTTACTTATAATATAGTTGTCATACATGCCCAGATCTGTCATAACAGCCATAGATTTTTTCCCCTGGCGCAAAAGATAGGCAGTGGGCATGGCGGCGTCATGGGAAATGGCTATGGGGCTTATCCTAATATCCCCGATAGTAAAATCCTGATCCGGCGCAATTTCCTGAAACAGCTCCTTTGGGATTTCGCCTACGCTTTTACATTTTAAAACCGCCTCCCTGGTCCCCTTTGTTGCATAAATGGGAATGCCGTACCGCCGGGCCATCACCCCAAGGCCGCTGATATGATCCGCATGTTCGTGGGTAATCAGAATTCCGTCTGCTTCCCGGGCGGTATGGCCAATCTCATTCAGGCCTGCTTCGATGCGTTTTCCGCTGATCCCGGTATCGATCAGAAGACTTGTGGTTTCTGTTCCGGCAAAAATACAATTCCCGCTGCTGCCGCTTGCAATGCTGCACAACTTCATAGCCATTAATCCTCCCAGTAAATTTCTATCACATCCCCATACTTGAGAGGTGCGGTATAAGAAGGAATTTCACCGTTTAATTTAGTGACAATCGCCCTTCCTTTTCCGGCGTTCAAATCAAATGCAATGGCATCAAATACGTCTACAAATACATAAGAGGCCTTTCCGGTCAGGGTAACTGCCGCATTATTGACAATCACCTGCAGAGAAACTCCTGCCGGCTTCTCTTTCACAATTTTAGCTTCCTGCTTCTTGCGGATGGTAGGACGGATATCACTTTCCACAGTCTGCTGGGACTGCAGATACTTCTCTTCCAACTCTTCCTGGGTCAGTTCCCGTTCCTCCTGCTCCTGAGACATTTCAGGAGAATCCGGCTCTCTGTTCCATACTTCTGCAGCAGTTTCCGCCTGTTTTGTTTTAACTTCCGTTTCCTGCACAGCTTCCGTCTGCGTCATCCTGATTTCCGTCTCCTGCACAGTTTCTGTCTGTTTCGTCCTGGTCTCCGTCTCCTGTACAGCTTCTGTCTGTTTCGTCCCGGTTTCCGCTTCCTGCACAGCTTCTGTCTGTTTTGTTCTGGTTTCCGCTTCCTGCACGGCTTCTGTCTGCTTTGTTCTGGTTTCCGCCTCCTGCACAGCTTCCGCCTGTTTCGCCCCGGCTTCCGATTCTTGTGCTTCTGCTTGTTTTACCGCAGCTTCCGGTTCTTCCAAAACCTCTGACTGTTCCTCCGATGAATTCGATTCTTCCGCTGTCTCTGCCGGCTCCTCTGCCAGTACCGAATCCTCTAAGGGCCTGCCGTAGACATTTTCAATTTCCGACAAAGGCGTCCGATAGGTAATCACTTCCCATTCTACTGAGAAATTCTCATACACCTGGGTGTCCAAATCAGCCGGTTTGTTGTTCACCAGGATTTCGCTGTCCAGATCAATTTCCACATCCATAAACTCCATAATCTGAGCAACGGTATAGAACCCGCGCATTTCCACCCAGTCATTTTCCTGAATTTCATAGTAGGGCGGTTCCAGACTGCCGTTTACTTCCGCAAATTTCGGGCAAGTAATCATTCTGCCGTTTACTTCAAAAGTAATGACCACTCTGCCGTATTCCTCCAGCTCCTCTAACCGGCACACGGCTGCTTCTCCCACCGTGGAAGGTTCAATCACAATGTCACTGTTAGGCTCTAATACGGCATTGATGCTGGTAACCCGGCCGTTGACCCGCACCACGGCAGATTCTCCGGGCTCTCCCCGGACAATCCGTTTCTTTCCATTTACATAGAAATTAATTTCTTTTCCTCTTCTTGGGAAAAGCTGATCATTGGGGAACCCTGCCCGCAGCGCCGCATCTACAATCGTCAGCTTATTGTTATCGTACAACTTGATTCTTTCCCCGTTAAACCGTACAAAAACAAAATTATTCTTCTGATCATAATAGCTGATGCAAATGCCGATTGGCGTTACCAAAAGGGGATCTTTCTTAATTTCTTCCTGTTCAAAGTGAATTTCCTGCAGCACTTCCTCGCCTCTTAACGCTACCCGCTCTAAGGGAAGTTCCAGTTCCGAAGCCAAATGCTCCACAAACCCGTGCACCTTGCCGCCGCCCCCTACCACAAAGGTAGCGCTTACGGTTTCCCCGCCGTTTAATTCTTTGATTTTTGCCGCAATATCCTCGGTCAGCCGGAATACCAGCGGCTCAATCAAATCCCATACTTCCTCTGCCGTTATGGTGTGTTTAATCATCATAATATCCTGGTATTCAATTTCTTTGTCGGTGGTGGAGCTTAACTTGATATGCTCTGCCGTCTTGAAATCCACCAGATAGTGCTGTACCAGAAGTTCCGTAATCTCATCTCCTGCGCAGGGGATCATGCCGTAGGCAATAATGCTGCCGTCTCTTGTGACAGAAATATCGCTGGTGCCTGCCCCCACGTCCACCAGTGCAATATTCAGCATGCGGAACGTCTCGGGAATCGCCACATTGATGGCGGCAATCGGCTCTAAGGTAAGGCTTGCCACTTTCAGCCCTGCAAGCCCCACAGCGGAATACAGTCCGTCCACCACATCTTCCGGCAGGAAGGTCACGATAATATCTGCACTGACTACCTCCGCCTTATGCCCTTCCAGATTAGAAAAAATATCTCCGTTCAGATAATATTTCACCACGGAATATCCCACACAGTAAAATTTAAAATTCGTATCGTTATTTTCATTTAAAATCTGCTGGGCTTTCTCAATTCCCAGTAAATCCAGGGTATGCACATCTTCCCCGGTCACTACCACTTCTTCCTCAAAGCTGTATTCCACCGTAGTGGTAACCGTTTTCAGCACACGTCCTGCGGCTGCAATGCACACTTCGCTTAAAGAGAGATGGCTCTGCTCCTCCAATGCCCTTTTTACCGCATTGATGGTCCGTCCTACCCGTCCGATATCATGAATCTGCCCGTCTAACATGGAACGTGTCTCGTGTTCCTTCATATATTGGGCAATGACATAGAAATCATCCTCATCTTTATATCCTACCGTGCCAACCACATTTCTGGTGCCGATATCCAACCCGAGTACCAGCGGAACCCCATTTAACTGCTGCTCCATTTTACTCAGCTCTCCCTTTTGCTTAATGGCCTGAGCCACCTGATAGAATGTCTCTTCCCTGGTTCCGTTGTTCTCAATAATCACCTGGCAGCGCCTGCGGTATTCGCTGTCGGAAAGCTGGCTTTTAAACATATTTTCCACCTGTTCCTCGGTATAGCCTCTGGAACGCATAATTCTCTTTTTCCTGATCTCTTCGGAAGTGCGGACATACCACAGCTCATCACAGATTTCTCCGTAATTTTCTTCAATCAGAAGGGCCGCTTCCACAATTACATAGTCCAGGATTCCCATACGCTCCTGCTCTGCAATCTGTCCGATAATATATTCTTTCACCGCCGGATGCATCACTTCATTGACCCGTCTGCGCAGCTCATCCGAACTGAAAATTGCCGCTGACAAGGCTTCCCGGTTGATGGTTTCATCATCATTATATACCTCTACCGGCAGGAATTTCAGTAATTTCCGGTAACATTCGCTTCCCGGCTCCATCAGCCTTTTTGCTATTTTGTCTGCGATGAGATTTTTCACTCTGTAATTCTGCTCCAAATACTCCAGGATGGAAGATTTCCCTGCTCCAACTCCACCAGTAATTCCTATTACCTGCATATGTCAAAACTCCTTTATCTATTTTTTAATGTGCTTCATACCAGTCTTTTCCCTGCTTCATATCAATTTCCAGTTTCACCGAAAGGGCCGCTGCATGTTCCATTTCTCTCTGCAAAATGGCCTTCACCTGATCCACTTCCTCTTCCCAGGCTTCAATCAGCAATTCGTCATGAACCTGCAGTATCAGCCGGGAACGCAGCCCCTGTGCCTTAAGCGACTCATTAACCCTTATCATGGCAATCTTAATGATATCCGCCGCAGTCCCCTGAATGGGCGCATTCATTGCCACCCGCTCTCCAAAGGAACGCTGCATGAAATTGCCGGAAGACAATTCCGGCACCGGCCTTCGCCTGCCAAACAAAGTCGCCACATATCCGCGCTCCTTTGCATCCTTTACCAATTGATCCAAAAAACGCTTCACTCCCGGATAAGTTTCAAAATAAGACTCAATATATCCGGCCGCCTCTTTTTTGGTAATACTCAAATCCTGGCTTAAGCCAAAAGAACTGATCCCATACACAATTCCGAAATTCACGGCCTTTGCATTCCTCCGCTGCAGGGAAGTCACCTCTTCAAAGGGCACGTGAAACACCTGGGACGCCGTAATTCTGTGGATATCCTGTGCCTTCTGGTATGCGCCGATTAAGTTCTCATCCCCTGACATATGGGCAAGCACCCGCAGCTCAATCTGGGAATAGTCAGCGTCAATCAGCACGCATCCTTCTCTTGGAATAAATACTTTCCGAATCTGCCGCCCCAGCTCCATCCGAATGGGAATATTCTGTAGGTTCGGTTCTGCACTGCTGAGCCTTCCCGTCGCTGTAATAGTCTGGTGAAAGGTAGAACGGATTCTTCCGTCCTCCTCAATATAATTGGCAAGTCCTTCTGCATAGGTGGATTTTAATTTCGTCAATTGACGGTACTCCAAAATCTTTGACACCAGCGGATAATCCCCTGCCAGCTTGTCCAGCACATCCGCTGCCGTGGAATATCCTGTTTTTGTTTTCTTGCCGTAAGGCATTTTCAATTTTTCAAACAGGATAACTCCAAGCTGCTTGGGAGAATTGATATTAAATTCCTCGCCTGCCTCCTGATAAATTTCCTGCTCCAGCTCTGTAATTTTCTCAGAAAGATTCTCCCCGTAGGTTTTCAATGCTTCCCCGTTGACCTGCACGCCTTCCCGTTCCATCTCATACAGGGTGTACACAAGGGGCATTTCTATCTCCTGATAAAGCTGCTGCATGCCTGTATCCTTCAATTTCCGCTCCAAAGCTTCCGATGCCTGAAAAGGCACTGCCGCCTGAAACGCCGCATATTGGAACAGTTCCTCTCCCTTCTCCTGAAAGGCCTGGGAGTAAGACAATTTGCTCAATAAATCCGCCCGTGACGGAATCATCAAATCCAGATATTCTTTGGCAATATCCTCACAGGTATAGTCATTTTTCAGAGGATTGATCAAATAGGCGCTGATTAAAACATCTGAAATCTTATTCCGGGCTTCCCGGGGAACGGCCAGCCAAGGCAATTGGGACTTCAAATCAAAAGTAACCGCCCTTTTCACTTTCTGCAATAGCAAAAGAAACTGTTCTGCCAGCCAACTGCCGGCCACTTGCCCGCCGGCCCGCAGATAAAATATTTTCTCTTGGCCAAATGCTAGAGAAATACCCAAAATTCCTTCCGTTTTCCCGGCCTTTCTTTCCCCTTTATCCTGTAGAAAACGATCCAGCGTCATCTGGCCCTCCGGCTCTGCGCCTTCGGCATCCGCCAAAAGCCAAAATCCAATCCGCTCTGCCGCTCCCGCTTCCTGAAAGATCTTTTTTGCTTCTGATAATTCCGTTATTTCCTGAAAATACTCCTCCATGGATACCGCCGGCGCCTCCACCTGAAAACGGTTCAGCATGTTTTTAAATTCCAGCTTCTTCATCCATACATAAGCCTCCGGCGTAAATAAATCTCCCAGCGCCGCCTGTTCCAATTGATATTCTATGGGAGCATTTACTTCAATAGTGGCCAGCGTTTTACTCATCTGGGCCAGATCGTAATGCTCCCGCAGATTGTTCTGCGCTCTGGGAGGTTTCACCTCATCCACATGGGCATAGGCATTCTCAATGCTTCCGTAAGAAACGATCAAGGCTGTGGCCGTCTTCTCTCCAATGCCCGGCACCCCTGGAATATTATCCGCCGTGTCTCCCATCAATGCCTTGACATCAATAAACTCCTTGGGCGTCACCTGATATTTTTCTTTCACATCTGCTGCGTAATAATCTTCGATTTCCGTTCCGGTGCGTTTTGTTTTGGGAATGCGGATCTTGATATGCTCACTGGCAAGCTGCAGCAAATCCCGGTCTCCGGACACCAGAGAAACCATCAGCCCTTCTTTCTCACACCGCACGGCAAGGGTTCCTAAGACATCGTCTGCCTCATAGCCTTCCTGCTCCACAATCACAACGCCCATAGACCGCAGCACTTCCTTTATCACAGGAACCTGCTGCCGTAATTCCTCCGCCATGGGTTTTCTGGTTCCTTTATACGCCTCATACATTTTATGCCGGAAAGTGGGAGCATGCACATCAAAAGCCACTGTCAGATAATCCGGTTTCTCTTCGTCCAGTATCCGAAACAGAATATTTAAAAATCCATACACAGCATTGGTATGGAGCCCTTCTGTATTGGTCAGATCCGGAATTCCGAAAAATGCCCGGTTCAAGATACTATGTCCGTCAATCAAAACTATTTTCTTACTCATACACTGATTCCTTCTATAATAATATAATAAAATTTTCCGCTTTTGCCCATAATCATTTCTATTTTACACCAAATGCCTCGGATTTAAAAGTTATTAATGCACGAAATAACAAAAATTTAAAAAATATTGCTGCCTGCAGTTCTGTGTCCTGTTCGCAAAAACGCATCCAGCCCACGGAAAGCCGCCATATAAAAACGTGCCTGAAACTCAGATAGGATGAATTTCAGGCACGTTCCGCCCCTGGACGCCTTGTCTGTTTCGACAGGCATAGTTGTCAGATGGCTCTGGTGTAAACTTTCAGCCATTCCCGTTCTTCCTCTGTCAAAAACGGCGCAATCTTTTCATAGACCATTTCATGGTAGTCATTTAATAATTTCCGTTCAGAAGCAGTCATTTCCTCCGGAAGAATTGCATCCAGATCTATGGGAGCATAGGTCACAGTTTCAAATTCCATAAACTGTCCGTATTCATTTTTCTCCGCTTTCTTGCAGATCAGTTCATTCTCCGTCCGGATGCCGTATTTGCCTTCCAGATAAACTCCCGGCTCATCGGTAGTAACCATGCCCTCTTCCAGTACACAGCTGTCATCCCGCTCCGGCACGATTTTCCAGCGGAATCCGTTGGGTCCTTCATGGACATTCAAAAGATATCCGATGCCATGGCCTGTTCCGCACTTGTAATCCAGTCCCAGATTCCACAGCGGCCCTCTGGAGAGAATATCAAGATTCAATCCCCGGCATCCATACAGAAACTTAGCTGCAGCCAGATTCAGATTAGAACGGCAGACAGTGGTAAAATGAAATTTCTCTTCCTCTGTCAACCTTCCAAGCGCCATTGTTCTGGTAATGTCCGTGCTTCCGTCCAGATAATGCCCGCCGGAATCCACCAGCAAAAATCCTTCCGGCTTCAGTTCTGCGTCTGTCTCCGGCGTTGCCGTATAATGCATCATGGCTGCGTTTGCCCCGTATGCGCTGATGGTGTCAAAGCTTAAATCCACAAACAGCTCCTGCTCTTTTCTTCTCTCTTCCAGATAGTCGGAAGCAGAAATCTCTGTGATCTTCTCTTTTCCGATATTCGTCTTTAACCAGTACATAAATTTAGTAAAGGCTACTCCGTCTTTTACATGGGCATTGCGAATATTCGAAAGTTCTGTTTCGTTCTTCACCGCTTTCATCCATTCCGTAGGATTAGACTCCTGCACCACTTTCACGCCGGTTTTCAAATTATGGAAAATACGGTAATTTACAATATTTTTATCCAGCAAAACGGTTTCATTCTCTGGAATCTGCTCTGCATAACTGTAAATCTCTTCATAGGGCCTGAGAATAATCTGATTATCCCTGCAGTAGCCGCGCAGTTTTTCATCCAACACTTCCTCATGGATGAACCAATAGCTTTCTCTCTCTGTCACTGCCGCAAAGGAAAGCGCTACCGGCACATGGGATATATCGCCGCCGCGGATGTTAAACAACCAGGCAATGTCATACAATGAAGTCAGAATATGGATACCTGCCTCTTTCTCCGCCATCTTCTCCCGCACTCTTTTCAATTTATCTGCTGTGCTTTCTCCTGCATACTTCTCCTCTAACACAAACACCGGGTTCTTGGGAAGCTGCGGCCGGTCTGTCCAGATAATGCCCACCAGATCTTCCGATACATAGACGCTTCCCTGTTTGTCTTTGGCAGCTTTTTCATAATCCTCTCCGTCTTTGGCATTCATCACACGGCCGTCAAAGCCAAGACATCCCTTCTCTGGAAGATTGTTCTCCACGTATTCTTTCACAGTCGGAACGCCTTCTTCCCCCATCCGGTACAAAGTCACCTCAGTTCCTGCCAGCTGACGCTCCGCCTGAATAAAATATCGGCCGTCCGCCCACAGTCCCGCCTCTGTTTCCGTAATCACGGCAGTTCCTGCCGAGCCGGTAAATCCTGTGAGATATTTTCTGGCTTTAAAATAATCTCCCACATACTCCGATTCATGGAAATCAGAGGTGGGCACAATATACATATCAATGTTTCTTTTGCGCATCTCTGCCCTGAGCGCTTCAATTCTCTCTGCTGTCACCTGTCTTCTCCTTTTCCTGTAATTTTTCACCGTCCTTATTCTACCACGTTCCCCAAATTCATTCAATGCAGAAACATTGAAAAAAGTACTTGCTTTTTTTTCCTTTCTATGGTAATATACTTTTTGTTCGGGTGAGCAATATGCCGGCGTGTCGGAATGGCAGACGAGGCAGACTCAAAATCTGTTGTGGGCAACCACGTGCGGGTTCAAGTCCCGCTGCCGGCAGTTCTTTTAGATGCTGAATTCCTTGGAAAATAAGGGATTCGGCATTTTTTATGTTCTGATTGTTTTGATTACCTTTGATTACCTTTTTACCTTGCAATTGTATGTAACATCACTGTTTCCCTGTTGACATTGGAAACTATTTCATTCTTGTAATCCATATCTGAAGCATCATAAGTATAATTATTATTATTCACCCTCTCCGTATGGCCTAGAATGGAAGATGCAACAATTGCTGATACCCCTTCACTTCTCAATTTCGAGTTAAAAGTCCTCCGCATTGCATGGATACTTTTAACTTCTATTCCAATTTGGATGCTTTTATTCCTTGCACAATCTGATATAGTCCTTGCATGTACCCTTCCATTTTCATTTGAAAACACATACTCTGACAAGTAACCATACATTGTCTCAATCTTTTTTATTTTCCTTAGCAATACTTCCATTTCTTCTGTCATTGGAATCATTCTTTCTTTGCCATTTTTGGTAGTATCAATATAATATTCCTTACTCTTCCGGTTATACTTTTCCGATTTGCAAACAATAATACATTTTTGATTAAAGTCTACATTTTCCCACATAAGCCCTGCTAATTCGCCAGATCGCATTCCTGTCAATGTAGCTAATTCCACTGCATAGGTTGGAATATATTGCGGTTTCACTTTATGGTCATATTCAAATTGTTCATAAAACTTTTTCATTTGTTCATCTGAAACAATTCGTTCTGATGTGCTTTTATGCCTTTCCTCTTTACAAAATTTCTTCATTACAGGCAAATCTACATACTTGCATGGATTCTCTGCAATGATTTTATCTTTTACAGATTTTTCAAATATTCCATTTAACATGCTAAAAAGTGATTTGACTGCACGGTAATTCAATTCCTTTTCTTTTATCCTCTCAATTAAATATACCGTTATATCATCATCAGTTATATCACGAATATTTCTGCTTTCTATACCACTTCCTTCAAAGAAACGTTTATAGTCCGATTCATATTTTGTAACCGTATTGTCTGCTACTCCACAATCTTTTTGTCTTTTCACCCAAATGGAAAATCTTATACGGAACGTACATTCCCTGTTATTTTCCTTTTGCTTTTTCTGCTTATAATACAGAATAATCAAATCTTCTATCTTGTTTCTTGTGCTTTTCTTTTTCAGCACTCTCCCTTTCTTATCATCCGGCAGATATGTATACCATTTTCCATCCTTGCCCTGCCAGATTTTATATTGATGCTTCTTTAATAATTCATCTCTCTTCATAGCTTCCATGCTATCCTGCACATCGTGTAAAGGGACAAACATGATATGCCGTCCCATATGGTTTCACGTTGCTAACTTTAACTGTTTATATTCACTTACATTTCCGTTTCATCTTTTCCTTCATTTCAGACAGTTCAAGAATCAAAGCAGTATACCCTTCCCTCATTTCACCCACTTCTTCAAGCATAGCCTTGTATTCCTGGTACAGCCCCTCAGCGGCTTCCATTCTTTTTATTGCCTTTTCAGGGTCACATGTTTCCAATTGTTCTTTTAATATCCTGTTTTCCTCTTCCAGGCGGTTTATGATGTTCTGCTGGGTCTGGATTTTCCGGTCTTTATTTGTTAAGTGCATTTTCATTTGCCTCCGTGGTTCTATTTGATGTTTCTGTTTCATTTGAACAGAAGATTTTGTATAAGACTCCCCGTATAGTATTGATGGCGTTTGTCTGTGCTGTTATGATGCTGGAAAGGAATATTATAACTTGGTCATCTAATTCCATTCCGTTCTCTTCCAATGCAGATATGTTGCTATTAAGACTGTCTGAAAACCCCGATAAAACATCATCGCTCCCTGTCTCCTGGAAGCTTTCCATTATCATGCTGTCAATGTCTTCCCTTGTTATTTTATCCATTATTATTCTGTCCTTTCTAAATTCAGGATGCACGCCGCCTGATATAAGGATAGCGTGCATCCAGTATTTTTCAATTTGATTTTAACGGATTGTGGCAACTTGCAAATGTGCCTTTACCGCCTCCCAACATACTTGTACTTGCTGAGCGAATTGTAGTTTTTATTAAATTTCTCAATACTCATGCATTCCACGGCTTTCTCAAATGTCGGGTCTTTAATCAGCGCGTCCCTGAACTCCCTGTAATTTGTTACGTTTGGAAGGGCTATGTCCCCGAATGTGATGTTCACGTCCCCGCCATTATACTGGTTGTTTTCCGCAATGGAGGGCGGCAGGGTCATGGGAATGGCGGTCTGGGGCGGGATGCCTGGAAGCCCGAATTTCTCACGGAACATCCCCGGGTCTGCCTGGGAGATCTCATACAGCCTCTGCGCCATCTCATTTGTGAATATTTTGTCCCCCTGTCCGACTTCACGGAGCACCCCTTGATCCTTGTCAAACTGGAGCTCATTCCCTTCTTCTCCTAAAAACGCGAGCTGGTCATAGGGGATGTTTTTGGATCCGGCATGGAACCCCTTCACCCCAATGGATTTCAGCTTTTTGTAAAGGCTTCCGGAGGATTTCTGGCTGTCATATTTCACCCCGAGCTTCTTTGCAAGCTCCTTCATTTGGGCTGTGGTCAGGATCTTCTTGCCGTGCTTGTCATAGAATCTCTTATTGACGTCGCTGAGTTCGCTCCGTTTGGCTTTTGTGGCTTTCAGATGCTTTTTCAGGTAGTCGTTCGCCGCGGTCAGATCTTTGAGCTTTTGCATTTCCTTGGAGATCCCAACTTCCTCCAGGACGTTGGGCTGTCCGTCCTTCCCCTGGATGGCTGCGTCCGCGCCGCTTGGGATCCGCACAACGGTTGGCTGCTGCGCGCCCCCTTTTGGCTTCCCGTCCGTCCCCTGCGTGGCCGCGTTTAAGATTGCCTGATCGATTCCGGAATTCCCTCCGTCCGCCGTTGCGCCCGCGTCTGTGGAAGAAGCGATTCTGTCCGCATAGGCCGTCATCTTTGCATGGAAGCCTTTCAGCTCCGTAAGGACTGCGGTGACGGAAGCGGCAATGCCTGTGCCATCTAACAGCTTCCCAAATTCCTCCGTGGGGGTGTAGCCGATGCCTGTCATCAGGGACATGATGGACTTGCATGTCTCGCTGGCCGCATTTTCCATGTCCTCCGTCAGCTTCCCGAAATTCTCCGCCAGGGAGTCCACAATTAGCTGGATGGCCTCGTCAAAGCTGTCCTGGAGGTCGGAAAGCATCTCTTTTGTGTCTGAGATGTATTTGTCGTACTGCGTCTCCTGCAAATCCTTTTCCGCTTCTTCTAAGGAGACTTTCAAAGTCTGAATTTTCGCCTTTGTCTCTTCCGACATGTCGCCGGCATAGGCTTCCAGCTGTTTCCGGATGTCTGCGATTTCTTTCGCCTTGTCTGCAATGTTTCTCTGGTAGTCGAACGCGTCCTTCTCTTTGTCCAGGAGGGTTTCATAGTCACTGATTAGGTTTTTCAACTTGCCGGAGAGGGCTTCGTACCCCTGTGTGTAAAGGTCTATGACAGCGTATTTTTCATCCTGCGCCGCTTTGATGCATTCCCGGTAGGACTGGAGCAGTTCATCCTTCCGGTCAACTAACTCTTTGTTATAGGGGTCTTTTTCAAGTTCGCCGTTGATTTTGCGGATTTCAGAAGCGTAGTCCTCCACCTGCCTCCGGTAGGTTTCATAGTTCCCTGCGTGTAGGAATGCGGCGGCTTTCCCCCGGTCTGTCATCCATCCAATGTCTTCATTTGCAAGATCTTCCCGGGACAGCTCCCCAATCAGGAAATCCGTTTCAGAAACGGTGTTCTTAATCCTGCTTTCCAGGTAGTCAAAATTGTCCCAGTCAATCTGGCGCATCTGCTTCTGGAACTCTGCAAGTGACACGGCGGATTCTTCGATTGCGTTGGTTACGTCATCAATTCTGCCGCATGCTTCGTACCATTCGTCTGAGAACTTTGTGACCGCGCCAGTGCTGACGGACTGGTTTAAGGAATCCGTGAGGTCTTTCCGTTTCTGAGCCAATGTCTGGTTGGTTTTCTCTTCGTTTTCCGTAAGACGTTCATAATATTTCCTGCTTGTCTGGTAGCCTCTGGCCTGGGCAATGTCCATAGCATTGTCAATCCGGGAAGCCCTCTGTTCAAAGACGCTGATTTTATGGCCGTAGTCTTTGTCGATGTTTTCCATCTTTTCCAGGGCGAGGGCTGCTTTCTCCGTCTTGGAGGTCTGCGCGTACAGGTCTGCGGCGGCTTTTGCGGCGTTCATGGCTTCCAGGGCTTCATTGTAATTGGAGCACGCAAGGCCGAAGCTGTTGGAGACTGCATACGCTTTTTCCAGGTAATCCGCTGGAATTAAAATGTTTTTGCTTACAAATTTAGTTTTAATTTCATTTATGACGGCGTTCCCGGATGACTTGTTAATTGCGCTCTTTGCGCTGTTAAAGTCAGTGACGGAAACATTGTATGCCGATTGATATGTGGACGCGTTCTGGGAAATGTTTGAGATCTGCCTGTCCACATATTGGTTCTTTGCGCCTGCGGAGGTCTGATTCTTTGCAGCTGCGGCATAGAGTTCATTCTCCGCGTCCCTTCCTTCCGCTTCATTTGCAGCTTTTTCCCGCTTTGCGTTCAATGCGGACGCGTATGCCTGGGCTTTGGCAAGGGTTTCCGATTCCTTTGCGCTTAATTCGTTTTCCACCGCTTCATTGTAGGCTTCGCAATTGTAATAGTAGGTTAAATTGCCCTTTAAATATTTCTGGCAGTATTCCTTGACCGCCTTCAGGGAGTCGGAGTCAATCTTTTTCCCCGCCTTGATTGCGGCAATGGCTTTCTTCAGACGCTTTTTCAGCTTTTTGTCTTTCAGCTTCTTATAGGATTTCTCCTTTGTGAAGGACGCTTTTCCCGCCGCTGTCTTCCGGTCTTTGGCTGCGTTCTTTGCCGCCTGGGACTGTGCGTTTGCGTTTGCGTTGCTTAATCGTGTCTGTGTGTCTATGTTGTGGTTCTTTGCGGATGCGGTTTCAGCGTTGGAAAGTGTAGACCTGTCCGCCTTGGACTGGTTCGCGTCCAAAGAATTGCTTAGCCGTTCCTGCCGTAAAGACTTTTTCTCTTCCTGTGCGGTGAGCGCATACATTTCCAGGTTCAGCTTGTTTTCCTCTTCCGCATTCTTATTTGCGTTGTAAGAGATGCAGTAGGAGAGGAGCGCGTTCAGTTCCTTGTATTCTTTTCCCTTTGCTGATTTTAATGCGTTCACAATTCCATTGATGGTGGATGTGGAAACCAACTTGCCCGCTTTGACTTTTGCGATTGCCTGGGTGAACAGCTTTTTGTTCTTTTTGGAAACGTCTTTTTTATTGGCTTTCCGTATCTTGTTTCCGTAAGAGGCGCGCGCTTTGGCTGTCTTATTGTACGCTGTCTGTAAGTTTTTCTGCCTTGCGTCAATGTTCTTTGCCTTGTTGTTTAGCAGACTGTTTTTCCTGGACGCAGTGGATGCAGTGGACAGTTTTGCGTCTGTTTTTTCGTCTGCGGTGTCCTTTGCGCTGTTTTTGGATTCCGCATTCTGCCCGGCAAGGGAAGCGGATGCAATGGCGTTCTCCGCCATGGACTGGGTCAGCTCCTGGATGGATTCATTGTTGGAATTGATCCGTTCATTGTATTCATGCCACGCTTCGGAACCCTTTGTGACGGTTTTCTGCAATTCCTTCAGCTTTTTGTTTTGTTTAATGATGTTGGAAATCTGGGACTGTGCATTCTTGTTTAGTTTCGTATAGTCTTTTGCGCTTGTTGAGAACCCCCAGGCTTCCTTTAAGTCCATGTTATTCTGTATCCGTTTGCTTGCGGATTCCAGCTTTCCAAGGAGTTTTTCATATTTGGTGATTAAGAGTTCAATCTTTTCACGGACTAATTCTTTCTGGGTCTTTTTGAGTTCCTCCAGTTTTTCCTGGCATTCCAGGGCTTTTTCATGCCACTCTTTGTAATTTTTGATCCGTTCTTTCAGCCCGTCATCTGAAACGTCCGCAATGTTGATGCTCCCGTCCCTGACCTGGCTTGCCCAGGATTCTTCCAATCCAACGCTGTTCGCTTTTGCAATGTAAGCGTCATAGCCCTGTCTCTGGATTTCAATTTCCTTTGCAATTTCAGAAATGGCCTTCTTATATTCCCGTCCTCTGGAAGTGAAACTGCGGAACGTCTCTTCCGCTTTCGTTTTCAGCCGTTCAATGGCCGCTTCGATCCGTTTGATGGCGGTTTCAATGAAGTCGAAGGTTTCGATGGATTCCTCTTTTTCGGACGATCCGGATTTTCCTGACTTGCCGGAGCCGGAGCCTGATCCGCCCGTTCCCCCTGACTTTGCGTAAAACTGTGAGGAATCAAGTTTTGCGCCTTCCAGCTGCGCGCTGAGTTCCTTCTTCAGCTTTTCCTCCGTGGATTTCACCATGATGTTTCTGGCGGAATCCCCCACTTTCCCAAACATGGAGCCAGTGTCAAACTCCATGGACTTAAAATGCAGCAGGGCGTTCGCAAGGTTCTGGATGTAGGAGGTGGAAGCCCCGGCAGCGTTTGCAATCGCAACAATCTGGTCTACGTCGTCCTGGGTGTTGATTTTTACGCCGTTCACGTCCATCTTTGAGATGGCAAGGGCTGTAAGGTAATCTGACGTTGTGTCGGAGGCTTCCCCTTCGCTTAACAACGCTCCAATCTCTTCCCAGGTGGCGGCAGAAAGTTCCTTCCCTGCAAGGGCTGCGTTGTCTTTTGTAAGCGCAAGCCATTCTTCCTGCATGGCAAGCCTTGCGTTCACTAATTCCGCCGCATTTACAACGCCATTCTCTTCTAACATTGCAATGGTGGCTTCCTTTGTTTCAGCGGTTAAATCGTCTCATATTCCGCTGCTGTCGATGAGGGAGGTCGCCAGGCTGTCAAAGGCTTTCTGGCACGCGTTGATGTCATCCGGGTTCTTGGTGACGGTTTTGATAAAGTCGTCATAGACTTTCCCTGCGCCGCTGAAGGCAGCTTCAAAATCGTCATTGTTCAGGATGGAAGTCCAGTCGAATTCCTCCCCGTCCTGTACATCGTCGTAGACTTCCATGAGTGTTTTTAGATTGCCCGCAACATTCTGCACACCGTCCAGGGAATCTTTGTAGGATGGCGGCTCCGGCAATTCCGTTTCTGAAATGTCTTTTTGCAGTATGCCCCATTCCGCAAGCAGATCCAACACTTCCTGTATCCCTTCCGCATTGCCGTCCGTAATAATCCCGTATTCTTTCGCTTTATCAATAATTGAGTTGAAAACAGATTCCCCTTCCTGTAAATCCTCCGTCTGGAGCATCTTTAGGACATCACCTTCTGTTTTCCCTTGTAATTCACTTATATCAAAATCAGGGATTATTTTTGTCTTGAATTCCCATTGCTCCACCATGGATTGCAATTCCGGGTGCATGGACTTAAAATAATCCGCAACCCCTGCATCCCCGCTTTCCAATGCTTTTGCGGCTGCATCCGTGATTATTTTTGCATAATCCTCCGCCGCTTTTGCAAGCTCCTGTTCATTGCCGGAAATTTCCGCATCCTGGTATTTCTGGTAAGCCCCATTAATATCATTGAATGCGCTTTTGTAAGCCGCCTTTTGGGATATCTCTTCATAAAGGACATAACTGTCGTACATCTCTTTATAATTCTCTGAAACTTCTTTCGCTGCGTTGGCCTGTTCCGTCAGATAATTCCTGAAATTATTGGTGGACAGTGGGTTTGCACCAGAAAACATTTCCTGGAGTTCCAGAAGTTTTTCATGCATTTCACTTGCGTTTCCGGACAGTTCCACAAACGGGTTGTTGGAGGCTGTTCCTTTCGTTCCATAAGTGATTTCCATCCCATTGTCTTCGAATAATTTCTTTAGCTCTTCGATTTCTTCCGGGTTTAATCCGGTTGTTGCAACGGATAAATCCAGTTTCACTTTATAATCGCCATATTCCGATAACATGCGGTCTATGTTGTCAGAGTATCCATTGACAAAGTTTGCGGCATTGTTTGCAAACCCGCCGTCATTGAAGTCATTCTTTGCTTCCTGCCACTGTTTCTGCGCTAACTTGTCAAAAGCGTCTGCCTGTCCGTTGACTGCATCTGTGATTAGGTCGATTGCGCTTTTCTCACTGCCGTATTTGTCGATTAATTCGTCCTGGATTGACATAAGGCTTTTGCGCGCTTCCGTGACATCGGAGATAGAAGAACTGGAATCATTGAGCGCCGCTTGCAGTTCTTCCACTTTTGATTTGTAGCTGTCTATGTCGGATTTTGCGCTGCTGAAGGATTCCCCAACTTCTTTTGCTTTTTCCCTTACTTCATCTAATTTATGGCTGAAACCGGAAAATACCATAGTTGCCACCGACACTGCTGTCACAATAGCGCCTATTGGGTTGGTCATAATGGAAACTTTCAGCGTGTCCATCGCACCACGGAAAGAAAACGTTGAGACTGTCGCTGCATTTTCTGCGCTGGCAAATCCAAGGGTGGCAAGGGTCTGCTGTCGTTCTGCTTCTGCTACTCCCATACCTTCTAAAATACTTAATCTTTGTACAGTAGTAAGGTCTCTTGTAGATAATATCAATTTTAATTGACTATCATTTAATCCCATACATGCCTTACCTATTGCTTTTAAATTTGCTAGGTCTCTACCATTCCTCAACATAGCCATTGCAGAGGTAAGCTGTGAAGTGTTCTTAGCCGCTGTAATAATCCCTGTTGCCATGGAAACGAACATTTTTGATATTCCCATAACCACAAGGCCAGCAAGCGTACCTTTTAAAAGGTTTGTCTTGTCAATAAATTCTACAAGGTTTGTTGTTGCACCTATAATCCCGGCAAATAAATCCTCTGATATTGCACTTGTGGATAAGGCTTCTATCGCCGCTGTCAGTTCATTTGTCTTTGCCTCAATGGAATCTTGGTACACCCCATAACGTTCCATGGCGCTCCCTGCACTGTTTGCAGCAACTTCCGAATATTTCAATGCAGATGAATAGTTGTTCATAAGGGCAATAAAACGCTCGCGCTGCATTGTGCCTGCGATTGCTACGCTGATAGCATTCTTTTCAACCTGAGTGAAATCTTTCCAACGAGTGCCTACATCGTCAAGTACATCATCAAAATTTCTATATGTATCTTGTGTATCACGTAATTTTATCCCTAATTTAGTGTCTGCTCATTAAATACTTAATTTTTATACATTGCCATACCTTCTGCTTAAAAATATTCCGGTCAGCTTATGCAGCATCATCCATAATGATATAATGCTCTCTTTTTTC
>JAETSX010000214.1 GCA_021769425.1 Eubacterium sp.
TTCCACAATATTGCCGTTGCCGTCCAGGACATACTGGGTGCGGTTGCCGTTTTCATCGGTCATGGCGGTCATATTGCCCAGCTTGTCGTATTCATAGCTTTCTGCAGTGCCGTCAGGATTGGTGGTTTTCACCAGTCTGTCCAACGGGTCGTATTCATAGCTTGTGGTACCGTCCGGTGTGGTCATGCTGGTGGTGTTGCCGTTGCCGTCATAGGTATAGCTGGTTTCATACCCCTCGGCATCGGTCACCTTGGTCACTTCACCGCGGTCGTTATACTCAAACGCTGTCACACCGCCGCGGGCGTCGGTCATGCTGATTAAGCTGCCGTCGTTGTCATAGGTATAGCTGGTTTCTGCTCCTTCTTCATCTACCTTAATAACGCCCCTATTTTCAGAATTTCATCAAATTATCTTTTCCATTTTACATCTTCCAACAAAACATTTTCAATTTTCTGATAGTATTTTTCATTTATTTTACAATAACGAAGTAGACAAAAATTTAAAATATAAATACCTCCGCCGAATATCATAGATTGAAAATAAAAAAGCTTTTGTTTTAGCATTAAGAAAAATAAACTCAAATTTCCTGCAGTTATTAATGATTGCATAGCACCTAACAAAATTAATGCAATAATTGGTATAAAAAAGACGGTAAAACCTGGATGAGAAAAGGTTACAAGTTTCAAATTGGCTGTGTGAAAAAATCTCTGTAAATAGAGGCTTCTATGACAAAATGAGGTGAGGCTAGGCGGCGATTACGTCCGCCTGACCTTGATATACTATAAACGAAAATCAGATGGCATGTTGGCATTGAGGCTTTCGATAGCATTCGTTGTATAAATAATACTTCGCACATCTGATGAAAACTTGAAAATAGGAGTGATTGCATCCCAGTTCTTTTCCCAGCTTTTCATGGCATTCGGGTATTTATTCTGCCATTTTTCCGTTACCCTTTCTCTTGCATCTAAGCCCTGCTGCTCTGTTGGGGCATTGTAAATTGTTTTTAAATCCGTTGCAAATGCTTTTCTATCTTTGTCTGCTACATATTTCAGTGTATTTCTTACCTGATGCACGATACAGCGCTGATACTCCGTCTGTGGATATGCTGCATTGATTGCTTCTTTGATGCCGGTCAGACCGTCTGCACAAATGATGAGAATATCTTTCACTCCACGATTTTTCAGTTCATTCAGAACAGACAGCCAGTATTTTGCACTTTCATTTTCGCCTACCTGAATACTCAGGACTTCTTTTCGTCCTTCGAGGTTTATGCCCAGAATTACATAGGCCGCCAGTTTTCTGATAATTCCATTCTCACGGACAGAGTAATGAATCGCATCGATGAATAATACCGGGTAGATTTCGTCTAAAGGACGATTCTGCCATTCCTCTATCTGTGGCAGAATTTTGTCCGTTACATCGGAAATAAACCCTTCTGAAGCCTCAAAACCATAGATATCTTCCAATGTCTCGGAGATTTGTCTTGTGGTCATTCCTTTTGCATACATGGAGATGATTTTCTGGTCAATATCTGAAATGTCTTTTTGGCGTTTTTTCACCACTTTCGGTTCAAAGGTTGCATTTCTATCCTGTGGAACTTCAATCTCCATAGAACCGTAGCTGGTATTTATTTTCTTGCTTTTGTAACCGTTACGGTAATCCGTATTATCTGATCGTTCGGACTTTTCATAACCGAGATGCTCTGTCATTTCGGCTTCCATCATTTCTTTGATGGTACCGCCTAGCAAGTCTTTGAGGGCATCTTGAATATCTTCCGCTGTTTCGATGTCATATTCTTCGAACAACTGATGAATGATATTTCTTTTTCCCTCCGTCATAATTACTTTGTGTACTGGTTTCTTCTCTTTTTTCGCCATAATTTTAGGCCTCCTGTGATATTATTTTCATTCTATCATAGAAGGCCTTGCTTTTATATATTTACAGACTTTTTTTCACAGACTC
>JAETSX010000015.1 GCA_021769425.1 Eubacterium sp.
ACTGGAAACATAGAAATGGATTCAGCCATGAAGAAATTTTCAAAGTTGCGAACTCAAGACTTGGATGGTACAGAAGATGTGGAATGAATGTAGTAAATTTCATAATCAGTAAAGAGTTACTTGAAAATAGGATAAAAGACGGAGCAGGATTGCTCAATCCCCTATCCTATTACTTAGTTAAAGTTGGAATATAAATTGTAGAGCCGTATACGGGACCCGTACGTACGGTTCAACGGGAGGGGCGAGAAATATATTCTCCCTCTACCCTATTGTATGACAAATAACCCTATTTTAAAATAGAGCTTGCATATTGGAGCATTGAAATGTAAAGTTTAGTTGATGTGAAAAATTTAGATGTAAGGGTTATCAAAGATTAGTTTATATTTTAAATTTTTGCCTTGACATAAAAGATTTATTTGTGATAAACTACTCAAGTCGGGCAGCAAAACGAGCGTAGAATCACGGCGATTCTGTGCTCGTTTTTTTGTGTCCTTCGTAGTTTTCAGGCAGCTTTCTCTCTGATAAAGACTCCAAATAAAATTATTTCTTAGGAGGTATTTATGAATCAGTCAGAAAACAGTCAATTTTTAGGGACAGAAAAAATATCAAAGCTTATGTTGAAGTTTTCCGTTCCCTGTGTGCTCTCTCTTTTGGTGAGTGCGCTCTACAACATTGTAGACCAGATTTTCATCGGCAACAGCGAACTAAGCGCTCTTGGAAATGCCGCAACCGGAGTTGTTTTCCCGATATTTATTATTGCACAGGCGTTTGCATGGTGTTTTGGTGACGGCTGCGCCGCATATCTCAATATTTGCCAGGGAAGAAAAGACACAAAGTCTGCACATAAAGCTATCGGATCGGGAATTCTTATTACGGTTTTTGCAAGTCTGGCGCTGATGCTGATCTTTTTTCCATTGAAAGTGCAGCTTTTAACTTTATTCGGGGCGTCCGACAACAGCATCGGCATGGCTGTGGAGTATTTCAATATCATTTTGGCGTTTTTCCCAATCTATATGCTGTCCAATATGATGAATGCAGTAATCCGCGCAGATGGAAGCCCTGCATGGTCTATGGCGTCCATGCTATTCGGAGCCGTTGTCAATATTATTTTAGACCCGGTGTTTATTTTTGGGATGCGCTGGGGAATGACGGGTGCAGCTTTGGCTACCGTGATTGGGCAATGCATTTCTTTTGTCATCAGCTTCGTTTATTTTTTCCGCACAAAAACTTTTAAATTGACGAAAGAAAGTTTTGTCCCCGATCTGAAAATATTCTCACATGCATTAAAGCTGGGTATGTCTTTGTTTATCACCCAGATGACCATTGTTATTATCTCATTGGTTTGTAATATTATGCTGGCTAAATATGGCGCAATGTCAAAGTATGGCGTGGACATACCGATTGCAATTATTGGAATAGAAAGCAAGGTTTTTACAGTTGTAATTAACCTGGCAGTGGGAATCGTGCTTGGGTGTCAGCCGATTATAGGCTATAACATGGGCGCAAAGAATTACGGGAGGGTAAAACAATTATACCGCTCTATCCTGATGTGCACGATTATAATCGGCGTGGTTTCTACGCTGCTGTTTGAGTTAGCGCCGCAAGCGGTTGTGGGCATCTTCGGAAAGCCTACAAACATACCGAATCCTGAGGATTATTGGGTGTTTGCTGAAAAAACTTTTCGGATTTTTCTTTCTCTTGTTACGTTTACCTGTATCATTAAAATGACTTCGATTTTCTTTCAGGCGGTTGGAAAGCCCGTGCAGGCTGTTATATCTTCCATGATTCGGGATATTGTCTGCTTTATTCCGTTGATCCTGATTCTGCCTGTGTTTTTTGGAATTGAGGGGATATTGTTTGCTGCTCCTGTTGCGGATTTTATTGGGATGATTGTAGCGGCATCGCTGACGGCGTCATTTTTGAAATCATTGAATTTGAATCATGCTGAAAAAGAAAGGGAAAGTGTATTAAAGCCTTCAAGAAAGGGCATTATTATCACGATTGCCAGGGAGCATGGTTCATCCGGCAAACAGATTGGGAAGTTAGTTGCACAACAGTTGGGCGTTCCTTTTTATTACAAAGAAATGACGGCGTTAGCTGCACAGGAAAGCGGGCTTGACCGTGAATTTATTTCTGAAATTAATGCCAACTCCCCTGCAATGCTCCATAGTCTTTATCTCAGCACAGAGGTAATACAGCAGGCGATTACCGCTCAGGATAAAGTGATACATAAGATTGCAGACAATGGAAGCTGTGTCATAGTGGGCAGAGCCGCTGATTATGTTCTTCGCGATTATAAAAACATTCTACGTATCTTTATTTATGCTCCAGAGGCATACCGAACCCAGCGGGTTATGGAAGTTTACGGGGATAGTCCCGGAGAGGCTAAAAGGAATATCTGTCGTTCTGATGAGGCGAGAGCGGCGTATTACAAGAACATCTCGGGAAAACTCTGGGGTGAACGGCAAAATTATGATTTGCTCATAGACAGCTCCATTGGCATTGAACATTGTGTCAAGGCAATATGCGGCTATATTGCAGGCTGCGGGCAGCAGGCGCAGTGATTGTTAAAATACGCCGTTTGATGCAAGGCTGACAGTTAAAAATATCAAATAGGAGGAGGGGAACTCCTCAGAGTGTAAATACAATAAAGATGCGCACTCGCACAAGAGGTAGATATTGCTTCGCAAATGTGCTCGGCACGCAAAGTGTGCAATCCCCCGGGGATTGCACACTTTGTTCCTGATTTTTAGAAAAACGGTTTGTTATCTCTGTACCCGTCCCGATGCATTTCCGCCAGCCAGCGATTTTACCTCTGCCTCGGATACCAGGTTATAATCATGCTCAATGGTATGCTTCAGACAGGAAGCCGCCACAGCGTAATTGATAGCGTCCTGCTGCCCATAGCCGTGGCTGAGGGCATGGATCAGGCCTCCGCCGAAGGAATCTCCGCCGCCTACACGGTCTACAATATGAATCAGATATTCCGGGGAGAAGCATGCCTGTCCGTCTTTGTATAGCATGCCGGCCCACTTGTTATCTGTAGCGGAAATGCTGCCCCGGAGAGTGATTGCAACATACTCGCAGCCAAAACGCTCAGACAGTTCTTTTGCTACGCCGATATAACCTTCCCGGCTGATCTTTCCGGTATTGATATCTGTTCCTTCTGCATGAATCCCGAACACATCTGCCGCATCCTCTTCATTTGCGATGCATACATCCACATAGGGCATCAGTTCGCCCATGACTTTTCCGGCCTGTTCGCTGGTCCAGAGTTTTTTGCGGAAATTCAGGTCGCAGCTTATTTTTACGCCCTTTGCCTTTGCCGCTTTGCAGGCGTCTAAGCAGATCTGGGGGTTTTCGCCGCCCAGCGCCGGGGTAATGCCTGTAAAGTGGAACCAGTCAGTGCCTTCAAAAATCTTATCCCAGTCAAAATCTTCCCTTTTTGCCAGGGCGATGGAAGATCCCGCCCGGTCATAGATGACTTTGGAGGGTCTTTGGGATGCGCCTTTTTCTACAAAATAAATGCCAAGCCTGGGGCCGCCTTTGACAATGCCTGAGGTGTCCACGCCGAACTGGCGCAGGCTGTTGATGGCGCATTGACCCAGATCATTGTCCGGAAGCTTTGTTACAAATGAGGCTTCATTGCCGTAATTTGCAAGAGAAACTGCCACATTTGCTTCTCCGCCTGCATAGCTGGCTTCAAAATTTCCTGCCTGAACGAACCGGAGATATCCTTCCGGGTTCAGGCGCATCATGATTTCACCGAAACATACTATTTTTGCCATGTTATTCTTTTCCTTTCTGTTATGCTTCTTTTGCATTGGTAATAAATTCGCGGGCTAATGCTGTGATTTTGTCGAATTCGCCGTTCTGAATCCACTGGGCGTTCACAAGATTGCCGCCTACGCCGGCCCCGATGGCGCCGGCTTTGATAAATTCCGCAACATTTCTTTCGTTGACGCCGCCTACCGCAAGCACGGGAATGTGACTCAGGGGCGCTTTGACAGCCTTGATATAGGCCGCTCCCAGATTGCCTACCGGGAAGATTTTTACAAAATCTGCGCCGGCTTCATAGGCGGTCACTATTTCGGAGGGAGTCATAGCTCCGGGCATGGTTACCAGCCCCTGTTCTTTTGCGTAGCGGATCACTTCCGGGTTGGTGGAAGGCGTGATGATGTAAAGAGCTCCCGCCTCCTTTGCCAGCTCCACCTGTTCCTTTGTCAGCGCTGTTCCGGCTCCTACCATTACTTTATCCGTTAACTGCTCACTGATGGCGCGGATGGCTTTGGTGGTTGCTTCGAAATGGTCAGCGCTTTTCTGATTAAAAGTAATCTCTACCATGTTGATGCCGCCGTCGTATAATGCCTGCGCAAGTTTTACGCAGCGCTCCGGCTCCATGCCCCGTACAATGGCAATAATCTTATTGTCGTATACATTTTGAATAATCTGTTCTCTTGTAGGATTCATCTTAACTCTCCTTTTGCCGGGATATCCGAATGTGTTTCGATATCCGATATTATTGCTTTCATGCCTGCGCCCTTTTAATCTCTCAGGGTCTAATTCCCCGCAGCTCTGGAGCAGGGAGTTTCATTAAAGCTTGGGCCTGTTACCATTCTGCGATAGAACCGTCTGCGTGGCGCCATACGGGATTCTTCCAATTGTGGTTGGTTTTGCTTTCTTCCAGAACCAGTTCTTTGTTGACGTCTACGCCAAGGCCCGGAAGTTTCGGCAGATTCACATAGCCGTCGGTAAATTTGAAATCATCTTTATTATTGACATAATCCAGCACGCTCTTGCCTACATTGTAATGGATACCCATGCTTTGTTCCTGAATCACTGCATTGTAGCAGGTGGCGTCCACATTCAGGCAGCTTGCCAGGGCAATGGGTCCCAGCGGGCAGTGGGGAGCCAGGGCAACGTCATAAGCTTCTGCCATAGAGCCGATTTTCTTTACTTCGGTGATGCCGCCGGCATGGCTTAAGTCAGGCTGGATAATATCTACGCCGCCGGTCTGCAGAAGACGCTTAAAGTCGTATTTGCTGAAAAGGCGCTCTCCGGTGGCGATAGGGATATTGCATGCCGCCGCAATTTCCGGAAAATATTCCATATTTTCGCAAAGCACCGGCTCTTCAATGAACATGGGATCAAATTCTTCCAGTTTCTTAGCCAGAATCTTTGCCATTGGTTTGTGCACACGGCCGTGGAAGTCAATGGCAATGCCGAAATATTTCCCGCAGCTTTCACGGATTGCTGCGACACGCTCCAGAACGGCATCAATCTTGTCATAGGAATCAACCATCTGCAGTTCTTCCGTGGCATTCATCTTGATTGCCTGAAAGCCGGCGTTTTTCTTTTCCAAAGCGGCGGCGCCTACGTCGGAAGGACGGTCTCCGCCGATCCAGCTGTATACTTTCATTTTAGTATGGCATGCGCCGCCCAGCAGTTCGTAAACCGGAACGCCCAGCGATTTTCCTTTGATATCCCAGAGAGCCTGGTCGATTCCGGAGATTGCGCTCATTAAAACGCCGCCGCCTCGGTAGAAGCCGGCCCGATAGAGAGTGCTCCAGATATCTTCGATATTCCTGGGATCAGCGCCGATGAGGTAATCTTTCATTTCCTGTACACATTTTGATTTTCAATGTGATCTCCTCCTTTAAATCTCTGTTTGCCAAAGCCAAAATTATTAATAAAGTATAAATTGTAGGACGAATAAAAGAAATTTGCCTAAATTTGGGAAATGCATCCCATAGGTAAATTCTATTTAAAATAATAATATACCATTTGACATCGAAAAACAATTCGGTATATTATACAAAAAGAGAGGCAAAAATTCGGATAAAAATAACAAAAAGATAAAAACAGTGAGAAAAAACAAGAGGTTTTATTGACAAAACAACAAAAATATAGTAATTTCTAAGAAGCATAAAATTTGTTGGACAAAAGAAACGTGATTTGTTTGACAAAACTGCACAGAAAAATTTAATCAATTAAAGGAGGGATCTTATGTTAGATTCTAGGTATGTACCGTTGTTTATTGTCGGTTTTCTTCTGTATATCGGCTTTATGATTGCGGTGGGAATTCTCTCAACAAGAGGAAAAACAAATGGCTCCAACTTCCTGACAGGCGGTTCGAACCTTGGCTTTTTCCTGATTTTCTGTACGGTCGGAGCTACGATGATCGGTACAGGTTCGTCCATGGGCGCTATCGGAAACGGCTTCAATCACGGCTGGGGCGGCGCAATCTATGGACTGGGCGCATCCACGGGTATTCTGTCCATGCTTCTGTTTGTAAACATCCGTGAGAAAAATTTCATCACAATGTCAGAAGAAGCGCAGTATTATTATGGTGGAAAAAAGATTGTCCGTCAGGTTATGGGCTTTATGATGTTCGTGATTGAGATCATCTGGCTGGGCAACCATATGAACGGCGGTTCCAAGTATCTGGCTTACATCACAGGCCTGGATGATGTGCTCTGCAAACTGATTACAGTGCTGGCGTTTGCGGTATATGTATTCATCGGTGGATATTTGGCAGTAGTTGTGACAGACGCAGTGCAGTTCTGTGTTATTATTGCAGGTTTCGCTCTCATTGCCATCCGGGCTATCCCGGCGGCAGGCGGATATGCAAAGATTGCGGAAACCTTTGACGCAGCCGGCAAATCCGGTGCTATGGGCTTTTACGGAATTGGATCTTATGGTCTGATGGCGGCGTTTGCTCTGGTATTGTCCACCTACATGGGCGTTATCGGCACACCGACCCACCGTACGCGTATTTACACCTCTGCAGATAAGGGCACTGCAAAGAAAGCATTCTTAAGTTCCGGAATTATGCTGTTCTTCTGGAGTTTTGTAACGGCTGTAATCGGTATGAGCGCATTTGCAATTGCAACAGAGCAGGGTGTGACGCTGGAATCTGCAGACTATGCGTTTTCCTTTATGGCAACCCATGTGCTGGGTCCGGTATTTGGTCTGGTTCTGATGATTGCTGGTTTGTCCGCAACCATGTCTTCCGGAGATTCCGACGCCATTTCCGGTATCACAATTCTTCTGACAGACGTGTATCCCAGCGTAACAGGCAAGAAGATTAAAGAAGAAGATTATCCGAAATATTCCAGAGTTGCTCTGGTTGTTACATTAGCAATTGCATTCCTTATCACTCTGTTTGTCAATGACGTTATTACCTACATCCAGAAAGTGGTAGGTTCCCTGCTTCCGGGCGTTGCTGTCTGTATGTTTATGGGACGTTTCTGGAAACGGGCTACCTGGCAGGGCGGTCTGGCATGTATTTTCTCCGGTACAGTATTCGGTGTTCTGTACCTGCTGATTCCTTCCATAAGCGGCTGGGTAGATGCAAACCTGGGCGGCGCTGCTGTTCCGGCTACTATCATTACACTGATCTTCGGCGTGATTGTAAGTCTCGTAACTCCGGAAGATACGACGCCGGAGGAAGAGCGTGTGAAAGCAGTATTTGATGCACGTCTCGGTGAATAGAATACATAGAAATTGACCAGCAATGGGGGGTGGGGGAACTCAGCCCCCATTTTGCCATTGCTGACAGGAGAGGAAAAATGGGAACAATATTATTAAAAAACGGTATGGTTTATGACGGATTGGGCAATCCGGCCAAACAGCAGGACGTTCTGCTCAATGGCGACAGGATAGAGAAGATTGGCTGCATCGAAGAAACAGCGGCAGAACAGGTCATTGATGTGCAGGGGAAAATCGTCTGCCCGGGTTTTGTGGATATTCACAGACATTGCGATGCAAAACCCTTAAACGATCCGGATTTTGGAAGAAGAGAGCTGGCTCAGGGCATTACCACTACAGTGGTTGGCAACTGCGGGATCAGCCTGACGCCCTGTCCTTCTTCAGACGAAGGGGCAAGGGAGATGTATGATTTTGACGAAGCGGTGTTGGGTCCCATGGAACTTACGCTTCCAAGGACCTACGAAGATTATCTGAAGGCGCTGGATGCTGCCGCCCTTCCCCTGAATTTTGCGTCCATGATTGGAACGGGAGCCGTAAAAATTACAGTAAAGGGATTTTCAGACACACCCTATACACAGGAAGAACTGGACGCTGCGCGGAATCTGATCGAAGACGCTATGAAGCGGGGCGCTGTGGGAGTTTCTCTGGGGATTATGTATCTGCCGGAATGTTATTCTTCCACCAAAGAATTTGCCTATATTCTGGAGCCGGTGGGAAGGTACGGCCGCGTCATTACCACTCATATCCGTGGAGAAGGCGACAGTATGGTAGAAAGCATCAAAGAGGTGATTGAAATTGCCAGAGAAGCCGGCTGTGCGCTGGAAATCAGCCACTTTAAGAGCTGCGGCGTCCACAACTGGAACAAAGACATTCATACGGCGATCCGTCTGATCGAAGAGGCGAGGGCCAAGGGACAGGATGTAACCTGTGATTTCTATCCCTATGAAGGGGGAAGCACAGCCCTTACCACGATGCTTCCTCCGGTATTTGTAGCCGGAGATATGACCAGGGCGCTGGAGAAGCTGGGGACCCCGGAGGGCGTGGAGGAATTTCGCAGACTGAGCCGCATGGAGTATGATGATTGGGATAATTTCTGCGTGACTTTGGGCTGGGAGCGTATTATAATAAGTGGTGTGACCCAGGAAAGATTTCAGAAGATGCTGGGCATGACGGTAACAGAAGCTGCAAAACAGTTTGGATATGAGGATGCGGAAGCCCTTGCCGCCGACTTAATGCACAGTGAAAATGGCAAGACGGCTATTATCAATATGAGTATGTGCCAGGAAGACATTGATACTGTGGCAAAGCTGCCCTACTCCAATTTTATTTCTGACGCCATTTATGCACAGACAGATACGCCTCATCCGCGTATGTACGGGGCTTTCCCAAAGGTCATCCGGGAATATGTCAGGGAAAGAAAGCTGCTTTCCATGGAGGAAGCGATTCATAAGATGACTGGACAGCCGGCCAAACGTATGAAACTTGACGGCAGAGGCGTACTGGCGGAAGGGAATTATGCAGATATCCTGGTGTTCGATCCGGAAACTTTCCGGGATCATGCAACTTTCCAAGATCCGGCGCGTCTGGCAGACGGGCTGGGATATCTGTTTGTCAACGGAACGCTTGTGATTCAGGATGACCAATGGCTGGATCATATCTGTAACGGCAGAAATATTTTAGCGGGAGGGGAATAAGATGGCGGAAGCGAGAAGCCTGGAGGAAATTAAGCTGGATTATGCCTGGAAATTTGGCTGCGGACGTTATATTCAGCAGAGGAAAGCATTGGAGACGCTTCCGGAAGAGATCAAACGTCTGGGAGATAAACCGTTGATTATTGCCGGACCCCGCGCATGGGCGGCAACGGAGGGAAGAATTGATAAAGCGCTGAAAGACGCCGGAATAGAGTATGTGTTATCAGTGTATCCGGATCAGAACACATATGAAAAGGCCAAAGAACATGCCGCACAGGCAATTAACAGCGGATGTGACCTGATCATGGGCGTAGGCGGCGGCCGTATTATGGATCAGGCCAAGGCGGCGGCTTATTTTGCCGGAGAGATGACAGAAGCGAGGAGCGGACATTTTCCCATTGTGCAGGCGCCTACAAGCATTGCCACCTGCGCTGCTTTTGCACCCCTCAGTGTGATGTATACCCAGGAAGGGGCATCTCTTGGAAGCCTTCGTTATGATTTTGAGGTGAATGCCATTGTTGTGGATATGGATGTGATTGTTCAGGAACCGGCCCGCTATGTGGCAAGCGGCATTCTGGACGGCATGGCAAAGATGGTGGAGATGCAGAATGGCCATGATACGATTGCCATCGAGGAGTTTGACGTAGGGCTGGTGACGGCATTTACACTGGCAAAATATACGATGGAAACCTACCGCAAACGGGGCATTCAGGCCGTGGAAGATGTAAGGGCCGGGAAGCTGACCAAGGAAGTGGAGGATATTACTTATCTGAACATTGCAGTGGCAGGCGTAATCAGCGGATGCAGCAAAGGGTTCGGGCAGACGGCTCTTGGGCATGAGTGCTACGAACTGATCCGCACCCACTTCACGCAGGAAGCAAAAGATTTCATCCACGGCGAGATTGTGGCCGTGGGTCAGAGTATGCAGCTGTCCTTCAACGGACAGGAGGATCAGATCCCCGGATTAAGGGAGATGATGAATTCTTTTGACATGCCTTTAACGTTAAAAGATATTGGAATAGAGCCCACAGAGGAAAATGTGGAGAAGCTATACCAGGATCTCTATCACAGTCCCTTTGTGAAAGATTGTCCCAAAGAGGCAGAAAAATTAAGAAAAGCGATGAAATGGCTTTGTGAATAGGAAAATTGAGAAAAGCTGCAAAAGTCTTTGACAGCAGAAAAGTAAGAAAAACTGTGGAACATCGGTGAGAACAGGAGGAAATGAAAATGGCAGATGTATATGCAAAAATGAAAGAACTGGGAGTGACTTTACCGGAGCCTCCGGCAAAAGGCGGAATTTATACGCCGGTGCAGGAATTTGGTGAAAAACTTTTATACTGCAGCGGGTGCGGTCCGGCTATCGGAGACGAGAATGTAATCGGAACTCTGGGAAAAGATCTGACGGTGGAGGATGGACAGAGAGCAGCCCGCAACTGCGCTCTGAATCTGCTGGCCAATTTAAATGACAAGCTGGGTGATTTAAACCGGATCAAGCGTTTTGTGAAGGTGTTGGGATTTGTCCGCAGCGCAGACGATTTTGAACAGCAGCCCCAGGTAATCAACGGCGGATCCCAGCTGATTTTAGATATATTTGGAGAGGAAAAAGGACTTCCGGCGCGTACAGCCATCGGTACCAATGCCACACCGGGCGGGATTGCCTGCGAGATTGAAGTTCTGGTAGAGTATGAATAAGACGAGATATTCCTTTGAAGGCGAAGAAACAGTAGTTTCTCCGCAGCTTGTATATTATAAAGAAATCATTGAGAGAAATATTCAGAAAATGATTAAATATGCCGAAGGACCCCAGCGCCTTTGGCCCCATGTGAAAACCCATAAAATGGCGGAAGTGGTGAAACTTCAGATGCAGCATGGAATAGACCGGTTTAAATGCGCAACCATTGCGGAAGCAGAAATGTGCGGGGCGGAAGGAGCCAAAAAGGTTACGCTGGCATATCCTCTGGTGGGACCCAATATTGCCCGGTTTCTGACCTTAGTCAAGACATTTCCGGAAACGGAATTTTTCGCAATCTCAGACTGCACCGAGCAGGTGGAGCTGGCTGGCGCGGCGGCTGTAAAAGAGCATACAGAGATACAAATGCTGATGGATGTGGATACCGGCCAGCACAGAACGGGCGTATCCATGGAACAGGCAGCGGCAGTTTACCGCAGGTGGGCACAGATTCCGGGGATTTGCATGCGGGGCATGCATTGCTATGACGGACACCGCCATGAAAGTGATTATGAGATCCGAAACAGAGAAGTTGTAGCCGTGGATGAACAGATTGCGCGGATCAAAAATGCTCTTACCGGCAGCGGCATGGACTGCGGGGTCATTATTTTTGGCGGCACCCCCTCCTTCCCCTGCCATCAGAAGTTAAACAATGATTATTTAAGTCCTGGAACTTGTGTGATACAGGATGCCGGCTACGCAGCGGCTTATCCGGATCTTCCTTTTGAGCCGGGGGCGGCAGTTCTGACCAGGGTGATCAGCGTACAGGGCGGGGATACCTTTACACTGGATATGGGAACCAAGGCAGTTGCTTCCGATCCAAGCCCGGAAAGAGCTGTTATTGCAGGCATGGAATATGCCCGGACCGTTCTGCAGAACGAAGAGCACTGGGTTGTGAAACTTCCGCCGGAACATACCAAGGATATGCCGAAAGTGGGCGATGTGATGTTTGCCGTTCCGGTGCATATATGCCCCACCAGTGCATTATATCCGTCAGTTCCGGTAATTGAAGAAGGAAAAATCACTGATTGGTGGGAAGTGACAGCTAGAAACCGAAAACTGTCAATTTGAGGTTTAAGAGAAAGTAGATGTCTGGAGTATGAAGAAAAAAGAAGAACATGGTATGACGTTGGCGGAACAGATCGCGGACAGTCTGCTGGAAGATATCAGTATGAAGGGGTTAAAACCGGGGGATCGTCTGGGAACAGAAATGGAAATGTCTGAACAGCTTCAGGTGAGCCGGGGAACGGTCAGGGAAGCCATCAAGATTCTGGTTTCCCAGAATATTCTGGAGGTGCGCCAGGGGTCGGGCACTTTTATTTCAGACGGCAAGGGAAATGTGGGCGATCCGCTGGGGCTTAAACGGATTCCGGAACAGTTCAGGCTGACCTGGGATCTGCATCAGATCAGAATGCTGCTGGAGCCTGAGATTGCTTATATGGCGGCTTTGAATATTACGGATGAACAATTGAAAGAATTGGAGAAAATCTGTGAAGAAATGGAGCGGCTGTCCCAGCTGAAGCAGCAGAGAGATCATGTAGATGTGAAATTTCATATTTATCTGGCGAAGACATGCGGAAATCTGGTGATTCCCAAGCTGATTCCCATTATCCGCCAGGGGGTGGATCTGTTCATAAAATACACGCACAGAGAAGCGGAACCTGAGACAGAAGCAAAACACAGAGACATTCTGGAGGCATTAAAAGCGCATAATCCCATGTGGGCAAAAGATATGATGCTGATGCATCTGACCTATAACGGGCAGGAATTGCGCCGGGAAGCCCTCAGACGGGGAGAGACGCTGGAAAAGTTGGTTCCAAAGAGAGAAGATATCATAGAAAAATAGAAACAGGAGGTTTTGCAATGTATAAAAGTCAGGACATCAGAAAGATTGCTCCGGAGATGGATCCACTGAGAATGGGTATGGGCTGGAAAGTGGAAGACCTGGGCAAACCGCAGATCATTGTGGAGAGTACGTACGGCAACAGCCATCCGGGAAGCGGCCATCTGAATATTTTCGTGGAAGAAGCAGTGAAAGCGGTGGATGAAAACGGCGGCAAAGCGGCGCGTTATTATGCCACTGACATGTGTGACGGCATGGCTCAGGGACATGACGGCATCAATTATTCCCTGGCGCACAGAGATGCGATTGTAAATCTTGTGGAAGCCCAAATCAATGCCACCACATTTGACGGCGGGGTTTTTATTTCCAGTTGTGACAAGGCGCTTCCTGCAATGCTTATGAGCATCGGACGCAATAAGGAAATGAGCGCCGTTGTGGTAACCGGAGGCGTAATGGAAGCTACGGCAGTGAAGCCGGAATATGTGTCAGAGGATCCGGGCTGTAAGATTAACGAGCTGCTGACCTTAGAACAGATCGGCAAGTTCAGCGCCCAGTTTGAGCGGGGCGAGATTGAGGATGAGCAGCTCACTTACTATAAGCAGCATGCATGCCCCAGCTGCGGCGCCTGCTCCTTTATGGGAACCGCATCCACCATGCAGGTAATGGCGGAAGCATTGGGACTGATGCTGCCGGGCACGGCGCTGATGCCTGCCACCGCGCCGGAGTTGAAGGAAGCTGCATACAAGGCAGGACAGCAGTTGATGGAGCTGGTGAAGAAAGGCATTCAGGCCAAAGATATTGTGACCATGAAGAGTTTTGAGAATGCGATTATGGTGCATGCGGCAATCTCCGGGTCTACCAATGCGGTGATGCATATTTCAGCAATTGCCCATGAGTTTGGATTTGAAATTGACGCCGATACCTTTGACAGGCTTCACAGAGGCGCTCATTATCTGCTGAATATCCGTCCGGCAGGAGACTGGCCTGCACAGTATTTCTACTATGCAGGAGGAGTTCCCCGGGTAATGGAGGAAATAAAGGAAGTTCTGCACTTGGATGTGATGACAGTTACCGGCAAGACGCTGGGAGAAAATCTGGAGGATTTGAAAAAGAACGGATTCTATGAACACTGCAGTGAAATCCTGAAAGAAAAGGGAAAGGCTTTGGGCAAAGAAATTACGGCAAATGACATTATCCGTGATTTTGATCATGCGCTGGGCACGGACGGAAGCATTGCAATCCTGCGGGGCAATCTTGCGCCGGAAGGGGCAGTCATCAAGCATACTGCATGCCCGAAAGCAATGTTCCGGGCGAGACTGACGGCAAAGCCTTTCGACAGTGAAGAAGAGGCCATTGATGCAGTGCTGAAGAAAAAAATCAAGCCGGGCGACGCTGTTTTTATCCGCTACGAGGGACCGAGAGGAAGCGGTATGCCGGAAATGTTCTATACCGGAGAAGCCATCTGTTCCGATCCGGAACTGGCGGCGTCGGTGGCGCTGATTACAGACGGCCGTTTTTCCGGAGCTTCCAGAGGGCCGGTTATCGGACATGTTTCCCCGGAAGCGGCAGCCGGAGGGCCCATCGCGCTGGTGGAAGAAGGAGATTTGATTGAGCTTGATGTGGAGGCCCGTAAGCTGGCCATTGTGGGCGTTCAGGGCAGTGAACTGCAGGAGGAAGAGGTTGCGAAAATTTTAGAAGAGAGAAAGAAGAACTGGAAGGGATTTACTTCTAAGTATCAAAGAGGATTGCTGAAATTATACGCTCAGCATGCGGTCAGCGCAATGAAGGGCGCATATATGGAGTGATGATATCGTTGTACGAAAGAGATGATTGGGATTGCTAACATTAACGCTGAGTTAAGTATACTGTGATGATATCGCTGTACGAAAGAGATGATTGATAAATATACAGAAAGAGAAGATTTGTGTTAAAATTGGCGTAAATGAAAGCATCCGTGTAAGGGGCTGTCCTGAAAACGCAAACTCCCGGGAAACCAATAACAAGCATTACAATGGGGCTGTCGGAAAATGAAATTTACAAACAATATATAGTTTGAAATCCCAGAAATTACAGCTATATATTGTGGAGAATTGCCATTTTCCGACAGCTCTTTTCGCACTAAAAAAGCTGATCGAATAAGGTGTTGGTCTGTGACTGTGCAGCGTGGCGCCCGGCCCTACCGGCTCCACGCCAATCAGAGGAATGATTGGCGTTGGTGTGAAAAGTAACGCAATTTATTCTTTGCCGCTGAAATAAAATGGAAAAGAATTGTTATTTTAAACATGTTATGGTAAAATGGATCCGTATTTGAGAATTGTTATTTTTTGATGCAATGATGGATATAGAAGTGCGGAAATCCGCATAAAACAGGAGGTCGTAGAGACATGGAACAGTACAAGCAGGAGTTTATTGAATTTATGGTAGACTGTCAGGCATTGAAATTCGGCGAATTTATTTTAAAAAGCGGACGGAAGTCTCCGTTTTTTATGAATGCGGGCGCATATGTCACTGGTGCGCAGCTCCGCAAGCTGGGAGAATATTATGCCAGAGCGATTCATGCGCATTACGGTGATGATTTTGATGTATTATTCGGTCCGGCCTATAAGGGAATCCCCCTGAGCGTTGCCGCTGCCATGGCTTACAGTGAATTATACGGGAAAGAGATCCGCTACTGTTCCAACCGCAAGGAAGCGAAAGATCACGGAGACGCCGGAATTCTTCTGGGCAGTAAGCTGAAAGACCACGACAGAGTGGTAATTATCGAAGACGTTACTACCTCCGGCAAGTCCATGGAAGAGACAGTGCCCATTATCCGCGCTCAGGCTGACATCGAGATTAAGGGCCTGATGGTGTCCTTAAACCGGATGGAGCGGGGCAAGGGAGAAAAGAGCGCGCTGGAAGAAATCAAAGAGCTTTACGGATTTGACGCAAATGCCATTGTTACCATGAAAGATGTTACGGAATATTTGTATAATAAACCATATAAAGGAAATATATATATTAATAATGAAATGAAAGCGGCTATAGATGCTTATTATGCCCAGTATGGAGCGAAGGAATAGTTCGTGGAAGTATATATTTGCGCCGCCGATGGAAGGCGGCGGAATGGAGGTTTGGAATGAACGAGAAAATATATAAGACAATGGCAGTAACGGGAGCCGGAAATATTGCGCTTGGCGTTGTTGTTCTGGTATGCGGAATTGCCTGCGGGGTTCTGTCTATTGTCAGCGGCGCCAGAATCTTAAAACGTAAATCAGATATTATATTCTAAGGGTTAATAAATTGAAAAAAGATTATAAGAAAACACTCCGGGTATGCAGCAAAATCATGTTCGGGGTCTATATTATTTGTCTGACCTACTTTCTGTTTTTTGCAGAGAGCACCGGCCGTACCTTTGAGGGCCGGGCCTATCACTATAATCTGGAACTGTTTAAGGAAATCAGGCGTTTCATTGTCTATCGGCATACACTTGGGATGAAGGCGGTGCTGCTGAATTTGGTAGGGAATATTGTGGCCTTTGTTCCATTTGGATTTTTTTTGCCGATTCTGTATCCCAAATGCAGAAATTTTCTGTATACCGTATTTTTCAGCTTTGAGGTCAGCCTTGCAGTGGAAACCATTCAGCTTGTGTCGAAGGTGGGAAGCTTTGATGTGGATGATATGCTGCTGAATACCATAGGAGGCGCACTGGGCTGCCTGATTTTTTATTGGATGAACCGGATAAGGAGAAATTATGAGACAAAAGAAAAAAAACGGTTTTAAATTTGCAGGGAAAAAACATTCCAGGAGAGGAAAAATATCTCTGTTGCTGGCATTGGCTTCTGTTTTGGCGGGAGTTGGAATGGTGGCGTTTTCCATACAAAATGATGGAAATGCCAGTGTGTATGTGGGGAGCGCAGGGTTGTTTGCGTTATTTATATCCCTGGCATCGTTGGTGATCGGACTCTCCAGCCTGAAAGAAGAAAGTTATAAATTATTTCCGGTGCTGGGCAGCGTTTGCTCTGCGCTTACACTGGCAGGCTGGGTTGCGGTTTATATGCTGGGATTTTGAAACAGGCAGTTTAATTTTGGAAAGGATAGGTTGGAAAGATGGGCTATTGCGAGGTTTGGCAGCCATACCGTGAGGAAGTAAAAGAGAGGTATCCTCTGGTGATGGAACGGCTGGGACAAATCGAAACAGAAGAAACGGTAGAACAGCCGTATCTTTTGTTTTTCCGCCATGCAGCAGCGTTCCTTCGGCGGTTGGAAGCTTTAGAAAAGGAGGTGTCGTCGGGAGTCTGGGAAAAGAAAAGCATAGAGGAAATGATGGAGGAAAACCATTCCCTCTACGAAGAAATTTTACCGGAGCATTATGAGAAGAGTTATGGGAATCCCCAGTTTATCGCAGGAGAACTGGGAGAGAAGCATGGAAAACTGCTTGGAGCCTTATATGCCGATCTCCGTTCGCTGATTCCCTATGCTTATGAAGGAAGAATTTATGATATCACCATATTCAGTGAGCTTTTGGTGGAAATCTATAACCTCTTTGAACAGGAAGAGCCGCCGGCAGAGAAAGAACTGCAGCAGGTAATGTACTGGTTTTACCACGATTACGGGGAAGTGTTTACGGAAATCAGCGTTATGTCCCAGACAAGCCCTGAGATGGATTTTTATACCCGTATCATTATGGACAGTGATTTGGATGATTTGCGTTATCTTTACCGCTACGGCGCTTATATTACAGAAAATGAACGGAAAACGGCGGAGTTTTTAAACCGGATGTCAGAGGAACAGATTCAGGCCATGGCGGATACCTATACCGAAGGTTACCGGATTGGATTTGAGGTTACCGGAAAGGATCTGTCCAAGAAGAAATTTGCAGATCTGCGTTATCCCATCGGATTTGAACGGATGATGCGGGCTGCGGTGAAGAATTTTCAGAAGATGGGCCTGCAGCCGGTGGTAACAAGAACCAAGGAGCTTTCTTTTTCCGGCAGAACCGGCAGGGGCAGCATTGTCAGTGTTTCCCCTAACCGTCAATATGAGTACGATCATAAATCGGATCGTGCCGTTTATCTGGACAAGGCTTTGGTGGAGCGCAGGCTGGAGGTTTTAAAAACCGCTTATGAGGCCAGGAAAAAGGAGGCTTCCTGGTATGCCGGGCCCGCAGTGGTGGAGACATTTGGAGAAGACGGGTTTGAGCCGAAAAATAATCCTTATGCATGGCAGCTGGACGAGAAGCAGCAGAAGCTGAATGTGTATGATGCGAATCTTGCAATGCAGATTACCAATCAATATATTAAGGGAGAAGAGCGCAGCTTTACCATAATCGCTTATCCGATTCCGGAGATTGGACCCAAATACGAAGAGATTTTTGCAGAAACTGTGAAAGTAAATACGCTGGATTATCAATTGTACCGGGATATGCAGCAGAAACTGATTGATGTGCTGGATGAGGGAGAAACTGTGCGTATTACAGGAAAGGGGAAAAACACCACGGATCTGACGGTAGCGCTGCATCCCTTAAGGGACAGAAGCCGGGAAACAGCTTTTGAAAATTGCGTGGCGGATGTGAATATTCCTGTGGGAGAGGTGTTTACCTCGCCTGTATTAAAAGGAACCAACGGGCATCTCCATGTGACCCGGGTATATCTCAATGGATTGAAATATCTGGATTTGGAGGTGGATTTTAAGGATGGCATGATCAGCCGGTATTCCTGTAGAAATTTTGAGACAGAAAAAGAGAATCAGGAATTTTTAAAGGAGAATCTTTTAAAACACCATGAAACATTGCCTCTGGGGGAGTTTGCTATCGGAACGAATACCACTGCTTACCGGATGGGAATTGATTATCAGATTCAGGATAAGCTTCCCATACTGATCGCGGAAAAAACAGGACCTCATTTTGCAGTGGGAGACACTTGTTACAGCCTGGCGGAGGATACGCCGGTGTTTAATCCCGATGGAAAAGAAATTGTAGCAAGAGACAATGAGGTATCCGTGCTCCGGAAAGAAGATGTTCAGAAGGCATATTATAACTGCCATACAGATATTACGATTCCTTATGATGAATTGGATCGGATTGCCGTACAGAGAAAAGACGGCTCCTGGGTGGACGTGATACGGGACGGAAAGTTTGCAGTGCCGGGGACAGAGTTGCTGAATGAGCCATTAGAATAAGTAAAATAAATTACGGAGGAACAAAAGATGGAGGAGAGAAAAAATAATGAACCGGCAGCGGAGGTAAAGCAGGCTGTGCGCAAATATAGCGAGAAGCCGGTTCGGGACGCCAAAGCCAATCAGACAGTGCTTTTGCTGATGACATTTATGGATATTCCTTTGAACCTGGCTTTGTTTATGCAGGCTGCATCCAAGGAGGTTTCCTACGGGAGGGCGGCAATTGTGCCCATTGCCCTTACCTTGCTGGGAACGCTGGTTAGCTGGGGCATATACATAAAGGATAAGTCTAAGGAGGCTTTGCGGTATGTCATGCTTTGCAGCTTTTTGATTGGCTGGGGGTATATGATGCTGACAGCGGAAAGCGTCCTGGCCTGTACTTACATATTTCCGATTATGTTTGCGCTGATCCTTTATTACGACAGGAAACTGGAAAAAAGGGCTTTTGCCGGCATTATGCTGTTTATGGCGGTGCGGGGAATTATGCTGGCGGTTACCGGAAGACTGCTGGAAGGTGATTTAACGATGGTCAGTGTCTGTACGGGGGTTGTGGTAACCCTTTCCTATCACATTACAGCAAGGGCGGCCAAGGATTTTGACCACGATACCATATGGGCGATTAAAGACGAACAGGCAAGGCAGAATATGATGATGGAGGATATCATCCGCATTTCAGAGGCAGTGACGTCTGAAGTGGGATATACGGACAGCCTGGTGGAGAATCTGAGGGATTCCTCACAGGTGGTGCATAGTTCCATTCAGGAAATTTCCGTCAGCACACAGATTACGGCAGAAAGCGTACAGGAGCAGACCCGGATGACTTCTCAGATTAAAGACGCCATTGAGGATACGGCGGAAAATGCCAGGATTATGGTGGAGGCGGCAGAGGCTTCCGCACGTATGGCGGAGGAAAGCATGGACATGATGAACCAGATGCGGGCCGGAGCAGAAACCATTGGGGAAACCAATTCCCATGTGGCAGAAACCATGTCCCAGCTTCAGGATAAGGCGAAAGAGGTGGAGCAGATTACAGAAGTTATTTTTGAAATTTCCAACCAGACCAATCTGCTGGCCTTGAATGCGTCTATTGAGAGTGCAAGAGCCGGAGAAGCGGGCCGGGGATTTGCAGTGGTTGCGGATCAGATTCGGGAACTGTCGGAGCAGACCAGGAAATCCACCGAACAGATTGCCGGGATTGTGAAAGAACTGAATACCAATGCCCAGGATGCTGTGGATATTGTAGGGGTTTCTATCGAGGCCAGCAGAAAACAGAATGAAATGATTGAAAATACGGCCGGAGGATTTATGGCAATCCGGGATAATGTGGAGACGCTGACTCAGAGAATTGAGGACATTGATTCCAAGATTAAGAATCTGGTACAGTCCAATGATAAGATTATTGAAAGTATCAGCCAATTGTCGGCCACCAGTCAGCAGGTGTCTGCAAGCGCGTCCGAGGCGGAGGAGTGCAGCCAGAGGAATCAGACTGAGGCACAGGAAGCCAAGAAGCTTTTAAACAGTGTCCAGGAGATTGTCCGGGGTTTTGCGAAATATCAGGATTGAGTAAAATAAGGAAAATATCAGTACTGGTTTAGAAGTATGAAAAATTACTAAATGAAGGAGAGACAGATTATGGCAAAAGTAGGAATTGTAATGGGCAGTGACTCAGATATGCCGGTTATGGCAAAAGCGGCGGATATATTGGAGGAATTGGGAATTGAATATGAAATGAAAATTATCTCAGCCCACAGGGAACCGGATGTGTTTTTTGAATATGCCGGGTCTGCAGAGAAAAAGGGGTTTAAGGTAATCATTGCAGGGGCGGGAATGGCAGCGCACCTGCCGGGAATGTGCGCTGCCATTTTCCCAATGCCGGTGATTGGAGTTCCGATGCATACCACATCACTGGGAGGCCGGGATTCCCTGTATTCCATTGTGCAGATGCCTTCCGGTATTCCCGTTGCAACGGTGGCAATCAACGGAGGCGCGAATGCAGGACTTCTGGCGGCAAAGATTCTGGCGGTTTCTGACCAAGAGCTTTTAGGCAGGCTGAAAGATTATTCCAGAAAATTAAAAGAGCAGGTGGAAGCGAAAGACGCCCATCTTCAGGAAGTGGGATATAAGAAATACTGAGAAAACCAACGCTTTCCCAGTATGGATGGCCATGCGGCCCGCCGAACGGCAGGCTAAGAGTGATGAGGGTAAACTGAGAAAGCTAACGCTTTCCCAGTATGGATGGCCATGCGGCCCGCCGAACGGCAGGCTAAGAGTGATGAGGGTAAACTGAGAAAACCAACGCTTTCCCAGCATGGATGGCCATGCGGCCCGCTGAACGGCAGGCTAAGCGTAATGGTAGTTTACTGAGAAGTGAAAGATTTCCGCAGACAAAAGGGTTTCCGGAACGCAGAATATCCGAAAACAGGATTTCAGGAGAGGAAAAATCCGGCAACAGGAAATCTTGGGGAGCGGAAGATATCTGGAACAGGGAATTAGGAGGAAAGAGAATGGATTATAAAAATTCAGGCGTAGATATTGAAGCGGGCTACAAAGCTGTAGAACTGATGAAAAAGCATGTGCAGCAGACCATGCGGCCAGAGGCGCTGACCGGGCTGGGCGGATTTTCCGGCGCTTTTTCTATAGAGAAGTTCAAAGATATGGAGAAACCCACATTGGTATCCGGCACAGACGGAGTGGGAACGAAACTGAAGCTGGCGTTTCTGCTGGACAAACATGATACCATTGGAATTGACTGTGTGGCAATGTGCGTCAATGACATTGCGTGCGCAGGCGGAGAGCCGCTGTTTTTCCTTGATTATATTGCATGCGGGAAGAATTATCCTGAGAAAATCGCGACGATTGTCAGCGGTGTGGCAGAAGGGTGCATTCAGAGCGGTGCGGCTTTAATTGGCGGGGAAACAGCAGAAATGCCCGGGTTTTATCCGGAAGAAGAATACGATCTGGCCGGGTTTGCTGTAGGCGTGGTAGATGAAAAAGATATCATTACCGGAAAAGAGTTAAAGGCCGGGGATGTGCTCCTTGGCATGGCAAGTTCCGGCGTGCATTCCAACGGTTTTTCCTTGGTGCGGAAAATATTTAAAATGGACAGGGAAACTCTGAATGCCTATCATGAGGAACTGGGCAGAACCCTTGGAGAAGAGCTGCTTGCGCCTACTAAAATTTATGTAAAGGCTCTCCGCTCTGTCAAAGAAGCGGGCATCCGAATCAAAGCATGCAGCCATATTACCGGAGGGGGTTTCTATGAAAATGTGCCCAGAATGCTGCCGGAAGGAAAACATGCATTCATTGAGAAAAACAGTTACGAAGTTCCGCCTATTTTCGGAATGATGGCAAGAGAAGGCCAGGTGGAAGAGAAAGTGATGTATAATACTTACAATATGGGAATCGGCATGGCGCTGGCGGTAGATCCTGCAGATGTAGAAGGCGCCGTAAAAGCAATTCAGGAGGCAGGAGAAACTGTTTATGTAATCGGCAGAGTGGAAGACGGAGAGAAAGGGGTTACCGTATGCTGAGAATTGTAGTCTGCGTGTCCGGCGGCGGCACAAATCTTCAGGCAATCATAGACGGGATTGAGCGGGGAACCATTACCAATGCAGCCATCGCCGCGGTCATCAGCAACAATCCGGGCGCCTATGCGCTGGAGCGGGCCAGGAACCATGGCATTGAGGGAGTGTGTATCTCTCCCAGAGAATTTGAATGCCGGGAGCGTTTTAATGAGGCTTTTCTGAAAAAACTGGACAGCTATCAGGCTGATTTGGTGGCGCTTGCCGGTTTTCTGGTAGTACTGCCGGAAATCATGATTAAGAAGTATCAAAACCGCATTATCAATATCCATCCTTCCCTGATCCCTTCCTTCTGCGGCAAAGGTTATTACGGCTTAAAGGTTCACGAAGCCGCATTGGAACGGGGCGTGAAAGTGACAGGAGCCACAGTGCATTTTGTGGATGAGGGAACAGATACCGGTCCCATTATTCTGCAGCAGCCGGTGCTGGTGGAACAGGATGATACGCCGGAACTTTTACAGCGGCGGGTGATGGAGCAGGCGGAATGGAAGATCCTGCCGCAGGCCATTGATTTGATTGCCAATGGAAAAATTCAGGTAGAAAACGGTAAAGTCCTGATTCAGGAACAGCCAATGGAATAGTCTGGCAGTAAGGAAGGTTGAGAAAACTGTCCTGGCGCAGGGTCAGGATAAAGTTCAGAAAGCGGATAGATATCACCATAAAAAGGAGACTGGAATGAAAGTATTAATTGTAGGAAGCGGCGGACGGGAACATGCCATTGCGGCAAGCGCCGCAAAAAGTCCGAAGGTAGATAAAATATATTGTGCGCCGGGCAATGCAGGCATCGGGCAGATTGCAGAATGCGTGCCAATCGGCGCTATGGAATTTGATAAGCTGGCGGCTTTTGCCAAAGAACAGCAGATTGATTTTACCATTATCGGCATGGACGATCCCCTGGTAGGCGGGATTGTGGACGTATTTGAGGCAGAGGGGCTTAAGGTGTTCGGCCCCAGGAAAAATGCCGCAATTCTGGAAGGCAGCAAGGCATTTTCCAAGGATTTGATGAAAAAATACCACATTCCCACAGCCCGTTATGAGACTTTTGACGATCCGAAGAAAGCCCTGGCTTATCTGGAAACAGCTAAAATGCCCATTGTCTTAAAGGCAGACGGCCTGGCTCTCGGGAAAGGCGTATTAATCTGCAATTCTCTGGAAGAGGCCAAAGCCGGAGTCAAAGAGATTATGGAAGATAAGAAATTCGGTTCTGCCGGAAACCATATGGTGGTGGAAGAATTTATGACAGGCCGGGAAGTGTCGGTACTGTCCTTTGTAGATGGGAAAACCATCAAAATCATGTCCTCCGCCCAGGATCACAAGCGTGCCCAAGACGGAGATCAGGGCCTGAATACAGGCGGAATGGGAACCTTCTCTCCCAGCCCGTTTTACACAAAAGAGGTGGATGAATTCTGCCGAAACCATATCTACCAGGCCACCGTGGACGCTATGGCTGCAGAAGGGCGTCCCTTTACCGGAATTATTTTCTTCGGCCTGATGCTTACCGAAGAGGGGCCGAAGGTATTGGAATACAATGCCCGGTTCGGCGATCCGGAAGCCCAGGTAGTGCTGCCCAGAATGAAGAACGACATGATTGAGGTGATGGAAGCCTGCGTGGAAGGAAGGCTGTCAGAAATCGAGCTGCAGTTTGAAGACAATGCGGCAGTCTGCGTGGTGCTGGCTTCCCAGGGTTATCCGGTGTCCTATGAGAAAGGATTTGAAATCAAAGGGCTGGAGAAATTTCATGAGGAAGAGGGTTACTACTGTTTCCATGCCGGAACAGCCTTAAAGGATGGAAAGATTGTGACAAACGGAGGGCGCGTGCTTGGAATTACCGCAAAGGGTAATGATTTGAAAGAGGCCCGGGCCAATGCCTACAAGGCTGCGGAATGGGCAGAATTTGCTAATAAATATATGAGAAACGATATTGGAAAGGCAATTGACGAGGTAAAAGAATAACTGGAAGGGGCTGTCGGAAAAGGCAGATTTTCCGCAATATATACTGTGATTCGTTCGGTATCGCAACCGTATATTGTGTGTAAATTCCATTTTCCGGCGGCCCCTTTCTTTTGCTCTGCAGAATTATGGGTTACTGCTCACTCCTGGGCCGTGCACCACGCTGCACGGTCACAGGCCAATACCGTATGTTAGACAGGATCCGGCCGTAAAGCGGCCGTGCTCGGCGCAGATGGCGATAATTAATCGCCATCTATATACGTAAAATTCTGCGATATTTAACCGCCGGAGTAATAGTATCGAATTAAGGAAAATTTAATATTTTTATAGAAATTAAAACAGGAATTTCCCAAGGGTCTTTGCTATAATAAGTTATATGAAATATAAGAAATTTTGGCTCGGCCTTCAGGAAAGGATAATAATATGAAAGACAGAATTCTGGTAGTAGATGATGAAAAAGAAATTGCCGATTTGGTGGCTTTTTATCTGGAAAGCGAAACGTTTGAGGTAGTTACCTGCTATTCCGCAGAGGCAGCGCTGCAGAATGTGTCAGAGAGAGAGTTTGACCTTGCCATACTGGATATTATGCTGCCGGGAACCAACGGATTTGAAATATGCAAAACGATCCGGGAAAGCCACAATTACCCGGTAATTATGCTGACTGCAAAGGATGAAGAGATTGATAAAATCCGGGGTTTGATGATGGGAGCCGACGACTATATGACGAAACCATTCCGTCCTTTGGAGCTTGTGGCCCGTGTCAAGGCCCAGCTTCGCCGGTATAAACGCTATAACCATTCCCCGGTTCCAGAGGTTTTGGACAATTCCCTTCTGGTGCATGGGGGACTTGTGATGAATGTAAAGACCCATGAGTGCCAGTTGGACGAAAAACCTCTGGTGCTGACTCCCACAGAGTTTTCCATTTTAAAGATTCTTTGTGAACGAAAAGGAGAAGTGGTCAGTTCTGAGGAATTATTTCATGGCGTATGGAAAGATGAGTATTACAGTAAGAGCAATAATACCATAACCGTGCATATCCGCCATCTGCGGGAGAAAATGAAAGATTCTGTGGAGCATCCCAAGTACATCAAAACGATCTGGGGAGTGGGGTATAAGATTGAAAACTGAAAATATAAGAGAAATGAAAAACACAGAATCCGGTAGAAAAAAAACAGCCCTGGAAAGAACAGAATCCGGAAGAAGAAAAACAGCCCCGGAAGAAACAGAATCTTTTTTCGGCCGGTTTCGGACAAAAAGAAAGAAAAATTCTGCGTATTCCAAATTGATTTTTCGGATATTTATGCAGACTTTCGCCATTGTGATATTGACCTTTCTCATTATTTCCACACTGTACAAACGCTTCTGGTTCCGCAGAGTGGGGGACTGGATTGTGCAATTTTTACAAGATGCGTTTCAATTGGAATTGCTGGATGCGCTTAATATTTATCAATACGGGCTGCGGGAGAATGCCTGGCTGTTTATTTTCGGGGCGGTGACGGTCTGTTTTCTTTTGCTGTTTCGGATTTCCCTGTCCTGGTTTATCCGGTATTTTAACGAAATAGACGCTGCATTGGATACGCTGATTCAGGGGGATAACAGAGAAATTGTTCTGACACAGGAAATGGCGCCCATGGAGCAGAAATTGAACGCTCTGCGCCAGACCTTAGAAAAGCGCGAGCTGGAATCCAGGCTTGCCGAAGAACGGAAAAATAACCTTGTAATGTATCTGGCCCATGATATCCGGACTCCTCTTACGTCTGTGATCGGTTACCTGAGCCTTTTGGAAGAAGCGCCGGACATGCCCATGGAGCAAAAGGCGAAATATGTGCATATTACGTTGGAAAAGGCCAATCGGCTGGAACAGCTGATCAATGAATTTTTTGAGATTACTAGATATAATATTCAGGAAATTGTACTGGAAAGAGAAGAGATCGATTTGTACTACATGCTGCTGCAGATGCTGGAGGAGTTCTATCCTCTTCTGGAGGAAAAAGGAAACCGGGCAGAGCTTCACAGCGATGAAAATGTGAGCGTCTACGGGGATCCGGTGAAGTTAGCGAGAGTATTTAATAATATTCTGAAAAATGCCGTTGCCTATAGTTACAGGAATACTCAGATCGATATCTTTGTGGAAGAAGTGGGAACACTGCAGCCGGAGAAAATTATCATTACATTTCAGAATCAGGGAAAAACGATTCCCAAAGAAAAGCTGGAGTCAATCTTTGATAAATTCTACCGGATGGATGAGGCAAGGAATTCCAATACAGGAGGCGCAGGACTGGGGCTTGCCATTGCAAGGGAGATTGTCACCAGGCATGGGGGCAGAATATTTGCAGAGAGTGAGAAAGAGCAGGTGACATTCCGGGTGGAATTGCCGGCGAAGTGATGAACGCTGTTGATTTCGAAGGTTGCAGGATAGATAATATTTCGGATGAAACTGCTGATGAAGTGGTGGAACATCCAGATTATGCAATATGAAGCAGCGAAGCAAAAAATAAATGGAAGCAATGGGGCTCGAACCCATGACCTCTCGCGTGTGAGGCGAACGCTCATCCCGGCTGAGCTATGCTTCCATACCACTTATTATAGTGCTAAAATTTGAAAATGCAAGAGTTTGCTGAAAATTATTACATAACAAAAATAGACAGGTTTACTGTTCGTGTCAATGGCGCTTTCGGCAACAGCGGATTTGTTATTACTGTATGCAGATGTGGATGGCGATGCGAATTTTATGCTGCCGGGCCTTCTTTTGAAAAAGGTATTGTCAACATCGCTATTAAAGTGTATAATTTCAAAAGAAACACAATGAACCCAATTATGTATTTTTGGAGGGAGCGTGGTCATTCTGGATGATACCAGAACTCGAATTATTTTTGCAACGATGAAAGTCGTGAGGCAGAATGGCTTAGAAGGGGCACGCGTCCAAAGCGTCAGTAATCTGGCGGGAATTTCCCCCGGGGCTTTGTACCGTTATTTTGAGAGTAAGGAGCAGCTGCTGATTGAGAGTTTTGTATATGTGGATAAGCGGGCGGCAGCAATTTTCGATCGCATGAAGTTTGATTCCCAGTCGATACTCACAGATCCTATGGGAGCAGTAAGGAGTCTGTGGCAGCCTTACTTCCGTTTTTGGGTGGCACATCCGGATGAGACAATTTTTTATCACCGTTTTCGGGACAGTGCCTTTTTTCCAAAGTTTGATAAGTGCCGGGATGCGTCCTATTTTAGTTCTTTTGCCGGAATGGTTCATGATTTCCTGGAAGCTTTTCCAAGTCTGAGGCAGATGAATCAGGATCTGCTGTGGCTCCACGTACTCAGTACCACGGTGATGTATGCCAAATATGTGGTGGAGGGAGTGCTTACGGATGATCAGGCCACCGAGGACTCGGTATTTCAACTGCTTACGACTGGCTTGAGCGGCTATTTGAAGTTGGCAAAGTAAAAAAGCGTAAAAAACTACCGCTGCAGAGCGGTTTGTTTTTAAGAATTAGTAAGTAAATGTTTATTTTTCCGTATCACAGCTCCAAAATGGAATGGTTTGCATTAGGAGAAAGAAGAATTCAGAGAGTGATTTTTATATGAGAGTGAATAAACGTTTATTTACAACCTGAAATGGCAGTTGATTTCCAGAGCGTGAGATATATATTGGATAATGGAAAGAGGAGGAAAGTGAAATGTTGAATTTTCAGAGAAAAGTTTTTGGCAGTCAAGGGCTTTGGAAATATTTGAATTTCGGGAACAAGGGAAGAAGGAAGCTGTTGGCGGTTTTTCTGTGCCTGTCAATGCTGGCTGCTTTTTTTCCGGGATTTTCATCGAAAGCAGAGCAGGAAGAAAAATTTTCCAAGATTGTGGACTTTAGCAGTATTACGCTTCACTATGCCGGCGCCGACGATCTGCCGCAAGAGCCGGCCATTGAAAACGGGACTCTGCTGAAAAAAGATCAGCAGCTTGTGCTTCGGTATAATTATGAGATTACAGAAGAACAGTGCGGAAAAATTCTGCCGGATACCAGATATTATCTGGAAGTCTCTCCTCATCTGATTTTGCCGGATTTAGGAGCTGCCGGTAAAGAACTGACGGTTGAGACGGGAGATGGTCCTAAGAAGTTTGGGGCGATTTGTGCAGACGGAAGCAGCGCATGGGTTGTTTTTGATAAGAAGGAAGACGGTTCCGGTACAGTTTTATCAGAATACGGCCAGCTTCAGGATGCATTTTTCTATTTGCACTGCGGCCGTGCAGGCGAGCCGCCAGAGGGAGAAAACCCTATTGAGGGCAAAAGCAATCTCTATGCGATGAAGTTTGAAAATGAAGAAACCCTGAACTTTGGCTATGCGGAGCATGAGCCGGTGGAAGCCAGGGCACAGGTGCAAAAAAGCGGAGCCCTCAGCGGTAAAACCATTACCTGGACCATTCAATATACTCCGTGGCAAAATCCTTCCGGCGGCATTACAGGGGATACTAATTTCGAATTGCGTGATGTCATTGACCCATCTCTCCACAGCTATGCAGAAAACAGTGCAAAAATCAATGGGGAAGCATGCACTGTCTATCGTTCCAGGGAAGACATTGATGGTACAGAAAAAGCCTATGTGCTGACGGAGGCTTCTGAGGAGGGCGGCCCTGTTACATTGAGTTTCGGAGGCTCAATATTCCGCGCAGGGACTGCGACCCAGGTTCATCCGGCTCAGGCGGTAACGATTACTTATGAGACAGCTATTAAGGATGAGCTTCTTCTGCCTGGGGGCAAAGGGGGACAAAAAGTGACCAATGGGGTGGAAGTGTTTGCTGAAACAGACGGCGGGTTTCAGGGCCTTAATATCTGCAGCAGCCAAACGGTGGCAATTCCCCAGCCTGTATGGCTGACGAAAAAGGGTACAACAAAGCGCCATGATGATGGCACAGGCTCTACTACAGATTGGACGGTTACTTTTTCTCCCAATGGCTTTTCTTTTACAGAAGAGAACGAATTGACTCTCCATGATACACTTCCTGCCGGCAGTATATTGGTGGATGGTTCGGTAGCAATAAATGGAAATCCTGCTTCTGCGGTAACAGAGGCTGAGAATGGCTTTACAGTTTCTCCGATTAGTACAGAAAATCAGGAAGTGACAATTACGTATCAGACCAGTGTCCCAGAGGAAATGTATGACAGCGGAACCAGTCTGGGAAATAATGTGGCCTGGTTTACTTTCCATTATAATCAGACGGCTTATGAGACGCCGAAGGCTACAACGCCTGTGGGCAGCGGAGACGGCAGCGGCTTGCCCGGCACAGCTACTCTGGTAAAGGCCAACAGCGGCTATAAGGCATCAACCCGTACGATTGACTGGACAGTGACGATTAATCCCCATAAAGCATATCTGAAAGGCGGTACATTTACCGATAATTTGAGCCAGGTTGGCGGAGCCTGCAGTGAAGCTGGGCATCAAAGCGGCCTGGAATTAGCGGGAGATAAGGATCAGATTTCTATTTTGATCAATGGCCGGGAGCCTGCGGAGGATGAAAAAAATCTGGTAAACTTAGAATATGACGCTCAGGTTCTTACTGTAACAGTAGGGGAGGTTGGCGCAAAGACAATTACCATTGCTTACAGCACAAAAGTATGCGACCCTTGTATATTTGCTAATAATACCGCTAAGAAGCAGTTTAAAAATAGGATTTATACAGAGGATATGAGAATCGGGAAAAATTCGGAGATCCTGCGCAGTGCAGAGGCAGAAAGCGTGGCTAATGTCAGCGCAGGGGTTTTGGCAAAGAAAGCGCCGGTTTACGATTATATGTCCGGCAAAATGAAGTGGACAGTAGAGGTGGACGCAGCGGGTCTGCCTATGAAAGAAGTAACATTGACGGATGTTTTGCCGGAGGGGCTTAAGTATACAGAGGATTCAGTGAAAACCGAACCGTCCGTTCCAGGGGTGTCGGCAGAGCAGACGGGGCAGGAACTTACCATTTATCTGGAAAGTGTGAGCCAGAAAACGGCTGTCACTTTTGATACAGAGGTGGATCCTGAGAAAATAGGTTTCAGCAGCAATGAGCCTGTCCGGGTTTCCAATACCATTGTGATGAAGGGGAAAGCTGACAACATTTCTTTTGCAGGAGTTTCCAGCAGCGCATCCGGAAGTTTTCTCAATCATGGGCTGGTGAAAAGCAGCAGCGTGGACAGTCAGAAAGAGCTGATTCAGTATGAAGTGCTGATTAATCCCTATGGCCTTGCCCTTTCAGAATATCCGTCCCTGGTGGATACTCTGGACAAACGGCTTCAGGCAGATTTGGATACTCTGCGTTTTTATAAAGCAAGCCTGTCAGGGACCACTGGAAACAGCGGGCAAAAGCCTGGATATACAAAAGAGGGGGAAGGCCTGGCGCTGAAAGCGCAAAATTATGATCTGGAATCAAATAGTTTTACGGTGCAGCTTCCCATTGAAGAAGGCAGCCGGGATGCCTATGTGCTGACCTATACGGCTGATATTATGAAACGTCAGACGGATGGTTACAGCAATAGTGTTCGTTTTGAGGGCGGCGCTGTATTGCTGGGAGGCAGTAAGAACAACAGCGCTGCCGTTGGAGGCGGCGGAGGCGGCGGAGGCGGCGTCGCTGCCAGGAAAGCAGTCATTACTGTGATGAAAAAGGACTGTGACAATCAAAATCCTCTTGCCGGAGTGGAGTTCACGCTGTACCAATGGGACAGTGAGAATCATGTAAGGGGTCTGCCTGTTGCCCAGGCAGCCACAGACGCCCAGGGTAAGGCTTCATTTCTGGTTAAGCCTGAGAAAGTTTATGAATTGGAAGAAACCGAAAGCCTTCCCGGATATGAAAGCGAAATTGGGTGGGTAGAGCTTCCGGATGGAGTAACAGGAACCGGACAGGGGCTTTTGGTTACAGCAGGAGCGGCAAAATCTGAGTTGGAGCTGCAGCTCACCAATGAAGCGCATAAGGCGGACATTGAGTACCGGTTGGTAAATGAACTGGGGGTTCCGTTAGCAGGAACAACTGTAGAATTGTTTTTATCGGATCCAACAGGGGAGCCGGAGCCGATTCCGGATCAGAAAGTGACAGCAGCCCCAGACGGAACGATCCGTTTTTTGGAGCTGCGCCGGGGAGCAGTGTATTTTCTCCGTCAGCCGGGAGGGGAGATTCTTAAGATAGAAATACCTTTGGATACCAGTGAGCCGCCCAGGATTAATCTGCCGGACGGAAGCAGCCGTCCGATAACCGGAGAGGATTCTATAACCGGAGAGGCGCCGGAAGAAAAGCAATGGGTGATGACGGTCCATAAGGTAGCAAGCGGCAGTGAGGAGCCTTTGGCAGGGGCGGCATTTGAATTGTATGCAGAGGAGGAATGCAGGACTTTGATTCAGAGAGGAGTCAGCGGGGCAGAGGGAGAAATTTCTTTTCCGGGATTGATGATAGGAAATGAATACTGGCTGAAAGAAACGGAGGCGCCATCAGGTTATCAGATAGCTCTTTCAATATATAAAGTGAGTGAAGAGGCTCCGGATATGAAGGTTTCTAATGAACCAGAAGTCTCGCCGGAGAATCCGGATGATACGGAAAAACCGGAGAATCCAGGAGAAACGGAAAAACCGGAGAACCCGGGAGAAACAGAAAAACCGGAGAATCCAGGAGAAACGGAAAAACCGGAGAACCCAGGAGAAACGGAAAAACCGGAGGACCCAGACGAAACGGAAGGACCGGAGAACCCGGGAGATACAGAAAAACCGGAGGATCCGGGAGAAACGGAAAAACCGGAGAACCCAAGTGGTACGGAAAAACCGGAGAACCCAAGTGATGCGGAAAAACCGGAGAATCCAGGAGCACCTGGACAGCCCGAAGAACCTGGAAATTCCGGAATTTCTGGGACACCGGAGAATCCAGGTGATTCCGGACGGCCCGAAGAACCTGGAAATTCCGGGACTCCTGGAATTTCTGAAAATGAAAATCCGGGAAGTTTTCAGAGGCCCGTTAATTCCGAAATCCCGGAGAATCCGGAGGATTCTAGGCAGACGGCCTTCACGGATGATTTAGAACTGCCAAACAATTCCGGGACTGCGGGAAATCAGGAAGAATCCAAACAGCCGGCCATTTCAGGGATTGCCGATACTCCGGACGCAGCTAAAGAGCCTGGCAAAGATGCTGATGCTCCGAAAACCAGGGATCATACGGTATGGTTGGAAGCGGTTGTTTTGCTGTCTGGAACAATATTGACAGTCATGACGTTATATTATATTTGGCGGGAGAAAAAGCGTGAAAGAAAATAAGGCATTTAAAATTTTATATTGTGCAGTACTGGTAATTTTTATTGTTTCCGTTGTGATGTTGGGGATTCGGCTGGTAAAATTGCATCGCGGAAATGAATTTTACAGAAAAATCGGCGGAGGGCAGGGAGTTTCCCCCGCCGTTTTTTCTGGCTCTGTTTCGTCAGATGGATGCAGCGCATCAGGGAATCAGGGAATAAAAGCGATGTCTCTGGAGGCGCCGGAATTGTCCCGATATGTTTCCGGGATGGCTGAAAAATATCCGGGCATTGCCGCCTGGCTCCAGATTCCTGATACGGAATTGGATTATCCGGTGATGCTGGGTGAGGATAATCAGTTTTATTTAGAGCATCTGCCGGATGGAAGCCCAAATCCCATCGGCAGTTTAGTTTTGGATTACCGTACCAAGGAAAACAGCTCCCACTTTATTATTTACGGGCATAACGGAACAGGAGGAAAAATGTTTGGCATGCTGAAGCAATATGAAGCAAAGGAGTATTATGAGGAACATACCGTCCTTACCGTTGTCACGCCAAAGGCTGTCTATGTATGCCCGATTTTTTCGGTGCGGCATGTAGAGGCAGGCAGCGGAGCCTATCAGATGGAATTTGCAGCAAAAGAGGATTGGAGGGAGTATGTGCGGCAGGCGGTGAAAGAGTCACTATATCCCACAGATGCAGATATCAGCCATCCGGCAGGAATCGTGACGCTGTCCACATGCACCGGCTGGCACAGCCAGAGGTTGATTGTACAGGCGGTTTTGCCGGAAGAATAAAAACAGGCAAATTTTTCCATGTTGTGTTGACAATCGGGGAGGGGTGACTTAATATATATGTATAATTGTTGATTTCAGATAAATTTTCTAATTTGATAGACAAATGGATTGTGCCTGTAAAAGAAAATCCTGGAATAATGCAATTATAATATTATATTAAAGGAGAAAATTTATGAAGAAATGGAGAAAGGCACTATTAATGCTGCTGCTGGTATGTCTGACCGCAGGCCAGTGCATCACAGCACAGGCAGCTAAGAAATCATCCCCCAAGTATAAAGTGACGATGAATAAGTCCGTTTATACCATGAAAAAGGGAAAGTCTGTACAGTTAAAAGCGTCGAAGAATAAAGCGGCGAAAAAGAAAAAGGTAGTATGGTCCAGCAGCAACAAGAAGGTTGCAACTGTTTCCTCAAAGGGAAAGGTAAAGGCCAAAAAGAATGGCAAGGCTACAATTACTGCCAAGCTGAAAGGAACGAAAATAAAGACAACATGTAAAATTGTGGTGGGCACGCCGGTGACCAAGGTAAAAATAGATAAAAAATCCCTGGAACTGGAAGAAGGCAGCAAGGCGAAACTGAAGGTTACCTTATCGCCCAAAAAGCCCACCAGCAAGAAAGTGACCTATAAATCTTCTAAGAAATCCGTAGTTACCGTTAATTCCAAAGGAGAGATCAAGGCGGTAAAAGCTGGAAATGCGAAAATTACGGTGACAGCAGCAGACGGCACAGGTAAGTCTGCAACCTGTAAAGTGACAGTAAAAGGGAAAAAAGTAGTTACGCCACCTGCAGATCCTGATATTGCAGCGGAGAGCATAGCATTGAATGAGACCAGTTTGAGCCTGCTGCCAGGAGAATCTAAGAAACTGTCAGCGGCGGTAAAGCCGGACAATGCAACTAATAAGACAGTTACCTGGAAATCTTCCGCACCCGCTGTGGTAACGGTAAGCAATGACGGGACGGTAAAAGCAGTAGGAGAAGGAACGGCCAGTGTAACGGCATCTGCTTCCAACGGCAAAAGCGCGGTCTGCAGTGTAAAGGTTGCCTATAAAGGCGCTGTTTCCAACCAGTCAGAGCTGAACCAGGCGCTTTCCAGTAAAATGGTAAGTGATATTATTTATACTTCAAACGCTGCCGGACAGATTGTCATTCCGGAAGGAGATTACAGCAGCAAGACTTTGGAAATCAATGCGCCGAATGCAGAAGTGTCCAATAACGGCAAATTCAGGAAAGTAACAATAAATGCCATTGCCGAGAACACATACGTAGAGAATTCTCTGAATGTGGTTTATTTCAATGCATCAAAGGGCCGTATTGTAGTAGGCAGGAGCGGAAGCGCAACGATTAATCTGAGCAACGGCGGAGGCCAGCAGTTTACGCTTGAAAATAACGGATATGTGAAAGATTTGTTTGTTCCCGGCAGAAATACTGCATTGAATATTAAGGGAACGGAGTACGTTAACGTTACGCTGGGCGCCCAGGCGGCCAACTCGTCCATAGTGACAGAGACAGAGCTGCGGATTGCAGCAAGCGTGTCCTGGGATATGACAATCCTGCCGGGCGGGGAACATACCAGGGCAAATATTGATAATAAATCCTGTATGCCCTCTATCTGGGGCCTGGGATGCATTTCCGTGACAATCATTTCAGATAATGATGTTGTGAATATTCCGGCTGAGATGAAAGAAGGACTGGGCATTAGCCAGAAAGTGAATGTATCAGGCAATGTCAATGAATACAGCCTGAAAGAGGCAGGCACAGTGACTCCGGAAGACGCAGAACGTGTATCGGAAGATACAGGCTCTGGTGAAAAACAGGCAGTAGAAGAGCCTTCTGCGAATACAAAAATATATTTGCTGCCTTATACCAACGGAAACAGCGGCATAAACGAAGGAAATTACAAAACTTTTGTCCAGGGAACAGAGAGTTCTGCTGTTACAGACAATATGGGAAACTTTACCATAGAAAATGTTACAGTGGGAAATTATTGGCTGATTGCAGAGAAGGACGGCTATCAGGCGAACGTTAAGCATGTTGTGATCACCAGCAATCAGGCGGAGGGCTATGCATGCGGCACAACAATTCTTCTGAGCAATGAACTTGCAGAATGCTCCACGGCGCCTTCCATTACAGGTTTGGTGAAGGTCGGCTTAACCGCCCAGCCGGTATCGGCCGGATTCCAGGTGAAATTAAGAAAAGGAGCAGGCAATGTCTTGGGAGAAGCTTTCATGACAACCGAGACGGGGGCTGACGGAACTTATCGGTTTGAAAATGTTCCGGCAGGAGTTTATACAGTAGAAGTGTTAGATCTGCGGCAAAATCTTTCCGAAACGGAAGAGCGATATAATGCTTCCAGTATTGATGCCGTAGTGGCATATCCATACCTTACCGTATTGCCTGAATGTGTAGTGGATCAGAAAATGGAAACGGTTACCGGGCAGGGCCAGGTGCAGTTTACCTTAACCTGGGGAACAGAAGCTTCTGGAGCCAGCTCAGACATAGATTCTCATTTGGTAGGGCCAAGGGCAGACGGCAATGGGGAATTCCATGTATATTACAGTAATGATAGTTATTATTACAATGATGAAAGAATGGCAGACTTGGATGTGGATGACACCACTTACGAGGGACCGGAGCATACCACTATTTATAAAGAAACTGATGGAGTTTACCGGTTCTATATCCATAATTTTTCTGAGAGAAATTCAGTGGATTCCGAGATGATTGGAAAATCATCCATAAAGGTAAGGGTGACCATTGGTTCAAATTCCTATGTGTACAATTGCCCCAATCAAAAAGGAAATCTGTGGTATGTGTGCGATTATGATTCCAGAACCCATACTATTATTCCCAAAAACATCGTGAGCAATTTTATGGGGGATGAAGGGGATATCGGCCTTTCGGAAGAGGAATTAAATGCCAAATATCTGGAGAGAAAGAAATCAGAAGCATTAGATAACGCTGCGTCAGCAAAGAGATATTTAATGAGATTCTCTGATAATGCAGCAAAAACGGAATTTACTGAACAGATTGCAGCATTGGAAAGCCAGGTGAATTCTGCAGCGGATCTGGATGCAGTCGAAACAATTTTAAATGAATTGCAGCAGATTCAGGATACACTGGATAATGCGGTAGGCTCTTTTTCAATTGCAACGGATAATTTAATAGATTATGAAAGAGATGTTGTCAATGAATATGATGAGGAAGATAATCTTATCAGGGTCCGTTCCGTTATACGGTGCAGCCTTAAATTCGGAGAGACTTTGGAAAATCAAGATATCAAACCTTATGAGGGGTCAATTGCAGTGTTGGAAACTACCGCGGAAGCAGGGTATGCCTATGTGGTTCATGTCACAGACAGCAAAACAGGCCTTGTTTGTGATGTATGGATGCAGGTATTAGCAGATCAGGCTCAGGTTGAACTGTCTAATCTGGCGCAGAATTGCAGCAATTGGATGGGCATGTTTGAAGAAAATTCGGAGATTATGGCAGATAAAACTACGGTAAATGGCATCATAGCCGACTTAAGCCAGATAAAAGATACAGAAAGTTATGAAACAGCAAGCAGCAACCTTTATGATATTTTGTATAAATACCAGGAACTTTCCGATACGTTCAGCGTTATACCAGTTACGGCAGGCACAGGAATTGAAGACTGGTACACAACACAGGAAAGTATCTATGATGAAACTGGAGAGAAAGTAATCGGAAAGCGTGCGGTTCTGGTGATAGAACGAAATGAAGATGTGACAGATGAGGCGATTTTATCCAAGTTAGAAGTTGCTTTTTCAGATGAAACGATTGAACCAGTGGTTACAGAAAGTGATGTAGAGGGATATGCGAAGTTAATCAAAGCAACCAATGCCAAAGGTTTTGTGAAGAAAATTTACGTTAAAATTACAGTATGGTAATACAGTGCATTAAAAGTTAAGAAGTCCCCTGTTCCGCAAGCAAAATAAGCGGAGCAGGGGATTGTTGCTGCCAGTTTGTGTGTCAAAGGACAATCGTAAAGATAACCTTTAAGGATTTCTTTGATGAAATAGAATTGTGATTTCGAAGAACTGAAAAAGGCCCTTCAGATCTCCTTCAGAAAAATATGAAAAAGCTTTAACCTTTTCTTAGGAAAGAAACAATGGAATATTAAAACAAGCGCCCCGCCTGTTTCGTAAAATTAATACGAAGCAGGCGGGGTTTATATGTTCAGCATAGGACAGGTAATTTGAGAAGAAGTGAAAGTCAGAGAGTCCTATGCTCTGACATACCGTAAAGAACGATATGTTCAGCATAGGACAGGTAATTTGAGAAGAAATGAAAGTCAGAGAGTCCTATGCTCTGACATACCGTAAATGACAATTTTGTCATAAAAAAGTCACTGGCATGTCACTTCCCAGGAATAAGATAGGTGAAAATACAAAAGGAGAACAAGTGTTATGAAAATGAATGACAGAAAGAAAATAGCGATTTTTTTCGGAGGCTGCTCCAGTGAATATGAGGTTTCTCTTCAGTCGGCATATGCAGTAATTACCCATATGGATACTGAAAAATATGAACCGGTCCTTATTGGAATTACCAGAGGGGGCAAGTGGTATCTGTATCAGGGAGATCCGGCCAATATTTTGGAGGATCACTGGTACAGTGACAGGGAATGCATTCCTGTTGTGATTTCTCCTGATAAAGAACTGCATGGGCTCCTGTTGCTGAAAAACCAGGGCATAGAAGAACTTTCCCTGGATGGTGCGCTTCCCATTCTGCATGGAAGAAACGGAGAGGACGGAACAGTACAGGGTGTACTGGAACTGGCAGAGATTCCTGTGATTGGATGCAGCACTCTGAGTTCAGCGATCTGTATGGATAAGGAAATGGCGCATCGCCTGGCCGGGGAACAGGGGGTAAAAGTTCCCCGATCTTACACCGTTGCCAGGGAAGAATGGAATCTGATGGACATTAAAATCAAAGGCAGAGAACTGGGCTATCCTCTGTTTGTGAAGCCTCTGCGGGCAGGTTCCTCGTTCGGCATTACTAGGGTGGAAAAGCCGGAAGATCTGCGCCCGGCAGTGGAACATGCTTTTGAATACGATTCTTCTGTAATTTTAGAGGAGATGATTGCGGGATTTGAGGTAGGCTGCGCGGTGCTTGGAACGAAAGAATTAATCACAGGCGCAGTGGACGAAATTGAATTGTCAGAGGGATTTTTTGACTACACGGAAAAATACACGTTAAAGACGTCGAAGATTCATGTGCCCGCCCGGATTTCTCCTGAAAAGACAGAAGAGATCCAGGAGACGGCAAAGATAATTTACCGTGGATTGGGATGCAGTTATTTTGCACGGGTGGATATGTTTTTGACTCCTTCCGGAGAGATTTATTTTAATGAAGTAAACACGATTCCCGGCTTTACCTCCCACAGCCGTTATCCCAATATGATGAAAGAAGCAGGAATTTCTTTTGAAGAGCTGTTATCGCGTCTGCTGGAATTACAGGAGAATAATTAAGATGCAGGGAGGGAGCAAGATGGAAAGTGCAATGCTGTTGGAACAGGAACAAAGGAATAGATTTTCACATATAAATCGCACAGGCAGAAAATTTTTAATGGTTCCCTGAAAGAAAACGGCAGGGAATTTACAGAAAAATATGTGGCTTTTCCGGATCACAGCGAACATCAGACGGGGCTTGCCATAGATTTGGCAGAGGACCGGCCGGACATAGATTTTATCAGGCCCCAATTTCCCTATGAGGGGATTTGCCGGAAATTCCGGGAACGGGCCGCAGAGTTTGGTTTTGTAGAGCGTTATAAATCAGAAAAGCAGAAGATTACAGGAATCGGCGCAGAACCCTGGCATTTCAGATATGTGGGAAGGCCCATGCAGAGATTATGGAAAAGGCAGGGATGGCTTTGGAAGAATATATCCAATGGCTGAAACAGTTTGATCTGACGGTGCATCCTTTGACTTGGAAACATTACAGAATCGGGTATGTGAGGGCCAGGGGGTCCGTAACCGAGTGGAAAGGGCTTGCAGCCTGGACGGAAATTTCAGGAAATAATGCAGACGGATTTATTATTACCATGGCTGCTGTATGAAAGGGAATTACTGCACAAAACAAAGAGAGGAAGCATGAGACGGAATTACTGTACGGAGCAGAGGGAGAAAACATGAGACAAAGAAAGAATTACGGAGCAATTGATAATTTCCGGCTGATTGCAGCATTTTTGATTGTGGCAATCCACACATCGCCCCTGGAATCTTTCAGCGAGACGGCAGATTTTCTTGTGACTTATTGTATTGGAAGGATTGCAGTGCCGTTTTTTCTGATGGTCACCGGATATTTTGTGCTTGCCCCTTATCAGAAATCTATGGGAAAAGGTTCCAGACAGGTGGAATATGCCTCGCAGAAATTAAGAAAATTTCTGCAGAAAACGGCGCTTTTATACGGGGCGGCGACTTGTCTGTACCTGCCTGTGAAGATTTATGCAAAACAGTGGAACATCGGCCTGGGAGGATGGCTGAAGGAAGTCTTTTTCGATGGGACTTTTTACCATCTCTGGTATCTGCCGGCAGTGATTCTGGGATGTCTGCTGCTGGTTGGAATGATGCGCCTGTTAAGTCCCATGGCGATAGCCGCTGTAACCTTTCTTTTGTATCTGATTGGGACGGCGGGAGACAGTTATTATCAGTTGATCAGCCAGATTCCTGCACTGAAAATAATGTATCAGGGAATTTTTGCCATCAGCTCCTACACCAGAAACGGCATTTTTTTTGCACCCGCATTTCTGTGGCTTGGAGTGCTTCTGGCCAATGGAAAGGCAGAATTGGAGACACAGAAAGCGGCTGTGGGATTTGCCCTTTCTATGACGGCGATGTTGGCGGAAGGATTGTTGACATGGACTATGGAATGGCAGAAGCATAACAGCATGTATCTTATGTTGATTCCGGTGATGGTTTTCTTGTTTGAGCTGCTGCTGGGACTGGAGGGCAATTCTGCGCCAATGGTGCGGGATTTGTCCATGTGCATATACATCATACATCCCATCAGCATTATCCTGGTGCGTGGCATGGCCGGGGCGCTGAAAATGACGGATTTGCTGGTAAAGCAGTCGCTGGTGCATTATCTGTCGGTTTGTCTCGTAACATTGATAATTTCCTTTGGGATCGCGGAAGGAATGAAATTTGTGAAAAACAAAATGCAGAGGTGAGCTTATGTATCAAAAAGGACGGGCATGGATAGAACTTAATATGGAACATTTAAAGCATAATATAGAACAATTCCGCTCCCTGCTGCCTCCGGACTGTGCCCTGATGCCGGCAGTCAAGGCCAATGCATACGGCCATGGGGCGGCTCTGGTTTCCAAAGCGCTGCAGGATCAGGGAGTGAAGAGCTTTTGCGTTGCTTCGGCTGCGGAGGGAGCCATGCTTCGCAGAAACGGAATTACCGGGGATATTCTGGTGCTGTCGTATACCCATCCGGAGCAGTTTGACGATTTGATTTCTTATCATTTGATCCAGACTGTGGTAGACGGAGATTATGCAAGAAAACTGCAGCGTGACGGCAGAAGATTCACGGTTCATGTCGGAATTGATACAGGAATGCACCGTCTGGGAGAACGCTGGGATCATCTGGAGGAAATTGTAAAAATATTCCGGATTCCCAATCTGAACGTGACGGGAATCTATTCCCACCTGTGCGTATCCGATGGCAAAGACGGGCGGGATCGGGCGTATACCTTAGAACAGATCCACCATTTTGAATATGTGGCGGAAGAACTCCGCCGAAGGGGAATCAGCGGATTTAAGTGTCATCTGCAGGGCAGCTACGGAATTTTGAACTATTCGGAACTGTGTTTTGATTATGCCAGAGCCGGAATTGCATTGTACGGAATTCTAAGCGGAAAGGATGACAAAGTTAATGTTCCGGTGGATTTGAAGCCTGTGCTCTCTCTGAAAGCAAGGGTGGAAAGTGTAAAAATGCTGTATCAGGGAGAAAGCGCCGGATACGGACTGACTTACAGAGCCGGGAAAAATCAGAAAATCGGCGTGCTTTCCATTGGTTATGCCGACGGCGTTCCCAGAAGCCTGTCCAACCGGGGACAAGTGCTCTGCAATGGAAGACCGGCGCCTGTGATTGGCCGGATCTGCATGGATCAGATGTTGGTGGATCTCAGCGGCATAGAACAGGCGGCCCCCGGGGATGAAGCCGTGCTGATTGGAAAATCCGGAGACCTGGAAATCCGTGCAGAAGATATGGCCGGATGGGCAGGCACCATCAGCAATGAGATTTTAAGCAGGATGGGGGAAAGGTTAGAGCGGATTCCGTTGGTGTGAGAGCCATAGGCGTGAAAAGGAATACATAGCAGGCTACAGTTCGGGAAATGCAAAATTTTAGTGGTGTTTTACAGGAAAATATGATAAAATCTGAAAGAAAGTGACTCTTTTAAAAGGAAAGCTGATATTTTAATTGGCAAAATAACAGACTGCTGAACAGATACAAGAACCGGTAATAATGTTTTAACGCACAGAGCCCCTTATTTTTCGTCCGTTTCCAAGGGGAGAATTTTGCCCCTGCAACTTTAAACCCAACAATCTCAAGCCGAGGTACATTTCATGATAGAGAATTTCCCCTTCAAACAAACCGTAAAGCCCCTGCTGGAATGGTTTCAGAACAATGCAAGAACCCTGCCCTGGCGGGAGTCCCCTACCCCTTACCATGTCTGGGTATCCGAAATTATGCTTCAGCAGACCAGGGTAGAAGCAGTGAAGCCCTACTTTGAACGATTTATCAAAGCGCTGCCGGAAATCTCTTCTCTGGCGGAATGTGAGGAAGAAAGGCTGCTGAAATTATGGGAGGGCTTAGGCTACTATAACCGGGTCAGGAATATGCAGGCAGCGGCCCAAACAGTGGTAAATGAACATGGAGGCCAACTGCCTGCAGATTATGAAAAGCTGCTGAAATTAAAGGGGATCGGACATTATACCGCAGGAGCCATTGCCTCCATTGCCTACGGGATTCCGGTTCCGGCGGTGGACGGGAACGTTCTTCGGGTTATCACCAGAGTATCCGCGGATGATTCTGACATTATGAAACAGTCTTTCCGCACAAATGTGGAGGCTGTTTTGCAGGAGGTTATTCCGAAAGATCAGGCCAGCCCTTTCAATCAGGCGTTGATGGAACTGGGCGCCACGGTCTGTCTGCCCAATGGCGCGCCCCAGTGTGAAAAATGCCCCTGGGGAGACTTCTGCGAATCCGCAAAGCAGGATCTTTGGACAAAGATTCCGGTAAAAAGCAAAGCCAAACCCAGAAAAATTGAAGAGAAAACTGTATTTATCATACAGGATGAAGAAAAAATTGTCCTCCGCAAAAGGCCGGCACGGGGGCTTTTGGCAGGTCTGTATGAATTTCCGAATACCAGCGGCCATCTGTCAGAAGAGGAGGCGCTGCTCTGGCTGAAAGAGCAGAACCTGTCGCCTATCCGCATTCAGAAGTTGGAGCCGGCGAAGCATATTTTTTCCCATGTGGAATGGCATATGACAGGGTATGTGATCCGTGTGGACGAGCTTTCAGAGAAGAAGGGAAACATGATGTTTGTGGAACGGGCAGAGTCGGAGGAGCGTTATCCCATTCCGGCGGCCTTTGGCGCATATACAAAATATATGAATATCCGCCTTGGAAATGAAAAATTTTCGGATGATTAGAAGTTTTTTATAAAAAAAGAGGAGCCGGTGCATTATGCCGCACCGGCTTTCATATGAAAAAGATTTATATAAAAAAGTGAGGATACACTGTGTTATCGGGAGGACCTTGCCCGAAGGCAAGGCTATGAAAAAGATATTCATTTATGAAAGAAGTAATGTTTTTCTTCTATGGTTGTTAGTATAGACGTTAAATGTGACTTCAGTGTGTTCATAATATGAGAATTGTGTAAAGAATATATGAACAAATTTTTTTTCTGTAATATTTTTGTATGGAAAATATTTAAAAAAATATTATTGGAAAAGATTTTGATTCCGGGAATAAATTGTGTATAATAAATAAGTATGGTTTTATTGTAGTGAATGCAAAGACAAAGGAGAATAGGAATGAAATTATTATCAGTTGCGATTCCAAGTTACAATTCAGAAGACTATTTGGAACATTGTATAGAATCCCTGTTGGTTGGCGGGGAGGATGTGGAAATTATTGTTGTGGACGACGGATCGAAAGATCGAACGGCGGAAATTGCAGATAAATATGCGGAAGAATATCCAGCCATCGTGAAAGCCGTCCACCAGGAAAACGGCGGTCACGGGGAGGCGGTCAATGCGGGAATCCGCAATGCTTCCGGCCTGTATTTTAAAGTAGTTGACAGCGACGATTGGGTAGACCCGGAAGCATATGAAAAAATCCTATCCACCCTGCGGGAATTATCCGGCGGGAAAACGGTTTTGGATATGTTAATCAGCAATTTTGTCTATGAAAAAGAAGGGGCAAAGCATAAAAAAGTAATGAAATATACAGGGACGCTTCCGGAAGGACGGATTTTCGGCTGGAATGACGCCAAGCATTTCCATAAAGGCCAGTATATCCTGATGCATTCTGTGATTTACCGTACGCAGCTTCTTCGGGAATGCGGGTTAGAATTGCCGAAGCATACCTTTTATGTAGACAATCTTTTTGTCTATGTGCCGCTGCCTTATGTGAAAAATATGTATTATCTGAACGTGGATTTTTACCGCTATTTTATAGGCAGGGAAGATCAGTCTGTGAATGAGAAGGTGATGATTCAGCGGATTGATCAGCAGATTAAGGTAAACAAGATTATGGTGGAAACAGTAGATTTATGGAAGCTTTCCAACCGCAGGCTTCGGAAATATATGTTCAACTACCTGGAAATTATTACGGTGGTGTCCACGATTATGCTGATCCGTTCCGGCACCAGGGAGAATTTGGAGAAGAAGAGGGAACTCTGGAAATATCTGAAAAATTATGACATCCGCCTGTTCTGGCATCTGAGGAATGGAATTATGGGTCAGGCAATGAACCTGCCGGGCAGAGGCGGCAGGAAGATTTCTGTTGCGGCCTATAAAATATCCCAGAAGGTGGTTGGGTTTAATTAGATAAAAGGATTTTTGAAAGGATAAAAAATGGGAAAACGTGTCATATCATTGTTTCTGGCAGTGATCCTTGCATTCAGCGGTATGGATGCGCAGGCATTTTCCGGTATAGAAAGCACAGAAGAGCTGTCCCGCCAGGCAGAACCGGGCCAGACCGAAGACGTATCGCCGGATCATCCGTCAAAGCCCCTCCCTCCGGAGGAAGAGCAGATATTTTATACGGTTACCTTTGATTTTAAAGGCGGAACGGCAGGGGATGAGACATCCTTCTCTCTGCAGGTGCAGCAGGGGCAGGCAGTGGAGGAAAGCGCTGTGCCGGTTCCCCAAAAGACGGGATATCTGTTTCAGGGATGGCAGAGCCAGCAGGGGATTGCTTATCAGTTTGGGGAACCTGTGTATGGAGACGTTGTGATAAATGCTTCCTGGGAGGCAATTACCTACCGGGTTCATTTTGACGCCAACGGCGGAACCGGAACCATGCAGGAGGAGTCTTTTACTTACGGGAAAAGCAGGGCGCTGCTGAAAAACCGCTTTAAGCGCAAGGGATGCGTCTTTGCGGGATGGAATACCCAAAAGGATGGAAGCGGGATTGCCTATGAAGATAAGCAGAAGGTCAAATCCCTTACTTCAGAAGACGGAGGGACAGTGTATCTGTATGCCATGTGGCAGGGAAATTCCTACTCTGTTAAATATGACGGAAACGGGGCCACAGAGGGGACCATGCCGGACAGCCAGCATGTGTACGGAACCCTGAGCCAGCTTTCTGTAAACCGCTACAAACGAAAAGGCTATACCTTTGCAGGGTGGAATACCAAAAGGGACGGAACAGGTAAATCATACGGCAATGGGGCAGCGGTGAAAAATTTAACTTCCTCTAAGAATAAAACGATTATCTTATATGCAAAATGGAAAGTCATAACTTACAAAATTACTTACAAACCAGGCAAAGGGAAGCTGGCGAAAACCGCGCCGAAAACCTATACCGCTGCCACAAGGACTTTTACATTGCCCAAGCCGGCCCGGAAAGGTTATGATTTCGACGGATGGTATCGGGATAAAGGGTTGAAGAAAAGAATCGATCAGGTCAAAACCGGACAGACTGGAAACCTGACCGTTTATGCGAAATGGGTAAAGTGCAAAAGGAAGCCCAGGGCGGATTCTGCCAAAATTACAAAGTGCCGGGCGGTAAAGACAAAAACCGTCCAGGTGAAAGCTTCCGTGAAACAGAGGATTGCAAGTTCAGACGATTACTATTATCTGGTTTATGTGAGTCCCATCACCAATAAGCCTTACAAAATGGCGGCCCGGGCCTATAAAAAGAAAACAATTTCTTTTACTCTGGATACAGGAAAAAATCAGGGATATGTTACGTCAAGGTTTGGAATTGCAGTGAAGGAAAACGGAAAATATCAGCTCATCAGCAGCGCCGCCTATGTGACCGGCCCGGAGAAAGCGGCCGCCAATAAAAGGGCGTACAGTCCGGGAAAGACCAAGAAGGGCATTCAGTTTGACAGAGGCATTGCTGAAGTGGACGCTTGCAATGTAAAACAGTATTTTCTGAACCTGACAGTTTCCATGGTGGGCACAGACGGAACAGTTCCTTACAAATACAATGGGAAAACCTACTATTTTAATTCCATGGATCATTACAAGCAGCTTGTCAGGGAGTGTAACCAGAGAAAGGTTACAGTGACTATGCAGATATTGTTAGACTGGACCGAGGGGCATACGGATTTGATTAACTCCAGCGCCCGAAGGCCGGGAGCCCTTTACTATAGCTGGAATATATATTCCAACAACTCCAGGGAAAAAATGGAGGCAATGTTCTGTTATCTGGGCATGGTATTCGGTCAGAAGGATTGTTATGTGTCCAATTGGATTCTGGGAAATGAAGTGAATCACCCAAGCGGCTGGAATTATGCAGGAGGCATGTCCGCAGAGTCTTATTTCAAGACCTATGCCTATACGTTTAGGGCTCTGTACTATGCAGTGAAGAGCCAGCAGTCCAGCGCCCATATTTTTATCTGTACGGATAATTACTGGAATACCTCACGCTCCAGACGGTTCAGCGCCAGAGAGCTGATTGATAATTTTGCAGTTCATATCAACAGGGTTCAAAAAGGACTGAAATGGAACCTGGCCTACCATGCCTATTCGTTTCCTTTGACTTACACAAGGGTATGGAATGGATACGGCATAACAAATGATGTCAGTACGCCCTCCGTTACCATGAAGAACCTGCATGTGCTGACCAATTATATCAAGAAAAAATATGGTTCATCCGTGCGGATTATTCTCTCGGAGCAGGGATACTCTTCGGCGGAAGGAGAATCGCTTCAGGCGGCAGCCCTTGCCTACAGCTACTACATTGCGGCCTGCAACCCGATGATTGACGCATTCATCATAAGAAGCTATTCAGACGACCCGGTGGAGGTGGCTCAGGGATACCATTTGGGAATTCTGGGAAAAGAGGCTTTTGATGTGTTTAAATATATGGATACTTCCAAGGCAGGCAGGTATACGGATCGGTATCTGGGCGTAATTGGGGCAAGCTCCTGGGCTCAGATTGTGCCGGGGTACCGGGCCAGGAGAATTCGGACCATGTACCGGAGATGAATCTGAAATAGTTTCAAGAAATATTATGGATGCGGCGTTGCAGTATAAAGGAGCGCTGCTGTTCACACCTACGGCGCTCACAGTAACGGAATCCGGCATATTGGAAGTTTGCCTGCGGAAATACCGAATTCTTGACAACGATTCTGCATTGGCCCCAGCAAGACGGCAAGTGTTTAGCTGGGGAGTGAACAATATAAAGGAGCCTGCCGCATGGATTTTCAAATAAATAAATTCTTGACAGTTTTATAAATTTCCATTATAATCTCAAACAGAGTGTTGGAAAAGTTTCAGGACAAGACCGCACGAAGGGGTACACCACCGCGGGTGTAATTCTTTCGTGTCGGTCTTTTTTTTATCTTATTAGGAAAGAATGTGCTGTTATGGCAGGTAGAGGCTGCCGCCTGATGACGCACTCCGTACACAAAATTTCAGGAGGAATGGCAATGACAATCAACGGTGTAAAAAAAGAAATTTCTGTCCAGATGACTCTGTTGGAGCTGCTGCAGCAGGAAGGGTTTCAGGCAGAAAGGATTGCAGTGGAAAGAAACGGTGAAATCGTGCCCAGGGCTTCCTATGGAACAACCTGGATCGGCGATGGAGATCAACTGGAAGTCGTGAGCTTTGTGGGAGGGGGCTGATGGAAAAAAGTCGTGAAATCGGAAAAGAAAAAGAGAAACCGCTCCGCGAACATGATGCGATGGGAGCTGCAAGCGGGCGGAACACACTGCCGGAGGGCAGAGAAACTATAGAACAGGGAAAAAATCCCGTTAGCCCAGGGCAGCTGAAAGAAGCGCTGTTGGAACGGTATACCCCCGAAATGTATGAAAAAATTTCCGGCGGTTCTGCTGCAATTGCGGGCCTTGGGGGCCTTGGTTCCCATATTGCCGTTCTGCTGGCAAGGGCAGGCGTGGGAAAATTATTTCTGGTGGATTTTGACCGGGTGGAACTTACGAATCTGAACCGGCAGGCATATGACATTTCCCACTTGGGCAGGGATAAAACAGAGGCATTGACGGAAATATTGAAAAAAATCAATCCCTATCTGGAAGTGACAGCGGTAAAGGAACGGGTAACAGCCCGGAATGCAGGAAGATTATTTCAGGAATATCCCATTCTCTGCGAGGCGTTTGACCATTCCGAGCAGAAAGCAATGCTGGTGAATACGGTATTGGCGCAATGTCCCGACACAGCGGTGATTTCCGGAAACGGCATGGCAGGGTATTCCTCGGCAAATACCATTGTCACCAGCAGGAAAATGAGGCGGCTGTATCTCTGCGGAGACGGAACAACCGAGCTGGCTTCTGACGTATGCCTGATGTCTTCACGTGTTATGGCATGCGCAGCCCATCAGGCCAATATGGCAATTCGGCTGATGCTGGGGGAGGAAGAACCGTAGGATTTCTTTGAAACCATGGCGTATCTGTATAGGGGCATAGAAATTTCGGAAACAGGAATATCAGAGAACCAGGATAGAAATTGCAGAAACAGGCGTGTCAGAGAACCAGGATAGAAATCATAGAAACAGGCGTATCAGAGAACCAGGATAGAAATTGCAGAAACGAGCGTATCAGAGAACCAGGATAGAAATTGCGGAAACAGGCGTATCGGCGAAACCGGAAAGAAATCCGTGGAGGAAGCATTACGGGATGGAATGAGAAGTATACGCTGGGAAAGGAAAGAGAAAATGGGAGAACAGAAAAAAACATTGAACAATCAGAAAGAAGATAAGCTGATTTTGGGAGACCGGGAATTTACCTCAAGATTTATCTTAGGTTCCGGTAAATATAATGTGGAACTGATTCAGGCAGCGGTGGAACAGGCAGGGGCCGAAATAATTACATTAGCGGTTCGCCGGGCCAATTCTGACGGGGCAGGAAATATCCTGGACTTTATTCCCGGGGGAGTAACCCTTCTGCCTAACACTTCCGGCGCCAGAACTGCCGAAGAAGCAGTGAGAATTGCAAGGCTTTCCAGAGAGCTCGGCTGCGGAAATTTTGTGAAAGTGGAAATTATGAGAGACTCCAAATATCTGCTGCCGGATAATCAGGAAACGGTAAAGGCCACGGAATTGCTGGCAAAAGAAGGTTTCACCGTGCTCCCGTATATGTATCCGGATCTGAATACGGCAAGAGATTTGGTGCAGGCAGGAGCGGCTGCAGTGATGCCGCTGGCTGCGCCGATAGGTTCTAACCGGGGACTTGCCGCAAAAGAATTTATTCAGATTTTGATTGATGAAATTGAACTGCCTATTATTGTGGATGCGGGAATCGGCAGACCCTCCCAGGCCTGTGAGGCAATGGAAATGGGAGCGGCTGCAGTGATGGCGAATACGGCAATTGCAACGGCGGGAGAGATTCCTCTGATGGCACAGGCATTCCGAAAGGCAATTGAAGCAGGAAGGGAAGCCTATCTTTCCGGATTGGGAAGGGTGCGAAAGACAGGGGGAGAGGCATCTTCGCCGATGACAGGATTTTTACGGGACTGACAGGTAAGGACTGAGGGAATACCAAAATGAGCCGAAAGCAGGACAAAAAGGAGGCAAAAAATGGAAGAAAACCAGCAGAAAAGAACCAGCCATATGGAATATCTGGAAGGAATGGAGCAAGTCCAATCAGATATTTTTGATAAAGTGCTGGCGGCCCGGGAAGAATATCAGCCCGGGCGTTATACCAGGCAGGATGTGAAAAACGCATTGGAGGCAGAACGCAGAACTATAGAAGATTTTGCTGCGCTGCTGTCTCCGGCGGCAGAGCCTTTTCTGGAGGAGATGGCAGGAAAAGCAAAGGAAGAAACACAGAAGCATTTCGGAAACTCGGTGTATCTGTTTACCCCAATTTATATTTCCAATTACTGTGAGAATTACTGTGTATACTGCGGATTCAACTGCAAAAACCGTATTCACAGAATGAAGTTAAGCCAGGAGGAAATTGAAAAGGAAATGGCGGCAATTGCAAAAACCGGACTGGAGGAAATTCTGATTCTCACCGGGGAAAGCCGCAGCCAATCTGATGTGAAATACATTGGCGAAGCCTGCAGAATTGCCAGGAAGTATTTTAAAATGGTGGGTCTTGAGGTGTATCCCATGAATTCAGAGGATTACAGGTATCTTCGGGACTGTGGGGCAGATTATGTGACGGTGTTTCAGGAAACCTATGATCCAAAACGATACGAAGTCCTGCATCCGGCAGGGCAGAAACGTATATTTCCTTATCGCTTCCATGCTCAGGAGCGGGCGCTGCTGGGAGGAATGCGGGGTGTGGCTTTCGCTGCATTGCTGGGGCTGTCAGATTTTCGCAAAGATGCATTTGCCACGGGGCTCCATGCCTATTACATACAAAGGAAATATCCCTATGCGGAAATTTCTTTTTCCTGCCCAAGGCTGCGGCCAATTAACCAGAAAGCCGGGGAATGCGCAGGGACAGGAGCAGAGACGGATGGAAATGCTGAAGGGAGAGAAGCAAAGGCGGATGAAAGCGCTGAATGGACAGGAGCAAAGGCGGATGAAAATGCCGAAGGGAGAGAAGCAAAGGCGGATGAAAGCGCTGAATGGACAGGAGCAAAGGCGGATGAAAATGCTGCATGGGCAGCCAAACAGGAGATAACGGAACGTCAGCTTTTGCAGATTATGTGCGCCTATCGGCTGTTTATGCCCTTTGCGGGTATGACCATTTCCACCAGGGAGCGGGAGGAGTTTCGGAATCATGTGGTTGGAATGGCGGCTACAAAAATATCTGCAGGGGTCAGTACCGGGATTGGAGATCATTCCGAAGAAGTGGCGGGGCAGGGGGACAGCCAGTTTGAAATTGCGGATCACAGGAATGTATCGGAGGTGCTTGACGCCCTTCGAACCCGTGGATTGCAGCCGGTAATGAATGATTATGTGTATGTTTAAACTGATTGCAGTTTCCGATTATGGACTGTACCGGCAGTTCCATGGAGGCGGAACACTGGAAGAATATGCGGAATTTCTGGCCGGGCTTGCCGCTCCTGAAAAAGATTATTCTTCCAGACAGGAAAAGCCCCGTTACGAGGAAGATATGCCATTCCTGGAAAAGTTTCGCTGCGGGGCAGATGTTCCAGTCTGGAAAAAGTGTCCGAAAAGGCCGGATATTTTAATTATCAGGGAGAAAAATTTGCCGGAGGAAACATATCTGGAACTGTTCGAGTATATTTGGAATGCATCTGGGAAGCAGGGAGACAATTCAGCCCTGATAATTCCCCACACCCATCTGTCGGCGGTTCGCCGGACGGGATGCCCCAATCTGCACCTGCCGCTTTCGCTCCTGAAAAAATATCGGGAAGAAGGAAGCCTTTTTCCCAATCAGAATCCTTTTATTGATGTAAATCACATTGGCGTTTCGATTCACTCTCTGGAGGAAGCAAAAACGGCGGAATGCCTGGGGGCTTCTTACCTGACGGCAGGCCATATTTTTGCCACCGACTGCAAAAGGGGCGTGCCGCCCAGAGGAATTGCATTTTTGGAGGAAATCTGCGGCAGCGTAACGATACCGGTATATGCCATCGGAGGGATACACCGGGAAAATCTCCATGAGATTCAAAAAACAAGCGCTGCCGGGGCATGTATGATGTCGGAATATATGGCAGGATAAGCTTATATACCCGACCAATAAACGAACCACATGATGCCGTGTCACAGCTATGTAAAGGTGTATTCCAAGACAAGCGCCAAGAATGCCGATTTCATCGGATGGGTTAAGATAAACACTAATGTATACGTATCGGAAAACACAGAATTTGATAATAACTTTACCTTAGGAACTGCCGTCGCGTGCATGACAGACCATCAGGGAGAGGCTTCCGGTGCGTGCAGAGCTTGCAGAAAACGGCCGGCAATGGTATGATGAGTGAAAGAATTTTGCAGAAAAGCTGTTGGAGGAGACTATTGAGGCAAAAATATGGAGCTGCCTTGAGAAAAACGAAGAGATATTTATCCGCCGCAGTAATAATTTCAGGAAAATATATGGAGAAGGAGAAAAAAGAAAATGAAAAACACTAAGAAAAGAGCAGCCGCATTATTTCTGTCAGGCCTTTGCTGCCTGGCATTGCTTGCCGGCTGTGGTTCCAACGGGAAAAACAGCGCAAAGGAGGAGAATGAAAAGGCTTCATCCAATGATGCGGGCTCCTTTCAGGAATCGTTGGATTCCGGGGAACAGGAAAAAACAGAAGGCATGGAGAGCATCGGAGAATTTTCCATGGAAGATATCGAAGGCAACTCTTTTACCCAGGAAATGTTTGCAGACTATGATCTGACCATGGTAAATGTGTTTACAACCTGGTGCACCCCCTGTATCAATGAAATTCCTGATCTGGAAGAACTGTCCGGGGAAGTGAAAGAGCAGGGCGTGAATATTGTAGGCATTGTGTTGGACGCAGCGGACGGCCTGGGCGGCGCGGATGCAGAAACCGTGGAAAAGGCCAGGCTTCTGGCGCAAAAAACTGGAGCAGACTATCCGTTTCTGATACCGGACGCAGGATATCTGGGCGGCAGGCTTGCAGGAATTGATGCGGTTCCGGAAACATTCTTTGTGGATAAAGAAGGGAATATAGTGGGAAAAACTTATTCCGGGAGCCGTTCTTTGGAGGAATGGAGGGAAATTGTGGAGAAAGAGCTGGGGGAAACGGTTCCTTAGATGGATTTGGAAGAGTGTTTCTTTGGCAGTTTTGTTTTTTCTTATGTTTGGATATGCTACCAGATTCAGTTTTGCCGAAACATTATATTTCTAGCTAAATATGAATTACTGGCAGGTACAAAATATCCAAAGTTAAGAAAGAACCCTTGGCGGAACAGGCAGGTTTATTTTTTAACACTATTACTCCGCGGTTAAATATCGCAGCAGATTGCGCAGAACAAATCTTCCTATGTAAAGCCGATGGAGATTTGGGCAAGCAAAATGTTGCAATATTTGACTGCCTGAGCAATTGTTCTTACAGTTCCTTAATCCATATCTTTAGCCGGAAGCATGACAGAAAATTCCATTTTATCCCCTCTGATCTCATGTCCCATATAATTTTCCAGAAAATCAAAATATCCGTTTGCCCCCATTTGTTTCTCCCAGGTATCCACGGATTCTTTGATGCGCAGCAGGCAGATGATCGGTTCCTTATAATAATCGTGAAGAATTGTCCGATCTGCCAAATCTATTTCTGTCTGTTCTGTAAGGGTTATACGCAGTTCTTCATTGGTAAATGGGTCAAATGCCATTAAAATGGCATGTTCCAGTTTCTGATTATTTTCATCTCTGAACTTATCCACGGAAATCTCCTCTCCGGTATAATATGATTTGATATCAAACAGTGCAAGAGCGATGGCCTCCCGAAGCCTTCTGCTGTTGGAAGCCGGGTTCTGCCGATGGGTTTTTAAGAGGTTTCCTTCTATGGGGAAGAGTGTCATGGCATGAAAGTCTTCTTCTCCATGTCTGATTTTCCCGAATTCTTTTTTCATTTGGCTGTAGATTTTTTCAAATTGATATTGCTGCATCTTTTGTTCTCCTTGTTCCTTTTTTATTATTATAGGCGAAATCTTCCGGATAAACAAGAAAAATTTTCTGTCATCCTAAGGAACATATCCTAACATAAATGTAAGATAACTGTAAGGTAAAGACAATGCAGAATTAAGAAAGATTACGTATAATGAAGAAAATTGATACACAGAGGATGGCAGCAGATGTTTGATCAATTGACGGGTTATTTTCATTCTGAAAAATTTAAAAAATATTAAGAATTTTTATGAAGAAATATCAAGAATATTTTCGTTAAATAAAATAGAAGCAAAAAGCAGTAGGAGAGAAAAGATGAAAAAAGACATTACATTTACGGTGCCCTGTTACAATTCAGAAGATTATATGGAGCGGTGTATTGACACTCTGCTCAGCGGGGATGATTGCGTGGAGGTTATTATTGTAGATGATGGTTCTACAGACGGCACTGGAGAAATTGCAGATAATTACGCCAGGAATTATCCGGAGATTGTCCGGGTGGTGCATCAGGAAAACGGAGGCCATGGGGCAGGGGTCAATGCAGGGCTTGCTCTGGCAACCGGGAAATATTTCAAGGTTGTGGATTCCGACGACTGGCTGGATGAAGAGGAGCTTATGAAGCTGCTCCGAAGAATCCGGCAGTGGGAGAAGAGCGGCACAGAGGTAGATTTAATTGTATGCAACTACATCTATGACCATTTTTATGAAAATAAAACCAAGCGGATGGGATATAAAAATGTGATGAAAGAGAATCAGGTCTGCGGATGGAACGATATCCGGCATTTCCGTCCCTCCCAGTATCTGGTGATGCACTCTCTGTTTTTCAGAACCGAAGTGCTGAAACAGTCAGGGGTGAAGCTGCCCAGACATACCTTTTATGTGGATAATATTTTTGCCAACCAGCCCCTTCCTTACGTGAAAACCCTGTGTTATCTGAACCTGGATATGTACCATTATTTTCTGGGCAGGGAAGACCAGTCGGTGAATGAAAAGGTTCTGATGCAGCGGATTGATCAGCAGATTCGGGTTACCAAGCTGGTTTCTGGCTGCAGTGATTTGGAAAAGGTCAGGGAAAAATATCCGAAGCTGGCAGATTACCTGACCCGGAATATTTCTATTATGATGGCAATCTCTTCGATTCATCTTCTGCTGATAGGAACGCCGGAAGCATGGGAGAAGAGGGAAACGCTTTGGAACTATGTGAAGAACCATGACAGGAAGCTGTATCAGACATTGCGGTTTCGGACCTTAAGCGGATTTACGTTCCTTCCCGGGAAATTCGGAGCCGGGCTTACGCTGGCGGGATATAAGACGGCGCGGAAATTTTATAAATTTAATTGACCATGGCAGTGAAATGATTTGCCGGCAAATATTCACTATTTTAAGAAAACCAGCAAATCATTTGGCAAATAAGTATGCTCTTCAATATAATTGGAAACAGAATTTACAGGAAGAAAAGAGGTTGATAAGATGGAAAAATTATATATAGCATTAGTAGATACACCGGGTTTGTTTGCATCGGTGATACGCAGAGTGATTGGAATTGATTACATACATGTGGCACTTTCCATGGATGAAGAACTGAATGAGGCATACAGCGTGGGCAGGCGGAATCCGGCCGTTCCGATTCTGGCTGGCTTCGAGAAAGAGGACGCCAGGAAAATTGAGCAGGCGTTTCCTACGGCGAAATACAAGATTGTGAGCATGGAATGCACAAAGGAGCAGAAAGAAAATATATCCAGACAATTACAGGAGTGTTTTTCCAAAAGATTTCATTTTCATTATTGTGTCCTGGGGCTTCCCATGTTATTATGTAATATACCCTTTTACCAGAAGAATCATTATACCTGTTCTTCTTTTGTGGCAAATATTCTGGAGGAGAACGGGTTGGATTTGTTTGGCAAACACTTTTCGCTGGTAACTCCGAGGGATTTCTATGAACTGGAACACACCAGTCTGGAATTTGAGGGAACGCTGCATGAGTTTAATGAGAGCTGTCTGCGTTACCCTGTCAAGAATCTGGGAATTTTCCGTCAGGCAATGCGGAAGTTGTCTTATGTAATGAATGGAGCAGTATAATTATGAATCGGAAAAATTTAATCAGTGCAGGATTTCTTTTATTGCTGGTGGCGCTGACGGTAAGCGCCATTCTGAAAGGAAACGATATGGCTGCAGTGGTTGCGGCTATGAAAAAATTGCATCCGGCTTATTTGTGCGCCGCCGCTGCCACAGCAATTTTTTTTGTGTCGGCAGAGGGGCTGATGATTTGCTATCTTCTGCGGTCGCTGAATTATAGGACAAAAGCATCCACCTGTGTCAAATATTCGTTTGTGGGATTTTTCTTTTCCGGGATTACGCCTTCTGCCACCGGAGGACAGCCCATGCAGCTTTATTATATGCAGAAAGAAGGCCATAAAGTATCAGACAGTACCGTGGTGCTTATGACAGTAGCGGTGATTTACAAATTTGTTCTTGTGGTTATGGGCGTGGGAATTCTGATTTTTTATCACGAACCCCTGGCTGTGTATCTTAAGAATTATCTGTATCTGTATTATCTGGGACTGTTTTTGAATACGGCTCTGGTGGTGATCCTGCTGTTTATCATGATAAGCCCCAAGTGTTTCAAGGGAATTGTAATCGGCGGCGAAAAGATCTTAAAGAAGTTCCGCTTGTTGAAGTCCTCCAGGGAGCGGACGGAGAAACTGATCGATATGGCGGATCAGTATCATGAAGCAGTGTTGTTTTTCCTGAAAAATAAGAGTAAGATTATGACCGTTATCGCCTTTACGGTAGTGCAGCGATGCAGTGTGTTTTTCCTGACCTGGCTGATTTACCTGGGACTTGGACTGGAAGGAACCAGCGCATTTACGGTTATGAGCCTGCAGGCGGCCATTTATATTGCAGTAGATATGCTGCCTCTTCCGGGAGCCCAGGGAATTACGGAGATGATGTACAAGACGGCGTTTTCCATGATTTTTCCGGGAGCTTATCTTACCGCTTCCATGTGTGTCACCCGGGGGCTGAATTTCTATCTGGTATTGATTCTAAGCGCAATGGTTTCCCTGTGGTGCCATCTCCGTTCCGGAAAAGCCGGGGGAATGGCGCCGGAATGGTCATAGGCTGAAACAGGATGTCTGCAGAGACAGTTTTAACAATATATGGAAAAGAAGTGTAAAGTCTGAAAGTGTGATGGCTTTTGCGCTTCTTTTTTTATATCATAAGAAATACCTTGTTGCTGTGAGGCACTAAAGTATATGGCTTTCCTATGAAACCTCCATCATGCTCAGCCTGTCGTGCGACGGGCCGCATGGCCATCCTACTATGGAAGTCGAAGACTCAATCCCCTCAAGAGAGAGGGGTTAAGGGAGATGATGTGGGCTTGCCCCCTTTGTTTTGTATGATTCCGGCGGTTAAAAATCACAGCATTTTGCTTGCCCAAATCTTTACCTGCCGTGTAATCTGCCAAGATATTTAGGGGGCAAGGTATTACTCCGGCGGTTAAATATCGCAGTTTTTACTTGCCTAAATTTCTGCGATATTTAACCGCCGGAGTAATAATAAAAAATCTCAGGATGATAAAACCTTTTTTGCAAAGGATACGTTATATTTAATAGAGAATACAGCAAAGGAGCGTCCAGCGGTGAACGACAGAGAACTGATCCAGGAAATCCAGCGGGGAAAAAAAGAATATCTGAATACCATTGCAGAGAAATATTACGATGATATTTACCGTTTCTGCTGCTATCAGACCGGAAGCTGCCAGGACGCCGGTGATTTGACCCAGGAGACGTTTCTGCATTTTATCCGTTCTGTGGAGCATTACCGTTACCGGAACCTGAAGGGGTATCTGTTTACCATCGCCAGAAATGTGTGTATGGACTATTTCAGAAGCCAAAAACGCAGACAGGAGAAAGAAGAGTTCTATCAGCAGGAAATGCCGGGCAGAGAAGATAGTTTTGTGAAGGCCAGAACACATCAGGAGGAAGTTCTGATTACGGTGCAGCAGTTGACGGAGCGTCTTCCCCAGATGCAGCGGGAGGCAATGATCTTATATTATGGGTATGGGTTTAAATATCGGGAAATTGCCCGGATGACAGAGACAGGGATCGGGACGGTAAAGTCCAGAATCCGTCAGGGCACGGAGAAATTGAAAAAAAGTCTGGAGAAGGGGGATTTGCAGTAAAAGCAGAAAATTTCAGAACAAGAAGCGGGAAAAAACAGTGAGATAGAAAGAAGGTGGAAACAGTGAAAGAGAAAATTGTTTTAGAGGAAATTCAAATTGACCAGGGAAAGAAACAGCAAATTCTTCGGAATATTCAAGAGGCGGCGGAGAAGAAACAGTATAGTTACTGTCCGTCCTTCTGGGAAATATTTCGGGGACAGCTAAAATACATTTCAGGATTCTGTCTGGGCGGGCAGCTTTTATGTTTGTTGTTAACGGTAATTTTGCTGGGATATTTCCAGTGGAAGGGAGAAGGAATACTGACTTATCTTGGAACAGCTTCCGTGACGGCTTCCAGTATGGGGATCTTCCTGATGGCAGAGCTGGGCAGAAGCAGCTCCATTGGAATGATGGAACTGGAGCAGTCCTGTTACCTGAATTTTAAGCAGGTGTGGTGTGTGAAGATGATACTCTTCGGCTGTCTGGATATTCTGCTGCTTACTGTGATGGTTGCTGTGATTGCAGGAAACACTTCCTGCGGCATGTTTCAGGTTCTGGTGTATCTTCTGGTGCCCTTTGTGCTGTCAAATTCCGCGCAGCTTCTGGTATTTACCATGCTGCGGGGCAGGAGAGGGGAGTACCTTCAGGCAGGGGCAGCCGCAGTGTGCGGGATGGCTTCTCTGATTCCCTTAAGCAGTCCCAAATGGTATACCAGGGCGTATTTTGGATTGTGGGTGTTTGTGCTGGCGGCGGCTGTTTTGTGGCTGATATGGGAAATAAGCCTGATTTACCGCAAAATGGAGGAAGGAGAGATGGTATGCTGGAATTGAGATTAGACAGGATAAGCAGGCATTATAAGCGGAAAATAGCCGTGGATCGGTTGGAATTTACTTTCCATAAGGGGATTTACGGTCTGCTGGGGGAAAACGGAGCAGGAAAGACCACGCTGCTGCGCATGATGGTTGGGGTGTTAAAGCCCACTTCCGGGGAAATTCTCTGTAATGGGCAGGAGATTGGGAAAATGGGCGGGGAATACCGGATGAAGCTGGGGTATCTTCCACAGGAATTGGGGTATTATCCCAACTTTACCGTCTGCCGTTATCTGGAATATCTGGCAGAATTAAAGGCAGTGCCGCCGGAACTGGCAGGAGAGAGAATTGAAAAGCTGCTGAAAATCACAGGGCTTGACGGGGTGGGGAAAGAAAAAATCAAAACTCTCTCCGGCGGTATGGTGCAAAGGTTAGGCATAGCGCAGTCTCTGTTAAATGATCCGGAGATTCTGATTCTGGATGAGCCTACTTCCGGCTTAGATCCCAGGGAACGCATTCGGTTTCGGAACATGATAAGCTCCCTGGGACGGGAACGGATGGTGCTTCTCTCTTCCCACATCGTAGCGGATATTGAATATATTGCAGATGAAATTCTTTTGATGAAAGCAGGGAAGATCACAGAATCGGGAAATCTGCAGGAAATCTTACAGACGGTGGATGGAAAAGTGTGGGAATGCATAAAAGCGCCGGAGCAGGCAAAGTGGATCAGCCAGAAATTTACTGTCAGCAACCGGAAAAATACAGAGGACGGCAGGGTGGTTCTTCGGATTGTTTCAGACACTCAGCCCGCAGAGGATGCAGTGCAGATTTCCCCGAATCTGGAAGACGTGTATCTATATGGAACGGGAGGAAATCCTGGCTGATATTCAGCCGCATTTGAACATAAAAAAGTTTTTCAGGGAAACGGAGCTCCTGGCTGATATTCAGTCGGTATTTGAACATAAAAGGTTTTTCAGGGAAACGGAGATTTGACAGGAGGCAGAGTATGAGATTGTTTAAGATGGAATTTTACAAGATAACGGCAAGGCCGTTGATGAATCTGGCATTGTTTGGCATAATCGGATTTTTTCTGCTTATTTTATATCAGGAAGCGAACGGAACCAGGACGGAAATAGATGGAACCGTGTACCAGGGATTGGAGGCTGTCAGGCAGGACCGCCGGCTGTCAAAGGAGTATGAAGGCGTCTTTACCATGGAAAAAGCAGAAGATATCGTTAAGCGGTTTGGATTTTCCAGTTATATCGGCAGACAGGATATGGAATATATCACGGTTAGGGAGGGGAATTTCTGCAGTCAGTTTGTAACAGATAAGCTGACGGATTTTCTGCAGACGGAACAGAAGCCTTCGGGGTTTTCTTCCGGGGATGCCTGGGAGAATTATGGGAAATATTTTGTGAACGGGGAGTTTCGGTTTGGGTATACCAGGGGCTGGGAAAAACTGCAGGATATTTGGTATATTGCGGTGACCTTTTTAAATTTTTGGTTAATTCTGATGGTTGCGCCTGTTTTTTCTGAGGAATACAGCCGGAATGCCACAGAAATTCTGCTGACCACAAATCAAGGGAAATCCAGGGATATCCGCCGAAAAATAGAGGCGGCTATGGCGCTTGGCTTTCTGGTCTATGTTCTGCTGATGCTTCTGCTGTTTGGAATGACGGCGGCAGTTTACGGATGGGATGGATTGGGAGCAAGCGTAAGCGTAGACGGTTTTCCGCTTCATGCCGTTTATGGCAGTATTGGGAATTTTCTGGGAATATTGTTTCTGGCGGGGTTGGCGTCCGTTCTCTTAAATGTGGGGATTACGCTGTTTTTATCTTCAAAGTGCAGGCGTCCCGTATCGGCTGTGACGGCGGGGGTAATTCTGTTTCTTCTGCCCTTTGGGGTGGATCGAGTTCTGTTTCCGATGCTGTCAGAAATGGGAACGGCAAATTATTTTTGGGGATGGGTTCTGATGGATGTGATGCGGATTTCCTGCTATTCCATGCCGGTGTATCTGCCGCATCCGGGAATATTTACCGTTCCTGTCCGATGGCTACGGTATATTCCGGTGATAGCGGCAGCGACACTGGGAGTTTCTGTCTGGCGGGGGCATCAAAACTACCGGCATTATGAGTAATGTTATGTTATTTTGCGCCTGCAGCACACTATTTAAAAGTTATTTTTGAACAGTTCCTAGAGCGTGTTTGAAAATTCATTCCCGCCATCTGCGCGCCCCACTTTGCGGTATATTTGGGTCAAATTCAGGTTACATAGCCCGCTATGCGCCCTTCATTTGACCCAAATCTCCCACAAATTGTGACGCACATCTGTCAGAAAGCAATTTTCAAACACGCTCTAAGGAAGAAGATCTTCCAGCCGAAGGGTAAGTTCACTGTAAATACAGGATGAAATCTCATCCTGGAAGGTATATTGATCTGTTTTCACTTCATGTTCAAAATCGTAGACATTGACAATCCTGGTCATGGGGTTTACAATCCAGTATTCCCGCACTCCGGCGGTGCGGTATTTGTACAGCTTAACGCCGTAATCCATGTGTTTCGTTCCTGGGGAAGCAATTTCGATAATCCAGTCCGGAGCTCCGTTGCAGCCTTTTTCATCCAGCCTGTCGGTTTTGCAGACAACGGAAATGTCAGGTTCCACATAGTTTCTGTCGTCTGCGTTCAGGAAAACTGCAAAGGGAGCAGGATAGACCCGGCAGGAACCATGTTTGGAATCAATGAAATCACGGATCTTATAGTGGAGGCCGGAAACAATTTCCTGATGGATGCGGGTGGGCGGAGCCATATCGTAAACCTGTCCGTCAATCAATTCTGCCCGTTTGCCTTCCGGAAGCTGATAGATATAATCAAGGGTATACAGGGTTGGTTGTAAAAGAGGCATTGACATTATGTTTCTCCTTTCTGAGAGAGCGGTTATTTGAAATCTGAAAACTTTGCTGATAGATTCATTATACAAAAAAGGCAGGGTTCTGTAAAGCTATGGAAAACAGTAAGAAAAAAGGAAAATCTGCCAGTGTCTGAGAACCAGCAAAAGGGCGTAATGGTTTCTTTTAATTTCTTGTCCAAATTCCTTGGTTTGGGATATTGGTTCCTGCGCTATTTTACAGTCTGCTCATAATTCAGTTCCAATCCCTGCATAGCAAGCAGGGAACGAATTTTAAATTCTAAGTCCACACTGCCATGTACAACCATATCAGAGACTCCTGATTCTTTTAATTCTCTGTTCTGCTGCTGTGTAATGGGAAGTTGTTTCCCGCCCTTCCAAAGCGTCATGCCCATGCTTAGGAAGAAGGAAATGTTTTCATAGTCCGAATCTGCCTATTTATCATAATGGGGATTCTCAAATAAAAACCGTCAGCGTCCTTTCGAAAAAGCTCCTGCCATCATTACAGGTTCCTTTGTTTTCATTACAGCGAAACCTCTTGGGCGTTGCCGCTTTCCAGAGAATATTCATTCAGGATCTTTCGTTTCATATCAAACAGATTATCGGATAAATCCACATACACCTCATGGGGATTTGCAAAGCGTTTCGTTTCATTCCAGAGCGTGTCTTTTTCCTGATTGCAATATTTTTGGATATCCATCACCTTTGGAGATTCATAAATGCAGGTTCCCTTCTCAAAAACCTTTACCAGCAGTTCCCGCATGGTATAAGTTCCTCCCAGCAGGGTGGTGCGCTTCCAGGTTTCTAAGGAATCAAAGAGCCGCAGGTTTTTATCTGTATCATAGGTTTCATCCGCAAGGCAGATCAGATCCGCTTTGATTTTGCCCGAGAATTTGTCATAAATCCGGTAAATGGTTTTGTTGCCTGGATTTGTGACCTTTTCCGTGTTTTCTGAAAGTTTGATTTTGGGAAGAAAATTCCCGTTTTTATCCTGGATGGCTGCCAGTTTGTATACGCCGCCGAAGGCAGGACAGTCTTTGGAGGTAATCAGGTTGGTGCCTACGCCCCAGGAAGTGATTTTGGCGCCCTGGGCTTTCAGGTTTTCAATTAAATACTCGTCCAAATCGTTGGAAGCGGAGATGACGGCGTCAGGAAATCCTGCTTCGTCTAACATATTCCGGACAATTTTAGACAGATAGGCCAAATCGCCGCTGTCCATGCGGATACCGTAAAAGGTAAGCGGAATTCCGGCTTCCTTCATTTCCGTAAATACCCGGATTGCGTTGGGAACGCCGGATTTTAAGGTATCATAAGTGTCCACCAGCAGAATGCAGGCGGAGGGGTAGAGTTCTGCGTATTTTTTGAAGGCGGTGTATTCATCAGAAAAACTCATAATCCAACTGTGGGCATGGGTGCCCTTGACCGGCACGTCAAACAGCTGTCCGCACAGCACATTGGAGGTGCCGCAGCATCCGCCGATGACGGCGGCCCTTGCCCCGTAGACTCCCGCATCCGGCCCCTGCGCCCGGCGCAGGCCGAATTCCATTACGCTGTCTTTGTCAGCGGCATAACAGACCCGGGCAGCCTTGGTGGCAATCAGACTCTGATGATTTAACATATTTAAAATGGCTGTTTCAATGAGCTGCGCTTCCATAATAGGGGCAATCACTTTGATCAGAGGTTCCCGGGGAAAAATTACCGTGCCTTCCGGGATGGCGTAAATATCGCCGGAAAAGCGGAACTCTTTTAAATACTCCAGAAAATCTTCCTCAAAAATACCTACGCTTCTCAGATAAGAAATATCATCCTCCGTAAAATGCAAGTTATTAATGTATTGGATGATTTGCTCTAATCCGGCACAGACGGCATATCCGCCGTTGCCTGGGTTTGTCCTGTAAAATGCGTCAAATACCACAGTTTCGTTGTTACCGGTTTTAAAATAGCCCTGCATCATGGTAAGTTCGTACAGGTCTGTCAGTAAAGTTAAATGGTTCATATTGGACTCCTTTTTCAGCGTTCGCTGGGCTGTATGAATGTTTTCCTAAGTATAGCACAATTATGGCGCGGTGGCAAAGAGTATGAACGTATTGTGTCCGGATATATTTCTGATATTTGTGTATTATTTGTGTTTTGTAACCAGGAAACCTTTTCATTTTGGAAAAAGTGTGCTATTCTTTATTATTGTGAAAAGTGTTTGTTGTTTCATACTCAGAAAGAAAGGTAAATGCAATATGAAGAAAAAAATCATGTTACTGCTGTGTGCAGTATGCGCGGCAGCTCTGCTGGGGGGCTGCGGGACAGACCAGAAAGAAAACAGCGATAAGAAAGAAAGTACAGGCAAAGAGGAAGCAAGCGGTTCAAAGGAGCAGAAGACCGTTGAATATAATGCGACAGATTATGTGGAATTAGGAGAATATAAGGGGCTGGAAGTGAGCCTTGGCTCCTATGAGGTTACGGATGAGGATGTAAAAAATGAAGTGGCAAATGCATTGCTGGCTTATCCGGTCTATGAGGATACCGATAAAGATACGGTGGAAGACGGCGATTTCGTCAACATTGACTACGAAGGATTAAAAGACGGCGTGGCATTTAGCGGCGGAACAGCTCAGGGAGCAGTGCTGGAAATCGGCTCAAACAGTTTTATTGACGGATTTGAGGAAGGGTTGATTGGAGTGAAGGTAGGGGAGAAAGTCGCCCTGGATTTGACGTTTCCGGAAAACTACCAAAATGAAGAACTGGCAGGGCAGGCGGTAGTGTTCAACGTGACTGTGAATAAAATTGTCAATAAGTCAGATATGACCTATGACATGCTGGATGATGCATTTGTGGAGAAAAATATGTCTTCCCAGGGATACAAGACGGTGGCGGATTTTGAGAACGGCGTCCGAGAACAGTTAGAGGAGAGCAAGTCTGCCACAAAGAAACAGGAAACCCAGGCTGCAGTTATTCAGAAGTTAAAAGAAGTCTGTAAAGTGAAAGAATTTCCCGAGGGGCTGTTAGATCAGAGAATGGAAGAATATATGGACCGGTTCAATGCAAATCTGGAAGCTTACGGCATGAAACTGGAGGATTATCTGGAAACTTCCAATGTTACAGAAGAAGATTTCGAGGCCCAGGCCAAACAGCTTGTGACAGAGACGCTGGAAGGGGAATTGATGATTGAAGCGATTGCTCAGAAAGAAAATATTGAAATCGGCGATGAGGAATTTGAAGAATATAAGAAAGACGTTGTGGAAGAATATGGGTATGAAAGCGAAGAAGCTTTATTGGAGCAGCACGGGGAAGATTATGTCAAGAATGTTTTTCTGAGAGAAAAAACGGTGGACATGCTGATGGAAAACGCGAAGATTACCTATGGTGAGAATTCCGGGGAATCAGGTGAATAAAAGAAATATAAAGGAGAAGAGCTATGGAATGGAAACTGACAAACATTAAAGACCTTTACCGCAGAAAGGAAGAATTCTTAGAACATGAAGTTACCGTTGGAGGATGGGTGAGAAGCATCCGCAATTCCAAAAATTTTGGGTTTATAGTAGTCAATGACGGAACTTTTTTTGAACCCCTGCAGGTGGTGTATCATGACGGACTGTCTAATTTTGCGGAAGTGGAAAAGTTAAATGTTGGAGCAGCCATTATCGTAAAAGGGAAGTTGGTGGCTACTCCCCAGGCAAAACAGCCTTTTGAGATTCAGGCAGAAGCGGTGTTGGTGGAAGGCCAGTCCACCCCGGATTATCCGCTACAGAAAAAGCGGCACAGCTTTGAATATTTAAGGACAATTTCCCATCTGCGCCCCCGTACCAATACCTTTGAAGCGGTGTTTCGGGTGCGTTCCCTGATTGCATATGCCATTCACAAATTTTTTCAGGAGCGGGATTTTGTGTATGTGCATACGCCGCTGATCACAGGAAGCGACTGTGAGGGCGCGGGAGAGATGTTCCAGGTGACCACTTTGGACTTGAATGATGTTCCGAAAGATGATCAGGGAGCCGTTGATTTCGCCCAGGACTTTTTCGGCAAGGCCACCAATCTTACCGTAAGCGGCCAGTTAAATGGAGAAACCTATGCCATGGCTTTTAAAAATATCTATACTTTCGGCCCTACTTTCCGTGCAGAGAATTCCAACACTACCAGACATGCGGCGGAATTCTGGATGATTGAGCCGGAGATAGCCTTTGCGGATTTGGAAGATGACATGATTCTGGCAGAGAGCATGTTAAAATATATTATCAAATATGTGTTGGAGCATGCGCCCGAAGAGATGCAGTTTTTCAACAGTTTTGTAGACAAGGGCCTGCTGGAGCGTCTGAATCATGTAGTGGATTCAGATTTTGCCCATGTGACTTATACAGAGGCCGTTGAGATTCTGGAAAAGAATAATGAGAACTTTGAATACAAGGTTTCCTGGGGCGCTGATTTGCAGACGGAGCATGAGCGTTATCTGACAGAAGAGGTGTTCAAACGTCCGGTGTTTGTGACAGATTATCCCAAGGAAATCAAGGCGTTTTACATGAAGCTGAATCCCGACGGCAAGACCGTTGCGGCCGTTGACTGCCTGGTGCCCGGGATTGGAGAGATTATCGGCGGAAGCCAGAGGGAAGACGATTATGACAAGCTCTGTAAACGGATGGAAGAGCTTGGCCTGAACAAGGAAGATTATGATTTCTATCTGGATTTGCGGAAATACGGGACTGCAAGACATGCAGGGTTCGGGTTGGGATTTGAACGCTGTGTAATGTATCTGACTGGTATGACCAATATCCGGGATGTGGTGCCGTTCCCGAGAACGGTGAAGAACTGTGAGCTATAGGTGAATAGCAGACTGCAGGGAAAGGATTGCTGTATTTTATAAAATAAGGCAGTCCTTTTCCTTGTTACTGTTCACTCCCCAGCGAAACACTTGCTGTTTTGCTGGGGCCATGCAGAATCACAAACGTTCTTTTTGATGTAAAATGCAGAAAAAAGGAGAAAAATATGTTTGGGCAATTGGTAGAGTATATTAAAATCGCTGCAAAAGACAATTTTAAAGTGGCAACACAGAAAATACGAAATTATATTGAAGAATTAGATTTAGAAGACTTTCAGGAAATTGTAAAAAATATTGGAACAATACCAGAGAATATTATACATGATTCAACCGAGGAAAAATTGTATTCTAAGGCATCTGATATTGTTTTGGCCAGATGTTTTCGTGTTTTGGGATTGGATGCAAAAGCTCTGGAAGAAAGGGCGGACAGTGCAGACATCCTTGCAGAAAGCACAAAAGGATATCAGTATAGCCTGGTTGCTGATGCAAAATGCTTTCGGTTGAGTAGGACTGCCAAGAACCAGAAGGATTTTAAGGTCAGTAATTTAAGTGATTGGAGGGGATCGGAGAATGAGTATGCAGTGCTTGTGGCTCCGTATTTTCAGTATCCTCAAAATAAAAGCCAGATATATTCTAAGGCATTAGAGCATAATGTATGTTTAATGGCATGGGAGCATATTGCATTATTACTGGAACATAAGGTTAAAGAGACCGAAAACTACAGTTTGGAATCATTGTGGAATTCATCACAGATGATCGCCCGTGACAGTTCTTTGGCTTTTGCAAACAGACAAGATTGCTTTTTGAGAAAAATTGATCGTTTTGTAGCGAAAAAACTTCAGATGGAAGAAACAGTTTACGAAGCGGAATTGGAAAAGTATAAAAGTTTTTTGGTTTTGAGAGGAAAAGTTGAAATAAATTACTGGAAAAATCAGATTGAAATTATAAAAGGATATTCACATGAACAAGCAATTAAAGAGTTGATAGCAGCCAAAAAGCTAAATGAGAAAATATCTGTTATTTCAGCATATATTGATAAGTTGAAGAACTGAGGAGTATGGTATTTATGAATAGGATAGAGCTGGGGGATTCTGTTGAACTGATAAAGACGGTAGATACTGAATCAGTACATTTAATTTTATCTGATATTCCTTATGGAATAAATTTTGATAATTGGGATGTGCTCCATAAAAATACAAACAGCGCATTATTGGGGAAAAGTCCTGCACAGGAAAAAAGTGGTTCGGTATTCAAGAGGAGAGGGAAGCCCCTCAATGGATGGTCACAGGCAGATAAAAATATCCCTTTGGAATATTATGAATGGTGCAGCGGATGGTCCAAAGAATGGTATCGGGTATTAATGCCAGGGGCAAGTTGCTTTATTTTTGCAGGAAGGCGGTTGGCGCACAGGTGTATTTGTGCAATGGAAGATGCTGGATTTATCTTTAAGGATATGATTGCCTGGGAGAAAGATTCGGCAGCATATAGGGCACAGAAATTAAGCAGTGTATTTGACAGACGCCAGGATATTTGTAATAGTGAAAAATGGAAAGGCTGGAAAGTCGGTAATCTCCGCCCTTTATTTGAACCGATTTTATGGTTTATGAAACCATATCCTCAAGGAAGTACATTAACGGATAATGTCCTTAAGTATGGCGTTGGCGGTTTTAATGAAGCAAAACTGAAAGAAATGACGGTTTGGAATAAAGGATTGGAGATATGTTCCAACATATTGAAAGCAGAATCCCAGATATCAGACAGAGGCCTTCACCCGACACAAAAGGCAGTAAAACTAATGGAAATTTTAATTTCATTAGTTACAACGGAAGGCCAAGTTGTTCTGGATCCTTTTTGCGGCTGTGGCACAACGCTTGTCGCGGCAAGAAACTTGAATAGAGAATATATTGGATTTGAAATTAATGAAGAATACTATAATCAAATTTTATTGAGGCTTGGAGGCAGTGAAAGTGTATCATAGAAAAGAAGCGTCATTCAGACAGCTCCTTTTCCATAGTTGTAATTTCACTTAAAAAGGCATCCTGAAGCGTCGTATGCATATCCTCTCCCAGCAAAGGAATATGTTCCGAAGGGATTATTCCTCCTGCCATGGAGGGATGTCCGCCGCCGCTTCCCCAGGGTTTTAACACGCGGGCGATAAGATTGCCGGCGTGCATCCGGTTCTGTTCGCACCGAATGGAAAAGCGAAGTCCGTTGGTCTGTTTTGCGTAAATGATTGCAATATGTACCACATCCAGAGATAAGATGAAATCCGAAATAATGGCAATCAATGCATTGGCGCAGTGAAAAGGGATATAGGCAAAGCCTGTCCCGCCGAAAATCTGTATATTCTGAATGGCGGCACCGTATGCCCGCAGATCATCAAATTCCATGGTATTGGAATACATATTGGTGACAAGCTCCCAGTCGGCATGGTGAAACAGAAAAGAGAACATTTCCGTATCCAGTGTGGCGGCGCCCCGGCAGAAATCCGCCGTGTCCATTTTGATGCCGTAGGCCAGTGCAGCGGCGCAGGCCGGGGAAATGGGTGTGTTGGTCTGCTGATAATAGGAGGCGATAATGGAAGAACATGCGCCTACCGGCTGAATGTCCTGATACAGATACTCGTAAGGAAAAAATACAGGATGATGGTCAATGCAGGCCACCTCATCGCCGATGAGATCCGTTACGTTGCTGTTCTTTTTCTGGGAATCCACCAGAACAATCAGATCTTTTTCTGTCATATCAGGAAGCTCATCTTTGGAGCGCATGACGATTCCAAAGGTATCCAGCATTTTCTTAGAGCTGAGCCGGTCAATTTTTCCATCATAACAGAGCGCAGCCTCAATGCCGTGGCGCTTCAGAAACTGCTGGAGGCCGAAAGCGCTGGCTATTGCGTCCGGGTCCGGAAAATTGTGGGTCTGGATATAAACAGTATGATTTCTTAAAATATCTGCTAAATCTAACGGGTTCATGAAATGCAATGCTCCTTTGCTCTTTTGTGACATTATATCCTTTTTCAAAAAGAAAATCAATGGAAATGAAAAATAATGAGTTTTGTGATATAATCGTTACTGTTATACCCGTGAGCGGTGTGAACAGTAACATATAATCTGGCATGGAACGGGTGCGTCCCGAATGGAAGATAATCATTTCTGAAATGGAGAACAATATGGAAAAATGGGTAGTGTCTGCAAAAAAAGCAGATTTCAAGAAAATATCGGAGCAGTTTGGAATTGATCAGGTGACGGCCAGAATTATCCGGAACCGGGAGGTTATCGGAGAAGAAGCCATTGAAGAATATCTTCATGGATCCCTTGCGCATCTTCATGATCCGAAAACAATGAAAGATATGGAAAAGGCCGTATCCATTTTGCAGGAAAAGATTCAAAGAAGAGCGAAAATCCGCATTATCGGGGACTATGATATTGACGGAGTTCAGTCGGTTTATATTTTGTATTCCGCATTGCGGGAGTGCAAAGCCAGAGTAGACTATGCCATACCTGACCGGATGAAAGACGGATACGGGGTGAATGAGCGTCTGGTGCGCCAGGCGGCTTTTGAGGGCGTGGATACCATTCTCACCTGTGACAACGGAATTGCAGCGGAGGCGGAACTTGCTTTGGCTAAGGAGCTGGGAATCACAGTGATTATCACAGATCACCATGAGATTCCCTATGAGCAAAAGGAAAATGGAGAGAAAATCTTTCACATTCCGCCGGCGGATGCTGTGGTGAATCCCAAGCAGCCGGGCTGCCCTTATCCTTTTAAAGAGCTGTGCGGCGGAGCAGTGTCTTTCAAGCTGGTGCAGGCATTGTTTGAAAGTATGGGATTTCCTCCGGAAAGAGCCCTGACATATCTGGAAAATGCGGCCTTTGCCACTGTAGGGGACGTGATGCCGCTGACGGGAGAGAACAGAATTCTGGTGAAAGAAGGCTTAAAGGCCCTGAATCAGACGAAAAATTACGGAATGCGGGCGCTGGCGGCCAGAAATCAGATAGAACTGGGCAAAATCAAAGCATATCACATCGGATTTGTGCTGGGTCCCTGCCTCAATGCCAGCGGAAGGCTTGACACGGCATACCGGGCGCTTAAAATGCTGCTGGCAGAGGATGAGTCTGCAGCGGCAGAATATGCGGGAGACTTGTATGATTTGAATGTGAGCCGGAAGGAGATGACAGAGCAGGGGGTGAAGCAGGCGGTGAAGCTGGTGGAAGAGACTTCCTTAAAAGAGGATAAAGTTCTGGTGATTTATCTGCCGGACTGTCATGAGAGCCTGGCGGGGATTATTGCCGGGCGCATCAGAGAGCGGTATCACCGCCCTGTCTTCCTGCTGACTTCAGGAGAGGATGGAGTGAAAGGCTCCGGGCGTTCCATTGAAAGCTATTCCATGTATGAGGAGATGTCAAAATGCAAAGAACTGTTTACCAGATTCGGCGGACATCCCATGGCGGCGGGGCTGTCCCTGCCCCGGGAACATGTGGAACTGTTCCGGCGGCAGTTAAATGAGAACACTGCCTTAACCAGCGAAGATCTTCAAGGGAAAATTGTGATTGACGTGCCCATGCCCTTAGACTATATTTCAAAACCTCTGATAGAAGAACTGAATCTCCTGGAGCCTTTTGGAAAATCCAATGAGAAGCCGGTGTTTGCGGATAAAAATATACATATCCTGTCACTGCAGGTTTTCGGGAAGAATAAGAATGTCTGCCGGATGCAGGTGCAGAGCCAGGGAGGAACCAGGATGAACGCAGTTTATTTTGGAGATACGGAAGGGTTTCTGGATTTTCTGGCGCAGAAATTCGGAAATTCTGCGCTGGAGCAGGCAATGTCCGGCAAAGACAGCGGAATTAGAGTATCCTTTATTTACTATCCGGAAATTAATGGATACAATGGAAGGGAAAGTTTGCAGATAATTGTAAAGAACTACTGTTAGAACCGGACAAAGTGTGATAGAATGAATAAGGATGAAACACTTTTGAAAGAAAGGGGAACCCAGATGTTCGGAATAGGAAAAAAACAGGAGGAACTGGAACGCGAGCTGCTCTCCAAACAGGCGGAGGCAGATAAATATTTGAAGAAATTATCAGAGGTGACAAATAAAATGCGGTTGGTGCAAAAAGAAACGGAAACAGGGATTGTCTCCATGGAAGAGAGTCAGAGTGAACTGGACAGCCAGATGGAGAAATTGACAGAAACAGTAAAGGGAGCCGCCGGGGAAGCCAGGCGGCAGAATGTCAGAAACCGTGAACTGCAGAAACAGATTGTGGTTTTAGCCAATAAGGCAGGGCTTTCTGACGGCACATACCAGCGATCCATTGAAGGGATTTACCGGAGGGAAAAAGAACTTCTGGAAATGATTGAACAGGGAAAAAAGCTTACATCTCCGGAAGAGGTGCTGGAGCTGGCGGCTGCGGGAATGCGCCAGGAAATGGGCGAGATGGGAACGCGCATCAGCGAAATGGAAGAGATGGAGAAGCAGATGGGGATCCTTGCATTGAATGCAGCCATTGAAGCGGGAAGGCTGGGAGATGACGGCGTACAGTTTGTGGAAGCGGCAGAGAAGGTCAGGGATCTGTCGGGTAAATATCATCAGTCCGCCTCCTTTATGGCAGAGAAAATGCAGAAGATGGAGGAACGGCTGAAAGAGGCCGAGACTCAGGTGCTATATTTAACTCAGATTTGGAAAGAACATAATGCGCGCCTGGAAAAAGCGGCGGAAGGGTTCGGAGCGTATGCTTCCAGGCTGGAAGAGACAGAAACCAGGAATCTTGTGCAGCAGATTCTGGCTCTGGCGGAGAGCTTGGATCAATCTGTAGCTGACAATGAGCTGCGCAGGAAGGCAAAAGAAGTGGAAGAATGGCTCCGGGCAGTGGGAGCGGAAATCAGCAAGTAGGAGGCGCCTATGAAAAAAGGGACTTTTGGATTTTTATCAGCAGATAAACAGACGAAAATCTATGCGGTGAAATGGGAACCGGAGGATGGAGAATTAAAAGGGATCCTTCAGATCAGCCATGGCATGATAGAATATGTGGAACGGTACGAGGGCTTTGCGGAATATATGACAAAGCAGGGTTTTCTGGTAGTGGGAAATGATCATCTGGGACATGGAAAATCTGTAAAATCAGAAGAGTTCTGGGGATATTTTGCCCCCAAAGGCGGCAGTGACATTGTAGTGGAGGATTTGAACCACCTGCGTAAAATTATTCAGAAAGAACATCCGGATACGCCTTATTTTATGCTGGGCCACAGTATGGGCTCCTTCCTTCTCAGGAAATACCTGTCCAAATACGGCGGCGGACTGAAAGGCGCCGTTATCATGGGAACCGGGAATCAGCCTACTGCAGCCGTTATTATGGGAAAAATTATCTGCCGCGTATTGGCTGTGTTCCGCGGATGGAATCACCGGTGCAGACTGGTGGAAAAAATGGCATTGGGCGGGAACAATAAGAGGTTTTGCAATGAAGGGACTGCGGGAGCCTGGCTGACGAAGGACAAAGAGATTGTAAAAGCCTATAACAAAGAACCCAGATGCACCTTTAAGTTTACGTTAAACGGGTATTATACATTATTTGACACGATACATGATATCAATAAGCCGGCAAATATTAACGCCATTCCAAAGAAACTGCCCCTTCTTCTGGTGGCAGGGGAAGAGGATCCGGTGGGCAATTACGGCGCAGGCGTGAAGGCTGTCTGTGTGAATTATAAGCGGGCCGGCATTCAGGACATTACCTGCAAATTATATCCCACAGATCGGCACGAGATATTAAATGAACTGGATAAAGAAACTGTGTATAAAGACATTTATAAATGGATGAGAGCTAGAATATAGGGCCTGCCCCATTTTGAAAAACACCGGAATGGAGGTAACCATGAAAAAGTACAGAAAACGAATCATCAGCCTGTTGCTGGCAGGTATGTTTGCCGCACTGGCGCCGGTACAGGCATGGGCAGCAGAGACAGATGAAAAGGAAGTGGCGCCGGGAAGCAGTCAGGAGGCCGAAGATTCCGGAGAAGCGGAAAGGAAAGAGAAGGAATCAGAAGCTGAGGAAGTATTGGAAGAACAGGGAGAAGTGACAGAGCCAATCACCAAAGCAGATAAGCCGTATCTTGCTCTGGGAGCTAATTTGACGCCGGGCCAGCAGGAGGCGGTGCTGGAGCTTCTGGGAATTAATCCTGCGGAACTGCAGGATTATGATGTGATTTATATCACCAATGAAGAAGAGCACGAATATTTGGGAGAATATGTTGACGCAGGCAAAATCGGAACCCGGGCATTGTCCTCTGTCCTGATTGTAAAAAGGGATCAGGGAAACGGGATTAATATTACCACCAAAAACATTTCCTACTGCACCATCGGCATGTACAAGAATGCATTGATTACCGCCGGAATTACCGACGCCGATATTATTGTTGCCGGGCCGTTTCCCATTTCAGGCACCGCCGCCCTGGTGGGGGCTATGAAAGCTTATTCCGATATGACCGGGGCCAAAGTTTCTGAGCGGAGTATGGATACAGCCCTGAATGAACTGGTATTGACCGGAGATATTGCAGAAGCGGTGGGAGATTCTCAGAAAGCAGAAGAGCTTGTGGCCTATCTGAAACAGGAAGTCATTGAAAAGGGTCTGAACTCAGAGAATGACATAAAGGAAGCTATTGCAGAGGCTTGCAGTCAGTTTGACATTACCCTGGCGGAAGACGAAATTGCTGAACTTACCAGTCTTCTGCAGAAAATCGGGGAACTGGATCTGGATATTGATTCCATCAAGGATCAGGCGGAAGAATTGTATGAGAAGATTTCCAATCTGGATACCAAGAGTATTTTTGAAAAGGTGGCAGATTTCTTCCGGTCCATTCTGGAGTTTTTTACAGGGTTGTTTTCTTAGGCTGCTGCGGACGTTTTATCTTTGGGTGCGGACAAAAAGCCGGATTGCCCTTTATATACAGACTGGGCGATCCGGCTGTTATTGTGCATTGAAACATAAATTGCTTGCTATATATTTGGCATTAAATAATTGCCAGATATATAGCCCCTCCGGGGGATGCGCACTCGCGCGAATATGTATATGCCGCAAAGCGGCCGCGCTCGGCGCAGATGGCAATAATTAATCGCCATCTATATACATGGATTGTTCTTTGGCGGTATCCTTATATTTTTATCGTAAATTTGTTCTTAAAGGCAGCAATGACTTTTTCTAACTGAACAGGAAAACTCCGTTTTCCGTGGACTTTCAAGCGGTTTTCTTCGCTGAACCCAACTAAAATTTCATGATTTGCCTCCGCCAGGTAATCCATAATGCCGTCAATGTCAGACTTCATATTTTTCGGGCAGTGAAAATGCAGGCGCTTTCGTGCGGTAATGTGCAGCGTATAGGAAATGCTGAAGTGATACCACAGAATTTTGTGCAGGGTGGAATGCTTGTAAATCCAGAGGATTTCCTGTATGGGAATAATGGCCGCGCCGTAGCTGGCAAGAACAATAAAATAATGCTCTGTAATAAACATGTCCTCGGTGGCAAGCTGCGGCAGCGTGGCAAGTTCCGTTTCAGCTTGGGCCAGCAGTTCTTTTGCTCTGCCGAAGCGTCCCAACTGCCGGCAGGCAGGGGCCAACACCGGAAACCGAATATAAATCAGATTAAAAATAATATGCAGCAGGGCATATATGCCAGTGGCAAAATACATCGTCAGCAGGATTGCGCATGGCAGCAGCAAAAATGCAGGCTCACTGATAAAATAAGGGCTTACCGACTTGGAAATCTCCTGTTTGGTCCAGGTTAAATCCTCTGCCAGAAATTCCAACAGGGAATGGTAGGCCGGATTTTCCTTTAAGACCCGGCCCCGGATATGGACGGATTCAATTACAGGAAGCCCCTCCTCACAGGTGGAAGGGGACAGGAGGACAATCACCAGCGGCTGGCTCTTAGAAGGCTGGGTATAGTAATAATAGCCGGCAGTCTGTCCCAGGGTTTCATTGGTGTATCCGGTAAAATACAGGTCTGTGAATGTTGTTTCTATGTAAGAGGAATGATGGTCTATGTATGCGCCCAAATCATCGGAACTGTCTAATTCCTGAGGAAACAGGATATCATACAGGGGAAAGGATGCCCACAGGATCATCAGAAAAATCAAATAAAGAACCGGGGCAGCCAGACGGCGGCGGCAGACGCGCCGGATATGCCTGGATATGTAGTGGTCGTAATTTTCAGTCATAAAGGCTCCTTGCAAAATTAATCTGTTTTTACTATAATATATTCGGAAGAGTAACAGTTCAGATTCCTTCACTGTTACTCGGAAAAATACTTATTTGGCAAATCGTTTGCAGTTCTTCTTGGCAAAGAAGGAACTTGACGGCAAATCATTTGTGATATGGGTATAAAAATAGTATACGTTCTTTAGAAAAAATAATCAAGCGAAAATGGAGGATTCTTGTATGGAGGCATATACAGGATTTGCCCGGGTTTATGACATGTTTATGGACAATGTGCCTTATGAGGAATGGAGCCGGTATCTTATCAGCCTGCTGAAAGAATACGGGATCGCAGATGGGATTATTCTGGAATTAGGATGCGGGACCGGGAGAATGACAAGACTTCTGTCCCGGGCCGGTTATGATATGATTGGCATTGACAATTCAGAAGAAATGCTTCAGATGGCAAAAGAGTCATGCAGTGTGCCGGAAAGGGAATCAGGGGATGATTCAGCCGCAAAACCGGAATCCGAAAACACGGAGGATATTTTATATCTCCTGCAGGACATGCGGGAATTTGAGTTGTACGGAACGGTAAAGGCGGCAGTCAGCGTCTGCGACTGTGTGAATTATATTCTGGAAGAAGAGGAATTGCTGCAGACGTTTCGGCTGGTGAATAATTATCTGGACCCGGGCGGCATCTTTGTTTTTGATTTGAATACTTTGTACAAATACAGGGAAGTATTAGGAGAAAATGTAATATGTGAAAATCGGGAAGAGGGCAGCTTTATCTGGGAAAATTTTTACGATGAGGAAGAGAATATCAACCAATATGATTTGACCCTTTTTATCCGGGAAGGGGAATCTTCTTCCCTGTACCGGAAATACGAAGAAACGCATTTTCAAAGGGGATACGGACTGAAACAGGTGAAAATGCTGTTGGAACAAGCCGGAATGGAAGTTCTGGAGGTTTATGATGGATTTACCAGGGAACCGGTGAGAGACGACAGCCAGCGGATTACCGTGATTGCAAGGGAGAAAGGAAAATGAAAGATTACATTGTAAGAGCGACGGCGGCCAATCACCAGATACGGGCATTTGCCATGACCTCGAAAGAACTGGTAGAGCAGGCCAGGATTTATCACAATACCAGTCCCATTATAACGGCGGCTTTAGGCAGGCTTCTGACAGGCGGAGCCATGATGGGAGTTATGATGAAGGGAGAACAGGACTTGCTGACCCTTCAAATCAAATGCAGCGGCGCGGCAAAAGGGATGACTGTAACGGCAGACAGCAGGGGAAATGTCAAAGGGTATCCCCATGTGCCGGATGTGATGCTGCCCCCTAACGCACAGGGGAAACTGGATGTGGGCGGCGCATTGGGCCCCGGAATACTAAGCGTGATCAAAGATATGGGCCTGCGGGATCCCTATGTGGGGCAGGTGGCGTTGCAAACCTCGGAGATTGCGGAAGATCTGACCTATTATTTTGCCACTTCTGAGCAGGCGCCCTCAGCCGTAGGGCTTGGCGTATTGATGAATAAAGATAATACGGTAAAACAGGCGGGCGGATTTATCATTCAGCTTATGCCTTTTACGGAAGAGTCTGTGGTCGGGGCTTTGGAGAAAAAGATTGCCGAAGTCAATTCTGTTACGGATTTGCTGGAACAGGGGCTTACGCCTGAAGCTCTGTTGGAACAGATCTTAGGGGAGCTGGGCCTTGAAATCATGGATCAAATACCGGCAGGATATCACTGTAATTGTTCCAGGGAACGTGTGACGAAAGCAATCGTCAGTATCGGCGTCAAAGATATTCGGGAAATGATTGAAGAGAACGAGCCCATCGAGGTAAACTGCCAGTTCTGCGACAAACATTATATTTTTACGCCGGAGGATTTGAAAAACTTGTTGGACGCACATCAGTAAGAAAGGAGCAGCCAGTGAAAGACGGATTTATCAAAGTGGCGGCGGTAACGCCGAAGGTCAGGGTGGCCGACCCTGCGGGCAACAAACAGGCAATCATAGAAAAAATAGAAGAGGCGGAACGGGAGCGGGCAGTTGCAGTGGTTTTTCCGGAACTGTGCATTACCGGATATACCTGCGGGGATTTGTTTCTGATGGATCCGCTGTTAAATCAGGCAAAGGAGGCATTATTGGATATTGCAGCAGAGACCAACGGGAAGAATATGCTGGTCTTTGTGGGGCTTCCCATTGCTTGGAAGGGACGGCTGTACAACGTGGCGGCAGTTTTGGGTAACGGAACGGTGCTGGGGCTGGTGCCCAAAACCTGTATTCCCAATTACAATGAATTCTATGAAGGGCGTTATTTTACCCCTGGAATGAAAGAAGCAGAAGAAGTGGAACTGACAGAAGAGCTTAAGGTTCCCATGGGCAGCCGTCTGCTCTTTTGTGCAGACAGTATTCCGGAATTAAAAATTGCAGTGGAAATTTGCGAGGATGTGTGGACTCCTGCCCCGCCCAGCATTTCTCATGCGCTGGCAGGAGCCAATGTGATTGTGAATCTGTCCGCCAGCGATGAGATCACAGGAAAAGACCGCTATCGGAAGAACCTGATTGAAGGCCAGTCCGCCAGATTGATCTGCGGCTATGTCTATGCCAGCGCAGGGGACGGAGAATCCACTCAAGATGTGGTGTATTCCGGCCATAACATGATTGCGGAAAATGGAAATTTACTGGCGGAGGCAGAGCGTTTTCTCAACCAGTCGGTGTACGGGGAAATTGATATCCAAAGGCTGGCAGGGCAGCGGAGAAGAATGTCCACATTTATCGGGCAGACAGGCGGTTATCGGGAGATTCCATTCCATCTGAAAAAAGAAAAAACAGAGCTGACCCGCTTTGTGGATCCTGCGCCTTTTGTGCCGGGCCAGGCCGCGGAACGTGAAAAACGCTGCGAGGAAATTCTCTTAATTCAGTCCATGGGACTGAAAAAGCGGTTGGAGCACACTGGCTGCAGCCATGGAGTAATTGGGATTTCAGGCGGGCTGGATTCTACCCTGGCGCTGCTTGTGACAGTGCGGGCTTTTGATTTGCTTGGGCTTAAGCGGACCGGAATCCACGCCGTTACTATGCCGGGCTTTGGGACCACAGACCGGACCTATGACAATGCGGTGAATCTGATCCGGCGCTTGGGGGCAGACTTCAGAGAAGTGGATATCAAAGAAGCAGTGCGGGTGCATTTTCGGGATATTGCCCATGAGGAACATCAGCATGATGTGACCTATGAAAACGGACAGGCCAGAGAGCGGACGCAGATTCTGATGGATATTGCCAACAAGGAAAACGGCATGGTGATCGGCACCGGAGATATGTCGGAACTGGCCCTGGGCTGGGCCACCTATAACGGGGATCACATGTCTATGTACGGGGTAAACGCATCAGTGCCCAAGACATTAGTGCGCCATCTGGTACAGTATTATGCAGATACCTGCGGTGATGCTGAATTGAAAAAAATTCTTCTGGACGTGTTGGATACACCGGTCAGCCCGGAACTGCTGCCCCCGAAGGACGGAAGGATTTCTCAGAAAACAGAAGATATTGTAGGCCCTTACGAACTGCATGATTTCTTTTTATACCATATGCTCCGTTCCGGTTTCGGCCCCGGTAAAATATACCGGCTGGCGGAATATGCCTTTAAAGGAAAATACAGCGGAGAGATTATTTTAAAATGGCTGAAAGTGTTCGTAAGAAGGTTTTTTTCTCAGCAGTTTAAGCGATCCTGCCTGCCGGACGGACCCAAGGTGGGAACGGTGGCTGTTTCCCCCAGAGGGGATCTCAGGATGCCCAGTGACGCCAGCAGCGTCCTTTGGCTGTCAGAAATTGAGAGTCTGGAAAGTTCTTATGTCCGGTAGAGATTTATCCTGGAGTTGTCTGGAAATGGAATTTACGCATAATAGGCAGTTTATAAATATTTTATAGAATCTTTCGGTTTTGTTCATTGCAATTGCCGCTGGAAGGGTTAGAATATATTCATACAGAGAGGATATTATGTTTGGATATATTATTGTAAATAAACCGGAGATGAAATTCAGGGAATTTGATCTCTATCAGTCTTATTACTGCGGCCTCTGCAAGACGCTAAAGAAGCGGTTTGGAAGGCGGGGGCAGATTACTTTAAGCTACGATATGACTTTTATGATTCTGCTGCTCACCAGTCTTTATGAACCGGAGACAGAGGTAAGCTGTTTAAGGTGTCTGGCACATCCTTTGGAGAAACATCCCGCAAGGATGAATCGGTTTACGGAGTACGGGGCGGATATGAATTTGCTGCTGTCTTATTATAAGTGCCTGGATGACTGGGAAGATGAACGCAGGGTTACCAGAAGGGCCTTATCCTTGCTTCTGGAAAAGAAATGCCGGCATATTCAGCAATCTTATCAGGAAAAAGCGTCTCTTTTTCAGGAGAATTTGAAGCAGCTTCGCCGGTGTGAGGAGGAAAACAGCAGGAACCCGGATGAGGCGTCCGGATGTTTCGGCAGGATTATGGAAGAAATCTTTGTCTGGCGAAAGGATGAATGGGAAGAAGAGCTGCGCCGCCTGGGATTTTTCCTTGGAAAGTTTATTTACCTAATGGACGCTTATGAAGATGTGGAAAAGGATATAAAAAACGGCAACTACAATCTTTTTCAGGGGGATTTTGGAACTGAGGGATTCGAAGAGAAGGCGGAAATGATTCTGCGCATGATGATGGCAGAATGCTCAAGGGCCTTTGAGCGTCTTCCAATTGTAGAGAATGCAGAGATTTTGAGAAATATTTTATACTCCGGCGTGTGGCGCCGGTACGAATGTGTGAAGAAGAACAGGGAGAGGAAAGCAACAGATGTATGATCCATATGCGGTACTTGGACTGAATCGGAATGCCACAGAGGAAGAGATTAAGAAAGCGTATCGTTCTCTCAGCAGAAAATACCATCCCGATGCCAATGTGAATAATCCAAATAAGGAGCAGGCAGAAGAAAAGTTCAAAGAAATACAGCAGGCATATCAGCAGATTATGAGGGAGAAGGAGAGCGGAACTTCCGGCGGTTACGGGGCTTCAGGATACAGCGGACAGAGCCAGGGAGGCGCTCAAGGAGGTTACTGGGATTTCGGAGATTTTTTCGGAGGTTTCGGCGGATTTCAGGGGCGTCAGCAAAGCAGAACTTCCGGTCAGGATGAGGAGAGCGCCTATCAGCAGGCGGCGTCTAACTATATCCGAAGCGGTCATTACAAAGAAGCATTGAATGTATTAAACAGTATGAGCAGCCGGGACGCCCGCTGGCATTATCTTTCTGCCATTGCCAATTCCGGTGCGGGCAATAATGTGGCGGCGTTGGATGCCGCGCAGAAAGCTGTGTCCATGGAGCCTGGGAATATGGAGTATCAGCAGCTTTATGCGCAGCTTCAGAACGGAGGAAGCTGGTATGACGCCAGGCGACAAAGTTACGGAAGCCCTGTGGTTTTTGGCGGCGACTTTTGCATGAAGCTCTGCCTGGCGAATCTTGCATGCAATTTCTGCTGCGGCGGAGGCGGCCTTTGCTGCGGCGGAATACCCTATTATTAAGGAGGGCAAAACATGGATTATATGGTGGTGTATTCCAGTGTTACCGGCAATACGAAGAAAGTTGCCACTGAAATTTTCAGCGCGCTTCCGGGTATGTCCAAAGATATGCAGAGTATGGCGGAATATAGGGGAAAAGATGCGGAAATATTTTTTATCGGATTCTGGGTGGATCGGGGAACCTGCGATATTTCTGTCATTGATATGCTGTCAGAACTTCAAGGGAAAAAAGTGGCGCTGTTCGGCACCTGCGGCCTGGGAAACGGAGCGGATTATTTTAAGTCCATAGAACAGAAGGTAAAAGTGTGGATTCCGGATGACTGCGAATATCTGGGGGCTTTTCTGTGCCAGGGGAAAATGCCTATGCAGGTGCGGGAGAATTATGAGATTCCCATGGAAGATCCGAGGCAGGAGGAATGGAGAAAGACAATGCTCCGAAATCTTGACGAAGGGCTGTTCCATCCTAATGAAGAGGATTTGGTGCGGGCGAGGGAGTTTGTAGAGCGAATCTTAGCGCGTGTTTGAAAAGCGCTTTCTGACAGATGCTTTCCGCAATTTGTGGGAGATTGTTGCGCTAAGGAACTGTTCAAGGCATGGAAGATTCCTTAGCGCTGACGGCGGAAATGATTTTTAAGCGCGCTCTAGGTTCCATCCGGCCATCCGGTTTCGTATTGTTTTATTGGGAAAAGACAAGATATCATAGAAGATGACGGGGCTGTAGGAATTTGCCAGCCATTCAGCGATATATACGGTGATTCTTTTGATGTCACAACGATATATGTGAATGGCGGCAGGTTCCTGCGGCCCTGTTTAATTAGGTTGCTATAAAATGGGTTAAATGAATCAGAAGCGTTGATGGTTGCTTTTTGCCGGAAGAGTTTGGGATGAAAGAATGTAAAGGCAGGAAGATTCTGGAGCTTGAAGATTGTATGGAAACGCCGGATATGCATGTGATTTTCATGGGAGTAATATATTGTCTTGGGAAGCGGTAAGGGAAATAAGTGGATGTGCAACATTGCGGGTTATTGGGGTGAAATATATTATATTCTGTGTTTTTCAGGCAGAGTTATGATATAATATAAATGTCTGTTCCATCTTGCGTCCAAATCTTTATTAAAAAATAAATATATTGAAAATGGAGTTTGTTATGTACAAAATCGGAATCTGCGATGACGGAAAAAATGTATGTTCTTTTTTGGAAAAAATGATTTTACATTATTCCGAAAAGAAGAACATTAAATTGCAAACAAAGACATGGCATACAGGGGAAGAGCTTTGTGATTATCTTTCAGAAAAACACCCGCTGGATATTTTATTTCTGGATATCGCATTGTTTGAAATGACGGGCATTCAGGTGGGCGATTTTATCAGAAATTCTCTGGAGGACAGAGCAATGCAAATTATATACATTTCCGGAAAATCTTCTTATGCCCAGGAATTATTTAAAACACAGCCAATGGATTTTCTGGTTAAGCCTATTTCACAGAAGGACATAGATGCAGCGCTGGATCTTGCCATAAAAATTCTGGGAAACAACACAGATAAATTTATATTTCAAAATGGACGTGAATTTTATTATATCCCTTTTGGGAATATTCTTTATTTTTCCAGTGAGGGCAGGAAAATAAAGGTGTTTACGAAAAGTGGGGAACAGGAGTTTTATGGAAAGCTGAGTGATATTCTCAGAAAGCTTCCGAGCAGCTTTCTGATCATCCATAAGTCTTATGCAGTCAATCAGGAATATATTACCCGTTATACGTCTGAGAGGGTAGAATTAATAGACGGGACAATGTTGGCGATAAGCAAAGCACACAGAAAGCAGGTGCGGGAGCAGATACTGAGCCGTATTTAAGGACTGCTTTTCTAATGAAACGTATTCTGAGGGAAGATAAAAAGGGGGATGTATCATGATACAAACCGTTATCTGTATTTTAACAAATTTATTCCGTGTTTACTTGATTTGCCAATACATAAATATATTTTCAGAAAGGGAAATACCGGTAAAATATTCCGAAAAGTGTGTGAGAGGCATTGCCTTTAGTGTTTTTTTTCTGGCAAATACAGGGTGTTACCTGGCATTCCATTCCGCATGGATAAATTTTATCATAAATCTGGTCGGTGTCAGTCTGCTCACATTAATGTATCATAAGTCAATAAAAATAAGCTTTTTTATATCTTGTTCTGTCTATTTCATCAATATGGTGTGTGACACCCTTGCTGTTCTGCCCTTTGTAAATTACAAATATGGATACGGATTTAACCAGTTCTATGAGGTCATTTCAGTACTTTTATTTTTTTTCTGTGAACTTGCAACAGAGAAAATGATTCTTAGCAGAAAAGGCTCTAAAGATATTAAAAGTCTGCCTCTGGCAATGATGTTAGTTCCTGTTTCCAGTATCATAACTTTCGGTTTACTGATGGGCGTAAAAGGCAGTTCACAAACAGTGTTATTAATCGTCAGCGCAGGATTTTTGGCCGTTAATTTTTGGCTTTTTTATTTGTACAATTTACTGCTGAATTTCTTTGTCCGGCATTATGAAAATGAAATCCTCAGGCAAAAGTTCAGGTATACAAAGACCAGATTGCAGTAATTGTTCAAAATGAAGAACAGATGAAGTTGTTGAAGCATGATATGAAGCATCATTTAAATGAGATAAAATTGCTTGCAATGCAGAATCAAACATCCGCCATATTGGAATATGTCGAGAGTATGGAAGCTTTTATGCAAAATCCCGACGAATTTATATCATCAGGAAATATGGAGGTTGACTGCCTGATGAATTATATGATTCAGAGAGCCAGAAATGTTTTACGTTCTGTGCAGGTAAAAATACAAATTCCAGAAGGAGCGCTCCATTCTTTTGATATTAATATTGTTCTGGGGAATTTACTGGAAAATGCAATAGAGGCTGCGGAGCATACGGAGGAAAAGATTTTAGATGTGTTGATTCAATTAAAAAAAGGAATCTTGACAATAGAAATAAAGAACAGTTTTTCCAAAACAAAACTTTCTCAGAATCAGGCAGGATGGTCCACTACCAAAGAAAACAGAAAAGATCATGGTTTTGGCTTGAGGAGCGCAGGAAAAATCATAAAGAAATACCATGGAACCATGAAGCTGTATTCTGAGGGAGAACTATTCTGTGTAAAGGCAATTTTGTATATGTCTGAAATAGAGTTATCATCTTAAATTATATAAAACAGCGCTTTCTGTCAGATGTGTTCCGCAAAGCGGAGGCATAGACGACGGAAAGCATTTTTTTAATATATGAAGAGGTTAATTTTTACAATTGTATTGCCTATTTTTGTCAATTAGAGCCACAAGGCGAAATTTTATGATAAAATCAAACCGTAAGCCTGCGGATGAATATTTTAATTTAAAGATTTAGACCTTTAAATTAATTATTATTATATTAAAACCTGTCGTTTGGCGGGGCGCATGGCCATCCATACTATGGAAGTCGAAGATTTTCATATTTTATATAAAGAATTTTAAACTATATCGGCAGCTTAAATCAATGCCTTCAAACAGATTGATTCAGGCTGCTGTACTTTAAAAACCAATAGGGAGGCAATGTACATGAAGAAAAAATTAGCGCTTATTCTGGCAGGATTATTGTGTGCACTTTTTTTTGCGTCCTGTGCATCTTCCAATCCCACCTCTGAAAAAGGGGCTGAAGAAGGCTCAGGAGACCAGCCGAAGATGGTGATCGCCATTTCAGAGCAGTAGGAAGATTTTTATAGGAAGGCAATTGTAAAATACTGTAAGCTCCATCCGGAAACGGAAGTGGAGATTGAAGTGGTTCCTTATATTGACAATACCCCTTCGGAGAAAACGGAGAAAAACCAAAAGGCAGTGAAGGACATGCAGGTGCAGGTTATGGCGGGCAAGGGGCCGGATGTTTTTCTTCTGGACGAGAATAACGAACTGTTGCCGGATATGATAAAAAGCAGTTACAATGGAGTGTTTTTAGACCTGAACACAGTGATGGACGGGTTAAAAGATCTGCCGCTGAACCAGACAGCGCTGAAGGCCG